>JBKJLC010000222.1:0-89585 GCA_046597055.1 Kofleriaceae bacterium | reverse complement strand
CTCGGTGCCCACAGCAGGTGGCAGTGGGTGACCAATGCCACATCGGCGCAATCGGTGGCGCGCGTGCGCGGGTCAGCGGGTCTTGCGGCCGAGCGGTGGCGGCGTCCACGCGAAGTGCTCGACCAGCGTGACCCGCGGGGTCTTGCCCATGTGCAGGACGTCGATCGACTCGACCGTGAGGAGCCGGGTCTGGGCGGCGACGCCGCCGGGCAGGTGCTCGAACAGGCCGCCGTCGTCGTGCACGACCCGCCACCACGGGGCAATGCGGCCGGCGCCCGCGGCGCGCTCTTCTTCGGCGGCGTCGGCGACCACGCGCAGGAAGCTGGGGGTGGTGGTCGGGCAGGTGTAGTCGGCGCGGTGGTTGCGCGCGAGGCTGGCGCGCAGGGTGCCGAGGGTCAGGACCCGGCCCTCGGGGATGCGGCGGATGATGCCGTCGAGCTCGCGCGGCGACGTCACGACCATGCGGCCGGCCGGGTGGCTCGCGTCGCGGGCGGTGGTCAGCACCTCGACGCGGGCGGGCGCCGCGGTGTCACGCTGCTCGATCGCGCGCTTCGCCATGCCGGCGCATCGTGAGCGGCGCGCGCGGCGTGCGCAAGCCGGGAGCCCGGCTCAGAAGTCGGTGCCGACGTTGAAGCCGACGGTCAGGCGGGTGACCCGGGCGTCGAGCGAGCCGCCCCGATCGTCGCTCGCGTGCAGCCGGTAGAAGTCGTAGCCGTGGTCCATGAACAGGGCGGCGTTGACCTTGGGCCCGGCCGGGATGAAGAACAGCGGCCAGTACAGGAAGCCGAGGGCGCGGACCTTGCCGCGCAGCTGGACGCCGACGCCGCCGCCGAGCCCGCGGCCGGCGTAGTCGCGGCTGGCGCTGCCCCAGGTCGAGCTGCCGTCGGGCGGCGCGCCGTAGCCGTAGCCGTCGTCGAGCGTGGTCGACAGCCGGCTGACGCTGCCGCGGACGTAGAGCTGGAGGCCGCTCGACACCGGCAGGATGTAGCGGGCATCGAGGCCGACGCCGACGCCGGTGGTGAACCCGACGTCGAAGAACTCGGGCGCGATGAAGCCCTCGAAGGCGAGGTTGCCCATCCGGTGGCCGACCGCCATGCGGAGGCGCATGCCGTCGGTGCCGGTCTCGGTGGCCAGCTCGTCCTCGACCGTGGTGGGGCCCAGCCCGAACGAGAAGTAGTTGCCCTCGGCGCCGGCAAGGCGGGGTCCGGCGACGAGGGCGGCAAGAGCGGCGGCGGCGGCGAGGCTGCGCATGGTGCTGAGCCTAAGCAACGGCGATGCCACCAGCCAATCCCGCGTCACCTCACAGCCGATGTCGAACCTGCGGTGTCGATCGAGACAGCGCTGTCGCGGTCGAGAGGTCCGCGGCCGAGTCCGCGAGGCGGGAGCGGCGCCGGCGTCCGCCGGTCGGACGCCGGCCGGACCGGTGACGAGTCGTGCTACACGGCCGCGTGCTCGATCCGGCCCGGTGCCCACGCTGCACGTTCCGCCGCGAGGTCTGCCTGTGCGGCGAGATCCCGCGCGTCGAGACCCGGACCCGGATCGTCATCTTGCGCCACCACGGCGAGCACGATCGGTCGAGCAACTCGGGGCGGCTCGCCCACCTGGCGCTGCCCAACAGCGAGCTGCGCGACCTGTTCGGCCCCGGCGAGACCGATCGCCACGCGGATCTGGCGCTGGGCGCGGGCGCCTGGCTCTTGTTTCCCGAGGGCGCGGCGCGGACGGTCGCGCCGGTGCCGGCCCCGGCCACGGTGGTCGTGCTCGACGCGACCTGGGCCCAGGCGCGCCGGATGCGCCAGCGGCTGACCGGCCTGCGCGGGGTGCCCGTGCTGTCGGTGGCGCCGGTGCCGGCGGCGGTCCGGATGCGGCGCGCGCCCGCGCCCGGCATGGTCTCGACCATCGAGGCGATCGCCGGGGCCCTCCAGCTGCTCGAGGGATCCGAGGCGTCCGACCCGCTGGTGCGGGTGTTCGAGGCGGCGGTCGCGCGCATGCAGCGAGCCGGGCGACCGCTCCCCGGTGCCGAGCCGTGGCGCGACGGGAGCCACGCCGAGACGCGACGCCGGGACGGTTGACACCAGCGTCGGTCACCGACGAGGATTCAGGCCGTGGGCGGAGTTACCCCAGCGGAGAGAGCGGGAGTACCGCTTTCCCTCAAGCTGATGCTCACCACGTCGATCGTGGTGGCCGCATCGGTGGCCGCCTCGGCCTGGTTCGGGCAAGCGGCGATCCGGGACCTGGCGCGCGACGATGCCGCGGTGCGCCGGGTGCGCGGCGAGGCCGCGATCGTCCGCGAGTCCGAGCTGCTCGCGCGCAACATCGCCGCCGGCTCGAAGATCGCGATGGCGCAGCAGGCCTACGGCGAGGTCGGGCCGCTCCTGGCCTCGACCATCCGGGAGTACCCGCGGATCCAGTGGGTGGTGGTCGGCACCGAGACCGGCCAGCCCGTCGCCGGTACGCCGGGCGCCCCCGCGGTCGACTTCCAGGACTTTCCGGAGACCCGCGCCGCCGGCGACGCGCCCGAACATCGCGCGGTCGCGCACCGCCGGGTGGTCGACGGGCGCCCCGACTGGGTCTATGCGACCACGGTCCGGCTCGACGACAAGCTGGTCGGTCAGCTCCGGATGGGCGTGACCACCGCCGATCTCGATCGCGAGCTGCAGGCGGCCCTGGCCGCGGCCGGGCGCCGCGCCGACGAATCGATGCAGACGGTGTGGCTGGTCGCGGCCGCGCTGCTCGCGATCGGGGTCGTGCTGGCCGCGCTGCAGGGCATCGGCATCGCGCGGCCGCTGCGCCAGCTCGCGACCCAGGCCCACCGCATCGCCCAGGGCAGCCTCGATCAGCGGGTGCCCGACAAGCGACGCGACGAGCTGGGCGTGCTGGCCCGCGAGTTCAACCGGATGGCGACCCAGCTGGGCGCGCTGATGGTCGAGCAGACCCAGAAGGCGATGATGCAGCGCGAGCTCGATCTCGCGCGCTCGGTCCAGCAGAGCATGTTGCCGCCGCCCGAGATGGTGCACCACGGCAACCTCAAGGTCGTCGGCTACTGCGAGCCGGCGACCAGCTGCGGCGGCGACTGGTGGACGTTCCGGCCGATGTCGGGCGGGCGGATGCTGATCGTGATCGGCGATGCCACCGGCCACGGCGTTCACTCCGCGATCCTGGCCGGCACCGCGCGCGGCGCGGTCGAGGCGCTGGCCGAGGTCGACGAGCGCCTGCTGACGCCCGAGCAGGTGCTCAAGTCGATCGACGCGTCGATCCGGAACGTCGGCGAGCACTCGCTGCTGATGACCGCGTTCGCCGCGGTATTCGACTCGCAGACCGGCCAGGTCCAGTACGCGAACGCCGGCCAGAACTTCCCGTATGTCATGCGCATGAAGCAGGGCCGCACGCTGGGCGACAGCATGATCATCGCGGCCAGCGGCAACCCGCTCGGCGACCGCCTGGTTCGCCAGGACATCCGGCGCGGCGCGGTCCAGCTGCAGCCCGGTGACCTGTTCGTCGCGTTCACCGACGGCGTGGTCGAGCGGCAGGCGCCCAGCGGCAAGCTGTTCGGCGATCGCCGGCTGCGCAACATCTTCGCCGGGCGCGACGTGCCGACCGATCCCGGCGCGCTGCCGGGGCTGCGCGAGCTGGTCCGCGGCGCGATCGACAAGTTCGCCGAAGGCACCGCGGTGCAAGACGACATCACGTTCGTGCTGTGCCAGTACGATCCACCCGTGGCCGGCGAGCAGCCGCTGCGGGTGGCCGGTGCGGACGGCGGACGATGAGGCGGGCGGCGGCGGTGCTGGTGGTGGTCACCGCGCTGACCGGGGGACCGGCGCGCGCCGACGAGCTGCCGCGGGTCGAGGTCGAGGACCTGCCGCCGCTGCCGGACGAGGAGGCCTCGCTCGGCCAGGACGCCGACCTCGCGGTGCTGTCGGCGACCAGCACCGAGGAGGACGTGGTGGTCGGCGCCGCCAAGCGCGAGCAGTCGCTCGGCAACGTCGCGTCGGCGGTGACCGTGGTCAGCGGCGATCGGCTGCGCCGCATGGGCTACCGGACCGTGGCCGAGGCGCTGCGCGGCGTCGCCGGCGTGTTCATCGCCGACGACCGGCTGACCGAGCGGGTCGGCGTGCGCGGGCTGCAGGTGCTGGGCGACTTCAACACCCGCGTGCTGGTGCTGATCGACGGCGCCACCGTCAACGAGCCGTGGAACCAGTTCGCCGGGCTCGGCTGGGACACGCTGGTGTCGATCGACGACGTGGCCCGGGTCGAGGTCATCCGCGGCCCGGTGTCGTCGGTGTACGGCACCAACGCGTTCTTCGGGATCATCAACATCGTCACCCGCGGCGCGACCGAGGCGCCGCGCGCGTGGGGGCGCATCGGCGCCGGCCAGTTCACGTCGGGCTCGTTCGCCGCCGGGTTTGCCACCGGCGACGTCGATCACCAGCTGCGCGGCTCGGTCGCGGCCACCGGCCGCGGCGGCGAGGTCCTCGACGTGCCCGAGCTGGGCGACGGCATCGACGCCGACGGCATGCGGGCGATCAACGCCGGCCTGGTCGGCGTGTACGAGGGCGCGTTCGCGCAGGTGCGGTTCGTGCGCCGCGAGCGTGAGCTGGCGTTCGCGCCGTACTCGTCGGACATCGGGGAGCCCGACAATCGCAACATCGACACCCAGTTGATGATCGAAGGCGGCTACACCCGCGAGCTGTCGGATCGGGTCACGGTCACCGGGCGCCTGTACCTGAACCGCTACCGCTTCCGCGACTTCTTGACGCTGGCCGATGGCACCGGGGTGTTCGCCGACATCGGCGACTCGGCCTGGGCCGGCGTCGAGCTGCGCGGCCGGCTCGAGCTGCTCGACGGCGATCGGCTCGGGGTCACCACCGGCGGCGAGACGACGCTGATCCGCACCGACAGCCAGGCCTGGCTCGAGAACAGCGGCGAGCCACCGGTCGAGGTCGAGACCAACTTCGACGTCGAGGGCGTGTATGCCGAGCTCGACGGCGCGCCGCTGCCGTGGCTGGCGTTCACCGCCGGGGTCCGCTTCGATCGCCACTCGCTGCTCGACGACCGGGTCTCGCCGCGGGCCGCGCTGTTCGCCAGCAAGAAGGACCGCTACGGCGCCAAGCTCCTCTACTCCGAGGGCTTCCGCAACCCGAGCGCGTTCGAGGCGTTCTTCAAGGACGAGATCGACTTCACCAACAACCCGCTGATCAAGGCCGAGACCATCCGCAGCTTCGAGGCGGTGATGTGGGGCCGGCCGCTGCGCGGGCTCACCGCGCGGCTGTCGGCGTTCTCGTGGGTCGCCGACGGCCTGGTCGAGCAGGAGCCGATCGACGTCGACGGCATGGAGCAGCTGCAGTTCCAGAACGTCGGCACCCTGGAGTCGGTCGGCCTCGAGCTCGAGGCGAGCTACCGCCACGCCGACGGCTGGTTCGGCTTCGGCGGCGCCGCGATCACCGAGGTCACCGCCGACGATGGCGACCCGATGACGGTCGACGTCGCCTACGGTGCGCCGGCAGTGTCGGGCGTGCTCGGGGTGTCGTCGCCGCGGCTGTGGGGCGAGGTCCACCTGTCGACCGAGGTCCACGCGATCGGGCCACGGCCGGTCCGGGTCGCGGACGGCGCCGCGCCGCGCGAGACCGACCCCTATGCCGGGGTCGGGGTGGCGCTGTACGCGCCCGATCTGCGCAAGCTCGATCTCACGATCGGCGTGCGCAACCTGCTCGGCGTGCGCGAACAGGTGCCGGCCGCCGAGGACTTCGATCGCACTGACGACGCCGGCGCACCGACCGTGCTCGCGACCGTGCCGGGCGAGGGGAGGGAGGTCTATGCGCGCCTCGGCTATCGCTACTGACCGCACGCCTCGCCGGGCGCTGGCGGTCGCCCTGGGACTGACGGTGCTGGCGGTGGCCCCAGCGGCGGCGCGCGCGCAACGTCCGACCCAGGGCGACGACGAGAGCGGCGCGCTGGTGGCCGACGGCCGGCAAGCGCTGACCGCGCGCGACTACCGCGCGGCCGCGCGCGCGCTCGACGAGGCGCTGGCGGTCAACCCACGCCGGCTCGAGGCCTACGTGCTGCGAGCGGCCGTCCACGCCGCGCTCGGCGAGCACGCCCTCGGGGTCGCGGTGATGCGTCGGGCCCGCGAGCTGGCGCCCGACGACGACGACGTGCTCAGCGCGCTCGGCACCCAGCTCGTGCTGGCCGGTGCGCCGGCCGAGGGCGTGCCGCTGCTCGAGAAGGTGGTGGTGCGGTCGCCGCGTCGCTACGAGGCGAGCGTGCTGCTCGGCCATCACTACGCGGACGCCGAGCGCTGGGCCGACGCGGCGGTCGCGCTCGAGCGCTACTTCGCCGCGCGCCCGGCGCAGCTCGCGGCCGGCGACGATCGCCACCGGCTCGATCTCGCCGAGGCCTACCTGCGGACCCGGCAGCCGGCCCGCGCGCGCGACCTCTACCGCGGCATCGCCGCTCGCCACCGCGACTGGCTGACCGCGCACATGGGCCTGGCCTGGGCGACCGCGGCGGTCGACTGTCGCCAGGCCCAGCCGCTCTTGACCAAGCTCGCGCGGCTGCCCACGGCGCCGCCGGAGGTCGAGCTGGTGCGCGGCCAGTGCGCGCTCGAGCTCGGCGACCCGGCCGAGGCGGTGCGGCATGCCCGCGGCTACCTGCGCGCGGTCGAGGATCGCAGCGCGGCCGGGCACGCGCTGGTCGGCGAGGCCGAGGCGGTCCGCGGCAACCTGCCGGCGGCGCGGACGTCGCTGACCAAGGCGCGTACGCTCGAGCCGCGGCGCCGGCGGTTCGCGGTGCGGCTCGCGCGCGTGCTCCGGCTCGGTCAGGACCCGGCGGCGGCGCTGGTCGAGCTCGACGCGATCGGCGCGCCGGCCCAGGCTGGCGACGACCCCGGCTACTGGATCGAGCTGGGCGAGGCGCTGCTCGCCGACGGCCAGGCCGCCGCGGTCGCGACCCGGCTGGGGCCCGCGGTCGCCGCGCTGGGCGGCAACAGCGAGCTGCGGACCGTGGTCGGCGCCGGCCGCCTGCGCAGCGGCGATGCCGCAGGCGCGGTGATCGAGCTCGAGGTCGCGCTGGCGGCCTCGCCCAGCCCGCGCACCCGCGCGCTGCTGGCGAGCGCGCTGCTCGCGGTGGCGGCGCCGTCGATCACCAACAGCCAGTGGGCGCCGGCGCGGGTCGCGCTGGTGCGGGCGGCCGCGGTCGAGCCGACCCCGGCGGTGCTGCGCAACCTCGGGCTGGTCGAGCTCGCCAGCGGCGACGCGCCGGCCGCGGTCGCGGCGCTCGAGCGCAGCAGCGAGTCGGGCGACCCGGCCACGTGGATCCTGCTGGGGCGGGCCCAGGTCGCGCGTGGCGACCTCGCGGCGGCGCGGACGGCGCTCACCCGCGGGCTGACGACCGGCAAGGGCCAGCCGATCGCGGTCGACGCCGCGCTCGAGCTGGCCAGCCTCGAGCTTGCCGCCGGTCGTGCCGCCGAGGCGCTCGCGGCGCTGACCGAGGTCGCGCCCATCGCCGGCAAGCTCGGCGGCGAGACCACCGCGCGCTGGCAGCAGGCGCGCTCGACCGCCCGGCACGCCGCGGGGCTCGCCGCGCTGCGGGACGGTCAGGCGGCGCGCGCGGTCGCGCTGCTCGAGGCGGCGGGCGAGGACACTACCGGCGCGGTCCAGGTCGCGATCCGCTGCGATCTCGCGCTGGCCACGGTCGCCGCCGGCGACCGCGAGCGCGCGCTGACCCGACTCAAGGCGATCGCGCGGGTCGCGTGTCCGTTCCCGGCGCCGGCCGACACCCAGGCGGTGCCGGTGCTGATCGCGTTCGTCGAGGGCCTGCAACCGCGGCGGGCGGCGCGCGCGCTCGTTCAGCTCGCCGCGCTCCAGCGCAAGGCAACCGGGCCGGCCCAGCAGCTGCTCGCGACCGCGACCCGCGTCATCGCGCTGCACGCGGCCGACGACGCCTACCGCGGCGGCAAGCTCGGCCTGGCCCGCACGTACCTCGCGGTCGCGCGCAAGGCCGAGAGCCGCGCCGCCGAGGACGAGGTCAGGCTGGCCGGGGTGGTGATCGACGTCGCCGACGGCAAGCTCGCCGGCGCCGCTGCCGCGCTCGAGCGGCTGGCGCCCCAGCTGCCCGAGGCCCTGATCAGCCTGGGCGTGGTCCGCGACCGCCAGGGCGACGGCGCGCGCGCGCTCGAGGCCTGGCGCCGCGCCCGCCAGCAGGGTGCGCGGTTCGCGCCGCTCGACGAGTGGATCGCGGCCAAGGAGCGGATCTGGGGAGGCGCGCGATGAGCCGCGTCCTGCTCGCGGCGGTGATGGTCGCGCTGGCCGCGGCGGCGGCGGCCGCCGAGCCGGTGCGGGTCGGCGTGTTCGTGCCGGCGACGCCGTTCGAGGGCGCCGGCGCGCGGCTCGAGTTCGCCAACCGGCTGGCGGCCCACATCGGAGGTGGCCAGGGTGTCGGCAAGGTCTACGGTCGGGCGGGGGACTTCGCGTCGGCGCTGCGCAAGGGCGACATCGACGTGGCCGTGGTCGAAGCGAGCTACCTGGCGTCGACCACCGCGTCGGTCGCGGTGGTCGCGGTCGCGGTGCGGGGTGGCGACACCCGGGTCGGCTGGGAGCTGGTCGCGCGCAGCGGCGCCGCCGGCGCGGCCGGCCTGCTCGGCCTCGCGGGCAAGAAGGTCCTGGTGCCGTCGGTGGGTGGGCGCGAGCGCGAGTTCGTGCTGGAGGCGATGCTGGGCGGTGAGCTGCCCGCCGACTTCTTCCGGGTCGAGGCCTCGCCCGACGTGCTGTCGGCGGTCACGGCGCTCGGTCTCGGCAAGGCCGACGCCGCGGTGGTCCCCGGCGGCCTGACCTTGCCCGCCGGCGTCACCCGGGTCACCACGCTGCCGGCGGTGAGCTGGCCGGTGCTGGTGGTCAGCGCCAAGGCGACCGCCGCGGTGCAAGCGCTCGCGGCCGAGCGCGCCCTGTCGTTCGGCGGCAGCGGCGCGATCACCGGCTTCCGAGCGGCGTCGGCCGACGCCTATCGCGGCCTGGCCCGCCGCTTCGGTCGCCCGGTCCGCCGCGGCCCGCTGGTCATCCCGGCCGTGCGCCTCGCCGTCGGCGTCCTGATCGATGACCGCACCTTCGCGATCGAGCCCGGCGATCTACGCCGCTACGCCGCCCCGCCGGTCCGGTAGTACGTATCCTGCCATGATGATGGCGATGCTCGACCGCCCGACCCCTGCGCGCGGTGCGCGATGATCCGGCTCGCCACCCCCGACGACGCCGGCTTCGTGAGCGCGGTCGGGGTCGCCGCCGGCATGTTCGCCGCGGACGAGACGAGCATCACCGACGGCATGATGGCGGGCTACTTCGCGGGCCACCAGGACGCCGGACACCTGTGCTTGATCGACGAGCCGGACGGCGCCGGTGAGCGCGTCGCGATGGCGTACGTCGAGCCGGTGCGAGCCACCGACGGCACCTGCGAGCTGCTCATGATCGCGGTCGAGCCGCGCCACCAGGGGCGCGGTCGCGGCGCGGCGCTCCTCCGCCATGTCGAGCGCTTGCTCGTCGAGCGCGGTCAGCGGCTGCTGCTGGTCCAGACCTCCGGCGAGGACAGCTACGCGAGGACCCGGGGCTTCTACCTCGGGTGCGGGTACGCGCAGGCCGCGCGCGTGCCGGACTACTACGCGCCCGCGGTCGACATGGTGATGTTCCGCAAGCTGCTCGCCGCGTCCGCGGCGTGACGCGTCCGCCCTCGAGATCCAGCACGAAAAGGCGGAGCGCTTTCGATCACCTGGCGAGTCGTGATCAATCCTGAGGTCTGCCGGTGATCGAAAGGGTGAGCGCTTCCGATCACATGACTACTTGTGATCAATCCCGAGCGCTGCCCTTCGACACGGCGCGTAGCGCCGGCTCAGGGACACCGGAAAAAGGCAGGTCGATCTGCGTGCGCCGGTCGTCCGGGCTCCGCGTTCTCGTCATGAACCAAGGAGCTATCGATGACCTCTCTCGCCCGTACGCTCGTCCTGTCCTTCGGCCTCGGCACCGCCGCGCTGGTCGCGGCACCCACCGCCGCCGCCGCCTGTGGCGGCTACCAGCAGGTCTCCGACGCCGACCGCGTCCAGGCCGCGCTGACTGCGTTCCTCGGCCCGCTCGGCGCGCGGGTGGCGGTCGGCCCGCCGCGTATCACCGCCGACCGTGCGCGGGTGATGATCGAGTACGACGCCGATGCCGGTGGCGGCCGCCGCGCCCGCGCCCGCCAGACCTACGTGCTCGCGCGCCGCGCCGGTGGGTGGCAGGTGGTCGACTGGTCGTTCCCGGTCCGGGCGCCGGCGGCCAAGGTCGCGCGGCGGGTGTAGTCAGCCGTGATCGGGTCCCGGCTCGCCGACCGCGCCGAGCAGGCGACGCACGCTGGCGTCGAGTCGGCTGCCGATCAGCGCCATGATGCTGTCGAGCTCGTCGGTCGACACCGCCAGCGTCGTCGTCAGCTGGGCGCGGGTGCCGGCCAGCAGGCGGCGACGGACCTCGGCCAGCCAGCGCACGGCGGTGGCGCGGTGGACGCCGTACATCGCGGCGAGCTGCTCGAGGGTGACGCCGTCGAGGTGGTGCAGGCGCAGCAGGTTGCGGCTGCGGGCGTCGAGCCCGGCGGCGGCGGCGGTGAACGCGGCCTTGAACGCGCCCTGGTAGTGGGCCTTGAGAAAGGCGAGCTCGGGATCGTCGCCGGCCGCGGCGAGCACGGCCAGCTCGTCGTCGGAGTCGTGCCGGCGCTGTCCGCGCAGATGATCGAGCGCGGCGCGGGCTGCCATCACCTGGGTCAGGCCGCGCAGGGTGCCGCGCCCGGCATACGCGAGGATGCGCGCGGGCGCGTCGGCGGTGCCGACCAGGAGCTTGGTGCGCACGTCCTGGACCAGATCGACGACCAGCGCGGGGTCGAGCCGCATGTGCGCGAGCCCGGCTGGCACGCCCGCGAGGTAGGCGCGGTCGAACCCGAGCAGCGCGGCCCGCTCGCCGCGCGCGCACGCCAGCGCGAGCGCGAGCTCGACCGCGGCCTCGTCGGTGATCGGCACCGCCGCGGTCGGCGTGGCCAGCGCGCCCAGCGCCGCGGCCAGCGCCAGGCGATCGACGGTGACGCCCGGCCAGGCGCGCTCGGCGGCGGCGCACGCGGCGGCGAGGCTCGCCTCGAGCCCGCCGCGATCGTCCGCGTCGTCAGGCGCGAGGCCGCCACCGGCGGTGGCGCCGGACCGCGCGGCGAGAAAGGCCGCGGCGAGCGGGGTCTCCATGCCGGCTGACGATACGGTCGTCGGCCGGCCGGCGCCACCCCGCGCTATCCTGGACGGCGGCGTGGCGTGTCTCGACGACAGTCTGGTGCTGCGGCTGATCCAGGGCGGGCTCGGCGGCGACGAGCTGTCGGCGGCCGATGGGCACCTCGATCGCTGCGCCGCCTGCCGCGCGCTGATCGCGGCGGTGGCCCGCGGCCGCGACCCGAGCGAGGCGCCCGCGACCGACGAGCTGCGCCGCGGCGACGCGGTCGATCGCTACGTCGTGCTCGGTCGGCTGGGCAGCGGCGCGATGGGGGTGGTCTACGCCGCCCACGACGCCGAGCTCGACCGCAAGGTCGCGCTCAAGCTGCTGCGGCCCGAGGCCGGCGGCGGGCGTGATCGCCTGCTGCGCGAGGCGCAGTCGATGGCGCGGCTGCAGCACCCGAACGTCGTCGCCGTGCACGATGTCGGCACCGCGGGCGACCAGGTCTTCGTGGCGATGGAGCTGGTCGACGGGCCCACGCTGCGGACCTGGGCGGTGGCGCGGCCCTGGCGCGCCCGCCTCGCCGCGGTGCGCGCGGTCGGGCACGGCCTGGCCGCGGCCCACGCCGCCGGCCTGGTCCACCGCGACGTGAAGCCCGATAACGTGATCGTCGGCGCCGACGATCGGCCGCGGATCGGCGACTTCGGGCTGGCCCAGACCGCGCCCGGCGAGCGCGCCCGACCGCCCGACGGTGCGCTGGTGACGACGCTCACCCGCACCGGCACGGTGATCGGGACGCCCGCGTACATGGCGCCCGAGCAGCTGCGCGGCGGGCCGGCGAGCGCGGCCAGCGATCAGTTCGGCCTCGCGGTGACCGCATGGGAGGTGCTGGTGGGGACCCGGCCGTTCGACGGCCGCGACCTCGCCGAGCTGGCGGCCGCGATCGCGCGCGGACCGGCCGCGCCCGGCCGCGCGGTGCCGGCGTCGATCACGCGGGCCCTGACGCGGGCACTGGCGGTCGACCCGTCGGCGCGCTGGCCGTCGGTGGACGCGCTGGTCGCGGCGCTGGCGTGGCAGCCGCGCCGGCCCTGGCGCTGGCTGGCGCCGCTCGCGACCGCCGCGATCGCCGTCGCGATCTTCTGGCTGGTGCGGCCCGGCGTGACGCCGGTCGATCCATGTCGCGCGGCCGCCGGCGAGCTCGCGCCGGCGTGGAGCTCGTCGGTGGAGGCGGTGCTGCGCGCGCGCCTGGCCGCGGGGGGCGACGCGGTCTCGGCCGAGCGCCTCGCCGCCTGGGCCGCGCGCTGGCGCATCGCGCGCGTCACGATCTGCCAGGCGACCCGCGTGCGCGGGGCCCAGTCCGAGGGGTTGCTCGACGTGCGCCAGCGCTGCCTCGAGCGCGGACGGACCGAGCTGGCCGCGCTCACGGACGTGCTCGCGCGCACCGAGCCGGGCGCGGTCGCCCACGTCACCGACGCGGTCGACGCGCTCACCGAACCCGACGAGTGCGCGGGCTCGCCGGCGCTGGCCCTGCTGGCGCCAGTGCCGGTCGCGCAGCGCGCGGCGGTGGCGGCGGTCGAGCGCGAGGTCGCGGGGGTGCGCGCGCGCCTGGTGGGCGCCGGGCCGATCGCGCCCGACCACGGCGCCGCGCTGGTGCGAGCGGCGGCCGCCACCGGCCACGCGCCGACGCTGGCGCGCGCGCACCTGGTCGAGGCCGAGGTGCGGCGCCGGGCCGGCGACTACGCCGGCGCCGATCGGGCGGCGCGCGCGTCGATCGTCGCGGCCGAGCGGGGCCACGACGATCTCGGCGCGGCCAGGGCCTGGATCGCGCGGCTCGGCGCCGCCGGCGACCGCCGCGATCTGGGCGCCGCCGACGAGTGGCTACAGCTGGCCAGCGCCGCGATCGACCGGGCCGGGGCGCCGCCCGAGCTGCGCGCACGCCTCGCCAATGGCGCCGGCCTGCTGGCGATGAACCTGGGCCGGCTCGATGACGCCGAGCGCGAGCTGGCCACGGCGCTCGCGCTGCGTCAGGCGCTCGCCGGCGATCGCCCCGACGTCGCGGTCGCGCGCACGCTGTCGGGGCTCGGCCACGTCGCCCGGCTCCGCGGCGACCCCGCGGGGGCGCGGGCGCGCCACGCGCAAGCGCTCGCGATCGATCGCGCCGCGCTCGGCGGCGACCACCCCGATGTCGGCCGCGACCTGCACAACCTGGCCGGCGTGCTGCGGCTCGCCGGCGAGCTGGATCAGGCCGAGCGGCACTACCGCGAGGCGCTCGCGATCCGCAGCCGCGCGCTCGGCGCCGATCACCCCGAGGTCGGGCTCACCCACAACAGCCTCGGCCTGGTCGCGCTCGATCGCGGCGCGCACGACGACGCGGCCCGCGAGCTCGAGGCGGCTCGGCGCATCTTCGCCGCGGCCGGACACGGTGACCTGGCGATCGCGCAGGCCAACCTCGGCACGCTCGCGCGCCGCCGCGGCGACCTCGCCGCCGCGCTGGGCTGGTTCGAGCAGGCGATCGCCGGCTATCGCGGGCAGCTGCCGCCCCGGCACGAGCGCCTCGCCCGCGCGCTGCTCGACGCCGCCGATGCCGCGCGCGCAGGCGGTCAGCGCGCCCGGGCCAGGACGCTGGTCAGCGAGGCCCGTGCGGCGATTCCGGACAGCGATGCCGGCGCCGTGCTGGCCGGCGAGGTCGACCAGCTCCTGCGCGCGCTCGAGCGGACGCCGCCGCCGGCGGTCACGTCGCGCCCGTCGAGCCCGGCTCGACCCCCGACGCCTCCGACGAAGCCTGAGCCCCCGGCCGGTAGCTACGGCTCGGCCCAGGGCTGGGATTGACCACCGAGCGCACTCATGTGCGCGGGTGTCGCGAACGGTCGCCCTGCGCGCGGCGAAGCTGCCGTCAACGCACGCAGCGTGCGTGGCATGTCGGCTGCAAAGGCGATCTCGCAGGAGAACGACCCATGCAGATGCAACCCCAAGCAAACTACGAGCAGTACGAGATCCTCGTTCCCCACGTCGAAGGCGAGAGCAAGGCGCTGGTGCGCCAGCGCCAATCGGGTCGAGCCGGCTGGGCGCTGGCCTGGGTCCTGGGCGTGCCACTGCCGCTGCTGCTCGTGGTCTGGTTGTTCACCCGCGCCTGCTGACCGGTGCCGCGCGCCCGCCCTGGCGGCCGGCGTGCAGAACCGTCCACAACCGGACAGATCGTCGGCCCGCCGCCGCACCGAGATGCGAATGTGAGTTTGATTCCGGTGTGTTGCAGCTGGCCCAGCGTGTGAATCTCTGCCCCACATGAGGAGCTGGAGCTTTGCGCTGATCGCTGCCGCGGTCTTCGCCGCGTGCGGCAACCCCGACGACGCTACCCCGGTCACCCCCGTCGACGCTGCTCCGCAGATCGACGGCACCGGGTCAGACGGGGCGCCGCCCGACGCCATGCGCGGTCCGGTCACCGGGACCGGGCGCGCGTGGCCCGAAGCCGATGCGCTGTTCCACCGCGGCGATCCGCGCTGGCTCGGCGCCGACGCGGCGTACTCGGTCGACCTCGGCGACGGCCGTATCCTGTGGATGTTCGGCGATACCTTCGTCGCGACCTCCGCCGCGCTGACTCGCAGCGAGGCGCGGATCGTTCGCAACACGGTCGCGATCCAGGACGGCCGCGACCCGGTGGTCGCCAGCTTCGCGCCGGTGTGGCGGACTGACGCCAGCGCGGTGCCCGCGCCATTCTTCCCCGGCGTCGGCGACCGCTGGCACTGGCCTGGCGGGGGTGTCCGACTCCCGGACGGCCGGCTGGTGATCTTCCTCGGCGTCTTCCGTCCGACACCCGGACAGGGCTTCGGCTTCGCCGGCGATGGCTGGCGGCTCGCGATCATCGACGATCCGGCGGGCGCGCCGGCCGGCTGGACCGTGCGCCTGGTCGAGCCACCGGCGCAGGCCGTCCCGGCGACGGTCGGCGTCGCCGCCGCGCTGGTCGGCGATCACGTGGTCGCGCTCGCGACCGGGACCGGCAGCACCCGCCCGACCTACCTGGCCCGCTGGCCGGTCGCGGCGCTCGGCGCCGGTCAGCTCGACGCCGTCGAGTGGTGGGACGGCGGCGCCTGGGTCGCCGCCGCCGGCCTGACCGGCGCGCCCGCCACCGCATTTCCGGACGGTACCAGCGAGGCCTCGCTGCACCACGACCCGGCGCTCGAGCGCTGGCTGGTCACCGCGAGCCATGGCTTCGGTGCGACCACCCTCGCGGTGCGCGAGGCGCCGCGCCTCGACGGCCCGTGGACGGCGCCCGTCGCCGTCTTCACCCCCGCCGAGTCGGGCGGCACCCGTCCCTTCGTCTACGCCGGCAAGGCCCATCCCGAGCTCACCGCACCGGGCCTGGCGATGACCTACGTCGCCAGCAGCTTCACCTTCGCCGACCTGTTCACCGCGGCCGGCATGCGCGACCTGTACTGGCCTCGCTTCGCGCTCGTCACGCTCGAGTGACCCCGCTGCATCCCGGCACTCGAGAGGCGTTGATCAGCGCAGGTCGGCGCCCTCGAAGACGCCGTCCCGGGCGTCGTCGAGGCCGAGTCGCACCAGCGCGACCGCCAGGGCGTCGGGCGTGGTCGACGCGTACTTCGCGCGCACGCGGCGGCCGCCGAGGAACCCGACCAGCGCGAGCGCACCGTCGGCGACGGTGGCGGCGATCCGCTCGCCGGGCCGGGCGTCCTCCCGGCCGGGCCCGCTGATGAACGACGGGCGCGCGCTCACCCACGGCACGCCGGCGGCGCGCACCGCCGCCTCGGCGCGGCCGCGGGCCCGCAGGTAGGCCGACGCGGCCTGCTCGGACGCGCCGATCGACGACAGGTACACCAGCCGCGGCCGGGTCCCGGCGGCGGCGGCGGCGCCGGCCAGCAGCCGGGTCAGGCCCACGTCGATCGCCTCGTAGATGTCGCCCTCGACCCCGTCGGCCTTCGCCCGCGCCCGGGTCGTGCCGATCAGCACGAACACGTGGGTGACCGCCTGCGCGCGCAGGGTCTCGGTCAGCGCGCCCTGCTCCCAGGGCGTGGTGTCGATCTCGGCGCCGCCCTGCGCGAAGCGCTCGCGCCAGACCGCCAGCTTCGACGAGTCCGGCCGCACGTGGGCCAGCGTTCGCACGCCGCGTTTGCGCAGCGTGGTCACCACCGCGTGCCCGACGAACCCGGTCGCCCCGGCGACGAACGCGACCGGCGCCACCGTCAGCGACCCTGGCGGGCGAGCGCCGACGCGAGCTCGGCCTTGAGCGGATCGACCACGGCCGGATCCTTGATGTTGATCACCGGCTCGGTGTCGTACTGCTCGTAGAACAGGCTGGCCGGCACCTCGGGCGGGGCGCCCAGCGCCTCGCGCATCCGCTTGTGGTCGGGCACGAAGCCGCGCGAGCACAGGTGGGTGATGGTCGTGCCGATCGTGCCCTGCAGCCCGCAGATCAACACCGCCGCGGTCGCCGGGGTGAAGCCGCCCGGCGTCATCCCGAGCCGGCGCTCGAGCTCGGCCAGCCGCTCCCCGCCGAAGTAGTTCTCGACCCGGCCGGTGTCGCCCGACCAGTCCGGGGCTTCCTTGGGCCGGCTGACCGTGCCCCAGTAGTGCAGGCCGTTGCGTGCGGCCATGCCGAGCAGCTCGTCGCGGTGGCCGAGATCCGACGGGTACGACGCGCCGTGCAGGATGACGTACTTCGACAGATCGGCCGCCGGGTCACGGCGCAGCTCGCTGCGCACCATGCTCACGAACGGCGCCGAGCCGGTGCCGGCGGCGACCGCCACCCGGAACCGCGGGTCGTCGAGGCCGACGGTGTCCTTGACCGTGAACACGCCCGCCGCGACCGGCCGCATGTACATGCGGTCGCCGTCCTTCAGCGTCCACAAGAGGTGGGTGAGCGGGTTCTCGCTCTCCGGCTTCGCGACGAAGCGGATGTAGAACTCGATCGCGCCATCGTCCTCGGGCGCCGACGCGATCGACATCGAGCGCCGCACCGAGCCCAGCTCGGGCTTGGCCGGGTTGTTCATGCCGAGCACGCAGTACTGGCCGGGGGTGAACCACCCTGGCGCCGGACGCTCGTCGGGCATGACCCGAAACAGGGTGAGCGCGTCGGTGACGTCGACGCGCTCGAGCAGGGTCGCGTTGTAGACCAGGGGCTTGGCCATGGAACCTCCGGAGGTCCGCCAGGCTACCACCGCGCGTGTACGCCGTGGCGCAACCGGCGTTCGGACGCGCGATCAGTGCCCGACGCTGGGCACGAACAGCCCGTCGTCGACGTCGCCGACCGCGATGTCGGTGAGCTCGATGACCTCGCCCTTGTAGCCGATGTTCTGCAGCTTGCTGGGCCACTTGAGCCCGCCGGCATCGACCCAGCCCGCCAGCTCGTAGCCGATGCGGCCGGCGCCCTTCTGCAGCTCGACCACCTGGGGCAGCTGGGACTCGTTGTTGAAGCTGACGTACCAGGTGTCGGTCCCGATCGCGGGATCGAAGGTGACCTTGACCGAGGTGCACGACGGCTTGCACAGCTCCGAGTCGGTGATCACGACCTCGGCGTTGTCGACCGCGAGCTTCACGCCCGGATCCTTCAGCTTGTGGACGATCGCCAGGAAGTAGAGGTCCTGGGTCAGGTGCTTGGTGGCGGTGTCGGCGTGGGTGCCGGCCTCGGCCCGCATCAGCGCGCCACCGTCGTACTTGGCCGACGGTGCCGCGTCCTGGTCGAACAGGTCGTGGCGGACCTCGAGGTACTTGCGGTCGTCGGGCTCGGCCGCCGCGGTCTGCATGTCGAGCGAAATGAACAGGTGCCGGCCGTTCCAGCGGTCCCAGGCGTGCTCGAAGCGCGCCTTCAGCACGCCGTCCTGCTTGTACGCGGACGTGAAGCGCAGCTGCTTGAGGCCGGTCCACTTGTCGGCGCCGCCGAGCTTGGTGACCGCGGCGTCGACGATCGCGACCGCCTTGGGATCGGACTGGGCCGGGTCGAACGCGGCGAGCGACGGCTGGGTCGCCGCCGAGGTGCGCGGCTTGGCGCAGCCAGCAAAGGCGAGGGCGCTCAGCGAGAGCAGGAGGGTCTTGCGCATGGCGCGCACTCTATGCCCCTCGCGAGCCGTGCTCAACGCCGGGGCCGGGCCGAAAAATGGCCCCGCACCCCGGTCCCACCTACCCTGCGGGGATGATCCGGTCGACCGTCCTTGCCGTCCTCGGCGTCACCCTGATCGGGGTCGCCCCCGCGCATGCCGACGAGCCCGCGATCACCGACCAGCCGCTCGAGCGCAGCGGCCAGGACCCGCAGGTCGCGCTGGCGGCCGAGGTGGGCGCCGCCGGCGGCGGTGGCCACACCCCCGGCGGCCTGCGGGTCGGCGGCCGCTACCTCTACCGCCTCGCCGACCGCGACTGGTTCGACGGCGGGGTCGCCTTCACCTTCGGCCAGCCCGGCGCCGGCTGCGGCCGGGTCCCACCCGACGCGATGCGCTGCGACCACGGGGTCACCGACGGCTTCGCCGGCGACCTGTCGCTGGGCGTGCGCCGCGAGCTGCCCGGGCAGGACGGGTTCGCGCCGTTCGTGCGCGGGGGTGGGTTTGCCCGGGTGCTCCGCTTCGACCAGGACGACGTGTCGGGCGCCGCGCTCGGCCTCGAGCTCGGCGGCGGCGTCGCCGCCGCGGTCGGTCACGACGTGCGCGTGGTCGGCGCGTTCAGCGCGTTTGCCGGGACCGCCTGGCTGGGCAACGGCGTCGGCAGCGCCGGTCAGCTCGGCATGTTCGTGACCATGGGCGCGGAGATGCTGCTGCCCTGACCGCTACTTGAGGTCGTAGCGGCCCTGCTTGTGGCGCACGTCTTTGCCCTCGACCTGGAAGATCACCATCTCGGCCAGGTTGGTGCCGTGGTCGGCGATGCGCTCCAGGAACTTGGCGCAGGCGGCCAGGTGGATGCCGCGATCGACGAAGTCGCGGCTCTTCACCATCTCGCCCTGCATCTCCATGGTCAGCTCGCGGTAGCCGTCGTCGACGAACTGGTCGCGCGCGAACACCGACCGCGCCTTGCTGACGTCGCCCGCGACGAAGCCGTCGATCGCGTCGCGGATCATCTTCTGGCCGATCTCGCTCATGCGGGTCAGCCGCTCGGCGACCGACGGGGGCGGGGGCGCGCCCAGCGCGATCACCCGCTCGCTGATGTTGACCGCCAGGTCCCCGATCCGCTCGAGGTCGGTGACCATCTTCATGGCCAGCGTGATCATGCGTAGATCGGAGGCCAGCGGCTGGCGCTTGGCCAAGATGATGAGGCACGCCTCATCGGTCTCGATCTCGAGCGCGTTGACCGCGCCGTCGGCCGCGATTGTCTGACGCGCAAGGTCAGAGTCGCCGAGCAGGAGCGCCCGGGTCGCCTGCACGATCATCTCCTCGACGAGCCCAGCCATCCGCAGCAGCTTGTCCTTCAGCTCCCGCAGCTCCGCCTCGTACGCCCGGTTCGTGTGTGCCTTGTCCGGCATCGGCCTGAAGCATGACAGGCCGGGGATCCCCTGTACAGCGGCGGCCGCCCCGCAACACACCCGGGATCCTGCCGCGGGGGCTGCCGGCCGCCTCCGAGCCTGCGCTCAGTCCAGGATGCGGCCGGTGCCGAGCGGGATCCGGAACACCTCGACCCAGTTGTCGACGAGCTGCTGGTGGATCACCCAGGTCGAGACGACCACCTCGTTGCCGCCGGCGACCGCGGACGCATAGAAGCCGTAGGCGCCCTGGAACGTCATCTCGTTGCCGGCCAGGGGCGTCGGGACCCAGTCGTCACCCTGCTTGCTCGCGTACAGCAGCTCGTGGCTGGTCGAGTCCTGGTAGATCACGTACGGCCCGGTCGACGTCGTCACGATCTGCGTGTCGGAGCCGACGAAGTGGAACTCCGGCTTTGGCAGCCCCTCGGGAGTGGTGCCGACGATCCGGTAGCCGTCGTCGACCAGCTCGCGCGTGTTCGACATGGTGTTGAGATAGAAGACGTCGTCGTGGTCGGCGCCCTGGTAGGCGATGTGGGCCACGTCCTGGGCGTCGAAGGCGATCGACGGGTACCAGCCGTCATCGCCGGTCTGGCCGGCAATGACGCTGAGGTCGAAGCGGCTGTTGGCCGTGCTCCACCGCGCGAGCTTGAGGTTGCCGCCCTGGCGGTCGTAGTAGACGATCGCCGGGTTGCCGGCGGCGTCGCGGGCCATCTCGATGAACAGGCCGATGCCGGCCGGGATCGGGTACGGGTCGGGGCTCAGCGGGTCGACCGGCGGCAGCGCCATCATGTCGATCACGGTCACCTGCCAGTCGGTGGAGCCGGCCGGCAAGGCGCTGGTGGCCTGGGCGAAGCGGACCTCGCCGACCACCAGGCCGTCGCCCTGCGAGATCATCGCGAGGTACGCGATCGCCGGGCGACCGTCGTCGGTGCGCAGCGACAGCGCGTTGTAGAGCCCGACCTGCTCGCCGCCGATCTCGGGGGCGATGGTGCCGGTGCCGGCATCGACCACGTGGTTCTGCCAGGCGCCCCCGGACTTCGCCGCGAACTTGAGCGAGCCGGTCGTCTTGTCGTGGTACGCGACCATCGGCACGTCGGCGGTGCCGATCGCCACCGAGGTGTAGAGGCCGACGTCGGGGCCGGGGTCGAGGATGCCGCCGCGCACATCGGACTCGGGCAGGGCGACCGGGCCGTCGGGGACGCCGTCGACGAACTCCCAGGCCTCGTCGGCGATCCGGCCGGCGCCGGCAAAGCGCGCGACCACCAGGTCGCCGTGGTTCTGGGCGTAGGCCGACACCACCACGTCGGCGTTGGGCGCCACCGCGACGTCGGACATCAGGCCGATCTTGCCGTACGGCACGTCGTCGGTGCACAGGCACTCGCCCTCGAAGCAGATCGCGATCTGGCCCTCGGGGCACTCGAGGTCGTCGCAGTCCTCGGACAGCTCGCAGGCGTGGCCAGCGGCCGAGCCGCACGAGCAGCCCGGGACCATCGACAGCGCCAGGCTCAGGCCGGCCCACACCGCCAGCATCGGCGCCAGGCGCCCGCCCGCCCGCACGGTCCGGCT
Source organism: Kofleriaceae bacterium (assembly GCA_046597055.1). Classification (GTDB taxonomy): domain Bacteria; phylum Myxococcota_A; class Polyangia; order Haliangiales; family Haliangiaceae; genus UBA2376. The sequence goes on along the minus strand of JBKJLC010000222.1, from coordinate 68,369 downwards.
AGCCTTGTGCGCGACCGCCCCGAGGGCGACGACCGCGCGCCGCGCAAAAGGGCGGCGCGACCGCCCCGCCCCCAGCAGGACGCCGGCGACCAGCATCAGCAGCAGGATCGAGCCGGTGTCGGGCCCGCCGGTCGAGCGGCAGCTGCAGCCGCCCTCGCCGGCCGCGCCGTGGAAGTTGCTGCGGGCGATCGCCATCGAGACGTTGCCGCTCGGGTCGCGGACGAAGACCAGGATCTCGCCGTCGGTCTCGAGCGCGGTGACCTGGGCGCGAGCCAGGGTCGGCGACGGCTGCCAGCCGGTGACCGGCTGGTCCGAGGTGATCGTGCCGAACGCCCACTCGAGGCCGTCCTCGTACACCGCGTCGGTGGCCGGCACGTACAGGCCGCGGTCGGTCAGCCGCGCCTCGTCGACGCGGATCTTCGGGCCCATCGAGTCGATCGTGACCGGCAGGTCGATCCGCTGGACCGCGGTGGTCCGGTAGTCGCCTTTGACCCGGGCGTGCAGGCCGATCGTGTAGTGGCCCTGCCAGGCGAACGCGCGGTCGGCGATCACCAGCGGCGTGGCCGACGAGTACGGGCGCCACAGGCCGTTGTCGAGGTTGTAGCTCCACTCGAGCTCGCGGCCGTGGTCGTCGCGGTGCGCGACCTCGATGGTCACGGTCGGCAGCGCGCCGCCGGCCTCGCCCATCAGCGCGCCGCGGATCTGGGCCGGGGTCGGCACCACCACCGAGCGCAGGCTCGCGATCGGGGTCTCGACCCGGGACGGCCAGCTCGGCATGCCGACGCCCTGGTCGAGGCGGTCGACCACCGGGCCGAGCGACGGATACTGATCGGCCGCGGTGGTGCGCATCATCTGCGACGCGCCCAGCGACGCGTAGATCGCCACGAACTCGTCCTGGGCGGTGACGACCTTCTGGACCCGCAGGTTGTTGAGCGTGAAGCCAGCGAACGACGGCACGTCGATCGGCCCGAGGCCGTCGCCGAGCAGCGGCAGCGCCAGGTCGAACACGGTCGGCAGCACCGCCTCGAGCTGCTGGCGGGTCTCCTTCACGAACTCGTTGTTGAGCACCGTGATGTCGATGTTCGACGAGGTCAGGCCGACCAGGACTGGCTTGACCTGGGCCGGCATGCCCGGCATCTGCACGAACTCGAGGTTCACGCCGACGTCGAGGTCCAGCGACATCGTGAACGCGCGCGTGTAGCGCTCGTAGATGAAGCCGTAGAAGTCGACCTCGAACTCCTTGATGTGGATCGTGAACGCGGGCGACGCCTCGGTGCCCTCGCCGACCGTGAAGTCGAGCGCGCGCTGGGGCCGGGTGACCAGCAAGAGCGGCTCGTCGCCCTTGCCGAGCTCGCCGAGCGACGGGACCAGCAGGCCGATCGTGCCGAGCTTGAGCTGGGCGATCAGCGAGGTGCCGACGCCGAGGCACATGCCGCCCGAGGTGACCAGGTGGTGACCGGCGAGGTCGAGCATCGTCTCCGACAGGCCGATCACGAGATCGTCGGCCGGCTCGGGCATGCCGAGGAACTCCTCGGCCGCGGCCAAGGTGAAGGTGTTGCGGCCGGCGACGCGGGGCAGGCTGGCGGGCGCGGCCGCGAAGTCCGGCGCCGGGATCGGCGGGACGCAGTAGGCCGGCTCGCTGTCGAGCTGCGCGGTGCGGGTGGTCGGGTCCTGGTCGGCGTTGAGGCCGGTGATGAGCCCCAGCGACATGCCGCTGTTCTGTAGCGACACGTATCCGCCTGGGACCATGCGCGCTTCCATGAAGCCTTCGGTGCCGGGCGACACGCCCGCGAGCAGCGCGCCGACGTCGACCATGCCCTCGATGCCGAGCGGGCTGGGCAGGAAGCCCTGGATGAGATCGTTGATCGTCGGGGTCAGCAGGTCGACCACGAACTCGCCGAGGATGGTGCCGGCCAGGCTGGTGACCAGCGAGGCGAGGAAGCTGATGACGGTGCAGCCCGAGTAGCTGACGCCCGACAGGTCGTAGCTGTTGATGCGATTCAGCCGGAGCGTCATCTCGCCGGTGGTCGGGTTGATGCCGAAGCCGATATCGAGATCCGCCGACAGGTTGTTGGCGGTGACCGTCATCGTGCACGCGCCGAAGATCGGCGGGTCGATGCGGACCGGCACGCTGATGTTGGCGCGTATGTAGACGTTGAGCGTCTGCGCGTTGGTGACCTGCAGGCGGGTCTCCTGCAGCGCGACGTTGACCCGGCAACCCGGGTTGCAGGTCGGTCCCTGGTTCTCGTAGCAGACGTTGGCGCCGAGGATGCTCTGCTGCCCGATGCAGAAGCCGTCGGACAGCTGATCGTTGAGCAGCGCGGGGATGACCGAGGTGAGCTTGGCGAAGCCGGCCCGGGTCACCCGGATCTGACCGCCGCCTTCGATGGTCTGGTCGCTGGGAAGGCCGCCGGCCGGCAACGGCTGCGTCGTGCAGCCGCAGCCGCTGCCGAGGCCTCCGCAGGCGCTCAGCAGCAAGAAGAAGAGGGACAGGACCAGGTTGATGCGGCGGTCTTTGCTGAACACGGATAGTCCCCCTCGGGTAGTCGGTGAACCTGGGGCGGTCGCTGACGCGATCCCCGTTCACCGGCAAGGCGAGGCAATACTAATGCGGCCTGACCGCTTTTTGGAAGCTCGTTCTTACTCCCTAAGGGCTGAAAACTGCGCGTGTTCCTGGTGACTTTGCCCCCGGGAGACGTGCGTGAGGTCGCTTGTCTGGGGGCTGACCCCCAGAGGCGCTACCCCACGGAGGGGTGCGCCATGCCGCCGCGGGCACGATCATTTCGGCCGCCGCTTGACAGATCGCAGCGTGCGGCACTATCTATCCGCCCGGCCTCGCCAGGGCTCGTAGCTCAGTTGGATAGAGCGCCGGGCTTCGAACCCGTAGGTCGGGCGTTCGAGTCGCCCCGAGCTCACTTGAAAAGGTACCGAGACTAGACTAAGAAGTAAGTAATTCCGGGGGCGTAGCTCAATGGTAGAGCATCGGACTCTTAATCCGCTGGTTGTCAGTTCGAGTCTGACCGCCCTCACCCGGGACTGAACGAAAGAAGCCCCGCTGCTCACCCAGCGGGGCTTCGACGTTCCGGACGTCTCCTCATCTATACGAGACGAGCCTCGTTCGCACCCGACCCCCGGTCGCGGACCGAACGGCTCGGCGCGCGCTGGCGGCGGTCAGGGCCGGGCGTCGTGGGTCGGCGCCGGCGGCGGACTGGCGGTGCGGGCGGTGGTGCGCAAGCTCGCGGTCGCCGGGTCCCAGGCCCAGACGTCGGGACCGTCACCGAAGCCGAGGTCGCGGATCGGCTTCTTGAGCGGGCGGAAGCCGTCGGTCATCGGGATCGCCTCGACCCGGCGTAGCCGGCGCGGGCGGGCGTGGTCGGGCAGGGTCGCGATCGCCTGGCCGAGCGCGGTCAAGTCCAGCGTGGCGCCGGGCGCGAGCGCGAACGCGGCCGCGGCGACCTGCTTGCCGACGCGCTCGACGTCGGCCAACCCGATCGCGACGCACGCGTCGACGCCCGGGACCTGGTGGAGCGCGTCCTCGATCAGGCGGCTGGCGACCGGTCCGCCCGTGGTCCGGATCATGTCGCCGTGCCGGTCGACGAACCAGTGGTCGCCGTCGCCGTCGATCTTGAGCAGATCGCCGCTGGCGTACCAGGTGTCGCCCGGGGCCAGCGCGTCGCGCAGCAGCCGGGTCGGCGCGATATGCGCGAGATCGGCGATGCCGCGCGCGGTGTCGAGGCGCGCGATCAGCATGCCGGGCTGATCGACCCGGGCCCGGGTCACCCGGCCGTTGCCGTCGCGCACCAGGTCGTCGGCGTCGAAGTCGTAGGCCGCGATCGCCAGCTCGGGGCTGCCGGGCAGCGGCCGGCCGACCGCGCCGATCTTCTCGCCCGAGGCGTTGGCGAGCACGGCCGACGCCTCGGTCGACGCGTAGAACTCGAGCACGCCCGAGCCGAACCGCTCGGTCAGCTTGCGCCAGAGATCCGGGCGCATGCCGGAGCCGGCGAACAGGCGGACCGGATGGTTCTGCTCGCCGATCGCGAACGGCGCCCGCACCAGCGAGCGGCACATCTCGCCGGCGTAGAAGACCACGGTGACGCCGTAGCGCCGGACCTCCGCCCAGAACACGTCGGGCGCGAACCGCGACGCCAGCGCCAGCCGCGCGCCGCCGCACAGCGCGCTGCCGGCGGCGACCAGCATCGCGGTCGGGTGGTGCAGCGGCAGGCAGCAATACACGGTGTCGCGGTTGGTCAGCGTGCAGGTGGCGGCGGCGCCGAGCGCCGAGAACGCCCAGCGCCGGTTGGTGATGCGGCTGGCCCGCGGGGTCTCGAAGCGACCGCCGGACACGAACACCAGCGCCAGGTCGCGCGCGCGTCCGGGATCCGGACGGAACCAGGTCGGCATCACGACCGCGTCGGGATCGATCTGCTCGAGGTCGACCACGCCGGGCGGCAGCGCGCGCTGGTCGTGGGCGGCCCCGAGGACGAACAGCGGCCCGGCCCAGCTGGTCCGCACCGCCGCCACGGTCTCGGGATCCGTGATCACCCGCTCGGCCTCGCCGACGTCGAGCGCGCGGGTGAGCGCCGACGCCAGCGTCGCCGGCGCGATCAGCACCGCGACCGCGCCCAGCCGCGACAGCGCGGCGACCACCGACAGGTAGCTGGGCCGGCTCTGCATCACGACCGCGACCTTGTGGCCGGGGCGGACGCCGGACTGGATGAGGCCGCGGACCACCGCGTCGACCCGGCGGTTGGCGTCGGCGTACGTGAACGCGCGGTCGCGCCACATGAAGAAGGTCTGATCGGGGATCTCGCGGGCCTGTTCGGCGAGCTCCTTGCCGAGCGAGATCGCGGTGTCGTCGCGCAGGCTGCGCAGCCGGTGCAGGCGCGGCACCTGCCAGCGCAGGTTGTCGAGGTAGTCGGACACGTCCTGGGTGACGTCGCCGACCCGCTCCATCACCGCGCGCGCGGTCTTGCCCAGCACGTCCTGCACCAGCTCGAGATCGAACTGCATCTCGCCGAACGCGGTGTCGATGTCATCGTCCTCGACGTCGTCGTCCGCGTCCTCGTCGTCGGGGCCGATCGTCGGGATCGACGTGGTGGCGCCGGGCTCGACCATCCGCGCCGGGCGGGGGCCGTCGCCGGCTTGCCAGCGGATCCACTCGACCACGGTCGGCCAGGTCACGGTCAGCGCGGTCGAGCCGACCACCAGCCCGAAGTGGCCGGCCTTGACCGCCACCTCGTAGATCATGTCGGCCGCCGGCGCCGCCTTGCGGATGCCGCGCACCGCCGCGGGCCGGCCCATGGTGTCGCGCTCGCCGAAGAAGTAGAGGATCGGCGAGTCGATGTCGGCCAGGGTCGTGGTGTGGCCGTCGATCACGATGCCGCCCGAGGTCATCCGGTTGGCGACCACGATCTCGCTGATGAACTTGCGCAGCGCCGGGCCCGGCCAGGCCACGAAGCCGGCACCGCCCAGGAACAAGCGCCGGGCCTCGCGCTTCTCGAGCGCCGAGCGGTCGTGCAGCTTGCGCACGAACTCGACCAGCTGGCCGGCCTCCTTGCGCACGCTCAGCAGCTTGAAGCCGGTCGAGGTGACCCGGCCGGGCAGGCGGTCGATGTGCGCGAGTGGTCCCGCGATCGCGCGCGACAGCCCCGACACCATGCGCTCGACCAGCTGCTCGGCGAGCGGCACCGTGCGGTGGATGTCGACCGGGCTGCCCATCGTGATGATCGACGCGATGCCAGCGCTGCGCCGGTAGGCCGCCGCCTGGTAGGCAAACATGCCGCCCTGCGAGTAGCCGGCGAGGTGGACGTCCTGGCCAGTGCGCTGGCGGACCTGGTCGATCGCCTCGGACACCCCGCGCACGTGATCGTCGAGCGTGCGCTCGAGGCCGCCCTCCTCGCGCTCGGGGGCGCCGAAGTCGACGACCCACACGTCGACGCCGCTGCGGGTCAGGTACGCGATCGCGCTCACATCGGGCGCGATGTCGTAGACCTCGCTGGCGACCATGAGCGGCGGCACCAGCAGCAGCGGCGGCGTGGTGGCGGGCGTGGTGTCGCTGTTGCGGTAATGACGCAGCCGGTAGATGGGGGTCGCGTGGACGACCTCGAACGGCGCGCCGTAGGGGGCGGTGAGCCGGCCGGCGCGCATGATCTCGAGCGCGTTCTGCCAGGCCATCCCGACCCGGCGCAGCCGCTTGGTCCACGCGACCTTGCGGCGCCGGCGAGCGGTGGCCGAACCACGGCGAGGAGCGGGCGCGTCAGGTTCCATCGCGCGCGAGTATAGGCCCGTGACATGGATGTCCGGAACCTGCCGGGCGATCGCAGCGCGCCGGCGCCAACGATGCGGAACCCGTGGCGGTCACCTGGTACGCCGGATGCGATGGGCCACGGCTCATGAAGCCGCTCCGCTCGCTCCGGTATCTATTCCTGACCCTGGTGGCCGCGTGCGGTTCGGTGGATGCCTACAGTGGCAGCCCCACCGGCGGCGACTTCGGCGCGACCCCGGGCGGCGTGAAAGACATGAGCCTGGCGCGCGAGCTGATCGCGAGCGGCCGGGTCCCGCCTCCCGGCGCGCTGCTGGTCGAGGGCATGTTCGCCGAGCACGACCTCGGGCTCACCGGCGCGCCCTGCAACGACACGCTGTGCCTGCGGGCCGCGGCCGGGGTCGCGCCCGACCGGGCCGGTGCCGCGCGCGGCTGGCTGCAGGTCGGGATGTCGTCGAACGTCGATCCCGACCGGTTCGTGCGGCCGCCGACCACCTTCATCTTCACGGTCGACGTGTCGGGATCGATGGGCTGGAGCAACGGCAGCGAGGCGTACCCGACCCCGGGCTGGCTGTCGCGCGCGACCCTGCACGCGCTCGCCGATCAGGTCGACGCCGGCGATCAGGTCGCCATCGTCACGTACGGCAGCGAGATCGCGACCCCGCTGGGCCTGACCCGCGGCTCGGACCAGGCCCGCATCAGCGCGGCGATCGATCAGCTGCGCGAGGCCGGGTCGACCGACATGGAGGGCGGCCTGCGCCGCGCCTACGAGCTCGGCCGGCAGGCGCGCGCCGCCGGGCAGCAGAACGTGCGGCTGGTGCTGTTCACCGACGTGCAGCCCAACGTCGGCGCGACCGCGCCCAGCGAGTTCGAGCAGATGGCGGCGGCCGGTGCTGACGACGGCGTGCACCTGACCGTGCTCGCGCTCGGGCTCGGCGTCGGCCCCGAGGTGCTGCAGAGCATGGCGCAGGTGCGCGGCGCCAACGCGTTCAGCCTCCAGAGGCCCGAGCACGTCAGCGCGCTGATCGCGGACGAGTTCCCGTGGTTCACCGCGCCGATCGCCTACGACCTCGCGGTCGCGGTGCGTCCGGCGCCCGGACTGGCGATCGCCGATGGCTACGGCTTCCCGGCCGGCTTCGCCGAGGATCCCAGCCTCGAGGTCGCGACCGTGTTCCTGTCGAAGCGACGCGGCGCCCTGCTGGTGTCGCTGCGCGAGACCGAGCTGGCCGCGCTCGACGGGCTCGCCGCCGACCTCGACCTGTCGTGGCGGAACCCGGCCGGCGTGACGCGGACCAGCGCGCTCCACGTCGCGCGTGACGGCAACCTCGACGACCGCGGCCAGTGGTTCGCGCAGGCGTCGACCGCGCGCACGACCGCGCTGGCGCTGCTGGTGTCGGGCATGCACGACGCCGCCGACCAGTACGGCAATGACCGGGACGCGGCACTGGCGATCATGCAGGCCGCGGCCGATCGCTTCGAGGCCGACGCCGCGGCGCTGGCCGAGCCCGCGCTCGACGTCGAGGTCGCGCTGGGCCGCGAGCTGCTGCGCCTCATGCAAACCGGCGCCCCGCAGGGCACCCTCTACGGTCCCTGACGTGAGCCTGCGCCGGCGCACCCGGCACGGTGCGCCGGCGCGCGGACGGGCCGTTCAGTGATGGGCTGCCGGGGTGCGATCCTCGGCTCATGCGGGCTCCTGATGCAGATGCCCAGCGCGCCCCGGGGCGTCGGCGCGGTGTCACTCTACGCCGGCATCGCCGCACAGGCGCTCTTGCCCGGCCTTGATGGCCTCGCCGTTGGAGCAGAACAGGCCCCCTTCCTCGCACCGGCAGCCGAGCTGGGCGAGCCCCGCGCTCTGGCCGCAGACCGAGAGCTGGGCTCCGTACTGACACTCCTGCTGGAGGCCCCGGTCGCCCCCAGCCAGCGGGCTCGTACAGGCGCGCCCCTGGTACCGCGCGACCAGGTCGTCGATCGTGGCGCTGGTCAGCGTGGTCGCGTCGACGTCGGCGCAGGCCGCGATGGCGGGTCCGCCGGTCGCCGCGTCGACGGTTCGCGACGACGAGCTGTCGCCACAAGCGGCGAGTGCGACGAGGGCGAGGGCGACGGCGGCGGAGCGCATGGGGACGCCACGGTACTGCGCGGCGGGGCGGCGAGTGCCGGTGTTCTCGGCGGTAGCGACTGGTTGCCAGCGAATGCCGCCTGGCCGACCTCGGGCCGTCCGGCAGGGACCGCGCTCGTGCGGTCCGAGGAGCACCACGATCGGGCAGGTTCGATGATCGGCAGCCTCAATGGATCGCGCGAGTGCGCGGCAGCGTCTGCGGTGCACTGGTGCCTGGCACGGCGCTCAGGCGTACGAGCCGTCGAGGTCGGCGGCGTGGGTGGCGAGCCAGATTATCGCAGGGTGATCGAGGGTGAACGTGTCGTGCATGTGGCAGATACGATCTCCGTCGAACACCGCGACGATCGTGGCTGCGAGCTCGCCGTCGGGCGCGCCGGCCCGGCGGTAGCGGACCACGCCGGTCAGGTTCACCCGTCCATCCACTTCCGACGGCGGCGCCGACGGCACGATCTCGCGGCCGTCCAGCCGGCGGTCGAAGCCGTCGAGCGAGCGCCGCATGCCGCGGAAGATCTCGTCCCGACCCCTCAGCAGGTACGGCTTGCCCAGGCCGGTCACCTCGTACACGGCGTCTTCGGTGAAGAACGGCGCGAGCCGGCTCCAGTCGTCGTCGAGGTAGGTCTGTTCGAAGGCTGCGGCGTACGCCAGGAAACGGGAAAGGTTGCTCATCGCGATCTCTTTCGGGGTGGGGTCGGCTTGCGCGCTGATGATCGGACGCCGCACAGGCGGTCGATCATCGGAACGATCAGGTGCTCGAGCTCGCGACCGAGCCGCAGCTTGCCGGCGAGGTGCAGCGTGACCAGCCCGTGCAGGGCGGCCCAGCACACGTGGGCCAGCTCGTCGGGGTCGCCCGCGATCGCGCCGGCGGTGATGGCCTCGTCCACGGTCGTACGCAACGGCAGCCAGCCGCGGCGCACGACGCGGCCGAGGTCGGAGCTGTCGCGTTCCGGTTGCACGAGCTGGAACATCACGCGGTACTCATCCGCGTGGGCGAGCGCGTGCGTCGCGTAGGCGCGGGCCAGCACGTGCAGCCGGCGCACCGGGTGCCGCTCGGTGGCGAACGCGAGCTCCTGCGCGATGGCGAATGCCTCGAAGGCGGCCACGCGCACCACCCCGAGGATCTCGTCCTTGTCGCGAAAGTACCGGTACGGCGTCATCGGGCTGCAGCCCAGGTCCTCGGCGAGCCCTCGCATCGTCACGCCGCGCTCGCCGTGGTCGGCGAACCGGCGGGTCGCGACGTCCCGCATCGCCCGACGGAAGGCGGCATGGTCCTCGGCGGTCAGCGCGGCACGACCCACGAGTGAAGATGTACGACGTAAAGTTTACGTTGTCACCTATATCTCCCCTTCGGGACGGTGGGCGCGCGGCCGCCCGTGGGTCCCCGCGTGCGATCGCCGAGACTGCTGCCCCTGCAGCGCCGGAGATCGATGACGAGGCGCTGGCTGGCCAGTACTACCGGCGGATGTCTGCCGACGAGCTGGCCGCGGCGGAGCAGACGCTGGCCGCGGCCCCGTCGGAATGACCGCCGGCGCGCGTGGCGTCACAGCCGGGCGCTCGTCTCCTCAGCGCGGGCCGAACGCGCCGCCGTACGCGAGCCCGAACGAGGGCAACCGCTCGCCGGACGCCTCGTCCTCGGCCTTGCAGTAGTTGGAGCGATCGTAAAAGTCGCAGGTCAGCGCGCCCGGGTTGAGGACCTGCCCGACGCCCAAGAAGATCCGCAGGCTCATGCCGTTGCGCCACTGCCAGGCGCCCGACAGCTCGGCGTTGCCCCAGAGGGCGAAGGTCGCCGTCCGCTCGGTGCAGCCGGACCCGCCCAGGCAAAATTCCTTCCACGTGTACGGCCCGCCGGACAGCCCGAGGCCAAGCCCGAGCCAGGCGCGCGTCCCGACCGGGAGCTGGTACCGCGGCATCACGGCGATCTGCGGCCCGGACCCGGACACACCGATGCCTCCGGACAGGCTCAGCTCGTCGGCCACCATCCATTCGAGCTCGCCGCCGAGCGTACCGACCGGGGTCGCGACGCCGAGGATGCCGTGGGCGGCGTGCCGACGCGCGTCGGCGCCAGCCGAGCCGGGCGCAAGGACGGTCGCGAGGCACAGGCCGGCCAGCATGAACCGTGGTTGCATGCCTTGTTGGTAGCGTCCTCGGGCTCGTCGCGGTCGCGCAGTTTCGCGCAAGACCCGGCAGATCGCTGGCGGCGCCGTCGGGGTGGCGGCCCGGTCACCGCAGCGACGCGAGCAGCAGCAGCACGCCGGTGACGAGCAGGAGCACGGCGACCGCGCGGCGAAAGCCGTGCTCGCTGACCCGGTGATGTACGAGCTCGCCGACGCCGAGGCCGGTCAGCATCGCAGGGAGCAGCAGCGCCGACACCGTGAGCGTGGTGGCGGTGAGGTGGCCGCGGCTGGCCAGGCGGGCCAGCACGATCACGTTGAGCGTCAGCCACATCACGGCAAGCGTGGCGCGCAGCGCCGCCTTGGTCGTGATCAGCCGCGCGATCACGGCCACCGCGAGGGGTCCGCCGGTGGCGAACAGGCCGTGGATCACGCCGGCCCCGAGCAGCAGCCCGCGCTGGATCGTGGGTGGTGGGGGCCGACGCTCGCCGGCGCGGAGGTGACCACCGAGCTCGGCGAGCGCGACCACGATGACCAGGCCGGCGAACAGGGCGCGCGCCCGCTGGGCGTCGACCACCCACGCCAGCGCGGTGCCACCGGCCAGCCCGATCAGGATTATGGGCAGGATGCGGGTCGCGAGCAGGTGGCCCTCGATCGACCGGCGCCCGCGCACCGCGAGCGTGGTCGACAAGATCAGGTTGATCGGGAGGAACCAGCCGAGCAGCTGCTCGATCGTGAACCAGCGCGCGCCGAGCGAGAGCGCGAGGACGGTGCCGCCGAAGCCCGCGACCGCCTCGACGAAGCTGCCGGCGCCGAGCACGAGCGCGAGGACGATCAGCTCGTCGGTGGAGAGCGGCACGAGCCGGCATCGTAGACGAGCCGCCCGCCAACGCGGTTGGCGGTCGCACGCATGTTGGCAGCGCGGAGCTCGGCAACTGGCTGCAACCTCTCGGCGCCGACAGGTACGTCGGTTGCAGTACGGGGCTGTCATGTCGCGCTGCTTCACTGCGCTCCTTGCCTGGCTGGCAGTCCTGCTGCTCGGCGCCTGTCTCGACGCCGACACCGCGGACGAGCTGCCGCAGGTCTGCGCCATCGAGGAGCGGCTCGTCTGGCCGATCCATCCACCGGCGGCGCTCGACGTTCTGTTCGTGGTCGACGTCTCCCCGTCGATGGCCGACCAGACGCCCACGCTGGCGGCCAACCTGCGCGAGGTCGCCTTGCTCGCTCGCGAAGGTGGCATCGACATGCACGTGGGCGTGGTCGCCAGCGATCTCGGTGCCGCCGCCGTGCCCGGCTGCGAGGCCCCGCGCGCGCCGGGGGCGATGCAGGGCGGAGCCCGCTGCGGCCTCACCGGCGCGTTCCTGACCGACCGACGGCTGAACGACGACAGCCACGTGCGCAACTACCCGGGCGAGCTCACCGACGCGTTCGCGTGCCTGCTCGACGTGCCGCGGTCGACCTGTCCCGTCAGTCAGCCACTGGCTGCTGCGACGCTCGCGCTCGACGGCAGCCAGCCCGCCAACGATGGCTTCCGCCGGGAGCACGCACGGCTTCTGGTGGCGATCATCACCGACAGCGACGACTGCTCGCTGGTCGAACCCGGCGTGCTGGCCGGTGTGGCCGGCGCCGCCGATGTCGAGGCCGCGGTCGACTTCCAGTGCTTTGCCCGTGGCGTCCGCTGCGACCCGGCCGACCCGGCCGCGCCCGGGCCCCGCACCAACTGTGTCGCGCGCAGCGATGGCGGCCTCGTCGACGTCCAGGCCACGATCGCGCACCTGATCCAACGGACCGCCTACGGCGATGCGCGCCTGGTGCATTTCGCGGTGGTGTCGGGGCGCGCCGAGGTCCTGGTCGCGCCCGGGCCGAAGCTCGCCACGGTCTGCGCGAGTGGGGCCGGTGTGGGGCCGGCACCGCGCCTGGCCGGGCTCGCGGCGCTCGACACGAGCACCCCGGTCGACGTGTGCGCCGAAACCGACTGGGTCCAGGCGTTCCTGTTGTTCGGCAACGCCCGTCCGCTCGTCGGCGATGCGGTCTGCTTCGACGACGAGCTCGATCGCGTGCCGCTGGTGCCCGGTGTGCAGGCCGAGTGTACGGCGGAGCTGGTGCGGGAGCTGCCCTCGGGCGAGCGGGTGTCGATCGCCGCGCTGCCCTGGTGCGGCGCCGCCGGTCATGCGGACGGCACGCCGTGCCTGCGCGCTGGTGTGGACGACCTCGCCTGTCCTGGCCCCCTGGTCGCGGTCCGGGCCGAGCTGGGCGACCGGTTGCTGCCCTTCGATACCAGCCTCGACGTTCGCTGCGCGCTGCCCTGCGAGTGACTCGCGGTTGACCCTGCCGGCCGGGCGAGCCACGCTCATCCTCATGGCAGTCGCCGACACGGTGCGTGATGGCTACCTGGTCGGACGCGCCGTCGTCCGGGTCCTCGCCGACTCGACGAAGACCCACGAGATCCATCGGGTCGAGGAGATCACCGGGCGGCCGGCCTACCGGAAGCTGGTCGCGTGGATGCGGGGCGATCCCGAGGGGCGGCGCATCCTCGCCGAGCGTCCCGAGCTGTCGAGCGAGGTGGTCGACTTCGACGCGCTGCGCCGCTCGCCGGCGACCACGCTCGGCGGTGCCTACGCCCGGCATCTCGACGACAACGGCATCACCGCCGACTACCAGGCGGCCCGCACCCGCCACGTCGAGGACGAGGAGATGGCGTACCTCATGCGCCGGTTTCGTCAGACCCATGACGTCTGGCACGTGCTGCTCGGCCTCGGGATCACCGGCCACGAGGAGGTCATCATCCACGCCTTCTCGTGGGGGCAGTTGCGCCTCCCGGTGTCCGCGATGGTGGTGCTGTTCGGGTCGGTCAAGCACATCGTGCTCGAGCAGCGCTGGGGGGCGCTGCGGCACTCCTTGCGCGAGGCGTACGAGGTCGGGCGCGACGCCGCGCCGTTGCTCGCCGTGCGGTGGGAGGACCGGTGGTCCGAGCCGATCGCCGACGTGCGGGCGCGCTACCGGGTGCGGTCCCTGGCGCGCCGCTGGCTGGGCTGAAACCGGGCCGAAATCGGGCGGACAACCCAGCACGTGCGCAGTATGGTGGCGAACCGGCCGCCGAATTCTTCGTCGTCCGCCGACGCAGCGAAAGGTCCGTCATGGCGACTGTCGAGATCAACCTCGAGAACTTTCAGGCCACCGTGGAGAAGGACGGCATCGTCCTGCTCGACTTCTGGGCCGACTGGTGTGGCCCGTGCAAGATGTTCGCGCCGGTCTTCGAGACCGCCTCGGACAAGCACGGTGACATCACCTTCGGCAAGATCGACACCGAGGCTCAGGAAGAGCTCGCTGCCGCCGCCGGGATCCAGTCGATCCCGACCCTGATGCTGTTCCGCGATGGGGTCCTCCTCTACCGCGAGTCGGGTGCCCTGCCGGCGGCCGCGCTCGATCAGCTGGTCGAGAAGGCCAAGGGCCTGGACATGGAGGTGGTCAAGAAGGAGATGGCCGCGCACGAGGCCGAGCACGAGCACGGTCCCGGCTGCAACCACGACCACGATCACGACCACGGGCCGGATCACGATCACGGCCCCGATCGCGAGCACTGACGCCCGGCGCGGTCAGCGGCGCGGTGTGCGGCGACGCGGCCCCCGGGTCGCGACGATGACGTCCGCGAAGTAGACCTGATAGTGGCGCGGTCCGTGCGGCCGCACCCACGCGACGCCGCGGTCCTCGGTGGTGATCGTCCATCCGCCGTGGCGCAGCCGCGTGCCGAGCGCGTCGTCGTCGCCGGTGCCGAGCGAGGGATCCGGCGTCGCCAGGACCAGCCGGCCCCCGGCGCGCAGCGCGACCGCGGCCGACTCGAGGAAGTCGTCGGGCGCGGCGAGCAGATCGATCAGCTCGGCCGCGACGATCAGATCGACCGAGCGCGGCCGCAGCGCCAGCGCGTCGGCGTCGACGACAGCCCCGGCAAGGTCGGCGCTCGGCCGGGCCGCCGGCGCGGCGCGTCCTCGCGGCCCACCCCGGTTCGCCCCGCCGCGAGGTCGACGGGCGCCCGTCATGCCCGCGGTCTCGGTCGTACGCAGGACCGCGCGCAGGGACAGGTCGGTGACCAGCAGGCGTTCGGCGCGCGTGGCCAGCTGGCGGGCGAGGGTGCCGGCGCCGCAGCCGATCTCGACCACGGTGCCGGCGCGGTCGCCGCACAGCCGGACGATCGCGTCGTCGATGCCGCGGGCCTGGGCGAGGAACCCGGCGAACGCGCGCGCCGCCCCGTCGTCACCGGCCGGCGCCGGCATCGCGCCGCCCTCGCGACCGACCCAGTCGTCGCCGAACGCCAGCGGCTCGGTGCGCCCGACCGCCTCGGCAAAGGCGTCGACCACCTCGACCGCGGCGCGGGTGGCCTGGCCGTGGCTGGCCAGGGTCGCCAGGGTCGCGTCGCGATAACCCGCCAGGTAGTCGGCGGGCGATGGCACCACCACCGGTACGTCGGCCAGCAGCGGATACCGCGCGCCGCAGCCGCGACACGCCAGCAGCAGCCCCGCGCCGGCCAGCCGGCCACCGCACGCCGCGCACGCGATCACATCGAGCACCCATGCCTTCATGAACTCGTCTCTTTCTCGTTCGCCATCTCCGTCCCGATCTCCCCGTCCCTCTCCGTCCCCACCTCCGTCCACGTCCCATCCAGCCACCCACGCAGCGCGATCAGATCCGCCGCCCACGGCGCGACCACCGACAGCACCCGCCCGTCAGGCCGCCGCAGCTCGATCGCCTCCGCGTGCAACGCCAGCCGCCCGGCCGGCGCGCCTTCGTAAGCCCCGCGCAGCGTCCGCTTCCCGTACAGCGGATCGAACAGGATCGGCGCCTCCAGGCTGCGCAGGTGCACGCGGATCTGATGATGCCGTCCGGTGACGGGCCGCGCCTCGCACAGCGTCACCACATCATCGCCCCGCCGCCACCGCCGCACGCCCCGCAGATGCGTGACCGCGGATTTGCCCCCGGCCTCGCCCGCCGCCGCCGGCCGGGCCTTGCCCCGCCGCGCCGGCACCAGCACGAGGTCCACGCTTCGCTCGCCCGGCAGGTCGCCGGCTGCGAATGCCACGTAGCGCTTGGCGACTCGCCGCTCGGCGAACGCGTCGTTCATCCACCGGTGCGCGGCGGCCGACCGCGCGAACAGGACGAGCCCCGACGTGTCCTTGTCGATGCGGTGGACCACCCACAGTGGCTCACCACGCGCGGCCTCCAGCTGGTGGCGCAGACACGCGGTCGCCGCCTCGTCGCGCTCGGGCACGACCGCGACTCCCGCGGGCTTGGCCACCGCGATCAGCTCGGCGTCTTCGTACAGGACGTCAGCGAGCGGTTCGACCGGCACCACGGCGTTTGCTTACCACGGTGCGTGCGGCTCTCACCCGGCGAAGCCGGCGGCAGTCACTCGCGTTTTCGCGGCCGCCGCGTCGTGACGACGTCGCGCGCGGTGTTACGCTCCGAGCCGGATTCGGCAGCTGCGGGACTGCGTGGACGTGCCTCGGAGGGAGGCGCGCGAGACGCGGCTCCCGCTCTGGACCTTCGCCCGCGCCGCAGAGGGATCATGGCCAAGAGCGACTTCGAGACCGCCGCAGCCACTGTCAAGAGCGCCCCCCACTCGGTCCCCGCCTGGGACGAGGTCGAGGAGCTGGCGCGCGACCGCGAGAAGCCCGACGAGGTCATCGCGCTCTACCGCGACGTGCTCCAGAAGGGCCTCGACTCGCAGGTGGTCGAGATGGTCGGCGAGCGGGCGTCCGCGTTCTGCGACGAGTGGTTCGGCGACGAACCGAAGGTCCTCGAAGGGATCCTCGGCAAGGTGCTCGACCTCGCGCCGCAGTCGGAGTCGGCGCTCGCGCGCCTGTCGATCCTCTACACCGACAGCCAGCGCTGGGCCGATCTGCTGCGCCTGTACGACCGCGCGCTCACCGCGGTCAAGGACAACGCGCGCCGCATCAGCCTGCTGCGCGAGGCCTCGCAGCTCGCCAAGGACGTCGCCAACCAGCCCGAGAAGGCGATCTCGTACCTGCAGCGGCTGCTGCCGCTCACCCCCGACGACGTCCAGCTCGGCCAGTCGCTCGAGCGGTTGCTCGAGCGCTACGAGCGGTGGGCCGATCTGATCGCGCTGTGGGAGGGCCGGCTCGATCGCCAGAGCCGCGCCGATCGCGAGCGGAGCCGGGCCCGGATCGCGGCCTGCTACCTCGATAACCTGCGCGACTCGGCCAAGGCGCTGGCCGCGGTGCGGCCGCTGCTCGCCTCGGCCGACGACGACAAGGAGGCCTGCGCGCTCCTCGAGCGCATCATCGAGGCGCCGCACACGGAGGCCAAGGACCGCGAGGCCGCCCTCGACATCCTGCGCGCCCACTACGACGCGACCGCGCGCCCGCGCGAGGTGATCCGGGTGCTCGAGCGCGTGATCGAGCGCGATCCGGCTGGCAGCCAGGCGCTGCGCGAGGAGGCCGGCGCCCGGCTCGCCGAGCTCGACGACGACGCCGCCGCGATGGATCACTACGCGGCGCTGATGGCGCTGACCCCCGACTCGTCGGTCACCCAGGAGAAGCTGCGCCAGCTCGCCCAGCGCTCCAACGGCTACGCCCGCTACGCGGCCGGCGTCGCGGCCGCCGCCGAAACCGCGACGTCGATCGCTCGCAAGGTCGAGCTGCTGGCCGAGGCGGCGCGGACCCGCCTCGATCTGCTCGACGACCCGGCCGGGGCGATCGAGCTGTACCAGCGCGCGCTCGGGCTGCCGGGCGCCGGCGAGCAAGAGCAGCTCCACGTCGGCCGCCGGCTGTCGGAGCTCTACTCGCGGGTCGATCGCCCGCGCGAGCGGTTCGAGATCCTCGAGCGGCTCGCCGGCCTCGAGCCGCAGCCGAGCGCGCGCCGCGCGGTCATCGGCGAGGCGGCGCGCCTGGCCGAGAGCCTGGGCGAGACCGACAAGGCGCTCGCGCTGTGGCGGCAGCGCATCGACAACGATCCCAACGATCTCGGCGCGATCGAGGCGGTGATCCTGCTGCTCGAGACCGCCCAGCGCTGGGCCGAGCTCATCCCGGCGCTCGCGCTGCGCGCCAGCAAGAACGTGTCGACCGCGCAGAAGCGCGCCGACCTGACGCGGATCGCGGTGGTCCACCGCGAGCACCTGCAGGACGCCGAGCTCGCGATCGGCGCCTGGCAGCGGGTCCAGACCGACTTCGGCGACGACGCCGAGACGGTCGGGGCGCTGACCGAGCTGCTCGCCAGCGTCGGGCGCTGGCGCGAGCTGACCGATCTGCTCGAGCGCACCAGCGGGCGCGACGTCGAGCGCACGACCCGCCGGCTCAACAAGCTGGGCGAGGCGCTCGGCAGCCACCTCAACGAGCCGGCGCGCTCGCTCGGCGCGTACCGGTCCGCGCTCGCGATCGATCCGGTGAACCCGGAGGCCCGCGCCGGGCTGCTCCAGCTGCTCGAGGTCCCCGCGCACCGGCCGGCCGCGGCCGACGCGCTGGCCGCGAGCTACCGCGAGAACGGTGACTGGGCCGGCTTCCTGAAGCTGGTCCCGGCGCGGCTCGCCGACGCCGCCGACGATCGGACCCGGCTCGCCTTGCTGCGCGAGGCCGCCCACATCCAGAGCACGCAGACCCGCGACCCCGAGGGCGCGCTGCACAGCCTGGCGATGGCGTTCCCCCTCACGCCGCGCGACGGGATCATGGAGGCGCAGCTCTACCAGCTCGCCGAGAAGATCGGCACCCCGGCCAGCTACGGCGTCGCCGACCAGGCGGTCGGCGCGGCGATCCGCGCGCTCGGGGACGATCCGCTCGAGGCGGCCCGGTTGCGGCTGGTGCGCGCCCGCGTGCTCGAGGAGCGGCTCGCCGACGAGGCCGGCGCGCTCGAGGAGTACCTGACGGTGCAGCGGGTCGAGCCCGGCAACCAGGCGGCGGTCGCCGGGGTGGTGCGCTTGGCGCCGCGCCGGGGTGCGTGGCCCGACGCCGCCGCCGCGGTGCTCGGCTACGCGGCCGTCAAGGAGCGGCTCCACGACGGGCACTATCGCCAGCTCGAGCAGGCCGCGCTCGCCGGCGACAAGGCCGACGAGCTCGCCGCCGCGCTCGAGGTGGCCGCGGGGCCCGCCTCCGCCGGCACCGGCCCCGGCGTGCTGCCGCCGGCGGTGGCCGCGCTGGTCTGGTCGAAGATCGCGACCTGGCACCGCGACGCGCGCACCGACGCCGCCGCGGCGATCGCCGCGTTCACCCGCTCGCTCGAGGTCGGCGGTGATCGCGCCGACACCCTGCGCGCGCTGGCCGAGCTGCTGCGTCCGGCCGGCGCGTCGGCGCGGCTGCTCGACGTGCTGCGCCGCCTGAGCGACGCCGATCCGCGCGACCTCGACGTGCTGGTCGAGGCCGCCGACGTCGCCAGCCGCCACGGCGATCGCGACGCGTCGCTGACGATCATGGGCCAGGTGCTCGGCCGCGCCACCGCCGCCTGGCGCGGCGCGACCGCGATCACGTCGACCCGCG
Source organism: Kofleriaceae bacterium (assembly GCA_046597055.1). GTDB lineage: Bacteria > Myxococcota_A > Polyangia > Haliangiales > Haliangiaceae > UBA2376. Next base: position 49,403 of record JBKJLC010000222.1, on the reverse strand, counting down.
AGCCTGACGCGGTCGTGCGCTGGGCGATCGACGGCCTGGTCGATCTGCACCGTGGCGCCGGTCGGCCCCGGGTCGCGGTCGACCTCCTGGTCGAGTCGGCGCGGCTGCCGTTCGACACCGCGACCCGCCGCGAGCTGCGCCTGCGCGCCGCGACCATGGCCGCGACCGATCTGAAGGACAACGCCGCCGCCATCGACATGTACCGCGGCGTGCTGGCCGAGAGCCCGGGGGACCTCGACATCATCGATCGCCTCGGTGGGCTGCTCGAGGCGGAGGGCCGGTTCGCCGAGCTGCTCGGCCTGCGCCAGGTCCAGCTCGAGCTCGAGACGGTGCCGGCGCGTCGCCTCGAGCTCCGGCTCGACATCGCGCGCCTGGTCGGGGTGGTCGAAGAGAAGGGCGGCCGCCTGCAGGCGCTGCTCGCCAACCTGTCCGATCAGCCCGGCCACGACGCGTCGATCGACGCGGTCGCCCGGTTCCTGGCCGACAAGGGCCAGCACAAGGCGCTCGCCGACCTGCTCGAGGAGCAGGCCGCCCGGCTCGAGACCGCCGGCGACGTGCCCAAGGCGGCCCGGCTGTGGGCGCGCTTCGCCGGGATCGCCGAGGGCGACACCCGCGAGATCGACCGCGCGATCGCCGGCCACCGCCGGGTGGTCACGCTGGCCCCGACCCAGGACTCGTTCCGCGCGCTGGCGCGGCTGCAGCTCGATCGTGGTCAGCCGGCCCAGGCCGTGCCGTGGTTCGAGTCGCTGCTATCGACCGTGACCGGCGCCGACCGGGTGTCGGTGGTGAGCCAGCTGGCACGCGCGCACATCGCCGCCGAGCAGAACGATCGGGCGATCGCCGCGATCGAGGGCAGCCTCGACGACCGCGAGCCCGCGCTCGAGCTGCGGCTGTTGCTCGCCGACCTGTATCGCCAGACCGAGGCGTGGGAGCCGCTGGCCCGCCACCTGACCCGCTCGCTCGGGCTCCTGGGCGACGACACCACCGCCCGCGACCTCGCGCGCGAGGCGGCGACGATCTACATGGTCCGGCTCGACGCGCCGGCCAAGGCGATCCCCGCGCTCGAGAAGGCGCTGGCGACCGACCCGACCGACAAGGAGCTGCGCGCGCAGCTCGCCGCCGGCCTGCGCGCGGCCGGCCGGCTGTCCGAGGCCCGGACCCTGCTCACGGAGCTGATCGAGGCCTTCGGTCGTCGCCGCTCGCCCGAGCGCGCCACGCTCCACGTCGAGCTGGCCAAGGTGGCGAAGGCGGAGGACAAGCTCGACGAGGCGCTGACCGAGATGGAGGCGGCGTCCAAGATGGACGTCAACAACGCGCGCATCCAGCGCGAGCTGGCCGAGCTGTCCCGCCACGCCGGCCAGATCGACAAGGCCGAGCGCACCTACCGGTCGCTCCTGCTGGTGGTTCGTCGCCAGCCGCCCGGTGAGGACGAGGCCGCGGTCGGCCAGAGCGAGGTCCTGTTCGAGCTGTCGCGGCTGGCCGCGGGCCATGGCGACACCACCCAGGCCAAGGAGCTGCTCGAGAGCGCGATCGACGCCGCGGTGCAGTCCGACGTCGAGGTCCGCCGCCTGCGGCGCAGCCTGCTCGCGCACAACGAGGCCGCCACGCTGCTGCGCGTGCTCGAGCTGCGGCTGGCGCAGACCAGCGAGGCCGCCAGCCAGGCCCGCCTCTACGCCGACATGTCCGAGGTGCTCGATGGGCCGCTCGGCCGCTCGGCCGACGCGCTCGACGCGATCCAGCAGGCGATCAACCACGCGCCGGTGCGGCTCGATCTGCACGATCGCGCCCGGGCGCTGGCCAAGAAGACCGGCGCGACCCGCAAGTACGTCGAAGCGGTCGAGACCGTCGTCGACCGACTGCGCCGCAAGGACGATCCGCCCCTGGTCGCGGCGCTCCTGCTCAAGGCCGGCGAGGCGCTCGAGGAGGATGCCGGTGATGGCCGCGGCGCGGCCGGGCTCTACCGCCGGGTCGAGATGCTGGGCGAGCGCCTGGCCGAGGCCTACTTCGCGCAAGCCCGGGTCGCCGGTGCGCTCGGTGACGACGACGAGCAGGCCCGCGCGCTCGACAACATGCTGCGCCTGGCCGGCGCCGAGGCCGGCGAGCCGTCGCCGGCGCAGCTCGATGCGCTCTACCGGCTGTCCGAGATCTTCATGGCGACCCCGGCCCGGCGCGCTCAGGGCGTCGATCTGATCGTGCGTGCGTTCGCCGCCGAGCCGCGCTGGGCCCAGGCCGGCCGCGTGCTGCGGGTCGCGACCTCGAGCGACGCCGGCGGCCTCACCGCCGATCCGCGCGTGATGGCGATGTACGAGCGGGTCGCGCGCCACGGGGGTGACAACGACCTCCTGCTCGACTTCCTCGACAAGCGGGCGCAGCTGCCGACCGCGACCCCGAACCAGGTGCGCGAGGCGGTCGACCTGGCGATCGACGTCGGGCAGGACGCCCGCGCCGAGGTGCTGCTGGGCCGTGCGGTCCAGGCCGCGCGCGACGCCGCCGACGGCGTCGGCGGGGCGGTGTGGGCGGTACAGGCGCTGGCCGAGCGCCGGCTCGCGACCGGCGATCTGCCGGCCGCGCGCGAGCTCGTGTACGAGATCATCGGGGTCGCCGAGCCGGCGCAGATCGATCCGCTGATCGGCCGGCTGGCGCAGAAGGCCGCCGCGGCCAGCGATCCGGCGTCGCGGGCGCTCGCGGCCGAGATGTTCGAGCTGCTGCGCGAGCGCAACCCGGCGGATCGCGGGGTCTGGCAGCCACTGATCGAGCTCTATCGTCAGATGGGCGACGGCGACCGGCTGGCGAGCGTGATCTCGTCGACCCTGCCCAACCTGACCGAGCCGAGCGAGCGCGGCGAGGTCCGCCGCGCCCACGCCGGCTACCTCATCGACACGCTGCGCCGGCCCCACGACGCGGTCGACGTGCTGCGCGACGCGCTGCTCGACGACGCCGACGACCTCGAGGCCGCCGCGCTGCTCGAGACCACCCTGCGCGGCCTCGGCGACGACGACGGGCTCGCCGAGTTCTTGTGGTCGCGGTTCGACGACGCGGTGAAGCGCGGCAACCGAGCCAGCACGATCGACGTCGCGCTCCGGCTCGGCACGCTGCTCGAGGCGACCGGCGGCGACTCGGCCAAGGTCTACCGGACCGCGCTCGAGGTCGCGCCCGACGATCGCGACATGCTGCGCCGGGTGATCGCCGGGCTCACGCCCGACGACGCGCCCCGCGAGTCGGCCGCGCTGATGGAGCGATTGCTCGCGGTCGAGACGCCCGAGGCGGCGCCGGCCCTGGCCTGGCAGCTCGCCACCGCCTACCAGGCGGCCGAGGACTGGGCCGGCCTGCAGCGCACGCTGGAGGTCGCGCACCGGTCGGCGCCCGACGACGCCGCGATCCACGACCGGCTCGAGCAGTACTACCGCGACAGCCAGCAGTGGCCGCAGCTCGCCGAGTTGATGATCGCCGACACCGAGCGGGTCGCCGACGCCGACGCCGCGGTCGCGCGCCTGCGCGAGGCGGCCGGCGTGTACGCCGGGGTCCTCGGCCAGCCGCTCGCCGCCGCCGCCGCGCTGCGCCGCGCGCGCACCCGTCGGCCCGGTGCGCCCGAGCTGACCACCGAGCTGGCGGCGTCGCTGGTCGCTGGCGGTGACCCCCGCGGCGCGGTGACCGCGATCGGCGAGGCGCTCGACGGCGACGACGCGCCGATCCGGAACGGGGCCCGCGTCGATCTGTTGCTCCTGCGGGCCAGCCTGCGCGAGCAGACCCAGGAGCCCGACGCCGCGGTGTCCGATCTCGACGAGGCGTACCAGCTCGATCGCGGGCGCAGCGTCGCCGCGCTGTCCGACGGGCTCGAGCGCATGCGCGGGCGTGCGCAGTCAGTCGGCGATCTGGCCAGCGAGCGGAGCTCGACGCTCCGGCTCGCCCAGCTCCTCACCGAGCACGGCGACAGCGAGCGCTCGCGCGATCTGCTCGTCGCGTGGATCGAGCGGGCCCCGTCGGATCCCGACCCGCTCTACCTGCTGCGCGACATGGACGCGTCGATCGGCCACTGGGACGGCGTGATCGCCGCGTGCACCCGGCTGGCGTACATCGTGACCGGGGAGCCGCAGGTGCAGGCCGCGCTCGACGTGGCCGACGCCGCGTCGCGCGCCGGCAAGGCCAACGACGCGATCTCGGTGCTCGAGATGGTGCACCTGGCCCAGCCCGAGGCCGAGGCGCTCCGCGTGAAGCTGCGCGAGCAGTACGAGGCGGCCGGCGCCCACCGCGAGCTGGCGGCGGTGCTGATCGCCGACGCCGATCACGGCACCGACAAGGACGCGCGGTTCGCGGCCTACAAGCGCGCGGCCGAGCTCCTGCTCTATGTCGGCGACGCGGGCGCGGCGGCGATCCCGGCCGGCCGGGCCAGCGAGCTGGCGCCCGAGGATCACGGCGTGGCCATGCTCCACGTCGACGTGCTGATCGGGTCGAACCAGACCGAGGAGGCGGCCCGCGTGCTCGAGGCCGCGATCACCGCCCAGAAGAAGCGCTCGCCCGAGCTGGCGACCATGCAGCAGCGCATGGGCCGGGTCGCCGGCATGCTCGGCGACAAGGACGGCCAGCTCAACTGGCTCAAGAAGGCGTTCGACGTCGACCGCAAGAACGGCGAGGTCGCCGCCGAGCTCGCCCAGCTCGCCACCGAGATCGGCGACTACGAGCTCGCGCTCAAGCCGCTGCGGGCGATCACCCTGATGGACAACCCGCAGCCGGTGACCCGCCCGATGGCGCTGCTGTGGGAGGCCAAGATCGAGCACGCCCGCGGCAACCGCGCGAAGGCCGAGCTGTGGGCCAAGAAGGCCCTGCGCGAGGACCCGCAGTTCTCCGAAGCGCAGCAGTTCCTCGACGAGCTGGGCTGACCGGCGCGGCGCTGTGGCCGAGCGCGCCGTCACCCCTGCGCGGGAGCTGACGGCGCGACTACCTGGCAGACGTCGGACGGGGCGCGCGCCGTCCGGTGTCAGCCCGGCCCCGTGTGGCATCCTGGGTTCGCGATGGTCGAGCTGGTCCAGGTCGACGCCGACGACGCCCGGCTCGGGCGCCTGCTCCAGCTCTACATGCACGAGTGGAGCGCGCTCCTTCCCGCGTCGATCGGCGAGGACGCCCTGTTCGTCTATGACGAGCTGCCCGACTACCGGGATCGAGCGTCGCGCGCGGCGTTCCTGTTCCTCGGAGACCAGCGCAGGCCGCTCGGCTTCGCGCTGGTGAGACGCGACGACGGCGGGCGCTGGCACGTCGAGGAGTTCTTCGTCGTGGCCGGTGCCCGCCGGGCGGGCGTCGGCGACGCGGCCGCGCGGGCGATGTTTTCGACCCGCCCGGGCCCGTGGACGTTCACCGTCCGTCCCGAAAACGCCAGCGCGCTCGACTTCTGGCGCGCGACCGTCGCCGGCGCGGATGAGCAGCTCGAGCCCGGGCTCGACGGCGTGACGCGGACGCGGCTCTCATTCGTGATCCGTTGAGGCCGGCTGGATCCGCCCGAGCCCGGGTGGCCGCGACGCCGGTCGCGATCGCCCCTGTTCATCGGGACGTGGCGGCGGGCTCGGAGGTCGGTGTCAGGTCGGTGGCGAGCGTCGACGGCAGGTCACTCTTCGGCCCAGGTCACGAACGTGACGACGGTCTGATCGCCGTGCTGATGGACGTAGGTCTCGTGCTGGCCATTCCGCGTGGACGACACCAGACGGCCCCAGTCGGCCGGCGCGTCGCCCGCGCCGTTGGTGTTCGTGGTCGCCGCACCGACCGTGGTCGTCGAGTCGAGGTGCTGGTAGATCGTCTGGAGCTGGTCGTAGTCGTGGGTGTTGGGGTGCTGGTTGGGTACCGGATCGTTCGAGTAGTCCATGCACGTGCCGAGCGGCGTGTTCTCGAAGTTCTCGTCCTGGTGATCGAGCCCCAGCGTGTGGCCGACCTCCTGGCAACTGACCAGGTTGCGCCACGCCGGGGTGTCGTACTTCGCCGTGCTGAAGTAGGTGTCGTTCAGCTTCACCGTCCCCTGCGTGATGTGGCCGCCGCTGGCCGAGATCGACGCGACGCCCAGCCAACCGTTGCTGCCGTAGGCGGCGTTGCACACCTCGACCCGGCCGGTGGTGCCCCGACAGCGTCGGCCGGAGGCGGCGCCGACGACCTTGACCGTGTCGAGCACCGTCGATTTGCTCCAGTCGCTGACGGTCGTGTTCAGGTAGGCGTCCCACTGACTCGAGACGTTGTCTCCGATCTGGAGGCGGAACGGATTACTGGTTCGTGCCCAGTGATAGCCGCCCCACGAATGGGACTCCTGCTGGGTACTGCCCAGCTCATCTGTCATGCAGCCGGTCGTGGCAAGCAGGGTGAAGACACAGCACGGGAATGCCAACAGAGCTCGGATCATAAGGACCTCCCCAAGGTTGACGGCACGATGGTCCCGGCGCGGCCGAATGGCAATCACCGCCCGCTCGTTCCTCCAGATGACAGCATTTCGACACAGCAGATCTTCTCAGGGCCCCGCTACCGGCATGCTGGATCATGTGCTTGCGGATACGCGACCCTCGCGGGTTGAGGCTGGGGCGCTCGCTCCCGGGCGTCGACCTCGAGTTCCGGGGTCGGGCTCGCAGACCGAGCCGGATCGGTCGTCCCCGGTCAGGGCGTCTTGACCAGCTCGCGCCAGCTGCGGCCGTCGCGGCCCATCATCTCGTCGGCGGCCGGCGGGCCCGAGCTACCCGGCTCGTAGCTGAGGACGCCCGGGGTGGCCTCCCAGACCTGGAGCACCGGCTCGATCAGCTGCCAGGCGCGATCGACGGTGTCGCGCCGGTTGAACAGGGTCGCGTCACCGCGCATGCAGTCGAGCAGCAGGCGCTCGTAGGCCTCGGCGATCGGGCGGTGGAACGCGTCGGCGTAGTTCATGGTCATCACCACGCTGCCGACCTGGATGTTCTCGCCCGGCACCTTGGCCATGAACCGCAGCGAGACGCCCTCCTGGGGCTGGATCCGCAAGGTCAGCACCGCCGGCTGCAGCACGCTGCCGGCGGCCTCTTCCTTGAACAGCATCAGCGGCACCGACTTGAAGTGGATCAGGACCTCGGTGACCCGCTCGGCGAGGCCCTTGCCGGCACGCAGGTAGAACGGCACGCCCTGCCAGCGCCAGCTGTCGATCATGAACCGCATCGCCGCGTAGGTCGGTATCTGCGAGTCGGGCGCGACGCCGTGCTCCTCGCGGTAGCCGCGATACTGGCCGCGCACGCAGTCGTTGGCGACCTCGTTGAGGGTCAGCGGCCGCACCGAGCGCAGGACCTGCGCCTTCTCGTCGCGGATGTCGTCGGCGGAGAACGATGCCGGCACCTCCATCGTCACCAGCGACATGACCTGGAGCAGGTGGTTCTGGATGACGTCGCGCAGCACGCCGGTCGACTCGTAGAACCCGCCGCGGCCCTCGATGCCGATCGTCTCGGCCGCGGTGATCTCGACGAAGTCGACGTGGTTGCGGTTCCAGATTGGCTCGAAGATGGAGTTCCCGAAGCGCAGCACCAGGATGTTCTGGACCGTCTCCTTCCCGAGGTAGTGATCGATCCGGTAGATCTGGCGCTCGTCGAGGTAGCGGCCGATCAGCTCGTTGAGCGCGCGCGCGGAGGCGAGATCGCGACCGAACGGCTTCTCGACGATCACCCGGCACGCCGGGCCACCGGCGCCCTTCGGGGCGCGCTCGACCAGCTGGTGCTGGTGCAGCTTCTCGATCACGAGCGTGAACACGGCCGGCGGCACGGCCAGGTAGAAGATCCGGTTGCCCTGGGTGCCCTGGGCGGCGGCGGCCTCGAGCCGGGTCTTGAGCGCGAGGTAGATCGCGTCGTCGGCGAACTCGCCGCCGATGAAGTCGAGCATGCCGGCGAACTTGTCCCACGCGGCGGGCTCGACCGGCTGACGCGAGTGCTCGATGACCGCCGGCCGCAGCTGGGCCGCGAAGGCCGCCGCGCCGAGGTCGTTGCGGCCGAGGCCGATGATCACGGTCGGCTCGCTCAGCAAGCGGTCGACCATCAGGTTGTAGAGCGCCGGCACCAGCTTGCGGCTGGTGAGGTCACCGGTCGCGCCGAAGATCACGATCGCCATCGGATCGGGACGCCGCCGCTTGCCGGGCGCCTCGCCCAGGATCTCGCCGATCACCGACGGGATCGGGGCCAGGGGGCGCGGAGGTTCGGGTGCCGTCATGAAGGTTGCTCCTTTGGTGGCGCGCCTGGGCACGGTGGTCACGGCAGGCCGGCAGCGGCCGCCTCGTCGATCAGCCAGACCAGATCGGGACCGGCGATCCGCTGGGCCGGAAACCGACCGGGTGGGCCAGTCAACACGGCGGCCACCACCGCGGCCTTGTCGGCGCCGGTGATCAGGAAGCGCGTGTGCCGCGCCGCTGACAGCGCCGCCGCGGTCAGCGTGATCCGGGTCGTCGCGCCGCCGACCAGCGGCGAGGTCACCCGGCTGGCGACGACCAGGCGCGCGGTCTCGGCGAGCGCCGCGCTGCCCGGGAACAGCGACGCGGTGTGACCGTCGGCGCCCATGCCGAGCAGCACCAGGTCGAACACCGGCGGTGCCCCGAGCGCGGCGACCAGGGCCCGCTCGTACGCGGCCGCCGCCACCTCGGGGTCGGCGTGCTCGCCGGCGATGCGGTGCACCCGATCGGGCGCCAGGCCGAGCGGCTCGATCAGCGCCGCCCGCGCCGTCCCGTAGTTCGAGTCGGCGTGATCGGGCGCCACGGTGCGCTCGTCGCCCCACCAAAGATCGACCGCGTCCCACGGCAGCGCCGCGCGCCCGCGCGCGGCCAGCACCTGGTACAGCCGCCGCGGGGTCGAGCCGCCAGCCAGCGCGATGCTGCAGCCGCCGCGCGCGGCGACCGCCGCGGTCGCGATCGCCGCGAGCTGGTCGGCGGCGGCGCGGGCGAGCCGATCGGGCCGGTCGAACCTGACGACCGCCGCGGTCATCCGCCGGTCGGACGCTCGACGTGGCCGCCAAACTGGAACCGCATCGCCGACAGCAGCTTCTCGGCGAACGAGTGATCCTGGCGTGACCGGAACCGGGTGAACAGGGACGCCGCGATCACGTCGGCCGAAACGCCCTCCTCCACCGCCGCCATCACCGTCCAGCGCCCCTCGCCCGAGTCGCCGACGCTGCCGGTGAACTTCGCGAGCGCCGGATCGTCGACCAGCGCCTTCGCGGTCAGGTCGACCAACCACGACGACAGCACGCTGCCACGGCGCCACACCTCGGCGACCTCGTCGACCGGCAGCTGGTAGCGGTGCGCCTCGGCGACCGACTCACCGGCGGCGCCGCGCATGATGTCGAAGCCCTCGGCCAGCGCCTGCATGATCCCGTACTCGATGCCGTTGTGGACCATCTTGACGAAGTGGCCGCTGCCGACCGGGCCGCAGTGCAGGTACCCGTCCTCGGCGGTGCCGCCGCGCTGCTCGCGCCCCGGCGTGCGCTCGAGCGTGCCGCGCCCGGGCGCCAGCGTCTTGAAGATCGGATCGAGCCAGCGCACGGTCGCGGCATCGCCGCCGATCATCATGCAGTACCCGCGCTCGAGCCCGTACACGCCGCCGCTGGTGCCGGCGTCGACATACTGGATGTTGCGGGCGGCGAGCGCTGCGGCGCGGCGGACGTCGTCCTTGAAGTACGAGTTGCCGCCGTCGATGATGGTGTCGCCGGCCTCGAGCTGCTCGCCGAGCGCGGTGACGGTCGACTCGGTCGGCGCGCCGGCCGGGACCATCACCCAGACCGCGCGCGGCTTGGCCAGGCCGGCGATCAGCGCCTCGAGCGAGTCGGCGCCCTGGGCGCCGTCGCCGACCAGCTGCTTCACCGCGTCCGGCGACCGGTCGTACACCACGCACTCGTGGCCGGCGCGCATGAGCCGGCGCGCCATGTTTGCGCCCATCCGGCCCAGTCCGATCATTCCCAGCTGCATGTGCGCAGCATGGCATCGAGTACGGGCGCCGTCAGGTCCGGCGCCGCGCCTTGGCGCGTCCTGGCGCGACCCCGACGACGCTCGGCTCGAAGCCCTCGCGTTGCCGAGCCTCACGCGCTGCACCCGGCGCCCGAAGTCCTGGCGCATGTCCCATGGGACGTCGCGGCGCGCGCCACGGCCCTCCTGTGACCGGCGGCGGAAACTCGAGGAGTTCCGCCGTCAGGCGGCTGGCGCTCGGGTTGCACTACCGCCGTCCACGATGAACCATCGCCACCTTCCGATCCCGCTCCTCGCCCTCCTCGCTGGCACCTCGGCCTGCCTCGACCAGCCCGCGCTCGACGAGCCCGACACGGGCGCCGTGTTCAACAGCGGCAACGGATCGCCGAACGAGTCCTGGTACGTCGGCGTTCGGGTCGCCGGCGGCGATCGCCACGCCGCGCTGGTGATCGCGCCCGATCTGGTGTTCGTGCACGACCTCTGGGTCGACGGCGTCGCGCCGGCCGGCGTCACCGTCGAGCAGTGGGACAGCAACCCGCCGCTCGTGCTCGCCGCGCGCCACATCAACATGATCGGACCCGGCGCGATCATCCAGGTCGCGAGCCAGTTCCTCACGCCGGGGCCGGCGATCGACGTGGCGACGCCGCTGCGGCTCGGCCGCAACCTGCGCTGTGTCGGCCTGTCGGCGGGCGGCAGCACGCCGGTGCAGATCAATTCGGCGGTGGTCACTGCCGGCGTGGTCGACGGCGAGCTCACCGTCACGATGGCCGATGCCCGCTCGCGGATCACGGCCATCGACGCCGGCATCCCGTGTATCGACCCGTCGCCGGCGGCACCCAGGTCGGTTGGCTACGTCGTGGTCGCGCCCGGCGGCGGGATCCGGGTCCGGCCCTACGCCGCGGACGCCGACTTCATCGCGCGCATCTCGGCGCTGTCCGCGCTGCGCCGGGTGCCCGGCGCGCGCCCGGTGCGGATCTCCACCCAGTTCCTCCTCGGCGGCCGCGCCCCGCTGCCACCCGAGGTCAACAGCTGCCTCGACGTCGCCGACGGCAGCCCGTTCGCGGGCGCGTCGATCCAGTACGTCCCGTGCCACGGCGGCCAGGCCCAGCGGTTCTGGCTCGACCGCTCGACTGGCGCCACCACCCCGCAGATCGTCGCCGACACCAGCGGCATGTGCGTCGACGTGCCTGACACCTCGACGGTCAGCGGCCGCGACCTCCAGCAGGCTCACTGCAACGGCACGACCAACCAGCGCTGGGCGATCTCCAGCTGGCCGGGCTCGACTTGGCCGGGCCCGGCCTACCAGCGGCTGTCGCCGCTCTCGGCGCCCTCGCTGTGCCTGTCGGTCGACGGCTGGAACCGCAACCAGGTGCGTCCCGTCGAGCAGCGGACCTGCGCGACGCCCGCCGCCTACGATCAGCGCTGGCAGATCCGCTTCTGACCGCTGGGCAGCCACGCGCCGGCGCCGCTGCGGCGCTGCGGTCGACCCTCGCCAGCTCGGGAGGTTCGTCGCCGACATAGCTGGGGGCCGGCCGACCCGCGACCCCGATGGTATGTATGGTCGGGCGCTGCGCCGTGCCGCGCGCGCCCGGCTGCATATGGACGAGACCCAAAGTGCCGTGGGCACCCCGAGCCGGAGCGAGGCCGCGCCCGTCTTCGCCGCCGGCGATCTGCTGGCCGGCCGCTACCGGGTGGTGCGCTTTCTCGCGCAGGGCGGCATGGGTGAGGTCTACGAGGTCGACGATCTCGAGCTGCACGATCGGGTGGCGCTGAAGACGGTGCGGGCCGCCGTCCTCGACCGCCCCGGCATCCTCGAGCGGTTCAAGCGCGAGATCTTGCTCACGCGCAAGATCACCCATCCCCACGTGTGCCGCGCGTTCGACCTGGGTCGCCACGGCGACACGACCTTCTTGACCATGGAGCTGCTCGACGGCGAGACGCTCGCCCAGCGGCTGGTCCGCACGGGTCCGCTCCACCCGCGCGACGCCTTGCCCCTGGTGCGCGACATGGCGGCGGCGCTCGACGCCGCCCACGGCGCCGGCGTGGTGCACCGCGACTTCAAGAGCGCCAACGTGGTGCTGACGACCCGCGGCGCGGTCGTCACCGATTTCGGCCTGGCCCACGACACGCTCGACGAGCCGGGTCCGGACGCCCACGGCGGCGTCGCCGGGACGCCGGCGTACATGGCACCCGAACAGGCCGCGGGTGGCGAGGCCACGCCGGCGACCGATGTCTACGCCTTCGGCGTCGTCCTGTTCGAGCTGGTGACCGGCCGTCGTCCGGCCCCGAGCTCGCAGGTAGGTGCCGAGCCGTCGCCGCGCAGCCTGGTCCCCGCGCTCGAGCGGCGCTGGGATGACGTCATCCGCGCCTGCCTGGCGCGCGATCCGGCGCGCCGGCCGCCGCCGGCCGCGCTGGCGAGGCGGCTGAGCCCGCCGCGCCGCCGCGGCGTCTACCTGGCGGTCACGGCGCTGGTGATGGCGGCCGGGCTGGCGCTGGTGGCCAGCCGCGGGCGCGCGCCGGCGCTGGCGCCGTCGTCGTCGTCGTCGGCGGTCGTGGCCCGGCGCTCGGTGGCGGTGCTCGACTTCCGCAACCTGTCCGGTCAGCCGGACGCGGCGTGGATCGGCGCCGGCCTGACCGAGATGCTGGCGACCGAGCTGGGGGCCGGCGAGGCGCTGCGCGTGATCCCGCGCGATCAGGTGGCGCGCGCCGCGCTCGAGCTGACCCGCGCCGAGCAGCAGGCACCCGATGGCGTGGCGACCCGCGCCCGGCTGCGGACGATCCTGGGCGCCGACGTGCTGATCTACGGCCAGTATGTCGACGTCGGTGGCCAGCTGCGCGTCGACGTGCGGATCCAGGAGTCGACGGCGATCGTCGCCGGGCTCGCCGAGAGCGGCACGGGCCGCGAGTTGCTCGATATGGTGGCTCGCCTCGGGACCCGCGTGCGCGCGCGGCTGGGGGTCGCCCAGCCGGCTGGCACCAGCGTCGAGCGCCAGCCGGCGGCGTTCCCGCGCAATCCCGAGGCGATGCAGCGCTACGCCGAGGGTGCGGCGGCGCTGCGTCGGTTCGACCCGCTGGCGGCCCGCGATGCGTTCATCGCCGCGATCGCCGCCGATGACCGGCTCGCGGTCGCCCACGCCGCGCTCGCCGAAGCGTGGTGGCAGCTCGGGTATGACGGCCGTGCCGCCGAGGCGGCCCGGCGCGCCTACGAGCGGTCGGAGGGGCTGACCCGCGAGGATCGCCTGGTCATCGAGGCGCGCTACCGCTCCACCCTCGGGGCCACCGAGCAGGCCCTGGAGATCTACCAGACGCTGTGGCGGTTCTTTCCCGACAACCTCGACCACGGGCTCATGCTGGCGCGCACGCAGTTCGTCGCCGGCCAGGGCCCGGCCGCGCTGGAGACGGTGGCCGCGCTGCGGGCGCTGCCGCCGCCGCTCGGGGATAGCCCGCTCATCGATCTGCTCGAGGCGGCCGGCGCCGCCGGCCTCGGCGACGCCGAGCTCCGCCTGCGGGCGGCGGCGGAGGCGGTGCGCAAGGGGCGGGTGCGCGGTGCGCGGCTGACCATCGCCGCCGGCCGGTCCGAGGAGGGCTGGGCCCGCTATTTCCTCGGCGATATCGCCGCGGCGGCGGCGGCGTTCGAAGAGCAGCGCATGATCGCGTCGGAGCTGAACGCGCGCAGCCTCGAGAGCGAAGCGCTGATGGCGCTCGGCCTGGTGCGCCTGCAGGGTGGCGAGCCGCGGGTCGCCCGCGCCCTGTACGAGGCGTCGCTGGCGATCCGCCGCGAGGTCGGTAACCAGGCGGCGATCAGCGAGATGCTGTCCGAGCTGTCGTGGCTCGAGATGTCGGCCGGGCGACTGACCGTGGCGCGCGGCCATGCCGACGAGGCCCTGGCGATCGGCACCGCCATCGGGTCGTCGCACCGGACCGGGTGGGCGGAGTACTACCTGGGCCTGGCGTACGTGTTCGCCGGCGAGCTGGACGCTGCGGCGGCCTATTCCGAGCGATCGCGGCAGACGTTCGAGCGCCACGGGAACCTGCCGTACACGGCGTTCCCGCGCATGGGGCTGGCGCTGGTGCAGCGCGCCCGCGGCCGCCTCGACGAGCCGGTCGCCGAGCTGAACAGCCTGCTGGCGCAGCTCGAGGTCACCGCGCAGCCGTATGCGGCGTTTCCGTTGCAGTGGCTGGCCGACATCGCCATCGCGCACGGCCGGCTCGACGAAGCCCGGGCGCTGGTGGACCGCGTGCAACGGATCCGGCGCGAGTCCGGGCAGCGCATGACCGAGCCGCTGGGCGTGCTGCAGCTGGCCGAGATCGCGCTCCAGGCCGGCCAGCCAGCCGAGGCCGCCCGGCTGGCCCGCGACGCCGGCGCCAGCTACGCGCGCTTCGAGCTGGCCGAGGGCGTCGCCGTCGCCCTCGCGGTCGAGGCGCGCGCGCTGGCCCCGGAGGCCGCCGCGCCGCTGGCCGCGCGGGCGCTCGCGCTGGTAGAGACCAGCGAGGTGTTCGATGTCCGGATGGTCGTGGCCGATGCCGCCGGCCAGGTGGCGACGGCCGGCAGCGCAGCCGAACGACGCGCGGCGGTGCCGGTGGTGACCGCGGCGCTGGCCGACGCCGAGCGCCACGGGTTCGGCGGGCGCGCGCTGGCGCTGCGCGTGACGCTCGGTCAGCTCGAGGCGCAGCTGGGCAAGGGTCGCAAGCGCTTCGAGGCCGCGCGCCGGCAGGCCGAGGCCGAGGGCTACGTCGTGCTCGCCCGCCGCACGGCGCGGTGACCGCGGGGCCGGCGCCCACCGCCGGGACCCGCGGTCAGCGCAGGCCGAGATCCTTGAGCCAGCGGTAGACCTGCCGCCGATCGCGCCGGTAGTGCTTGGCGACCGCGCGGACGCTGCCGTGCTCGGCGAGCGCGGCCTCGAGCTCGGCGCGGGTCGCGGGCGGGGGCGGGGGCGGGGGCGCCGGGGTCGGCGAAGACGTCGGTCCCGCCGGGGTCGCGTTCGCGGTCGCCGTCGTCGGCAGCAGCGCCACCAGCTCGGCGCGGGTCACGACGGTACCCGGCGATCGACTGGCGGCCAGCCGGTGGATCACCCGATCCAGGCCGCGCAGGTTGTCGAGCCAGGGCGCCAGCAGGAGGGTCTCGGCGGCGTCGGCGTCGAGCAGCAGCGGGGTGCGCACGCCGGCGCGGCGCTCGACGAAGCGGTCGTGCAGCAGCTCGAGCCAGCCGAGGATATCGGCGCGCCGCGCCCGCAGCGCCGGCACCACGATCTCCCAGAAGGCGAGCCGCGCGTACAGGTCGCGGCGGAACCCGCCGGCCTCGACCAGCGCCGGCAGATCGGCGTTGGTCGCGGCGATCACCCGGACGTCGATGGGGACCGCCCGGCCCTCGCCGACCGGCAGCACCTCGCCTTCCTGCAAGACGCGCAGGAGCTTGGGCTGCACCACCGCGGCGAGCTCGCCGAGCTCGTCGAGCAGGAGCGTGCCGCCGGCCGCGGCGCGAAACAGGCCCGGCTGCGCCTGCTGGGCGCCGGTGAAGGCGCCCCGCACATGGCCAAAGAGCTGGCTGGTCATGAGCTCCGCGTTGAGCTCGGCGCAGCTGACCGCGAGGAACGGTCCCGTCCGTCCCGACCGCCGGTGCAGCTCGCGCGCGATGTGCTCCTTGCCGGTGCCGGTCTCACCCAGGAGGAGCACGTGGGCCGGATCCTCGGCGGCGCGCCGCATCAGGGCGCGCAGCTGGCGCGTCGTCGCCGCGATGCCGGGGATCGCGGCCCCGACCTCGTCGTCGGCGACCTCGTCGTCGAACGTCTCGTAGACGAGGAGCAGATCGCCGGCCCGAACCACCGCGCCGTCGTCGAGGAGCCGGGGCGTGTCACCGAGCCGCGTGCCATCGACCGAGGCGCCGTTCTTGGAGCCGAGATCGACCACGGTGTGCTGCTCCACTCGGGCTTCCCAGCGGATGGCCAGGTGCCGGCGCGAGGCCGTGGGGTGCGGGATCGCGACCCCGTTCTCGCCGGGGTCGCGGCCCAGGATCGTCTCGGCGCCGACCAGCGGAATGACCCTGATCATGGCCGGCGGGTAGACGACGTGGCAACGGGCACCGGGACGGCGACGTCTCGGCGCCGGCGTCGAAGGTGCGACCGTGGTGTCGGCGGGCCCGCCCGTCATTGGCGCGCGATGCTACTCCACCCGCCGCGGCCACCGGCGGCGGCGATCGGGTCAGTCCTCGATCAGGATGACGCCGCACTCCGGGCTCTCGTTGAAGGACACCGTGATATCGTCGGCGATCGCCTCACCGCCGTAGACTCCATCGACGCGCACGTCGAGCGTGCCCTTCGACGGCCGGTCGCACGAGCCGGCCAGGCCGATGCCCCGGAAGACCAGGCGACCGCGGTAGACGTTGCCCGGCGGGCGGTCCTCGCTGAAGTCGACCTGACCGTCGAGCCCGGTCGGCTTCGAGGTCGGGCCGGCGAGGTCGAAGTCAAACATGATGGCTCGGCCGGGACAGCCCTCGCCGGTCACCGCCAGCTCGCCAGCGTAACGGGTGCTGGTTCCACCGGGGGTGGAGCGCATCGTGCCGTTGACCCGACAGGTGCGTTCGCCGATGGGGATCTCGCACTCGGTCGCGGTCAGGATGCCGCCCGCGTCGACGATACATTCCGGGGGCGGGGCGGCTGCCAGCCGCGCCAGGCGGGACGCGGCCCCGGTCGCGGGCACGTCGGGCCGGACCAGGTGGACGAAGTGATCGAGGGCGAGCGCGTCGGCGAGCTCGGCGCCGCTGGCCTCGTCGGGGTCCGCGATCACCGCGGCCAGCGAGCCGGTCTGCCCGATGAGATCCCCGAGCGCGGTGGTCTGGGTCGGGTCCAGCCTGTCGGCGGTGGCGAGGTCGAGGAGCTCACAGCCGCCGAGCGCAGTGACCACGACCGAAGCCGCGGTAACCGCGAGGCCTGCCGGTCGGCGGCGGCCGCTGTCCCATGGGACCGGGTTGGCGCGTGCCAGCTCGCGCTCGCTGCGCAGGCAGCTGCTACCTGCGGTCTGGCTTCAGTCCATCAGCTCGTCGGCGAGCGTGCACAGGTACTCACTCACCAGCGGCGGCGGCGGCCCGGCCTGCGCCGCCGCGACCGCGTCGGCGACCCGGCGCACGGCTTCGGGCTCGGCGACGCCGACGCGGGTCGCCGCGTCGGCAGCGTCCACGTGGGTCGCCGCCTCGGCCGCGAACGCCAGGATCTGCTGGAGCAGCGCGCGCTCGCCGCGGCGCACGAGGCCACACGCGCGCCGCCACGACGTCGCCGCCGGGTTCACCGCGCCGGTACCGCCGACCGGCTCCACGTCTGGCCCATTCTCGTCGAGCCGCTCGATCCCGGCCCGGGCTGCGGTGGCGAGCTCCGCCAGCGCAACGCGCTCGATCGCGGCGCCGAGCCAGGGCAGCTCGCGGCCCGGCAGCCCGCGGTCGGCCGCGGCGCGCACGCGGGCCCACGGCGCGGCGCGCAGGCGCGCGACCGACAGTGCCCGCCGGAACCGCCAGTCGAAGCGGGTCCCGACCGCGATCGCCGCGGGCGCGGCGAAGGGCTGTCGCCACACCAGGTGCCCCGCGAGGTCGGTGCAGGGATCGCCGGCCGGCGCGAACACCAGCGCGGCCTCGTCCACGCCGTGGTCGTCCAGCGCGAACCCGTACCCGACCAGCAGCTTCGCGTTGCCATAGGGCCCGTAGGTGGCGTGCACCTCGTCGCCCGTCTCGAAGGCGCGCAGCGTGGTGATCCCGTAGGCCGCCTCGTCCGGGTGGTAGCTCCACGTGGTGTCGCCCGGTCGATGGTTCAACAGATCGACGATCGGGATCAACGCGACCCGCGCCTCGCCGCCGATCTCGACGTTGTACCCACGCGAGCGCACGATCGCCCGGCCCCAGGCGAAGTCGACCAGCGAGACCCGCTCCTGGAGGCCGTCCTGCAACAGCCCATAGGTGCTGCCGATGTCCTCGTGGGCGGCGGCCGCGAGGCCGCGCGCCACGGTGCCGGCCAGCTCGTCGAGATCGGCGTCGCCGTGGAAGACCGGCAGGTCGGGCAGGGCGGTCGGGAGCACGTCCAGGAACGGCCGCCATGGCGAGTCCGCGCGCGCCGCCTCGAGCGGCAGCCACGCGGCCAGGGTGTCGCGGGCGCTGCGGAGCATGGGCCCGAACGGATCGACCGCGCCGGTAGAGGACGCGGCCAGGTCGTCCTCGACGATCATCAGCCGCCGCGGCACGGTGACCACCCGCGTGCCGGCCGCGATCGGACGGCGCGCGTGCGCGGTGCAGCCGCCGTCGGCGTCCACGCGAAACTCGAGCGCGTCGGCATCGGCGCCACCCGCGGCCGCCCACGCCAGCATCCGCTCGAGCGCGGCCCCGCGCGCGGCCGCGTCCACCGCTGGCCCCGACCGTGCCGGCAGCGCCGACCAGGTCGGCTCCGCCGGCGCACGCGCCACCGCCCGCCGCGCCCCGATCAGCCCGGCAAGCTGCGCCGCCGCGGCCAGCAGGCCCTCGGCCCGCGTCACCCCCGCCAGCACCGGGCCGGTGGCGACCTCGACCGCGTACGCGGCCGCGATCAGCTCGTCCAGTCCGGGGCCGCGCACGCCCCGAGTCTACGGGCAGCGGCCGCCGGGACCGGCGTAGTCGTACGGAAACGTCCGCGTGGTCGAGACGACCGACCGGACGCCCGCGCAGGTCGACAGTCCCCCGCGCAGGAACCAGCCGTCGAGAAAGTCGACCAGGTCGACCCCGTCAGCGCCGACCGAGCGCAGCATGACCCGGGCCAGGTAGCTCGGCTGGATCCGCAGCAGCGTCGCGTGCATCGACGAGCTCAGCGGATCGTCGTCGTTGCTGCCGCCGTCGCCGAGGTCCCACAGGATCTGGCTCACCATGTCCTCGCTCACGTTCTGGTCGAGCGCGCCCGCGGCCTGGGCCCGGGTCAGCGAGGTGTCGGCGTCGTAGCCCCAGCCGCCGCCCGAGTTCGAGTCCATGTAGTAGGGCGCGCCGCGGGTGGCCATCGCGAAGTAGGTCGCGAAGCCCTCGCTCCACGCCAGGGTCGGATCGGTCGGCGAGCCGTCGTGGCCGCCACCGGGCGAGTCAGAGCGACCCTCGGTGTCCTCCACGAAGTGGCCGATCTCGTGAAGGATGACGGTGTCGTCGTAGCCGTCGTCGTCCGAGGTGGAGCCGAGCAGGAAGATCGTCCGGTTGGAGTAGTAGGTGCCTTGGTTCGAGCCGCGCGACCAGCGCGCGGTGAGCGGCGTCGGGGTCGGGTTGCCCATCGCGGTCCGGATCGTGTCCATCGCCAGCACGCTCTGGTCGAGGATGTTGAACGCCTCGGACGCGGCTGACGCATCGGTGACCAGCAGGTCCTGGGTCGTGCTCGCGGCGGCGGCGAAGCTGGCCCCGCCGAACCCGTGCAGCTGGGTCTGGTTGCGCAGCACCCGCACCGGCCGCGCCGGCAGCGGGCTGTGCGCGGTCACCATGACGTGCACCATCGTGCCGACCGCGGCGTCGTAGCGCAGCGTGTAGCTGCCGTCATCCGACGTCAGCGCGGTGGCGACCACCATGCTGTCGGCGTCGGTGACCACGGTGATCAGCGCGCCCCGGACGTCCATCGCGGTGATCGCGCCGAGCGCGCCGTCGTTGAGCGGCGCCCGGTCCTCGTAGCGGACGGTCCCGGTGACCACCATCGCGCCGGTCGCCGCGGGCGCGACGCAGGCGTAGCCGGCGGTGTTGTCCACGTACGCGCACACCTGGCTGGTGCCGGCGCAGTCGGTGGGCGAGGGCGCGCCACCCACGCAGCGGAGCAGCGTGTTGCCGTCGCACTTGCCCTGGGGGCCGAGGTCGCGACACGGATCGCCGATGCAGGCCGCGGGCTGGCCCGCGGGCGCGCACGTCTCGCCCGCGCCGCAGGTGTCGCTCACCACGGTGTTGCGCCCGTCGACCACCTCGCAGCGGCGCACCGAGCGGTCGACGCAGGTGCCGGCCGCGTCGACGCTGGCGGCGGCGCACTCGTCGATACAGGCCGCGGCACCGGCGGCGCTGTCGAAGCGGCAGGTCGCCATCGTGGCGCGACAGTCCTGGGTCTGGAGCTCGCCGCCGACGCAGGTCTGCAGGGTCTGATCAGCGCACGCGCCGCCCGGCGCGATCCCGCAGGTCGCCGCATCGGGGCTGAGCTCGCCGGCGTCGGGTCCGGTCTGACCGGCGTCGTCGTCATCGCCGCCGCAGGCGCCCGCGAGCAAGGCGAGCGCGCACAGCGCGCGCTTCACTGGCGCACCTCGGCCGCCTCGGAGCCGTCCGGAAGTCGGACGATGTTGATCCGCTCGCGCGCCACCACCGGCACCGTCCCCACCTGCACGACCGCGGCGGCGCGGCGGCGATGTCCGCCCACCATGACCGAGGCGCTGGCCGCGACCTCGCGGCCACGGCCGACGCCGAGCTGGACCCGCGCGGTCATCGCGCGCGGCTGACCCGCGGCGGTCGGGCCCACCACCTGGCGGCGCCCGTCGAGCTCGAGCTCGAGCGACGGCACCGCCACCGCGGGCGTCGCGGTCATCGTGACCTGGTAGGCGTTGCCTCCGAGCGGCTGGGCGTCGACCTTCACCGCGACCGGCGCGCTCGGCTTGGGATGCGCGCTCGCGGCGGGCTCGGCGCGCTGCGGCGGACCTGATTGACATGCTGCGATCGCGACCAGGGCCGCGGCCGCCCACACGGGGGCTCGGAGGAACATGGGTCGGACTCTATGGCCGGCCGCCCGGGCGCGACCGGACGCGAGCCAAACAATCCCTCTCTCGGCCTGCGGGGTGCATGCCTCAGCAGCCGGTCCGAGCCACCGTCACCGGCGCGCGCCCCGCTCGATGATCGACGGCCGGCCTGGCGCGGTGGTAGATGGTGGCAATGAGCGACGCCGTCGTGTTCGAGATGCAGGGTGCGATCGGGATCATCACCCTGTCGAGGCCCGACAACCGCAACAGCATGACGCCCGAGTTGCTCGACGCGTTCGCGCGCGCCGTCGACCAGGCCCGCACCGCCGAGCTGCGCTGCCTCGTGATCACCGGGACCGGGCCGTGCTTCTCGGCCGGCGCCGACTTCAAGTCGGGGGTGCAGCGCGACGACGGTCCGGCCCGCACCGCGCACGAGCGCAGCTTCGCGATGTACCAGCCGTTCCTGTCGGTGACCGACCTGGCGGTGCCGGTGATCGGCGCGCTCAACGGTCACACCGTCGGCGGTGGCTTCGGCCTGGCGCTGTGCTGCGACATCCGCATCGGGGCGCGCGCCGCACGCTACGGCGCCAACTTCACGCGGCTCGGCCTGACCTCCGGCATGGGCATCTCCTATGTCCTGCCGCGCCTGGTCGGCGTCTCGCGCGCGGCCGAGATGTTGTTCACCGGCCGGCTGGTCGAGGGTGACGAGGCCGAGCGGATCGGCCTCCTGTCATCGGCCGTGCCCGCGGACGAGGTCCTGCCGCGCGCGCTCGAGCTCGCCGCGGCCATCGCGACCTCGGCGCCGGCGGCGGTGCGCGAGACCAAGCGCTCGCTCTATCGCGGCCTGGGCTGGAACGTGCGCGACGCCGCCTACGCGGAGTCGTTCGCACAGGCCGAGTCACTGCAGTCGAACGATGCCAGCGAGGGCATCGCGGCGCTGCTCGAGAAGCGCACACCCACGTTCACTGGGCGTTGATCCCTCCGCCGCGGTGAGGCGCCGGGCGCCGTGCCCGCCACAGCCGCTACACACTCTCGACGCGATCGCGTAACCGATTTCGCGCCTGGAGGCTGAACGACGTTAGCCTATGCGCGTCTTTCCGACGGTTTACGCACCGCGTCGATGCGCCTGGTTCTTGCAAATAGCGGGACTGCCCGGCGCGTGTCGGCCAGCGGAGTAACCCACATGCAAATCGGCGTCATCACCAACCCCAACAGTCGCAAGAACAAGGGCAAGCCAGATCGCGCGCGCCGTCTGCAGTCGATCGTCGGCGACCTCGGGGAGGTCCACGAGACCCAGACGCTCGAGTCGATCAAGCCGGTGCTGCGCGACTTCCTGCGCAAGCGCGCGCGCTACTGGGTCGCCGATGGCGGTGACGGCGCGCTGCACTGGATGCTGCGCATGGGCATGGAGGTTCTCCAGGAGGAGGAGTTCGCCGGCGAGCAGGTGACAATGCCGCTGACCATGCCGACCAACGGCGGGACCATCGACTTCATCGCCAACAACGTCGGCATCAAGGGCGACGCCGAGGGCCTGCTCGCCAGCCTGCGCGCGAAGATCGAGGGTGGCCTGCGGGTCGAGGAGACCGAGGTCGACTCGATGGTGATCGACGGCATCGAGGCGACCCCGGACGGCGATCGTCCGTTCCGCACCTATGGCTTCGCGGTCGCGGCGGGCGGCGTCGGCCAGCGCTTCTTCGCCAAGTACTACGAGGATGCCGATCCCAACCCGCGCACAATCATGAAGGTCGTTGGTCGAACGATCCTCTCGATGCCGGTCGCGATGACCGCGCTGCGCCACGTGCCGGGCGTGCGTCAGCTCGCCGGCTACGCCGACGACATCTTCCGTCCGACCAAGGCCCGCGTGACCGTCGACGGGATGATCCTGCCCGGCGACGAGTTCACCGGCATCCACGTCGCGTCGATGTCGATCAACCTGGGCAACGTGCTCAAGTTCTTCGGCAAGGCCGATCACGCGGGCCTGATGAACGCGATCGTCGGCACCCCGAGCCCGTGGGGCGTCGCCATGAACCTGCCGCGCATGGCGCGCGGCGGTGAGATGCGCGGGCGCGCCATCGTCGACCGGCCCTGCCGCGAGATGGTCATCGAGGCCACGTCGGACGAGCTGCTCGAGCCGGTGATCGACGGCGAGTACTACCGCAACGTGCGTCGGATCTCGGTGAAGGTCGGCCCGCGGGTCCGGATCCCCAAGGTCGTCACCGCGCGCGGCTACCGCGCCGCCGCCTGACGGTCACTCGCAGCGGTCACTCGCAGCGGACGCTGGCGGGACCGGCGCCCTCGGGCACGCAGGTCTTCTTGCCGCAGCGGGCCGCGTCGCAGGCGTCGTCGAGCGCGGTGAAGCACTTGCGCTTGACGAGGTAGAAGCAGTCGTCGGCGGGGCCCTGGTACTTCCAGCCGCCCCACTTCTTGCCCTTCGACGGCACGTCGTCGGGCTCGGCGGTGCGGTGCTCCGCGCGGGCGCGGCGCGCGGCCTCGCCCTTGCCCGGCGCGGCCGGCTTGCTGGCCGCGCCCGCCGTGGCGGTGCGGCTGCGCGCCGGGCCCGCGGCCGGCAGCGGATCACCGCCGCACGCCGCGGTCGCGAGCGACACGAGGGAGACCATCAGCAACCTCATGACAGCAGCTTGCATCATCGTGGTTGGAGCTCCGTTGCGGCCGGAACGCGCGATCATGCCATAGTTCGCGGGTGGCGACCGACGAAGACGACGCGCTGGCCCGGCTCGGCCGGCTCGAGGCGGAGGTCAAGGCCGAGGCCGATGGGGCCCGCCGCCGCAAGACCGACGCCGAAGCGAAGGTTCGCGCCCAGCGGGCGCGGTCGCAGACTGACGCCGACGAGCTGCGGTCGCGCCAGGCCGCGATCGTCAAGGCCAGGCCGCGCGGTCGCACGGGCGCGGATCTCGACGACGCGCTCGCGCTGGCGCGCCGCGCCGCCGACGCCAAGCACGAGCTCAGCCGGCCGCGCGAGGCTGGCGAGAAGTCGTGGCTGATCTCGGGCGGCGCCTCGTTCCTGTTCGGGCCGCTCGGCTGGCTGTACGCCGGCGCGTGGCGCGAGGCGGTGCCGGCCTCGGTGATCTACGTGCTGCTGACGGCGATCGTCACCTCGATCATCCCCATGTTCCTGTTGATGCCGGTGCTCATGGTCGTGCTGCCGCTGTCGGGCATCGCCGGCGTGGTCTACGCGATCGGCCACAACCGCAACCAGCGCCGGGTCCGGCTGTTCGGCGACGACGACGCCGAGAAGAAGGACAAGCGGATCGGCCAGCTCGGCGCTGGCGAGGACGAGGATCTGTGAGCGCGCCCCCGGCCCCGGCGGCAGCCTGAGGCTGCCTCGTCTCGGGTGACCCGACCGGGGAGATAGCTAGACGCGGCGGGGGCTCTGTGGCAGGGTCCGCCGCCAGTGAAAGAACCCCTCCCCGAGCGCTTCTCCGACCTCGGTCTCGTCGAGCCGCTCGCGCGTGCCGTCGCTGACGAAGGTTACGAGCGGCCGACCCCGATCCAGGCACGATGCATTCCCCCGGCGCTCGCCGGCCGGGACCTGCTCGGCCTCGCCCAGACTGGCACCGGCAAGACCGCAGGGTTCGCCCTGCCGATCCTCCAGCGGCTCAGCCAGCATCCCCCCGAGGTCCGCGGACCTCGCCCGATCCGCGCGCTGATCCTGACGCCGACCCGCGAGCTCGCCTCGCAGATCGGCGAGAGCTTCACGACCTACGGCCGCCACCTGCGGCTCAAGGTCGCGGTGATCTTCGGTGGCGTCGGCATCGAGCCGCAGCGGCACCAGCTTCGCACCGGCCTCGACATCCTGGTCGCCACCCCTGGTCGCTTCCTCGATCTCGCCGGCCAGCGCGAGGTCGACCTGCGCAAGCTCGAGGTGTTCGTCCTCGACGAGGCCGACCGCATGCTCGACATGGGCTTCATCCATGACGTGAAGCGCGTCATCAAGATGCTGCCGCCGGTCCGCCAGACCCTGTTCTTCTCGGCGACCATGCCGCCCGAGGCGCAGCAGCTCGCCGACCAGCTCCTGACCAACCCGGTGACGGTCGCGGTGGCCGCGGTGTCGGCGACCGCCGACCGCATCGAGCAGGAGATCGCGTTCGTCGCCAAGGCCGACAAGCGCTCGCTCCTGGTCGAGATCCTGCGCGACGCCGCCATGAGCCGGGTGCTGGTGTTCACCCGCACCAAGCACGGGGCCAACCGGGTCGCCGAGCACCTGATGAAGTCGCAGATCGGCTCGATGGCGATCCACGGCAACAAGTCGCAGGGCGCGCGCGAGCGGGCGCTGCACCAGTTCAAGGTCGGGCAGATCCGGGTGCTGGTCGCGACCGACATCGCGGCCCGCGGCATCGACATCGACGAGATCACGCACGTCGTGAACTTCGACCTGCCCGAGGTCCCCGAGCAGTACGTGCACCGCATCGGCCGCACCGCGCGCGCCGGCGCGTCGGGGTTCGCGCTGTCGTTCTGCGACGAGGAAGAGGACGATCTCCTCCGCCAGATCGAGCGCCTGATCCGCAAGGAGATCCCGGTGGTCGAGGGCCATCCGTTCGAGCGCAAGCGCGGTCGCTCGCCCGGCGGTGGGCCCGCGGTCGTGCACCGGCCGCCGCCGCCTAGAGGTCGAGGCGCACGCCCAGGTGGACGGCGAGGGGGACCTGGTAACGGGTCGCCTGGCCGTAGCGGCCGCTAGTCCGCGGCGCTTGCCCGTCGGACCCGGCGTCCTTCAGGAACACCAGGTCGCTGGCGTCACCGCCCGCGATCGGCTGCTGGGCGTCGGGCGTGTACAGCTCGTCGACCGCGGTCACGCCGCGTCGATCGAACAGGTTGAAGACGTCGAGCATCACGGCGACCCGGCCGCGGCGGGCCCCGAGGTGCAGGTTGGTCTGGGCGACGGTCGGCAGCCGGCCCCCGCTGCCGCGCGGTAGCAGGAAGGCCAGGGTCTCGCCGCGCCCGCGCGTGCTGATCGCGCGGCCCGACGCCGCGGTCGCGCGCACCGACGCCTCGAGCGCGAAGCCCCACGCGTGCCCGCCGCCGGCGAGCTCGGCGAAGAACCGGTGCGGCTGATCGCCGGGCAGCGGCCCGGTCGCGTTGGTGGGCGCGGCCGCGAACAAGCTCGACGTGTAGAGCGTGAGGCCCTCGAACGGATCCCACGGGCCCGGCCAGTTGCCGCGCAGCCGCGACCACGCGTACCCGGCGCGGACGTGGACCTGCGCGGTCGGGGCGTTCTCGGCGGTGATCGCGAGCTCGGTGAGGTCGCGGGTCGCGCGCACGCCGGTCAGGTGGCCGCCGGTGGTGAGCTGGCCCTGGTCGTCCTCGAGCGTGCGGCCGAGGTGGCGGTGGCGGGCCCAGCCGCCGACCCGCGCGACGTCGGCGAGCCCGACCTCGACGCCGGCCAGCGCCTCGTCGATCCGCACGCCGCGCGGCTGGCCGTACACCGGCAGGTCGTCGGGGACCGCCAGGCCGGTCGCGCGCTGATCGCCGAACGTGATCTCCTGGTAGACCGACGGGCCCCCGAAGATCCGCTCGCCCGCGCCGGCCGGGAGCAGCGCCGCGTAGCGGCCCCAGCCGGCGTAGCCACGCGCGCGGCCCTTGCCGAGAAAGTCCCAGGCCGCGCCCAGCCGCGGCAGCACGTCGTGGACCCGGACCGACTCGCCGATCCGGCTGGTCTCGCCGCGCACGCCGTACTCGACCGCGATCGCCGGCCCCGGTCGCCAGGTGTCGGCGAGCCACAGCGCCGCGTGCCGGGTCCGGATCGTGCGCTCGTGCACGTCGAGCCAGCGGCAGGCGATGCCGACGCCACAGGTGTCGGTCCCGGCGATGTCGATCGCGACCAGCCGGTAGTCGAGGAACGCGCCCTCGCCGAGTTGCTGGCGCAGGAACCCGCCCGAGAACCGGTTGCGCAGGCGCAGGCGGGCGTCCTCACCGCTGACGCCGAGGCTGAGCGTGTGCTCGGCGAGCGTGTGGGTGAGCTCGGCGGTGACCCGGGGCCGATCCTGCACGGTATCGATCGTGCGCCCGACGCCCCCGGTCGCGTAGTAGCCGGTCTCGATCGGGCAGCTCGCGAAGGCGCCGCCGGCTTCGCAGGCCGCGCGCACCGCGGCGTCGCCGGCGGTCAGCCCGGGGCTCGGCGCCGGCACGTAGGCGTAGCCGATCGACGGCGGGTCGCCGCCGGCGTGCGCCGCTTCCTCGCGTCCGTCGCGGTGCCACGACGCCTGCGCGCGGGCCGCGGTCGCGCCCCAGCGGCCGCGCCAGGTCGCGCTGACATCGGCGCCGCGGAGCTCGCGCTCGACCCCGGCCGCGCTGTCCTCGGCCATCGGGGTCCAGCGTAGCTCGCGGCCGGCGGTCACCAGCGCGGTCAGCGCGAGCTGCTGGTGCGCGCCGCGCAGGCCGAGCCGGGCCAGCACCGGGACCGAATAGCCCAGGCCGTCGCGGTCGAGCGTGCCGATGCGCTCGTGGACCAGCCGGCCGGTGCGGTCGGTGTCGGGCCCGCCGTCGCCGTCGCGATCGACCCGGCGAAATGCGTCGCGGATCAGGGACTGATCGTCGAGCCGCGGGGCCACGCCGGCCGCCCACCACAGGCGGGCGCCGCCGACCTGCGCGAGCGTGCCATCGCCGACCGCGACCGCCGACAGCGTGCGCAGATCCTCGAGGCGGCCCTCGAACGGCCGGTACTCGCCACGCGCGCGGGGCAGCGGTCGCGGGGTCAGCCCGGCGCCCAGCCAGACCGCGCCGACCGCGCGGGTGCGCTCGCCGCCTTCGCGCAAGGTCGCATCGATCACCGCGCCGGTGGTCGCCGCATCGCGCGCCGAGAAGCCGCCGGTGGTCACGGTGACCGCGTCGAGGAACGCCAGCGGCACCCGGGTCGCGAGCGCGCCCGAGCGCGCCGACTCGATCGGGGCGCCGTCGAGCAGCCAGCGGTGCTCGGCGCCGGTCGCGCCGGCGAAGAAGGGCCCAAGATCGTCGCGGCCGGCGCCGACCACCAGCCCGGCGGCGTCGTCGAGGTCGGCGTCGCCAAGCGGTAGCCGGGCCAGGCGCGCGGCCGACCGCCGGGTGGTCACCGCCGCCGGCGCGGCCTCGGCCGCTTCGGGCCCGGACGGGCAGGGTAACGACCGGGCTTCCTCGCAGGTCGCCGGTCGCGCCGGCGCGGCGCCGAGCTCGAACAGATGGCGGTTGGGCGGCGGCGGCCGGGTCGCCTCACCGAGGCCGAACCGCGCGCGGGGGGCGGGCGGCGTACGGGGCTCGTCGGCGCGGGCCGGCCCGGCCACCAGCGTCGCAAGCGCGAGCCCGGCGCGGGCGACGCGGCGGTGCGACCCGATCATGAGCCGAGTCTCGCACGAAGTCGGCGGTGCCACCGCTGGCGCCACGATCCGCGGCCGGCGAACATCGCACCGGCATGGCCTCGACCCGACCCTGGACTCCCGCCGCGCACGGCCCGCTCACGCACCTCGCCGAGGGGCTGTGGACCGTCGAGGCGACCCTCGACCTGTTGCCGATCGGCCGGCGCATGACGATCGCGCGCCTGCCCGACGGCAGCCTGGCCGCGCACAGCGTGATCGCGTGCGACGCGTCGACCATGCAGGCGATCGACGCGCTGGGGCCGATCGGCTGGATCATCGTGCCCAACGGGGTGCACCGGCTCGACGCGCCGGCGTGGAAGACGCGTTACCCGGCGGCGCGGGTGGTCGCGATGCCGGCCGCGGCGGGCCGGGTCGCCAAGGCGGTCCCGGTCGACGGCGGCTACGACCTCATGCCGACCGGCGGCGCCCTGTCGTGGCAGCCGCTCGACGGCGTACCGGCCGAGGCGGTGTTCGCTCATCGCGACCCGGGCGGCCAGATCACGTTGATCTTCAACGACGCGCTGATGAACCTGCCCGACCAGCTGCCGGGCGTGAAGGGCGCGCTCGTGAAGCTCATCGGCTCCACCGGCGGCCCCAAGGTCACCCGGACCGCGCGCGTGTTTATCGTCAAGGACAAGGCGACCTACGCCGCGCACCTGCGTCGGCTCGCGAGCACCGCCGGGCTGGCCCGGGTCATCCCCGGTCACGGCGCCACCGTCGACCGCGACCCCGCGGCCGCGCTGGTCCGGGCCGCTGACGGGCTCCACCGCGCATGAGCCGCGCCAGCCGCAGCGCGCGCGGCGCGGCCCCGCCCGCGCTGGCCCCGTCATTGCGCGTGAACCCGGTCAACGCCGCCGGGGTCCGCCCGCGCGGCGCCTACGTCCTCTACTGGATGATCGCGGCCCGGCGCACGACCTGGAGCGTCGGCCTCGATCACGCGCTGGCGCAGGCGACCGCGCTGCGCGTGCCGCTGGTCGTGCTCGAGCCCCTGCGCGCCGGCTACCGGTGGGCCAGCGATCGCCTGCACCGCTTCGTGCTCGACGGCATGGCGGCCAACGCCCGGGCGTTCGCGGCCGCCGGCATCGGGTATCACCCGTACGTCGAGCCCGCGCCCGGCGCCGGTCGCGGCCTGCTCGCCGCCGCCGCGGCCAAGGCCGCGCTGGTCGTCACCGACGAGCAGCCCGGGTTTTTCCTGCCGCGCATGGTCGCCGCCGCCGGCGCTCACCTCGACGTGCGCCTCGAGCAGATCGACGGCGTCGGCGTCCTGCCGCTGCGCGCGTCGGACCGCGCGTTCCCGACCGCGGCCGGCTTTCGCCGCCACGTCCAGCGCGAGATCCACCTGCACCTGATCGCGCGGCCATCGCGATCGCCGCTGACCACCGCCGATCCGGTCGTGCGCGGCGGCGAGCTGCCGGCCGCGGTCCTGCGCAAGTGGCCGTCGGCGTCGGCGGCGCTGCTCGCCGGCGAGGCCGGTGCGCTCGCGGCGCTGCCGATCGATCACGCGGTCGCGCCGGTGACGTATCGCGGCGGTGCGATCGAAGCGGCGGCGGTGCTCGATCGCTTCGTCGCGCACGGGCTTGACGGCTACGGTCAGGCCCGCAACCAGCCCGATCAGGACGGCGCCAGCGGCCTGTCGCCGTACCTCCACTTCGGTCACGTCGGCGCGCACGACATCGTCGACCGGATCTGGGCCGAGACCGGCTGGGACCCGGCGCGGATCGCCGGCGCCCGCGCCACCGGCAGCCGCGAGGGCTGGTGGGGCCTGCCCGCCGGGGCCGAGGCCTTCGTCGACCAGGTGATCGTGTGGCGCGAGCTGGGCCACGTCTTCTGCTTCCACCGCCCCGACTTCGACGCGTACACGTCGCTGCCGACCTGGGCGCAGACGACGCTCGACGCCCACGCCGGCGACCCGCGGCCGGTGGTCTACGACCTGGCCACCCTGGAGCGGGCCGCGACCCACGATCCGCTGTGGAACGCCGCCCAGACCCAGCTCGTGGTCGACGGCCGTATCCACAACTACCTGCGCATGCTGTGGGGCAAGAAGATCCTCGAGTGGTCGGCGACGCCGCGGGCCGCGCTGGCGGCGCTGATCGAGCTCAACAACAAGTACGCCGTCGACGGCCGCGATCCCAACTCGTCGAGCGGGATCGCCTGGACCCTGGGCCGCTTCGATCGCCCGTGGGGCCCCGAGCGTCCGATCTACGGACAGGTGCGCTACATGTCGTCGGACAACACCGCGCGGAAGCTGCGGGTCAAGGGCTACCTGGCCCGCTGGGCGCCGCGAACACCCGCCTGAACTGGCGGGGCGCGCGCCGGGTCCGGGTGCAGCGCACGTCGTTGCTCATCAGGCACACCGACAGCGCGCGCCGCGCGTGATCGGTCGTGTTGCGCCGCGACCGGTGCCACACCAGGTTGTGCAGCAGCAGCACCTCGCCAGCGACCGCCGGCAGCATGATCGCGTCGGCCAGCCGCGGCTCCGACAGCGCCGCCGGGATCGTGCCGCCCTCGCGGGTGGCCAGGCCGCCGGCGTGGGTCCCGGGCACCACCTCGACGCAACCACTGGCGACCGGCGCGTCGTCGAGCGCGGTCCAGACCTGCAGCGTCGGCTGCGCGGTCAGTCCCCAGAACTTGCCGCCGTCCTGGTGCCACGGCAGCTCGGTGCCGCCCTGCGCGATCTTGTTCCACAGCACCGCGCGACAGACCGCCACCGGTCCGGCGATCGCCGCGGCCGCGATCCGCGCGAACAGCGGGTTCTCGATCCACGCCAGCATCGCCGGATCGCGCTCGAGGCCCTCGATCTTGCGGTACGCGCGCGACGCCCCGATGTGGCCATCGCGGAACCTGAGGTCCTCGTAGGCGCCGGTCGCCGAGTCGTGCTGGTAGAACAGCCCGGCCCGGGGTACGTCCATCAGCGCGTCGGCGCTCGTCCGCAGGGCGGACAAGGCGTCGGGGGCGGCGACCACGCCGATCCGCGCCCAGCCGTGCGCAGCCAGGTGGACGAGCGCGGCGTCGACATCGACGTCAGCAGCGGCGGCGGTGAGCACGTCGTCACCCTAATGCACCGCGTCGAAATTGCATCAACGATCCGCCGTGCCTCGCCGTCGATCGCAGCGTTGCCCGGCTGGCTGATCGTCACTGCGTACCCGCAGGCCTGACAGACGTAGTCGGTGCCCACCGGGCGCCGGCCAGCCCCGTCTGGACTGACCACCGCCGTCGCACGGCAGGCGGTGTCCGTCTGGCACCACCGCATCTACCCCAGCGCCGGCGCCGATCGGGCCGTGTGCGGCTACTTCGGCGGATCGCAGAAGATGAAGTACTGCCCGTCCTCGGGCTTGCAGTTCGTCTTGATGTGCTGGCCGACGTCGGTGCGGGCTTCCTCCTCGGTCGCGCCGTAGCCCTTGGCCTCGGTTCCGGAACAGGAGAGGTGGCAGACGACCTTGGCCCCCTCGGTGGCGCCATCCGCGGGCGTGACCTCGCCGCCACCGGTCGGCGACCCGGGCGGGGCCGCAGGCTTCGAACAGCCGATCGCAACGGCCGCGGCGAACACCAGGCTCCAGGACGTCTTCATGCGCACGTAGTGCCTCCCCCGTCGAAGGTTCGCGCCTCCCGGACCGGGAGGCTCAGCGGACGATCGTAGCCTGGACGGTCGACAAGCAGGGCGCGCCGCGCCGACTATCAGGCGACGATAGGGCCGGGCTGTCGAGCCGAGCGCAGCGACCGCCAGGCGCTGCGAGCCGTGGCCGCCGATTGCGGCCCGGGCCAGCCGCGACCTGATCGGGGCATCTCCCAGCGTCGAGAACGCCCGGTCGCGCCACCGTGACCGGCCGGGACCGGGCAGAATGTCCAGCGCGATGACGCACGCAGACCCAACGCGACGGATCACCGAGCTCGAGCGCGAGGTGGCGAGGCTCGGGGCGGACGCCGGCTTCCTGCGCTCGATCCTCGATAGCGCGCCGGACTTCATCGTGCGGATCGCGTCGGACGGCACGGTGCTGTACGTCAACCGGACCGGCGAGGGCTATCGCCCCGAGGACTTGGTCGGTCACAGTGTCTTCGAGTTCATCGCGGCGCCGTTTCACCAGGTCGCGCGCGACTGCTATGCGCGCGTGATCGCCACCGGGGTTCCCGATGCGTACGAGGCGCAGGGCATCGGCGCGTACTTCTTCGTGCGGGTCGGCCCGATCCGCGACGGGGACCGGGTCGCCGCGCTCACGCTCGTGCTCACCGACGTCAGCGCGATGAAGCGCGCCGAGCACGAGCTGCGGGAGAGCGAGGCCAAGCTGCGGCTGTCCGTCAGCGCCAGCGGCATGGGGCTGTGGTCGTGGGAGGTCGCGACCGATCGTCTGACCTGGGACGAGACCTGCGGCCGGATCGCAGGCCTTCGCGCGGACGAGGGCACGCGCAGCTCCGCGGCGCTCCTGACCCTCATCCACCCCGACGACCAGGCGCGCGTGCGCGCCGTCCTGGCCGAGCTCGAGGCCGGCGGCTTGCCGCTGCCCTTCGAGTTCCGGATCGTCCGGCGCGACGGGACGGTGCGTTGGGTAGCGTCGCAGGGCGCAGCCCTGCGCGACGACGGCGGCCGCATCGCCACGGTCATCGGCGGCTTCCTCGACGTGACCCAGCGGCGCGCGACCGACGAGCAGGCCCGGCAGGCCCAGAACCTCGAGGCCGTCGGCCGGCTCACGGCCGGGGTCGCGCACAACTTCAACAACATGCTGGCCGTCATCCTGCCGTCGCTCGAGCTGGCGATGTGCAGCGCCCCGACCGACGCGCACCCACTGATCGACGCGGCGCGCGCGGCCTCCGTCCGCGCCGCCGAGCTCGTCCGGCAGCTCATGCAGTTCGCGGGCAACCGGCCACGCGCGGCTTCGGGCGCCACGCAGGTGGCCGACGTGGTCGGGCGGACCATCGCCATTGCTCGCAGCGCCCTCGACCACCGCATCGACGTGACCGTCGCGGCCGCGCCGTCGCTGCCGCCGGTCGAGATCGACGCGGTCCAGCTCGAGCAGGCGGTGCTGAACATGCTCCTCAACGCCCGCGATGCGCTGGAGACCACCGGCCGCGAGCCGCACATCGACGTCGTGATCGACCGGGTCGCGGCGGGCGCGCCCCTGTTGCAGGCCCAGGGATCGCCCCAGCACCTCGAGCACGTTCGCATCCAGGTCAGCGACAACGGCTGCGGCATGGACGAGGCGACGCGCCAGCGCGTGTTCGAGCCGTTCTTCACCACCAAGCCGATCGGCAAGGGCACCGGCATCGGGCTCTCCAGCGCGTTCGGCGCCGTGCGCGACGCCGGCGGCTTCGTCGCATGCGCGTCGCGCCTGGGCCAGGGCACCACGTTCACGATCCTGTTGCCGGCGAGCGCCGCCGAACCGCCGGCGCCGGCGGCGACCTCGCTGCCGGACCTGGTCCGCGGCAGCGAGCACGTCCTGGTCGTGGACGACGAGGACGCGCTGCGGAGCATCATCGGGCGGGTCCTGCGCGAGGCCGGCTATCGCGTGACCACCGCGACCGACGGCCGCGACGCGGTCGAGCAGTTCCGGGCGCCCGGCGCCCGCTTCGACGCGGTCATCCTCGACCAGGCGATGCCGAGGA
Source organism: Kofleriaceae bacterium (assembly GCA_046597055.1). GTDB lineage: Bacteria > Myxococcota_A > Polyangia > Haliangiales > Haliangiaceae > UBA2376. Next base: position 15,854 of record JBKJLC010000222.1, on the reverse strand, counting down.
TGTCAGGCACCGCGGCGTTGCCCGAGCTGCTCGCCCACGATCCGCGGATCAAGATCATCGGCATCACCGGGCACCCCGAGCCAATGGCGGGGACCCGTGCCTCGCTCGCCAAGCCGCTGGCCATCGCGACGCTGCTCGCCACGCTGCGCGGGGTGCTCGACGAGGAGGGGGGCGCGGTGGCCTGAAGCCGTCGCTGCGCCCGGGGCCGTCCGCGCTACCAACGCTCGCGCGGCGGCCCGCGCTGGGCGCTGAGCCCCTCGATCACCTCGCGGCTGGCGAGCGAGAGGTCGACCGAGAAGCCGGTCGATCGGTGCCGCGGTGGTACGATGGCCGCCGATGTTGTTCCTCCGCGGGGTGGCCGTGCTGCTGTTCGGGTGTGCGCTCGCCGCCTGCGGTGGCGCATCGGTCGACGAGACCGAGGGGCCGTGCCAGGACTACTGCCGCCTGGTGATGCGCAACTGCTCGGGCGACGACTCGCAGTACTCCGCGATCGACAACTGCGCGGCGACCTGCGCGACGATGGGGGTCGGCGATCCCGAGGTCCCGGCCGGCAACACGATCGAATGCCGCACCTTCTGGGCCGCGATCGCCGAGCGCGACGACACCGGCACCGCCTGCCGCAACGCCGGGCCCGGCGGCAACGGCGTGTGCGGCGACAACTGCGAGAGCTTCTGCGCCGCCACGCTGGCGATCTGCGGTGACGAGCGCCGGCCGCCGTACGCCTCGCCGGGCGAGTGCGCCAGCGCCTGCGCCGGCTTCGTCGCCGACCCGCCGTTCACGGCCAACGTGACCACCGGTGACAGCCGGTCGTGTCGCATTTATCACATGACCGCGGCGTCGACCGATCCCGAGGTCCACTGCCAGCACACCGGCGTCGTCAGCGATACCTGCTTCTGACCGGGTGACCCCCGAGGTGTGGTTCGACCGGCGGGGTTCGATCCCGTACAGTTGAGCCATGCCTGCCGACCGCGCCCCGATGCAACTGTCCCAGCGTGCCCGCTGGGCGCTGGTTGCCAGCGCCGCCCTGACCCTGGGTCTCTATCTTGTGCCCTACGGCGGCTACGTCGTGTACCCGCTGCTGCTGATCTCCACGCTGGTCCACGAGCTGGGCCACGGCATCGCGGCGATGCTGGTGGGCGCCGACTTCGTCAGCTTCAAGATGTGGGCGGACGGCTCCGGCGTCGCCGCGCATACCGTGCCGCCCTCCGACGGCGCCCGCGCGTTCATCTCGGCCGGTGGCCTGTGCGGGCCGGCGGTCGCAGCCGCCGTCATGATCGCCGCCGCCCAGCGGCCCAACTGGGCCCGCTACGTCCTCGGCGCGTTCGGCGCCGGGCTCGCGCTCGCGCTGGTGCTGGTGGTGCGCAACGGCTTCGGCATGGCCTTCACCGGCATCCTCGCCGGCATGACCCTCTTGATCGCCTGGCGCGGCGGTGCCCAGCTCGCCCAGTACACGCTGCTGTTCCTGGCGGTGCAGCTCGCGCTGTCGGTGTTCTCGCGCGGCGACTACCTGTTCATGCAGTGGGCGCAGACCGCCAACGGCCAGATGCCCTCGGACAGCCAGCACATGGCCGACGCGATGGGCGGCGCCTACTGGTTCTGGGGCGCGCTGTGCGCGGCGTTCTCGGGCGCGATGCTGCTGCTCGGCGCCTGGATGTTCTGGCGCGGCACCCACGCGGGCGCTCCGGTGGCCCGGGCCAAGCCCGCGCGCGTCGGTCGCTGACGTCTTTCGCGCCGGTGACGCCCCGCCGGTGATCCGCGCTCGCGCTACCCTCTCGGGATGCCGATCAGGTACAGCGCCGGCCAGGCGGTCGAGATCGAGCGCGATGGCGACTGGTATCGCGGCCGGATCGTGGCGATCCACGAGGATGGCTCGTACCGGGTCAACTTCGACCGCGACCCCGCCTTCGAGGACCTCGACGACGAGGACGTCGACATCGAGCGGATCCGCGCGGTCGGCGCTGCGACCGGGGTGCCGGCGCCGCTGGTGCCGTCGAACGCGGGCGCGACCCTGGCGGCCGCCCGCGCTTCCGACGCGCTGGCGTGGGCGCACGCGCCGCGGCCCGATCTCGAGCAGCGCCTCGAGGACACGCTGTCGCAGCTGGCGGCCACGCTGCGCGCCGGCCGCGGCGTCGACCCGGCGCGCGATCGCGCCGCGATGCACCAGGCGATCGCCGCGTTCTACGCGACCCGCGCGGCGGCCCGGCAGGCGCGCGGCCAGTTCGCGGTGCACTTCTTCTGGGTCGACGGGGTCGGGCTCGACGCCCGCCACCGCCACCTGCACGAGCGCCTGCACGACGTCGACCCGGCGCTGGTCGAGCGCTGGGCGGCGCTGTTCGACCGGGTCGTGCCCGAGGTCACCTGACGGCGGCTGATCAGGCCGGCGCCGTTGCGCGCGCTACTCGATCTTGGCGCGCACGATGCGATCGCCGATCTGCAGCCGATCGATGATCTCCTGGCCCTCGGTCACGCGGCCGATCCAGGTGTAGCGGCCGTCGAGGTGCGGGGTGCGCCCGTGCATCGCGAACCACTGCGAGCCGCCGGTGTCCTTGCCGGCGTCGGCGATGCCGAGCGCGCCCGGGTCGAAGATCGGGGCTGGCGCGTCGAGGCTCGAGCCGACCTCCGACGGCAGCACGTAGCCGGGCCCGCCCCAGCCGGTGCCGGTCGGATCGCCGCCCTGCACGACGAAGTCGGGGACCACGCGATGGAACGCCAGCCCGTCGTAGAAGCCCTCCTTGGTCAACGCGACCACCGACGCGACGTGCCACGGCGCGAGATCGCCGGCGAGCGCGATGACCACCTCGCCCTGGGTGGTCGACAGCCGCCACACCTTGGCGCCGAGGCCGGCCAGGACGTCGACCGGCGGCGGCACCGGCGCGGTCGCCGCGGTGGCCGGGCCCGGATCGTCGCCGGTGAGCGCGATCACGCAGTCGCGCGCGGCCCGGCGCAGGGCCGGGTTGCCGTCGGCGCGCATCCGCTGGCAGGTCGGCAGCGCGTCGAGCTTGGCGCTGGCGACCGCGGTCATGACCGTGGTCGTGAGCTCGACGTCGGCGCCGGCCGTGCTCAGGCGGGCGACCACCGCGGCCGCGAGCGGCGCCAGATCCCCGCCGGTGCCCTGGGCGGCGAGCAGCGCGCCGGCGGCCTCGGCGGCCGGCCCGGCGATCGCGGCCTCGGTGCGCGCGAGCGCAGCCGTGATCGCGTCGCGCATCGTGATGCGATCGGCGGCGCTGGCCGCGGTCCACCGCGGCGGCAGCAGCAGGACCGCGGCCGCGGCGATCCGCGGATCGCCGTGGTGGGCGGCCTGCGCGAGCCGCCGGGCCGGATCGCTGGCGCCACCGGCGGCGATCACCTCGATCGACAGCCGCTGGACCTCGTGGTCGGGCACCAGCCCGGTGCCGCAGGTCGCCAGCTGCGACAGCGCGATCGATGGATCGCCGAACGCGTCGCCGGGCGGCACCGTCGCGATCGGGCGGGCCAGCGCGGTCAGCGCCAGGCAGCTCACCCAGGCGCTGGCGAGCCGCAGCGGCGGCGCCCGGCGCGCCGGCGGATCGTCGGCGTACGCGCGCGCGATCGAGACCAGGAGCGCGCGCACCTTGGGCTCGCCGGCGCGCTCGGGCAGCTGGCGCAGGCCCTCGAGCAGCGGGTGCGCGAACGCGGGCGCGAGCCGACCGGCCGACCACTCGCCGGCGAGCCGGGCCAGGTACGGGATCAGCGCGATCCGGGTCTCGGCGGTGCCCGAGGCGCCGCCGAGCGCACGCACCAGCTCGACCGCGACCCGCCAGTCCGAGTCGTCGAGCCGATCGAGCAGCGGCGGCGTGGTCACCGGCACCGCGCGGCGCGCGGCGAGCCCCTGCACCGCGGCCGCGCGCACCAGCGGATCGCTGTCGCCCAGGCTCGCGCGCAGGGCCCGCACCACCGGATCGGTCGCGGCCGGCGGCGGCGTGGCCGGGTCGAGGTACGCGCGGCCGAGCGCGAGGGTCGCGGCGTGGCGCACGCCGGCGTCGTCGTCGCGGGTGCGGGCCATCACCGCGAGCTCGGTGGTCTCGTCGAGCGCGATCTTGGCGCGGGCCAGCCGGGCCAGCGCCAGGCCGCTCGCGGTCGCGACCGCGACGTCGTCGCTGCCGATGGCGGTGGCCAGGGTCGGCAGGGCCTCGGCGGCTCCGAGCCGGCCGAGCGCCTCGACCACGGCGGCCCGGGTGGTGCCGCGGCCGCCGACCGCGGCGAGGTCGCGGGCGATCGCGGTGGCCTCGGCCGGCTCGAGCCCCCCGGTCGCGCCGATCAGCCCGAGCGCGGCGGCGGCGCCGGCGGCGTCGTCGCCGCCCAGGCGTGCGCGCAGCGCGGTCACCGCGTCGCGACCGCCGATCCGGCCGAGCGCGCGCAGCGCGAGCGCGCGGCGCGCCGGCGATCGATCGCTGGCGAGCTCGACCAGCCGGGGCACGCCGGCCTCGCGCTGGGCCTCGAGCCGCGCGATCTGCAGGCGGTCTTCGCGGGCCAGGCCGGCGGGCGCGGGCGGCTGCGTTGCGGTCCGCGGACATCCGGTGAGGCTCGCCGCCACGGCAAGGCTCGACGACACGAGAGCAACCATCGCAGCGAATCGCATGCGAGGACCATACGCCAGCCGGCCTTGGACAACCGGGCCGCGGGCCGGTTCCCGCCAAGTGAGCGGGCCCTCGATTGCCGCCGCCGCGCACGTCGTGACATCGTTATCGACGTTCTCGTTGCATCCGGCCGCGGGTCGCCGTGTCCGGGAGGTGAACATGCGCATCCCCGTTCCGTTCGTCCTTGGCCTCGGCCTCGCCGTGGCGTGTGGCACCAAGAAGGAATCGCCGACCGGCGGCACGGCCGCGCCGGCGAGTCACCGCGATGCCGCCACCGCGGCCGGCCCCGGCACCACGGCGGCCACGCCGCCTCCCCTGGCGCCGCCCGCCCGCCCGCTGCCGCCGCTCGAGGCCGATCCCGGCGGCGCGACCGGCGCGGTGGACTGGATCCTCACCATCGGCGGCGCCCAGTCCGATGTCGCGCGCGCGCTCGCGATCACCGCCGACGACGCCACCCTGGTCGTCGGCGACTTCGAGGGCGAGGCGACCTTCGGCGCCGCCGGCGTCCGCACCAGCGCCGGCAAGAGCGACGCCTTCGTCGCCCGGGTCGACGCCAAGGGCGCGGTCGGTTGGGTCACGGCCTTCGGCAGCAAGAACCAGGAGCGCGCCAGCGAGATCGCGGTCGCGGCCACCGGCGCGATCGCGATCGGTGGGTTGTTCTCCGACACCTTGACCACCGGCTCGATGTCGGCGACCACCAAGGGCTCCGACGATCTGTTCGTGGCCGGGCTCGACGCCAAGGGCGAGGTCGAGTGGCTGTGGACCACCGGCGGCAAGGGCTCCGACGACACCACCGCGCTGGCCGCGTTCCCCGGGGGCGGCTGGATCGTTGCGGTGTCGTTCGTGCAAGAGGTGCAGGTCGGCACCACCATGCTCACCAGCCGGGGCGGCGACGATGCCGCGCTTATCAAGCTGAGCGCCGGCGGCGAGGTCGAGTGGGTCACCCAGGTCGGTGGCGAGTACTCCGACTACATCGACGACCTCGACGTCGACGGCAACGGCAACGTGTTCCTGTTCGGGCGCTTCACCCGCGGGATCGATCTCGGCGGCGGGGCGCTGGCCGGCATCGGCCCGTCCGACCTGTTCCTGGCGCGCTTCGATCGCACCGGCGCGCACGCGTGGAGCAAGGCCATCGGCAATCCATTCGAGGAGGTCGCGGGGGGCCTCGCGGTCGACCAGGCCGGCGCGATCGCGCTGACCGGCTCGTTCGACAAGGAGCTCGACTTCCTCGGCACCAAGCTCACCGCCCGGGGCGAGGCCGACGTGTTCGTGGCGCGGGTCAGCGCGGACGGCGCGCTGCTGTGGGCGACGTCGTTCGGCGGCGACCGCGAGGACATCGGCCAGGCCGCCGCGGTCGACAAGGCGGGCAACGTCGTCGTCGCCGGCTGGTTCGAGTCCTCGATGGAGGTCGGGGGGGCCCCGCTGAAGTCCAAGGGCTACCGCGACGGCTGGGTCGCCAAGCTCGGCGCCGACGGCAAGCCGCTTTGGAGTCACCGGTTCGGCGACTGGGACCACGACGGCGCGGTGGCGCTGGCGATCGGGGAGGGCGGCGCGGCGCGGCTCGCGGGCCTGTTCCGCTACAAGCTCGATCTCGGGCCGGCGGGCCCGGTCGCGGTGCAGAAGGCCGGCGATAAGTTCGCGAAGGCCGACGGCTTCATCGCGCGCCTGGGCCGGTAGCCGCGGCCCGAGCGCTTTTCGTGGGTGCCCTGCGCGCGGGCGCACAGAGCGCGCCATCGCGTGCGAAGTCGCGCGCAGCACGAGCACGACGGGCCGTCATGTCCACGGAGGCCCGAGGCGTTGCGCGGCACGTGCGTGGCATGCGACGTGCTCCTTGCCAAGCAATGGACGACGGACAGACATGGAGCCGCCGATGTTGGACGTGATCGCGACCGCGTTCACGGTCACGGTCGGAATGTCGTTTTTCGGCTTCGGCGCCCTGGCGGCGTTGCTGGCGGGCCCAGCCCGGCTGGTGGTCGTCGCGACCATGCTGCTCATGATCGCGGCCAGCTCGACCCAGGGTGACCACAGCGACTTCGACTTCTGACCGACGGCTGCTCGGCACGCGCCTGCGCTCGAGGCATCATGCGGGCGGGCGATGGTGACCGAGCTGCCACGATGGAACCACACCGACCTCGTCGAGCAGATCGTGGTGGCGCCGCGGACCGGGTCGGTGCCGGCGGCCGACACCGTGCTGAGCGTCGGGCCCGGCTGGATCCAGGTCGTCACGCCCTCGTTCCGCCAGGGTGGGCTCAACGAGGTCGTGCACTGCGTCCTGCCCGAGGGTGTTGCCGACCCCACGCGGTGACCGGGTCAGGCCGCGAGCGCCGCGACGCCGTCGAGCGTCACCGCCAGCGCGTGGACGATCGAGGCGATGCGCACCGCGTCCTGCACGTTCGCGGCGCTGATGCCCTTGCCCCGAACCACCTTGTCATGGGCGCGCACGCACGACTCGCAGCCGTTGATCGCCGACGCGGCGAGGCACCACAGCTCGAAGTCCGCGTGGTCGACGCCCGGGTTGCCGATCGCCTGCATGCGCAGGCGGGCGGGCAGGTGGCCGTACTCGGCGCCCTCCAGGTAGTGGAGGAAGCGGTAGTACACGTTGTTCATCGCCATCAGCGAGGCCGCGTTCTCGCTCGCGCGGGTGGCGGCCTCGTCGAGGTGCGCTCCGGCCGCGGCCGCGATCGCGCGGATCACCGCCGGGTTGCGCGCGGTGATGGCCGCCGCGAGCGCGCTGCCCCAGTGCTGCCGCGGCGTCAGGCTCGACGCGCCGGTGATCACGCCGAGGTTGATCCGCAGATCGCGAGCGTGGTCGGGGAGCCGCTCCTTGAGCTGGTCGAGCGTCGTCGTCATGAGCTCCTCACGCCGCGTTGAGCGTGCTCTGGCCCTTCTGCCAGTTGCACGGACACAGCTCGTCGGTCTGCAGGGCGTCCAGGACGCGCAGGACCTCGGCCGGGTTGCGGCCGACGTTCATGTCGGTGACCTCGACGAAGCGGATGATGCCGCTGGGATCGACGACGAAGGTCGCGCGCCGGGCCACGCCCTCGTTGGGATCGAGCACGCCGAGCGCGGTCGACAGGTCGCGGCGCAGATCCGAGACCATCGGGAACGGCAGCTCCTTGAGGTCGGGGTGCTGAGAGCGCCACGCCAGGTGGACGAACTCGTTGTCGGTCGACACCCCGAGCAGCTGGGTGTCGCGATCGCGGAAGTCACGGTCGAGCTTGCCGAAGCCGGCGATCTCGGTCGGACACACGAAGGTGAAGTCCTTGGGCCAGAAGAAGTAGACCTTCCACTTGCCCTCGTAAGCGCGGTCGTCGAGGTCGACGAAGGCCTTGTTGGGATCGTTCGAGACCACGGCCTTGGCCGAGAATGCAGGGAAGCGGTCGCCGATGGTGAGCATCAAGAAACTCCTCGGGGGCGTGCGGCGGGCCGCACGCGGTGGTTGATGGAGTTCGTTATGGGGTTCTCGGCCTGATCGTTCAATGTGCTGAAAACAATGGGCGTGATAACCTGCGGCTATCGATGTCCCTGCCACTGACCCTCCGCCAGCTCGAATATGTCGTCGGGATCGCCGATCACCGCAGCTTCCGCAAGGCGGCGACCGCCTGTGCGGTGACCCAGCCGGCGCTGTCGGCCCAGCTGTCGCAGCTCGAGTCTCTGCTCGGCGTCCAGATCTTCGAGCGCGACCGGCGCCAGGTGCTGATCACCGCGATCGGCGCCGAGATCGTCGCGCGCGCCCGCGCGGCGCTGGCAGCGGCCGAGGCGGTGGTCGACTCGGCCAACGCGCTGGCCCAGCCGCTGACCGGCACGCTGCGGCTTGGCGTGATCCCGACCATCGCGCCCTACATGCTGCCGATCGTGCTGCCGGCGGTGCGCATCGCGTACCCGCGCCTACGGCTGGCGCTGCGCGAGGAGCGGACCGCGCAGGTGCTCGCGCTGCTCGATGACGGCCGGCTCGACGCCGCCGTGCTGGCGCTGCCGGTGCAGGGCGATCTCGCGGCGGTGTCGCTGTATCGCGAGGACTTCGTGGTCGCGACCCCGCCCGACCACCCGCTGGCGCGGCGGGTGCGCCTGCGCGAGTCCGACCTCGACGCGGCCCACATGCTGCTGCTCGACGACGGGCACTGTCTGCGCGAGCAGGCGCTGGCGGTGTGCGACGCGATCGGCGCCCACGAGCACGCCGAGCTGCGCGCGACCAGCCTGCCGACGCTGGTCCAGATGGTCGCCAACGGCCTGGGCGTGACGCTGCTACCGGAGATGGCGGCGGCGGCGCTGGCCAGCCACGGCGAGGTCGCGCTGGCCCGGTTCGTCGCGCCGGCGCCCGGGCGTGACATCGGGCTGGTCTGGCGCATGTCGTCGGCGCGCGGCCGCGAGCTCGGCCTGCTCGCCGAGCTGCTGCGCGAGCGCGCCGCCGGCCACCTCGCCGCGCTGCGCAAGCGCACGCCGCGCGCGGCGTAGGGGCCGAGCCGGGCCAACGGGCCCGCGACGCCGAGGCCGGCGCCGTGGGCGATCGCGATCGGGACCACCCGCGGCGTCCGGGTGGGTGACACCCGCGGCGTCCGGGTGGGTGTCACCCGCGGTTTGGGGTGGGTGACACCCGCGGCGTCCGGGTGGGTGACACCCGCGGTTTGTAGCGTCGATGACCGCCAAACGGGGTGTCTGACACCTTTGATGCAAACAATAACAAGTATTTGAGATGCCAATTTGACAGTGTCACATGACAGTGTCATCGTGGGGGAACATGAGGGGCTCGCAGTGGAACCTGGCCGAGCTGACCCGCAGGGTCGGGGAAGCGCTGGCGGCCGATGAGGCACCCGCAAACGGGCAGGTGAGGGCCGTGCCGGACGAACGCAGCGTCCGCTACTACACGACGCTGGGACTGATCGACCGCCCCCGGCTTCAGGGCCGGACGGCGCTCTACGGACTTCGGCACCTGGCGCAGATCGTGGCAGTCAAACGGCTCCAGGCGGTCGGCCGCTCGCTCGCCGAGATCCAGCGTGTCCTCCCGACGCTCGATGATGCCGACCTCGCCAACGTCTCCGGCATAGCCGTGGTGGGGCCGCGCCGCGCTGTCGCGCGTACGGACTTCTGGCGCACCGGGCCGACGACTGCCGGGGCCGATGCGGCTGCCGATGCCGATGCCGATGCCGATGCCGATGCCGATGCCGATGCCGATGCCGATGCCGATGCCGCTCCCGCCGCCCCCCGGTTCCTTCCCCAGCTCCACCTCACCCTCGCCTCCGGCGTCACGCTCACCATCACCCCCGCCGCCTCCCGCCTCACCGCCACCCCGGACGACGCCGCCGCGATCCACGCGGCCGCCGCCGGCCTCCTCGCCGAGCTCGCCCGACGCCGCCTGATCTGACCACCGCCACCGCCGACGACGCGCGCACGCCACCCCGCACGACCACCGCCACCCGCGACACCCTGGAGGACCGATGTTGCCGCTCCCCTGCACGATCGACCCTGACCTCGCGCTCGACCGCCGCCCCGACCGCGGCTTCGGCGCACTCGAGACCGCCCGCGGCCGCTTGCCGCTGGCCGAGCTCGACGTCGAGGCCAGGATCACCGGCCTCGAGGTCACCACCGAGATCCGGCAGACCTTCCTCAATCACACCGGCGAGGCGATCGAGGCGACCTACGTCTTTCCCCTGCCGGACCGGGCCGCGGTCCATCGGTTCCGCATGGAAGTGAACGGACGCGTGATCGAGGGCGTCATCGACGAGCGCGGCCGCGCGCGCGACACCTACGACCAGGCGATCGCCGCCGGTCATCGCGCCGCGATCGCCGAGGAGGATCGCCCGGGCGTCTTCACCCTGCGGGTCGGCAACCTGATGCCGGGCGAGCGCGCGCTGATCACGATCGCGACGATCGGGCCGCTGCCGGTCGAGGACGGCGAGGTCACGTTCGCGTTCCCGCTGGTGGTCGCGCCCCGCTACATCCCGGGCGCGCCGCTGCCCGGCGATCAGGCCGGCGCCGGCGTCGGCGCCGACACCGAGCGCGTGCCCGACGCGTCGCGCATCACGCCGCCGGTGCTGCTGCCGGGCTTCCCGAGCCCGGTCCGGCTCGCGCTCGCGGTCTCCATCGACGGCGCCGGCCTGCCGATCGCCGGCCTGCGCGCGAGCCTGCACGAGATCGACGCTCGCCCCGACGGCACCGGGTGGCGGGTCGCGCTGCGTCCCGGCGAGCGACTCGACCGCGACTTCATCCTGCGCTGGACCATCGGCGACGCGGTCATGCGCACCAGCGCGGTGTGGGCGCTCGACGACGACGGCGAAGGCGCCACCGTCGCGATCACGGTGCTGCCGCCGGCCGGCCTGGCCGCGGCCGGGCGCCCGCGCGACGTCGTGCTCGTGATCGATCGCTCGGGCTCGATGAGCGGCTGGAAGATGGTGGCCGCGCGCCGCGCCGCCGCGCGCATCGTCGACACGCTCGGCGAGCGCGATCGCTTCACGGTGATCGCGTTCGACACCGTCACCGAGGCTCCCGCCGAGCTCGGGCTCGCGCTGGTCAACGCGACCGACCGCAATCGCTTCCGCGCGGTCGAGTTCCTCGCCGGGGTCGAGGCGCGTGGAGGCACCGAGCTCGCCGCGCCGCTCGAGGCCGCGGCCAGGTTGCTCGCCGGCGCCGTCGATCGCGATCGCGTGCTGGTGCTGGTCACCGACGGTCAGGTCGGCAACGAGGACGAGATCCTGCGCCGGCTGACGCCGCGCCTCGGCGACATCCGCGTCTTCACGCTCGGCATCGACCAGGCGGTCAACGCGGCGTTCCTGCGCCGGCTGGCCTCGGCCGGCGGCGGCTCGTGCGAGCTGGTCGAGTCCGAGGACCGCCTCGACGAGGTCATGGCCAAGGTGCACCGCCGGGTGGCGACGCCCGTGCTGGTCGAGCTGTCGATCAGCGGCGAGGGCCTCGACCCCACCACGCTCGCGCCGCGCCGGTTGCCGGCGGTGTTCGCCGGCGCGCCGCTGGTCGCGCGGGTGCGCTGGCGCGGTCGGCCGCAGCCGGGGACGACCCTCGAGCTCCGCGGCAGGCTGCCAGCCGGGACCGTCCACGTCGAGCGGATCACGCTCGACTCGGCGCGGCCGGGCGCGGCGCTCGGCGCGGCCTGGGCCCGCGCTCACATCCGCGACCTCGAGGATCAGTACGCGGCCGCCGCTGGCGACCCGCCGACCCTCGAGCAGGCGATCGTGCGCACGTCGCTGCGCCACCGGGTGCTGTCGCGCTTCACTGCGTTCGTCGCGGTCGATCGGAGCCAGGTGGTCAACCCGGGCGGTGATCCCCGCTCGATCGTGCAGCCGGTCGAGCTGCCAGCAGGCTGGGACGCCCGCCGCTCGGGCGGGACGCCGCCGGGCGCCCCCCGCATGGCGCAGAAGACGATGGCCTTCTCGCTGGGGATGCCGGCGTCGCCGGCGCCCGCGCCGATGTCGCCACCGATGATGAGCGCGCCGCAGGTCGCCCCGCCGGCGGCCAGCGGCCAGCGCAAGCGCGAGAGCACCGGTGTCCGGGCCCCTTCGGCTGCCGCGGGCCCGCCGCCGCCGCCCTTCATGATGAAGGGGCGCTCGGCGTTCGACGGACGCGACGCCGCACCTGAGCCGGCCGCGAGCATCGACCCGGCGCCGTACCAGAAGCGCCTGGCGACGATCGTCGACGACCTCGCACGGGCCGCGGCCGCGACGGTGCCGGCCAGCGCCGCCCAGCTGCCGGTCGCCCGCCTGGCCGAGCTGATCGAGGACCTGCGCACGGTCGGCCTCACCGACCTCGCGCAGCAGCTGCACCCGCTGCTCGACCGCCTGCGCGCCGCGCTCGCCGGCGCCGGCCTCGCGGCCACGCTCGCGGGCGTCGCGACCGAGCTGCGGGCGCTGCGGGCGGGCGCCGGTGGCACCGGCGGAGGTGGCGCCCCGGCCCCGAAGCGGCGCGGCTTCTGGAAGTGAGCCCGGGCCGCGCTACCTTTGGTGCGTGCGCCGCTGCCCGCTCGTGTGGCTGCTGACCGTGGCGGCCTGCGGCCGCGGCGCGGCGACCGAGCCGGCGGTCGAGGTGTCCGGACCGCGGACACGCGACGCGGCGGTCGCGGCCGGGCTCGACGCCACGGCCCCGATCGACGCGGCGGGCGCCGACCGGTCCGGCCCCGCGATCGTCGACTGGCCGATCGCCTGGCCGCCGGCGCGCGACGCCGCGATGCTGGCCTACCGCCGCGCCCACGTCGATCCCGATGCGGTCGACACCACGATCACCCCGCGCATGATCGTGTTGCACTACACCGCTGGCGGATCGGCCCAGGCGACCAAGGCCTACTTCGACCGGCCGCAGCTCGAGGCCGCGCGCGCCCAGCTGCGCGCCGGCGGCAAGGTCAACGTCTCGGCTCACTTTCTGGTCGACCGCGACGGGACGATCTACCGACTCATGCCCGAGACCCGCATGGGTCGCCACACGATCGGCGTCAACCACCTGGCGCTCGGCGTCGAGAACGTCGGCGACGAGCGGCGCTGGCCGCTCACCGACGCCCAGGTCGCGGCCAACGTAGCGCTGATCCGCGAGCTGGCGGCGCGCCACCCGATCGCCGTGCTGGTCGGTCACCACGAGGTCCGCGCGCTCGACGGCACGGCGTGGTTCGTCGAGCGCGATCCGGCCTATCGCAACCGCAAGGCCGATCCGGGCCCGCGGTTCATGGCGGCGGTGCGCGCGGAGCTCGGCGCGCTCGGCCTGCGCGGCGTGGCCGACGCCGGCATCCCGTGACCGGCCCGTGATCGACGGGGTCGGCCCGGTTACGGCCGCGAGCGCCGCATGTAGACGATGCCGGTGACCTCGGCGAACTCCCAGCGCGCGTAGAAGTCGACCAGGTCCGGCTTGCACTGCAGCTCGACGTGACGACACGCCTCGATCCGCGGATGCTCCATCACGGCGTCGAGCAGGCGCTGGCCCATGCCGGTGCCCCGATGGGCGGGCGCGACGATCACGTCGTACACGGTCGCCTTGTAGACGCCGTCGGTCACCACCCGCGCGAACCCGCCGAGATGGCCGTCGTCGTCGATCAGCGCGAACGGCAGGCAGCCGTGCAGCATGGCCTCGACGTCGGGCTTGGCCCGACCCTGTGCCCACCAGACGTCGTGGTACAGCGCGAGCAGCTCGTCGACCTGTGCGGGGGAGAGCGTCTGCGTGAGCTGCACCGCGGCACTGTAGCGCACCCCCTCGCGGGTTCCGCGGGTGGATTCAGCCGGAGGTGACCCGGGCCTGCCCGCCGCGGCGCTGCTCGTGGACCGCGCGCTCGTACAGCGCCATGTAATCGTCGAGCATCCGGTCGGCCGAGTAGCGCGCCAGCGCGACCTCGCGGGCGAGGAGGCCCATCGCCCGGGCCCGGGCCGGATCGGCGATCAGCTGGCGCAGCCGCTCCCGCAGCTCGCGCTCGTCGACGCTGGTGAGGTAGCCGGTACGGCCGTCGTCGACCACCGCCGGGATGCCGCCGACCGCGGTCGACACCACCGGCAGCCCCGCGGCCATCGCCTCGGGCACCACCAGCGGCAGGCCCTCGCTCTTCGACGACAGACCGAAGATGTCGAACGCCGGCAGCAGCCGCGCGACGTCCATGCGCCGGCCCAGCACGTGGACCGAGCTCGCGGCGGGCAACGCGGCCACCGCGGTCTCGAGCCCGGCCCGGGTCGGCCCGTCGCCGACCAGGACCAGGTGGACCTCGGGCCCGAGCAGCGGCGCCATCGCCGCGACCAGCAGCGTCTGGTTCTTGAACTCGTCGATGCGGCCGACCGTCCCGACCACCACCGCGTCGGCGCTGATGCCGAGCTCGGTGCGGACCGCGGCGCGCGCGACCGCGTCGGGCGCGAACCGCTCGAGCCGGATGCCGTTGGTGATCACGACCAGCCGCGACGCCGGGGTGTCGTGGAGCGTGCGGGCCTGCTGGGCTGTCACGGTCGACACCGCGACGAACGAGCTCACCAGCTTGGCGGCCTGCCGGCGCAAGATCCGGTGCCCGCGCGAGCCCGGGTTGATGCCGTGCTTGGTGTGGATCGCCGCCGCGCCGGCCGCGCGCGCGGCGGGCGCGCCATAAATGAGGGGTAGCGGGTTGTGGGTGTGGACGAGGTCCGCGCGGCGGCTCCGGAACGCCCAGGTCAGCCGCGGCCACAGCGTGAGGTCGGTGCCCGGCCCCTTGGCGACGGTGACGACCTCGACCCCGGCGGCGCGAAACTCCTCGGCGAGCGGCCCCTCGGGCGGCGGCGCCAGCGACACCACGACGACCTTGTGTCCCCGCTGGACCTGCCCGGCGGCGAGGTCGAGGGCCACGCGCTCCTGGCCACCGACGCCGAACGAGGACAGCACGTGGACGATGATCACGTCGCCTGGGTACCGCGCCGGTGCGTCGACGCGCAAGGTCGGCCCGCTCGGGCGTGCCCGCCGGCGCGCTGCCCAACCGCGACACCTGGTTGAACGCCGCCTGCTGAGCCTGGCCGGCGGTGGCGCCGCGCTGCGGTCGCGTCTATGGTGATGCGTGGCCGACGACGACGCGCTGCTGTCGGAGCTGGGCATCGACCTGGCGACCGACCAGCACCTGCCCGAGGTGCGCACCGCGTGCATCCGGGTCGCGCAGCGCATCCAGGCCAGCCGGTCCCGCGTGATCGGCTTCGTGCCCACCGACGCGCGGGTCGCGGTGCCGCCGGTCGTCATCCAGATCGGCGCGGCGCTGTGTGACCTGACCGGGGCGACCATCGCGGTGGTCGACGCCAACGTGCGCTACCCGGGGCTGGCGAAGGCGGCGTCCGAGGCGGCGCCGTCGAAGGTGTTCTCGACCCGGTGGCTGGCCGGCTCGCTCGCGCTGCTCACGCCGGCCAAGGTCGAGCGCGCCGGGGAGGTCGTGCCGTCGCTGGCCCGGCTGCTGATCGAGGGCGGCGAGCTGTTCGCCCACACGCTGTGCGACCTGACCGGCTTCGAGCTGATCGGCGAGCACGCCAGCGCGGCGGCGTGCATGGACGCGGTGGTCCTGGTCGGGCGCGCCCACGCCACCCACGAGGACGCGCTGCTCGCGCTGCGCCAGCTGATGCCGCCCGAGCGCTTCCTCGGCGTGCTGCTGGTCGGCTGACGCGCCGCCCGGAAGCTCAGAGGCTGTGAAGCATTCGCTTCCCACCCTCCCTTTCGATCGGGCGCGGGCCGGAGCCCGCGCCCGATCTGTACGGAGCAGAGCCGCCTCGCTTCGCTCGGCTCAGGCCAGCGCGGCGATCAGCGGCAGGCCCCAGGCGATCCCGACGATGATCGAGAGCA
>JBKJLC010000039.1:0-4404 GCA_046597055.1 Kofleriaceae bacterium | reverse complement strand
TCTTCGGCGAACCGCAGCTCGGAGCGTCCTGGCACCCCGAGGATAGTCGCGCCCTCACCGTTGTACCCGAACTCCGGGACGCGCTCGTAGACCGCGTCGTAGACGTACTCGATCGTGGCGGCGACGCGCTGGCGACCTTGCAGCAGCCGCCCGTAAGCATCGCGTCCATCCCACACGAAGGTGGTGAATAGGTCCGTAGACGGCGCGAACGATGATTTGATCGTTCGTCCGGCGATTGAGACAGCAAGGTCGATCCTCTTGACCGACGACGGCAGCGTCGCGCCCGTCAGACGAATCGTCCTCTCGCTCGCAAGGGTGCGGCCCGGTACGCGATCGCTTTGATATCGCAGAGCGTGAGGAGTTCCAGCGACGCCAAGCGACTCCGCCAGCACCTGATTCTGGCAGAGGATGATTGAACCCGTTACGCAGTCGGGATCGGGCACCTCGACATCGTCGGGCACCTTTGCGACGGGCTTGGTGGCTCCTGCAGGCGGAGCGCTACCCCAGTTCGCGTCCCACTTGGAAAAGTGGCCGACGCGCATACGCCACAGCGTCTTACCCGCCGCATACAACGTCGCGAGCTTCTGCTGCTCCTCCGCTGTGATGCCCAGCGCGGTCAGCGTCGCCGCGTTGTCGGCCGCACCGTCGCCGTTGGTATCGAGCTGCGCGGTCCCACCCGTGATGGAAAGGACCTTGATGACTCTTCCATTTGGCTCCGAAGCCCACGCGTTGTTGCTGTAGCGGTAGCTGCCGAGCGGGACGTTCTCGCCGACGGCGAAGCCGAGGAAGTTGTCGACGTAGAGGATCGCCGGCTGACTGAGAGTCGTGAGCTCGGATCCGGCGGCCACCGCCTCGTCGCTCGAGAGCTCGAGCGCATAGGTGTACGCGCTGTTCGCCGGCAGGGCGGCCGGCATCGCCGTCAGGCCGTTCACACCGACCGTGTATTCGGTCGCGCGGAAGTGCAGGCTCGAAGGGGCGGACGTGCCTCCGCCCGGTAGCGCGATCGATGCGGTGGTGCCCGGTGGCAACAACAGCGTCGCACGGCGGCTGCCGCTCGAATCGGTCTGCACCGTGGCCTGGGCGACCTGCATCGCCGTCGAGCCACTGGTGGTGTCGATCTCGGTAACCGCGGTGTCGAATGGGACCAGCGCGACGTCGGCGACCGCCGTGAAATCGCGATAGAGCGGGGTCGCATCGCGTCGCGCGACCGCGAAGCCCGACTTCTTGAAGTTGACGACGACCAAGCCGCCGCCGTTGATCGCCATGTCCCACACGCCGTCCGCGCGGGTATAGGTTCGCCCCAGCTCGGGGCGATTCTGGATGGTTACCTCGACACCCGGCAGCGGTGCGTCGTCGCGGGTGATCACGCGTCCGTGGAGGACCGCCGCTCGCGCGTACTCGATCGTGCCGTCGGCGACCTCGAGTTGGACCTTGTTCGCACCCTTCCAGAGGAACTCGGTCGTCGAGGCGATATCGGTGACGACGGTCCGGTCGATGACCGACGGGGTGAGCACCGGGAGCGGCTGCGACGTCGCCGTCGGTCCGTCGAGCGAAGCGTTGCCCGCACCATCGTAGGCCTGCACGCGATAGGTGTATGTAGTGCCAGTCGTGACCGTGTTGTCGTCGTAGCTCGTCGTCGACGCGGGGAACGACGCGATGAGCGAGCCGGCGCGGTAGAGCCGATACCCTGCGACAGCCAGGTTGTCCGTCGCAGCCGTCCACGTCATTGAAACACTGGTCGGTGTCGATGACGACGCAGTCAGGGCTGATCCCGCCGGCCAGGTCGGAGCGATCCCGTCGCCGCACGTGCCGGTGGTAATCGGCGTGTGCGTCACCGTTCCGCTCGTCGGATCGCAGGCATCCGTGGTGCAGACGTTGCCGTCGTCGATGACGACCGGCGGACCGCCCGCGCAGGTGCCGCTGCCGTTGCAGGTCTCCGCGCCGTTGCACGCGTTGCCGTCCGAGCACGCGGTGCCCGCAGACAGCGCGGTGTGCGTGACGCCCGACATGGTGTCGCACGAGTCGGCGGTGCACGGGTTGCCGTCGTCGATCGTCGGCGGAGCTCCGGCAACGCAGCTACCGGTCGCGTTGCACGTCTCGGCGCCGTTGCACGCGTCGCCGTCGCTGCACGTCGTCCCAACCGGACGCGCGACGTGTTGCACGCCCGACGTCGGATCGCACGAGTCCGTCGTGCAGGCGTTACCGTCATCGATTGTCGGGCTCGTCCCGGTGCGGCACGCGCCCGCCCCGTCGCAGGTCTCAGCGCCATTGCAGGCGTTTGCGTCACTGCACGAGGCGCCCTCGGTGGCATTCACGTGCGCAACACCCGTCGTCGCGTCGCAGGAGTCGATCGTGCACGGGTTGCCATCGTCGGTGACCGGCGCGGTGCCGGCAGCGCAGGCGCCGCTCCCGTTGCACATCTCGAGGCCGTTGCACGCGTTGCCGTCGGAGCAGCTGGTCGTTGCGGCCACCGGCGTGTGCTGCACGCCCGTCGTGGGGTTGCAGGTGTCGGTCGTGCAGACGTTTCCATCGTCGATGACGAGCGGAGTCCCACCGGTGCACGTCCCCGTGCCGTTGCAGGTCTCGCCACCGTTGCAAACGTTGCCGTCGCTGCACGACGTGCCCGCTGCGGCCGAAACATGGGAAACACCGGTAGCGGGATCACACGAATCGACCGTGCAGGGGTTCGAGTCGTCGGTCGGGGGCGGCGTACCCGCGATGCAGGTGCCACCCGCGTTGCAGGTCTCCGCGCCGTTGCAGGCGTTGCCGTCGCTGCATGCGCTTCCCACCGCGAGTGCGACGTGCGAAACGCCGCTGGTCGGACTGCACGAGTCGGTGGTGCACGGGTTGCCGTCGTCGACCGTCGGGGGCGTGCCGGCCGCGCAAGTGCCGGTCGCGTTGCAGAGCTCGGCCCCGTTGCATGCGTTCGAATCGCTGCACGACGTCCCGGCCGCCGCGGCCACGTGCGAGACGCCGGTGGTCGGACTGCACGAGTCGATGGTGCACGGGTTACCGTCGTCCACCACCGGTGCGCTGCCCCCGGCGCACGCACCCGCGCCGTTGCAGGTCTCCGCGCCATTGCATGCGTTGCCGTCCGAGCAGGCAGAGCCCGCGGCGACATTGGCGTGGGTGACGCCGGTCGCTGGATCGCAGGTGTCCGTGGTGCAGGGGTTGCCGTCGTCGACCACCGGAGCGGTCCCGGCAACGCAGCTTCCCGTCGCGCTGCAGGTCTCGGCGCCATTGCAGGCATTGCTATCGCTGCACGCGGTACCGGCGGCGACTGCCACGTGCGAGACGCCCGTAGCCGCGTTGCACGAGTCGGTGGTGCAGGGGTTGCCGTCGTCGACCGTCGGGGGCGTGCCGGCCACGCAGGTGCCGGTTGCGTTGCAAGCCTCCGCGCCGTTGCATGCGTTCGAATCGGTGCAGGACGTCCCTGCCGCCGCCGCGACGTGCGACACACCGGTGGCGGGGCTGCACGTGTCGATCGTGCACGGGTTCCCGTCGTCGACCGCGGGGGCGCTGCCCCCGACGCACGATCCGGCGCCGTTGCAGGTCTCTGCGCCGTTGCACGCGTTGCCGTCCGAGCACGCCGTGCCGGCCGTGACATTCGTATGCGTGACCCCGGTTACGGGATCACAGGAGTCGGCGGTGCAGGGGTTGCCGTCGTCGACCACGGGGGCCGTTCCGCCGCCGCACGCTCCCGAGCCGTTGCAGGTCTCTGCGCCATTGCACGCGTTGCCGTCGCTGCACGATGCGCCCGACGCCGGGTACGCGCATGCGCTCACGTTCGTGCCGTTGCACGCAGCGCCGCACGCGCCGGAGCCCCCGCAGGCCGTGCGGCTTCCGTGGACTGCGCCCGTGACTGCGCTGCAGGTGCCAACACTGCCCGCGACGTCGCACGCAGCGCATTGCGATCCGCATGCGGCGTTGCAGCAGACACCGTCCGCGCAGAAGCCGTTGCTGCACTCGGTGCCGGCCGCGCACGTTGCGCCGATCGCCTTTTTCGCAACGCACGCCCCGCCACTGCAGTAGTTGGTCGCGTTGCAATTCGCGTCGGTGCTGCAGGTCGCGTAGCAAGCGGATCCGTTGCACGCATAGCTGCCGCATGATGCGGTGCCGTTGGCGCGGCACGCGCCTGCGCCGTTGCAGGTCTGCGCGTTCGTCATCACGCCCACGGTGCAGGTCTGCGCCGTGCACTCGGCGTCGGGGTTGCTCCCGTCGGCGATGTTGCCGCAGGTGCCGTCGGTGCCCGACCCACGCTTCGCGGCGGTGCACGCCTGGCACGTACCGGTGCACGCGGTGTTGCAGCAGACGCCGTCGGCGCACTGGGCCGAGGCGCACTCGCCGTTTGCCGAGCACGCGGTGCCGTTGCTCTTCGCAATGGAGCACGCGCCGGCGACACAG
>JBKJLC010000227.1:0-36959 GCA_046597055.1 Kofleriaceae bacterium | reverse complement strand
GCTTCACGGCATGCCTGACTGGTTGTACCTCCTGCTCACCGTGCCTGCGGTGTCCGCCTTCATCGGCTGGCTCACCAACTGGCAGGCCGTGAAGATGATCTTCTGGCCGGCGCGCTTCATCGGGATCGGCTCGATCGGGTGGCAGGGCATCCTCTACCGCCACGCCGACACGTTCGCGACGAACCTCGGCCAGATCGCGAAGGACGATCTGATGTCCGGTTCGGACATCGTCCAGCGCATCGACCTCGACGAGATCGAGCGCATCGCGCGGCCGATCGTGGACGCCGACCTCACCCGCTTCGCCGCCGAGGGGGCCGAGGTGCTGCGTCCGGGCGCCTGGGCGATGGTGCCGCCCCCGATGCAGGCGATGGTCGCGGCCCAACTCGGCACCAAGGTGACCGCGCTCGCGCGCGAGGTGGTCGGTGAGCTGCGCGAGGAGCTCACGAGCCTGCTCGACGTCCAGGAGCTGGTCCGGCGTCAGCTGAGCGGGGCCAACGTCGACCGGCTGTCGCGCCTCACGTTCGAGATCGGCAAGCGCGAGTTCAAGTTCATCGAGTGGTCGGGCGCGGTGTTCGGCGCGATCATCGGCTTCGGTCAGCTGACGGTCTGGTCGGCGATGCAGATCTGGTGGCTCATGCCGCTGTTCGGCATCGCCGTCGGGCTGGCCACCAACTGGCTCGCGCTGCAGATGATCTTCCGGCCTCACGAGCGGACCCGCTACCTGGGCGTGTTGCCGTACCAGGGGCTGTTTCCGCGCCGGCAGCCCGAGATCGCCCGCGACTACGCGCGCAGCACCAGCGAGGAGGTGCTGACGCCTCACCACATCATCGACTTCCTGATCGAGGGCGAGCGGGGCGCGGCGTTGCTGGATCGGATCCGCGCGGCGATCTCGACCCGGGTCGACGCCGAGTGGCGCCAGCTCCAGCCGATGGTGCCGTTCCCGGTCGAGCCGGCGGCGATCGCGCAGCTCAAGGAGATGGTGCTCGCCCGCCTGATCGAGCTGGCCCCGCGCCTGCGTCCCGCCATCGAACAGCACCTGCACGAGCGGCTCGACATCCGACGCACGGTCGAGCAGCGCCTGGGGAGCCTGCCCAAGCCAGAGTTCGAGCGCATGCTGCGCGGCGTGTTCCAGAAGAACGAGCTGACGCTGATCCTCGTCGGCGGCGTGCTCGGCGGTCTGGTCGGCTGCATCCAGGCCGTCCTCGTGCTCGCCGACTGAGCCGCGCGCCAGGCCCGCGAGCCGCAGCGCCAGTGCAGCCACAACAGCTGCGCGCGTAGCTGCTACGAGGAGTAGCCGTCCGACCGAGCGCGCTATTCGAGGACCAGCACGGTCAGGACGTTGCCGGCCCGGGGGACGCTGGCGGCGACCGCCAGGCTGTTCTGGTTGCTGTGGTTCCAGCGGACGTCGAAGGTGTGGGTGCCGGGGGCCAGCGTGACGAGTGCATAGCTGGGCATCGAGACACCGCGGTCGCTGTTGGGGCTGTCGAAGATCACGGCGGGCTCGAGCAGCGCGCCATCGAGGAACACGCCGACCCGCAGGCCGTTGCCGTTCTGCGTCGATCGGATGCGCTGGGTCGACAGCGTCACCAGCGCCTGGCGCGCCTCGGTCAGCGTGATCGTCGTGGACAGATCGTTGGCGCCGCCGTCGTTGTCCATCGGCACGAAGGTCCGCGACCCGGTGTCGAACATGCCGGTGCCGCTGGTCGCGGCGATGTTGAGCCGCGCCGAGGGTGTGAGCTCGATCAGGCCGAGCTTGAGGTGCTGCGCGCCAAACACGAGCTGCGAGCACGCGGTGCTCCCGTTGTTGCTGCAGGTGGCATCGAGGCGCAGCCGATGGACGCCGGCCGTGAACCGCCGGCCGCCGACCAGCGTGGTCGCCACCCGGACATCGTTGCTGCCAGTGTCGTGTCCCGCGATTGCCACGGTGGCCGCACCGTCCATCAGCGCGACGTCGCCGCTGGTCCAGGTGTCGGGGACGGTGGCGATCCCGGCGCTGTTCGGCACGTGCCCGTAGACCAGCGCCGGCGCGTCCGCGGCCAGCGTGACGTCGAGGATCGCGATCTGCTGCAGCGCCGAGATCGTCGAGAACAGGCTCGGGACCGACTGGCCGACGTGCCGGGCGTAGGTGCTCAGCGAGTCGAGCACGACCACCGTCAGGCGCGCCGACGCCGCCAGGTTCACCCCGGACGCGCCCTCGACGCGGAACACGCCCTCGAGGTCGTGGGTACCGGCCCCGAGGCGGATGACGCCGGCGAGCTGGAGGGGGCCGCCCATGTTGAAGTCGGTCATGCGCCGGGCCGCGATCAGCGCGGGTTCGGCGAGGCCATCGCGGACCCCGCCCCACAGGATCGAATTGTCCCAGTTCGTCCCGGCGCCGCTGGTGTACGGCACCGACAGGGTGACGAACACGTCGGCGGCGGCCGGGAGGGTCAGTGACGCCACCGGGATCACCGGGGCGGTCTGGCTGGCGGGATACACCGCCGATGTAATGACGGTCGCGGTGGTGCTCTGCGCGCTCACGGCCTTCACGCAGCGCGCGACCAGGCTGGTGACGGCGGCGCCGCTGGTCACGCCGGAACCGCGATCGGCCAACCAGCAGGTGCTCCCGGCCGGTGCCGCCGAGACCTCCACGCGGTAGCTGGCCCCGGATGCGGGTAGCCCGGTGTCGAACGTGAAGGGGCCGTCCGCCGTGACCACCAGGGGATTCCCCACCGCGGCGCCCTGGCCATCCTTGAGCACGAGGGTGAGGAACCGCCCGGCCGGCAGGTAGCCCGCGTTGCCGCCGACGGTGACGGTCACGCCGGCGTCCACGCTGACGTCCGCGCTGGCGTCCGCGCTGGCCGCGTCGATCATCACGGCGCCATCGGGCGGCGAGGACGGCTCCACCGAGCCACACCCCACCAGGAGGATGATGCACACGCCCGCCGCGCGCGCGCGCACCGCATGCACGAGTCCCGACCGGTCTCCGACCGTCACAGTGTTGAAGAACATCCGCATCTCAGTCCTTTCATCCCTCCGGGAGGAGAGACTCAGCGCCCCACCGTATCGATCTATCAGCCAGCGGGTGGCGTCAAGCGGTTCCAGCCGTCCGCGTCACGGCTCGCTCGCGTCCGATCAGAACGTGAGCGTGAGCTCGGTCGTCGCGCCGGCGGTGATGGTCGCGGTGCCGGTGGCGCGCGCCGCCGGATGCTCGGCCGTCGCCGGCAGCCACGCGGTCACGGGGTACGCGCCGGGGAGCAGCGACGGCAGCGCGAGCTGGCCGACGTCGTCAGTGAGGCCGACGTACGGGTGCGGGCCGACGATCACGTGGGCTGGATCGGCGAGGCCCTCGACCGTCACCCGCCAGACGCCAGGCTCGGCGAGCGGCACGGTCACGACGTGGCCGCGGATCGGCAGGTGCGTGCGCGCGACCCGCGCCGGGGTCGCCGCGGTGGGGGCGCGCCAGGCCGGGCCGAGCCGCTCGATCGTCACTGCCTGATCGCGATCGTCCTGGCTCTGCACCTCGAGCGCGACGCCCAGCCGCGGCGCCAGCACGACCGGCGGCGTGATCGCGCAGTCGTGGATCATGACGCGCACGTCCTCGGCCGCGCGCGGCGCGACCCCGGCGGCGACGTCGTCGATGACGACCAGCGCGCCGGCGACGCCGTGCAGGGTGCCGACCCGGACCCGGGGCGGGCGCGGCGTGTGGCAGGTCGTGTAGCCCGGCGACGCGCGCACCGCGGTCGGCGCGGTCGGCCAGGTCACCGTGACCCGCAGGCCGCCGCCCCCAGGCAGCCCGCCGTCGGCGCCGATCGCGGCGAGCCGGTACGGCGCGGTGGCGCCCGCCGGGGTCGGACCCGCCGGGATCGCCAGGACCGCGCCAGCGTCGATCGTCGCCGCGGTGGGACCGGCATCACCGGCATCGTGGCGGGGGGCCGGCGGCGGCTTGCTCCCACACGAGGCACCGGCCAGCGCGAGCAGCGCCGCGCCGGTACGGATCACCGCCACGTCGCGACCTGGCGGACGACCCGCCGGGCATCGGCGATGCAGTCGTTGACCGCGATGCCGTGGTACGAGCTGCCCGCGAGCACGAGCCGCCCCCGGTGCGCCTCGGCCTCCCAGGTCGCGACCCGCTCGGCGTGGCCGACCGGGTACTGGGCGATGCCGCGGGTCCAGCGCACGCTGCGCTGCAGGGTCGGCTCGGCGCGCACGCCGAGGATCTGCGCCAGGTCCGAGCGCGCCTGGGCGAACAGGGCGGGCGGATCCAGGCCGATCGCGCCCGGGTCGCGCGCGCCACCATAGATGAGGCGCAACAGCACCTGGCCCGCGGGGGCCCGATCTGGCCACACCGTGCTCTCGAAGACGCAGCCGAGCAGGCGGACCTTCTCGCCGGCGGCGACGATGAAGCCGAAGCCGCCGAGATCCGCGCGGACGTCGCGGGTCCGGTACGCGAGGTACACGATCGCGGCCGGCGCGAACCGAGCGTCGTCGAGTCCGCGGCCGAGCCCCGGCCACGCCTCGCGCACCAGCGGCGCCGCCGCGGGTCCCGGCAGCGCCAGCACCGCGGCGTCGTAGCGGGTGGCGCCGTCGTCGGTCGCCACCACCACCCCGGGCGCGGCCGCGTCGCCGCTGGTCGGGCGCAGCGCGCGCACGGTCACGCCGCGGTGCACCCGCTCGCCGAGCCGCGTCACGATCGCATCGATCAGCGCGACCATGCCGCCGGCCGGCGCCGCCAGGTGGTTGGAACGCCGCGGCAGGCCGGCCTTCCGGCGCGACCGCAGCTCCCAGATCATGCCGCGCACCATGCCGCCCTTGGCATCGAGCTCGGCCAGCTTGGGGAACCCGGCCGCCAGGCTGACCTCGTGGGCATCGGCCGCGAACACGCCAGTCACCATCGGCGCGACCAGGGCGTGGGCGACCTCGGTGCCGAACCGCCGCACCGCGAAGTCCCACAGCGACTGATCGCCGGCGACGCTGGCGTCGCGCGCGGGCCGCAGCGGCTCGCCGAGCAGCGCGAGCTTGCCGCGCCAGGTCAGCAGGCCCGAGCGCACGAACGCGCCCGGGCTGGTGGGCAGCGCGTGGAGCCGGGCGTGGAGGTACACCCAGCGCCGGCGCGCCGCCGCGGCCGCGGTCACCACCGGGACCCCGAGTTCCTCGCACAGCGCGGCCGCACCGTCCGGTGCACCGGACAGAAAGCCGTTGGCGGCCTGCTCGCGCCGGAAGCCGTCGTCGACGGTGGTGCCGATCACGCCGCCGACGCGATCGCTCGCCTCGAGCACGGTGACGTCGTGCCCCGCCTGCAGCAGGCGCAGCCCGGCGGTCAGGCCGCCGATGCCGCCCCCGACGACGGCCAGCTTCACGCGGTGGCCTCGCGCGCCGACAGCTCGCGAACCGCCTGCACCATCGCGCGCACGTGCTCGGGGTTGGCGCCCGGCTGCACGCCATGGCCGAGGTTGAAGATGTGGCCGACCGGACCGGCCTTGCGCAGGACCTCGCCGACCCGGCGCCGGATCTCGGCCGGCGCCGCGTACAGCACGCCGGGATCGAGGTTGCCCTGCAGCGCGACCCCGTCACCGACCGCGACCCGCACCCGGTCGATGTCGATGCGCCAGTCGACCCCGAGCACGTCGGCGCCGCTCGACGCGTAGGTGTCGAGGTAGGGGGCGCAGCCGTTGACGAAGTAGATGACCGGCACCCGCGCCGCCACCACCGACGGATGCGCGCGCACGATCGCGATCACGTGCTTGGCCCAGCGCAGCGCGTACTCCACGAAGTCGTGCGGCGACAGGATGCCGGCCCAGCTGTCGAAGATCTGCACCGCCTGCGCGCCCGCCTCGACCTGGGCGATCAGGTACGCCGCGACGGTGTTGGCCAGCTTCTCGAGCAGCGCGTGGGCCGCGGCCGGATCCCCGAACAGCAGGCCCTTGAGGTTCGCGTACTCCTTGCTGCCGCCGCCCTCGACCGCGTAGGTCGCCAGCGTGAACGGGGCGCCCGCGAAGCCGATCAGCGGCACCCGGCCGGCCAGCCCGGCGCGGATCTGCCGGATCGCGTCCATCACGAACGGCATGCTCGCCACCGGATCCGGGACCACCAGGCGGTCGATCGCGGCGCGATCGCGGACCGGGTTGCCGATCACCGGCCCCTTGTCGGGGAACGCGATGTCGAGCCCCATCGGCGGCAGCGTGATCAAGATGTCGGAAAACAAGATCGCGGCATCGAAGCCGAACTCGTCGATGGGCTGCAGGGTGACCTCGCAGGCCAGGGCCGGCGTGTGGCATAAATCGAGGAACGAGGCCCGCGCCCGCACCGCCCGGTACGCCGGCAGGTAGCGCCCGGCCTGCCGCATCATCCAGACCGGCGTCCGTTCGACCGGCTCCCGCCGGCACGCGCGAAGGAACAAGGGTTCGGACACCGTCGAGATCGAGGTCATCGCCGCGCGATCCTATAACGCCGCGAGTCGCGACGGGTGCCGAGGCGGAAGTCGATGTAGGATCCATGAGTGTCCCTCGACGTACCCGAGACCGTCATCGTGGTGGCGTCGCGCGGCTGGAGCGGCGGCGCCGCCAGCGCGCTACGCGAGCTGATCGACAAGCTGGTGGCCGCCGGCGTGGAGACCGCCGTGGTCGCCGACGCCGCCGAGGCCGCCCGCGCCCTGGTCGACGACGAAGGCGCGGTGGTGATCATCGACGTCGAGGACGCGGCCCGGGGTCTGACCACGCCCGCCTCGGCGGCGGCGCGGGTCGCCGAGATCGCGGCGGCGGTGCCCGACGCGGCGCCGGTCGCGGTGGCCGGACGCCCGGCCGTCGGCCTCGTGATCGCGTGCCTGCGCGCCGGCGCGGCCGACTTCGTCGACCTCGGCGCCGAGACGTTCGCGGTCACCGCC
This sequence comes from Kofleriaceae bacterium, assembly GCA_046597055.1. Classification (GTDB taxonomy): domain Bacteria; phylum Myxococcota_A; class Polyangia; order Haliangiales; family Haliangiaceae; genus UBA2376. The sequence continues at coordinate 30,097 of JBKJLC010000227.1, read as the reverse complement.
GCCGCGCTGGCGCTGGCGGCCCGGCGGCGGGCCCGCGGCGGCGCCCAGCGGCGCGCGGTCGCCCAGCTGCGCGACATGGTCGAGCAGATGCTGAAGAATCTGGTTCGCACCGAGCGCCGCTCGATCGATCTCGAGAAGCGGCTGGCCGAGAAGAGCGCCCGCGACGCCGGCGTGGCGTTCGACGTCGACGCCGAGCGCGATCCGGTGGTCATGGTGGTCGAGGATGACCGCGACATGGCCGACTTCCTGAGCGACGCGCTCGAGGAGGCCAAGATCACCACCTTCGCGTTCGTCACCGGCGAGGAGGCGGTCGCCCACGCCGACCGCATGGCGACCAAAGGCCAGGCGCTCGATCTCGTCATCATCGACATCGGCCTGCCCGGGATCGACGGCCTCGAGGTCATCCGCCGGCTGCGTCGCGACCGGCCCGGGCTGGCCGCGTTCCTGATCACCGGGTTCACCGACCCCAACCTCACCGCGCGCGCCGCCGATCTGGGCGTGGTCGCGTTCGTACTCAAGCCGTTCGACGACTCCAAGGCGGTGATCGATCGGGTCCGCGCCGAAGCCACCGCCGCGATGGCGCGCACCCGCGACCACGGCTACCTGCAGCGCATCAAGGCCCGGCACGACAAGGTGCTGACGCAGTACCGTCTGCTGCTGGCCGATCTCGAGAAGTAGCGCCCGCGATCAGGCCCCGCCGTCGGCGGGCAGGCTGATGATCACGGAGGTACCGACGTCGACCTGGCTGACGATGTCGAGGCGGCCGCCGTGCGCGGTCACGATCTCCTCGATGATGGACAGCCCGAGCCCGGTGCCCGGGATGTCGGCGGTGGTTGCGTTGCCGGCGCGAAAGAACCGCTCGCGCAGGTGCGGCAGATCGGCCGCCGGGATCCCGATGCCGTGGTCGGTGACCTCGAGCACGTAGCTGCCGCCCTCGCGGCCGACCCGCACCTGGATCTCGCCGCCGCTCGGCGAGAACTTGATCGCGTTCTCGATCAGGTTCTGCACGACCTGCTCGAGCCGCCGGCGGTCGCCGCGCACCGGGAACGGGGCCTGGTCGAGGTCGACCTGCAGCGAGAGCGCTGCCGCAGGGCCGCGATCGCGGACCTCGAGCACGCCGCGGCAGATCCCGACCACGTCGTCGAGCAGCTCGGCGAGATCGAACGGCTCGACCCGCAGCTCGAGCCGGCGGCCCCGTTCGATCCGGCTGAGGTCGGCGAGATCGCCGACCAGCCCGCCGATCCGCCCGATGAGCCGCTGCGCGGTCGCGAACGACTTGGGGTTGGCATCACCGCTCGCGCGGCGCAAGAGATCGACCCACATCGTCATGCCCTGAAGGGGCGAGCGCAGCTCGTGGGCGAGCTCGGCCAGGCGGGCGGTGCGGTGATCGAGATCGTCGCGGCAGGTCTGGATGTCGAGGGCGGCCCCCATCATCGAGGCGTTGCTCTCCCGCTCGTCGGGCAGGACCACGTGATCCGCGACCCAGCGCCACGCGCCGTCGTGCCGCCGGCGCCGGTACTCCAGCGAGAATCCGGTCCGGCACGCGCGTCCCTGCTCGAATGCCTGGCGACAGCGCTCGCGATCGTCGGGGTGCACGCCGGCCAGCCAGCCACCGAGCACAGCGTCGTCGTAGCTCTGGCCGGTGAAGCGCAGCCAGGCCGCGCTCACGAAGTCGCAGCGCAGGTCGGCGCCAGCCCGCCAGAGCATGACCGGGGCCTGGTCGAGCAAGAGCTGGAACTCGGTCGGCGCGAGCATCGTCTGGCTCGGCGCACTCACGCGGTCCGCCGATACTCGTGGGCCGCCGCCAGGTCGGTACCGGCGGCCCGACGCGACCGGGCCAGCCGCTCGACCACGTCGACGAGCAGCCGGCTGCGGACCGGTCGACCGATCAGGACGGCCACCGTGCTCGGCGGCGGCTGCCGCTGGATCTCGCAGCAGTTCGCGAGCACCACCAGGGGCAGCGCGCGCAGCCGGTCGTCCTTGACGAGCGCGGCCGCCAGCGGCGAGGCGTCGAACCCGGCCGACGAGACGTCGACCACCAGCGCCGCGGGGAGCTCGGGGAGACGCAGGACCGTGAGCGCGTCGGACCAGCTATGGGCGCCGACCACCTGATACCCGCGCGCATTCAGCGGCGTCGCAAGTGCTTCCAGGAGCTCGGGATCATGCTCCACGATGACGAGTTTCGGGTTCGGCGACATCGGACCTACACCCAGCAACCGCTGTTCCAGCTTCGCCGCTCGCGGATTTGCGCGATCTTCCGTCCACCACGCGCACAGGGACGTGCCCGATAGCCTCGGTCGTGGCATCGGAGCACACACGGCGGGCGCCGAGGCTCGGCCCCGAAGACACATGATCCGCAGTCCTGTCCAGGTTTCCAAATGGTTCTGTGGCGTTGCGCTTCCGGCGGGCCCCTTCCTATAATGAAGGGGCAGGTGTCGCAGGCGCCCATCAACATCAAGCTCCGATGCGCCTCCTGGCAGCAGCTCGCGAACATCTACCGACGCGACCTGGCCCGGCACGCGATCTTCCTCAAGTCCATGACGCCGCCACCGCTCGGCACCAGCGTGCGCATCGACCTGACGCTGCCCACCGAGTCGATGATCGTCCTGACCGGGACCGTGGTCGATCACGTCCGCGAGGGCGGCCTGGGCGGCCGTGGCCCCGGGATCGACATCAAGCTCAATACGATCCCGCAGAGCGCGCTCTGGCTCATCGAGACCGCGCTCGCCTCCGCGCAGAAGAACCAGCCGAACGCCGCCAGCCCGGCCGCGGCGCCGGTCCCCGCCGAGGCCGCGGATGACGAAGGCCGGGATCTGGTCGCCGCCGAAGACGCGCTGCTGGCAGCGCTGACCGCCGAGCTCGCGTCGCTGCGCAAGCTCAACCCGTTCCAGGTGATCGGGGTGGGCTACGAAGCCACCGACGAGGACGTGCGGGCCGCGTTCGCCGAGCTGACCAAGCGCTACCACCCCGACCGGTTCACCCGCTACACGTCGACCGACCTGCGCACGCTGGCCGCCGAGATCTTCATCTTGATCCGCGACGCGTACAGCCGGCTCGGCGACGAGCGGTCCCGCACGAAGGTGATCGCCGCCCTCGGCGTGCGCCCGTCGGTGCGGGTGCCGGCCCGCCCGAGTGCCCAGGGCCGCGCGGTCAGCTCGCCGGCGAGCGCGCCCGAGCGGACGCCCCCGCCCGAGCGGACCCCCGCGCCCGAGCGGACCCCCGCGCCGCGCGCGGTGACCCCGGCGCCGGTGTCGCTGCCGCCCCTCCCGTTGCCGCCGTTGCCGCGGCCGGCTGTCGCCGTGCCCGAGCGCCGGACGCCGCCGGCCGGCAACCCGCTGCCGGTGGCCGGCGGCCCGCCCGAGCGCCGGTCGACGCCCGCGATCGGCGGCTCGTTGCCGGTCCCCACCCCCGCGGGCAGCGGTGTCGTCGACGATGGCCGCGGCGAGATCCGGCAGGCCGAGGCTCACATCGACAACGGCAAGTACGACGAGGCGCTGGCGCTCTACAAGAGCTTCGCCCGCCGCAACCCCACCGATCGGAGCGCCCGCGCGGGCGTCGAGCTGGCCGAGGGCCTGCGCGCCCTGCTCGGCCGCGATCGACTCGAGGCCGCGCAGCGCTTCGAGAGCGTGCTCGAGGTCGATCCGACCAACGAGCGAGCCGCCCGCGAACTGGCCGAGATGCGGCGGCTGGCGACCAACGAACGCAAGGGCCTCCTGTCCCGGCTCATGGGGAAGAAGGAGTAGCGGATGTCGCGCATCATCGGCATCGACCTGGGAACCACCAACTCGTGCGTCGCGGTCCTCGACGAGCGCGGCCCACGCGTCCTCGCCTCGCCCGAGGGCGAGCGCACCACGCCCTCGGTGGTCGCCTGGAACCAGGCCACCGAGGTGCTGGTCGGGCTGGCGGCGCGACGCCAGGCGGTCACCAACGCGCACCACACGATCTACGGCGCCAAGCGCCTGATCGGCCGCAAGGTCAACGCCGACGACGTGACCTGGTTCGCGCGCACCGCGCCGTTCCGCATCGTCGCCGCCCCCAACGGCGACGCCTGGGTGCGCATCGCCGGTCACGCCAAGTCGCCGCAGGAGATCGCGTCACACGTCATGCGCCGCATGCGCGCGATCGCCGAGGCGGCGCTGGGTGAGGCGGTCACCCGCGCGGTGGTCACGGTGCCGGCCTACTTCGACGAGCACCAGCGCCAGGCGACCCGCGACGCCGGCACCATCGCCGGCCTCGACGTGGTCCGCATCCTCAACGAGCCGACCGCGGCCGCGCTCGCCTACGGCGCGCACCGGGTCAGCGACAAGCGGCGCCTGATCGCGGTGTTCGATCTCGGCGGCGGCACCTTCGACATCTCGATCATGTCGGTCGACAGCGGCATCTTCGAGGTGCTGGCGACCGGCGGCGACAGCGCGCTCGGCGGCGAGGACTGGGACCGGCGCATGGTCGAGCGGCTCGCCGACGAGGTGTTCGACCAGTACCGGGTCGATCTCATGCAGAACCCGGTCGCGCTCGGCCGCCTGCGCGAGGCGTGCGAGGCGGCCAAGAAGGCGCTGTCGAGCGATCGCGAGACCTGGCTGCGGCTGCCGTTCCTGGCCCAGGACCAGGCGGGAAACCCGGTGAACCTCGAGCGCAAGCTGACCCGCGACGAGGTCGAGGGCTGGACCCAGGAGCTGATCGACCGGCTGGGCCCGCCGTGCACGCGCGCGCTCAGCGACGCCGCCCTCGGGCCCCAGGACATCGAGGAGGTGCTGCTGGTCGGCGGCATGACCCGGTGGCCGCTGGCCGCCGCCACCGTCGAGCGCATCTTCGGCAAGAAGCCGTCGCGGGGCGCCAACCCCGACGAGGTCGTCGCGCTGGGCGCCGCCTCGTACGCCGGTATCCTCGCCGGCGAGAGCGACGACGCCACCTTGCTCGACGTCACCCCGCACGACATTGGCATCAAGGTCGGCGAGTCGCAGTTCAGCGTGCTCATCCCGCGCAACTCGATGCTGCCGCTGCGCGCGCGCAAGCTGTTCGCGACCACCACGCCCAACCAGAAGTTCGTCTCGATCGAGCTGTACCAGGGCGAGCACGCCGACGTGCGCAAGAATCGCAAGCTCGGACAGGTCGTGCTCGACAACCTCACGCCGGGGCCGGCCGGTAGCGCCCGGGTCGAGCTGTCGGTGACCATCGACGTCGAGTCGATCCTGAGCGTGACCGCGCGCGAGCTGTCGACCGGCAACGAGGCCGGCGTGACCGTCCGTCCGTCCGGCGGCCTGTCGCAGAAGGAGATCGTCGAGATCATCTCGCGCCGACGCGAGGAAGAGACCCAGGCGCGGGCGACCCCGCCGGCCGACGACGGCCTCGGCTCGGTCAGCCGGGTGCCGACCCGCGACATGCCCGCCCTCAAGCGCGACGACGAGGCGTAGGGACGTGGCCGGGGAGCTGGAGCCAACGGTCGAGCGGCAGGTCCTGAAGGTCGCCGATGCGATCGGCGGGCTGATGGAGGCGTGGGGCTTCAAGCGCAACATGGGCCGGGTGTGGGCGCTGCTCTATCTCGAGAACGTGCCGATGTCGGCGACCGACCTCGGCGAGCGGCTCAGCCTGTCGTCGGGCGCGATGTCGATGTTGCTGAGCGAGCTCGGCCAGTGGGGCGTGGTCAAGAAGGCGTGGGTGCCAGGCGAGCGCCGCGAGCACTACGAGGCCGAGACCAGCATCTGGAAGATGGTGTCGCGGGTGCTGCGCGAGCGCGAGCTCAACTGGATCCGCGCGGCCGCCGATCAGTTCGTGGTCGCCGACGAGGTGCTGGCCTCGGCCGCGGCCGAAGCCACCGGCGAAGGTGCCGCGCGCGTGCAGGCGGTGGCCGCGCGGGTCAACGGCCTGACCCAGCTCACCCAGGTCGGCGCCCATCTCATCGAGGCGATCCTGCTGGGCGAGTCGGTCGATTCGCTGCCGCTCAAGACCGTGGGCGAGCTGGCCAAGGCGGTCGGCCGCACCAAGCCGACCGGGCCGCGCTGATCGGCTAGCGTGAGCGGGCCGTGATCGAGGTCCGGAACCTCCGCAAGCACTTCGGCGTCCTGTCGCGCGCGGTGTGGTCGCTGGCGATCCGCAACTACACGTCGGCATCGAGCTGACGCGCCACCTGGTCGACTCCACCTCGCGGCCACGCGGCCGGCGCGCGAGCGCCGCGGTCAGCCCGCCGGGGTCGGCCCGACCGCGTCGGCCGGGGCGACCGGCTCGGCCGGGGCGGCCGGCGGCTCGGCCATCACCCCGAGATCGAGGACCGCGTCGAAGCCACCCTCGCGCTGCGGGTTGGAACGCAGCGCCGGCACGGTCGCCACGTTGGCGGCGTCGCCGACTACATTGATCGCGTAGGCGGCGATGCCGCGGATCGCGTCGACGCTGTCGGCCAGCACGACCAGACGCGCCTCGGGGCGCTCCTCGGTCAGCCGCTTGACGCCGGTCGACAGCTTGTACTGCGCGACCACCACCTCGAGCCCGGCGGCGCGCATGGACTCGACGCGCGCGGCGAGGTCCGTCTTCGAGATGTTGCCGGCGTCAGGCTCGAACGCGACGACCACCTGGTGGCCGCCAGCGGCGACCTGACACGCGATGTCGCCGACCAGCGTCGAGACGCGGGCCTCGGGATCGCCGACCAGGATCACCACCGGGGTCTCGAGCACCGGCGCCAGCGCCTCGATCGTGCGTCCGCAGTCGACCGAGGGCGGCATCTCCGCGGTGGCCACAGGCTTGCCCGCGCCACCGCCGCCGCCACATCCGAGGGCCAGGAGGGCGGGAGCAACCGTGGAGGAGAGGAGGGCCGTCCGGAAGTTGCGCATGGCGACAGGGTGCCACGACAGGTGCGACACCGGGCATGTCGCACCTGTCCTTCGTTGACCGGGTGCTACCCACCGGGAGCGGCCAACCAACCGGACGTGCGGGGACTCACGGGGTCGGCGCGGTCAACTCCGGCGGCGGCCGGCCCCGGGGGTCGACCAGCGCGGTCAGCACGTGGTCGCGCCATAGACCATTGATGAAGAGGTAGTCGCGGGCGTAGCCGACCACGGTGAACGCGCATCGGCGCAGCACCTCGGCCGATCGTTCGTTGGACGGCATGTAGTTGGCCGAGACCCGATGTAGCCGCTGGACCTCGAACGCCCAGGCCGACACCGCGCGCACCGCCTCGGTCATGATCCCCTTCCCCTGGGCCCGCTCGTCGAGCCCGTAGCCCAGGTAAGCCTGCTGCAGCGGGCCGCGCACGACCTCGGTGAGGGAGATCGTGCCGAGCAGATCGCCGGCCGGGTTGTCTTTCCACACGATCGCGAACCGAAACGCCTTGCCGTCGCGGGCGTCAGCAAGGTTCTTGTCGCCGCGACGGATCCAGTAGGGCTCCGTGAAGTAGCCGTCGGGGCTGGGCGGCGACCACTTCGCCAGGTGGTTGCGGTTGCGCACGAAGTAGTCGGTCACCGCGCGGGCGTCGTCCGACCCGTGGATCCATAGGCGCAGGCGCGCGCTCGTGATCTCCGCTCGTTGCGCCATCGCGCGCGACTATACCCACCGGACCGACCCGGGCCGGCGCCGACTGGCGCGGTTCCGCACCGCGGCGGCTGCTGCAAGCGGGGCGGAGCGGGTCGACTGCGGGCTCCTGCGACGCCCGGGCGCGGGAGCTGGCAGCCGGAGACCGCGCGCGGGACGCAGGTGAGCGCGCCCGGGCCAGCGGGCTCGGACGCAATCGAAAAATGGTGACCACGAGGGGCTTTACCCGCACCCCCGCGGTCGATCCCGTCGAAGTTTCCCTCGACGGGTGCCGGGCTCGCACGTCAACGGCAGTTACCAGCACTCAGTTCTTCGTGCCCATACCTTGCTGTTAGGCGAAGGCCGCAGAAGTTGGAGCGGCCTACCAGATTTGCACTGGCATCCTGGGCATCAGGCGCTGGACGGAGAGATGACGCACTCGGCGGTTTCAGCTTGGGAGATAGTCTCAATTTGACGGCCTGCGTCCGCTACGAGCTCCGGTTTGTGGAGCCCGACCGTGGAGAGGTGAGTTCTCCCACGGGCAGGACTGCAGACATGGTTTCAGGCTGAGATTCAGATTGAGGTTGGCTCCCTGGCCAAAATGGTGGAGCGGGGACGAAACCCCGCCGGTCGGAACATCACATCATGGCCGGCCTCAGGGCGCGAGCAGATAGTCGAGCAGCGCGCGGCCGACCTTCTGCTCGGGCGCCGCGCCGCCGTTGGCCTGCTCGCGGGCGTACTTCACCGCGTTCGACAGCTTCTCGATCCGCGCGAGGAGCTGCTTCTTGCGCGGCGCCGGCAGCGCACCCGAGTACTTGATCGTCACCCACTGGCCGACGACCACATCCTCCGTGATGAGCTGGGTCTGCGCCGGGTGGTGCTCGGTGGCGTCGTACAGGACGATCGCCCGCTGCACCTTCTTGGTCCGCTGCGCGGCGGTCGACTCGGTCTTGAACAGGCCGGTGCTCGGGTCGACGTTCCAGTCGCTCGACGGGTCGAGCTCGGCCATCTTCTGGACGAACGTGCTCAGGTCGTGGAGCTGCTTCTCGAGGAAAAGCAGGTACGTCGCCGGGCAGTCCTTGAGCAGGACGTTGCCGTCGACGACCACGTCGCCCTTGGCGGCGCAGTTCGCCCAGTCCTTGGTCGCGGTGATGTCGAACAGCTCGCCGAGCAGGCCGCCGACGCGCTCGAGCACGGCGGTGTGCTCGTACTGGACCTTCTGGGCCTCGGCCGGATAGGTCTCACCGTGCTCGTCCCGAGGCTGGTACGACTTGGCAAAGCCGTTCATCAGCGCGGGCTTCTGGGTGGCGTTGTGGAGCTCGGTGAACTCCGCGTACACCCGTGTCTTGATTCCCTTTTCGATCGCGAGGATCTGATTGAGCTTGGCCATGGTGGCCCTCTTTCACGGACGCCGGTCGCCCTCGGGATCGGAAGCCGCGGCGGCCGCCGCCCTGCATGGGCGACGACACCGGCTTCTCCCTCGGCCCACCGCGACGGTGGACGACGTATTGGGATCCTGATTAATGGATTCGCACGCGATCGTCAAGCGCGAACTCGCGCGCCCGTCACCGGGCGCCAGGGCGCGCTTCGACGCCGCGCGACCGCCGGGCTGGCGCGGCTAGACGAAGAAGTCGGGAAAGAGCTGCGCGGTCGGATCGACCGCGTACTCGGACAGGTCGGTCTTGCCGGTCGAGGCCAGCACCTCGTCGTCGATGAAGAAGTTGCCGGTGCACTCGCGGGCGGGGCGACTGAAGATCACATGGGCGGCGTCGGCCATGATCTCCGGCTTGCGCGAGCCGCGGATCATCGCGTCGCCGCCGAGCAGGTTCTGCACCGCCGCGGTCGCGATCGTGGTGCGCGGCCACAGGGCGTTGAACGCCACGCCGTCGCGCCGGAACTCCTCGGCCATGCCGAGCACGCACATGCTCATGCCGAACTTCGCCATCGTGTAGGCGACGTGGGGGCCGAACCAGCGCGCCTCCATGTTGAGCGGCGGCGACAGGTTGAGCACGTGCGGATTGGCCGCCTGCTTCAGGTGCGGGATGCACGCCTGTGACGACACGAAGGTGCCGCGGGTGTTGATCCCGTGCATCAGGTCGTAGCGCTTCATCGGCGTGTCGGTGGTGCGGGTCAGGTGGATCGCCGACGCGTTGTTGACGAGGATGTCGATGCCGCCGAAGGTCGCGACGGTCTTGGCGACCGCGTCGGCGACCTGGTCCTCGTGGCGGATGTCGACGACGCACGGCAGCGCCTTGCCGCCGGCCGCCTCGATCTCCTTGGCCGCGGTGTAGACCGTGCCCGGCAGCTTGGGATGCGGCTCGGCGGTCTTGGCGATGATGGCGATGTTGGCGCCGTCGCGCGCGGCACGCAGCGCGATCGCGAGGCCGATGCCCCGGCTGGCGCCGGTGATGAAGAGGGTCTTGCCTGCAAGGGACATGAGACTTCCTGGGTCAGGGGTTCTGATCGTGATCCTGCATCGGCGGCAGGCCGGGCGCGGCTGGCTCGGGCACCAGCCCGTCCCAGTACGGGTCGCGAACGTCGCTGTGGGCCCTGGCGAGCATCTGGGCGCCGGCCAGGCCGGTCACGATGCCGACGCCGAACATGAAGAACGGCCATGACAGGCCGAGGATCGGGCCGAGCCGCGGGACGTACCCGGGCTTGGTCGCGACGAAGACGCAGGCGCTGATGATCGCCAGCGAGCCGGCCACCAGCGCCACCGTGGTCAACGCGATCGGATCGCGCACGAACCGGTCCTTGAGCCCGAGCGCGCCGGCGGCGGCCAGCGCCAGGCCGGCGACGATCGACAGGCCCAGCGTCACCCAGCCCGTGAGGCCCCAGATGCCACTGGCCTTGAGGCCCTGCCACTCCGTCCAGGTCGCGAACTGGCGGTTGGAGACCTGCTGACACGTGCCGGCATCGTCGTCGCGCGGGTCGTCCTTCTTGGTGAGGTCGGGCGCACGCTCGCTACACCACTCGAAGCCGTACAAGCTGGCCGCCATACCGACCCGCGCGTCGCTCTTGATCCAGCCGGGCAGCACCGCGGCCACGATGATGATCGCGCCGGCGACCAGGCACAGCACCGCCGAGGTCAGCTTCCTCTTGCGGGTCAGCTCGTGCTCGTCGGCGTTCATGGCGGCCGGACTGTAGACGGGTCTGACCAGCCGGAGCAATCGACGCGGCGACTCCCGGCGTCCACGGTCAGGTCCGGGTGTGGCTCGACAGGACCTTGCCCATCTCGGCGTACTCGTTGTGCGCGCCCGTCCACAGGTCGTCGGCGGTCATGGTGCGGCCATCGCGCGCGGCGATCACCGCGGCGCGCACGATCGCGTTCTTGATGTAGCCACCGGTCATCTCGAAGCGCTCGGCCAGGCTGGTGAACGGCGCCACCTCGTGCAACTCGGTCTCCGGAGGCAGGAGCTTCTGCCAGAGCTGGGCGCGCTCGGCGACCTCGGGCGGCGGGAACCGGACCCGGAAGTTGAGCCGCCGCTGCAGCGCCTGATCGATCGAGCTCTCGAAGTTGGTGGTCAGCACGCTGACGCCGTCGAAGGTCTCCATCCGCTGCAGGATGTAGTTCACCTCGAGGTTGGCGTACTTGTCCTGGGCGCTCTTGACCTCGGTGCGCTTGCCGAACAGCGCATCGGCCTCGTCGAACAGGAGCGCGGCGTTGGCGTCCTGGGCCTCGTCGAAGATCCGGGCCAGGTTCTTCTCGGTCTCGCCGACCCACTTCGACACCACCTGGGCGAGATCGATGCGGATGAGCTCGAGGCCCAGCTCCGACGCGATCACGCTGGCGGCCATGGTCTTGCCGGTGCCGGGGTCGCCCGAGAACAGCGCCGACACCCCGCGCGAGATGCCGAGGTGGCGCTGGTAGCCCCAGCGCTCGAGGATCTGGCTGCGCTGGCGGACCATCGCGATCATGTCGCGCATCGCCTCGACCACGTCCTCGGGGAGCACCATCTCCTCGAAGCGCGCCTTGCGGTTGATCACGGTGCCGAACGCACCCAGCCGGATCGACAGCCGGCGCCCGACCGCATCCTCGAGCGTGCCCCGGTCGATGGCGCCCCCGCGGGCGACCGCGAACGCGCCGGCCTCGCGGGCGACCTCGGCGATCGCGCCGGGACCGATGACGTAGCGACCGGCCAGCTCGGCGGCCGCCGCCGGCGCCACCGTGGCGCCGACCAAGGTCAGCGAGTGCGCCCAGGCCCGCTCGCGGTCGTCGAGATCGGCGCGCGGCATGCGCACCAGGTGGAACGGACGTGCCAGCGGCAGGCTGGTGATGCCGCGACCGCCCGCGGCCAGCACCAGCGGCGAGGGCGCGCGGCGCAGGACCGCGATCGCGCCACGCTCGATATCGCGCTCGCCGGCGAGCACCTCGGCGCCAGCGAGGTACGGCACCGCACCCTGCAGCCGGGCCTCGGCCAGGAACCCACGCACCAGCGCGCCGGTGCGACGCTCCTTGGCGTCGGGCTTGCCCTCGGCGGCGAGCAGCTCGACCAGATCGCCGGCCAGGAGCGGCCGACCGAGGTGGCCGGCGATCGCGGCGGCCACCGCCCGCCGACCGGCACCCCGCGGGCCCTGCAGCAGGATCGCGACCGGCGCGTCGCCGAGCTGACCGGCCAGCTCGCGGGCCGCGGTGGCCAGCAGCGGCGACATCCACACCGGATCGCCCGGGCCCAGGTCGGCCAGATCGTCGATCGGCGCGGGCAGGCGATCGTCGCCGAGGATCCAGTCGACCAGGCGGCGCGATGCGGCGACGTGACCACCGGCGCCGTCGTCGCCGAGCACCAGCAGGTCGGCCTCGCGCAGGGCCGCACGCGGGTGGGTCGCCGCGGCCAGCGCGACCACGTCGCCCAGCTCGGGCGCGACCTCGGCGCACACGTCCAGGTACAAGGCCGGCCGCCGCCGCCCTGCCATCACCTGCATCAGCTCGCGGGTGTCGGCGTCGATCGCCGCGGCGATCGCGATCGCGGCCAGCGCAGCCTCGGCCGGCGGCAGCGCGAACCGGGTCGCCAGCAGCGCCAGGCGCGACCCGTCGAGGCGCGCGTCGGCGTCGGCCAGCGCGGCCGCGACCTCGGCGGCGGCCTGGGCGTGGGTCTTGCTGGGGCGCGCCGCGATCCGACCCAGCCGGCGGCTCGCCGCCGGATCGCGCAGGTGGAGCTGGGTCGGCGCGCGCGGGTCACCGAAGCCGGCACCGGCGTTGAGCCGGGCCAGGAACGCGGCCTCGGCGCGGAGCCGGACGCGGCTGATGGCGGGGGCGAGCGACGCGGGCAGGCCCAGGCTCATGGACCAGCGTTATCACTCATCTTCGGCCGTGAGTGAAGGGCCACGCCGGCGGCCGCGCCGCGCGAGCTCGCCGCCGAGCTGCTCGAGCGACAGCAGCCGCGCGCGCGGACAGTGCGCGTGGTACTTGCCGGCGCTGCGGCCGCCGACGCCGAGCAGGACGTGCGGCGCCAGCGCGACCGCGAGGACGTCGAGCTCGGCCTGAGCGACCGGGTTCCACTCGTCGACCATCGAGATCAGGACCACGCTGGCCCCGGCCGACACCGCCGCGGCCTGGACCTCGGCGCCGCGCGCGTGGCTGTCGAGGTGGATCACGCGCCAGCCCTCGGCCGCGACCGTCAGCGCCACCATCAGCGCGCCGAGCTCGTGACGCTCGCCGCCGAGCGTGCCGACCAGGACGGTCGGCATCGCGGTGCGCGGCGACTGGCCCCGGAGCAGCACGGCGAGCACGCTGCGCAGCACGCCGCTGGCGGCGTGCTCCTGATAGACGTGGAGCTCGCCCGACGCCCAGCGCAGGCCGATCGCCTCGAGCAGCGGCGCCGCGACCCGGCGCACGAACGCGTGCGGCCCGAGCAGCGCCGCCGCCTGCGCGAGCAGATCGCCGGCACCGGTGACGTCGAACCGGTCGAGCAGCGCGAGGAACCGCTCGACCACGCCGCCATCGGTGGTGTCGGGCGCGGTGCGCTCGGGGGAGAGCAGGCGCTCGAGCTCGGCGTCGGACAGCCGCGCGATGTGACGGATCGCGTGGCCGGCCTGCGACAGCTCGCGCAGGCGGCGCAGCCGCGCGACGTCCGCGTGCGAGTAGATCCGGCTGCCGCCCGGCGTACGCGCCGGCTCGACCGCGCCATAGCGCCGCTGCCACACCCGGATGGTGTGCGTGGTCAGCCCGGTCGCCTCGGCGACCGCGCTGATCGAGAACATGGCGGGCTCGCGCACGATCGCGGCTCCGGTCACTCCGATGCCACGGTGCGCGACTTCCAGCGCACCGGAGCCCCCCGCACGCGATCGATGACGGCGAGCGCGGACACCACCGCGAACGCCAGCGCGGCGAACGGATACGCCAGCGCGGCCCACGGCGGGAACCGCCCGACCAGGTGCTGGCGCCGGCCCACCTCGATCGCGGTCGCGGCCAGGACCAGCGCGGTGCCGGCGATCAGCGCCGGTCCGCCGAGGATGACCGCGACCAGCAGCCCGAGCGGAGCGCCCAGCAGCCAGCCAAACACGGCGGTGAGCTCGAGCGCGGCGCCGACCCCGACCGCGCGCTGGCCGTCCCGGAAGCTGCGACGCCATCCGCGCACGAACCCGCCGAGGCCCTCCGGATACATGCGCACGTGGACGACGCCGCCGACCACCACCGCGACCGGGGCACCGGTCGCGGCCACCAGCTCGGCGAGCGCGAGATCTTCGGCGACCCGGCGACGGGCACCGTCATGACCGCCGATCGCCTGGTAGACGTCGCGCCGGAACAGGAGGTACTGGCCGATGCTGAACTGGCGGGGCGTGGCACCCGCCGTGCGACGACCGGCCGCGGTCGCGATCAGCAGGAGCAGGTGATACGGCGCCTGCAGGTGCTCCCACCAGGTCACCGCGCGGTGCTCGGGCACCGCGGTCACCAGCCCGGCACCGGTCCGGCGGGCCGCCGCCAGCGCGATCGCCAGCGAGCTCGGCGCATGGGTGGTGTCGGCATCGGTGAACAGCAGGTGGTCGCCGGTGGCGACCGCGGCACCGGCCCGGCACGCCCACGGCTTGCCCATCCAGCCGTCGGGCAGCGGCGGCGGCGTGACCACCCGGGCGCCCGCCGCGCGCGCGATCTCGCCGGTGCCGTCGCTCGAGTGATCATCGACGACGATCACCTCGAGGGGAGGCGGCCGCAGCCTGGCGATCGAGGCGAGCAGGGCGGGAAGATTGTGCGCCTCGTCGCGCGCCGGGATGATGATCGAGACGCGGGTCGACCCGTCGGCGGGGATCGCGGAGGCGTCGGCGCGCTCGGCGGCGGCCAGCCGCGCGACCGGGCGCAGCCGCCAGGTCCACACGACCAGCCCGAGCACGGCGATGGCCGCGCACACGATCCAGACCGCGGGGGCGGCCCCGGCGATCACGAGAACCCCATCGCGATCAGGGTCTGGTCGACGCCGAGGTAGCCGCCGTGCCACCACGCCCACCAGGCACCCATCATGACGCCGTGGCCGGTGAGGATGAGCACGTGGCTCCACATCTCGACCCGGTCCGAGCCGTGCTGGACGTAGCGCCGCCAGTGAAATCCCTCGTCGACCAGGCTGTAGACGAACGACAGGATCGTGAGCACGGCCGCTGGCACCACCGCCGCCGAGCTGCTGGCTGCGAGCACGAGCAGGATCACGCTGCCGACGCCGCACGCGATCGTGATGTGATGGACCAGCGCCTCGCCGCCAGCGATGACCTCGCGGTAGATCGTGCGGTGGCCGATCGTGTCGACCGCGACCGCGACCGCGAAGATGGCCGCGCCGATCGGGACCAGCTGGGCCTCGACCGGGAAGCTGACGCCGGCGCGGTGGCCGATCAGGAGAAAGCCGCCGGTCGCGACCGCGAGGCCGCTGATGGTGGCGACCCACAGGACGTAGACGAGCCAGTCCCGCGCGTCGAACTCACGCATGCGACCGACGTAGGTCTTGAGCTCAGAGGGGAAGGACGTCACGCGGAAACTCCACGATGCGCCGTGGGGGCACGGGGGTTGGGAGCACGCCACGGATCCGCCGCACGGCGAGCGCGGGAAGGCGCGCCAGCTCGCGAGCGACCGCGGCAGCGGCCAGCGCGATCTTGCGCCAGCGAGCCACCACCGCGCGACCGCGCAGCGGGTCGTGACCACGCGCGGCCAGCTCGCCGCCGATGCGGCGGTAGATCGCGCGGGCAGCGCGGATCGCGACCGCGGCGCGCCAGGGCAGCGCGGCCAGGCCACGCTCGCCCGACGCGTACAGGCGATCGGCCAGCGCGAGCAGCTCGGCGACCACCCGCGCGACCGGCGCCCGGTGCGCGGGCCCGAGGGCCCCGCCCAGCTCCCCGCGCAGTCCGGGTGCGCCAGCCGCGGCCAGCCGGTCGTCGGGCAGGTACAGCCGCCCGCGCTCCCAGTCCTCGGCGACGTCGCGGCAGATGTTGGTGAGCTGCATGGCCAGGCCGAGGTGCACCGCGTTGCGCAGCGCCGCGTCGTCGCGCACGCCGAGCACGTGCGACATCATCAGGCCGACGATCCCGGCGACCCGGTGGCAGTACACCAGCAACGCGTCGACGGTCGGATACGAGGTGTCGGCCGCGTCCATCGCCAGGCCGGCGAGCAGCTCGGCCGGATACGCCCGCGGGATCGAGGTCGCCAGCACGACCGCCTGGAACGCGGCCAGCGCGGGATCCGCCTGCGGCTCGCCGCGGTAGATCTGGTCGAGCTCGGCCTCGAGCGCCGCGACCGCGGCCGGGGCCGCGGCCGGCGGCACCAGATCGACGGCGTCGTCGGCGCGGCGACACCATGCGTAGACCACCGCGGCGCGATCGGCCGCCAGACGCGGCAGCAGCCGCCCGGCCAGCGCGAAGCTCTTCGAGCCGACCGCCAGCGCGCGGTGGCAGGTGACCAGCGCCTGCTCCGACGGCCCCGCCGGCGGCGCCGCCGCACCCGCCCCCCCTGCCGAGCCCGAGGCGCCCGACGTCTCCGACCGGTCCGGAGCCTCTGACCTGCGGGCCGCGCCGGCGGCGCTCACAGGCCGAGATCCCGGATCATGAGCTCGGCGGTCGCCTTGGCCGAGTTCACCACCCCGGGCACGCCCGCCCCAGGATGGGTGCCGGCGCCGACCAGGTACAGCCCGGGGATCTTGGGGTCCCGGTTGTGGGGCCGGAAGTAGGCCGACTGCGTCAGCGTCGGCGCGACCGAGAATGCCGAGCCCTGGTACGCGTTCATGTCGGTCTCGAACGACTGCGGCGTGATGAACCGGCGGGTGACCACGTGCTTGCGCACGTCGGGCAGCACGCCCTCGAGCGCCTCCAGGATCCGGTCGGCGTAGGCGTCGCCTTCGGCGGCCCAGTCGATCGGCGCGTTGCCGAGGTGGGGCACCGGCGACAGCACGTAGAAGCTGTCGCAGCCGGGCGGCGCCAGGCTGGGGTCGGTCACGGTCGGCGCGTGCAGGTACAGGCTGAAGTCGCCGGGCAGCGTGTGGCCGCGGAAGATCTCGGTCAGCAGCTCCTCGTAGCGCGGCCCGAACAGCACCGTGTGATGCGCGATCTGGTCGCGATACAGCCGGTTGGTCCCGAAGTAGAGGACGAACAACGACATCGACCAGTCGAGCTTCTCGAGCTTGCGGACCCGCTTGGCGGCGCCGGCCTGGCCGCGAAACAGCTTGTCGTAGGTGTGGTGGACGTTGGCGTTCGACACCACGACGTCGAACGGCTCGGCGCGCCCGGCCGACGAGGTCACCCGGTGCACCGACTTGCCGGCGTGGTCCTCGACCTCGACCTGCTCGACCGGGGTCGACAGCCGCAGCTCGCCGCCCAGCTCCTCGAACAGCTTGACCATCGCGCCGATCAGCGCGCCGGTGCCGCCGCGCGGAAAGAACACGCCCCACTTGCGCTCGAGATAGTGGATGAGCGTGTAGATCGCGCTGGTCTCGAACGGATTGCCGCCGACCAGGAGCGAGTGAAAGCTGAGCGCCTGGCGGGTGCGCTCGTCCTCGACGAAGCGGCTGACCGCGCGATACACCGAGCGGTCGGCGCGCAGCCGCAGCAGGCTGGGCGCGACCTTGATCATGTCGGAGAAGCGCAGGAACGGCGTCGCGACCAGCTGCTCGTAGCCGATCTCGAACACCTTCCGGCTGTACTCGACGAACGCGCGATACCCTTCGGCGTCACCCGGGTTGCGCCGGCCGATCTCGGCGGCCATTGCGTCACCGTCGCCGACATAGTCGAACTCGTCGCCGTCGGACCAGTGCAGCCGGTAGAACGGCAGCACCGGCATCAGCTCGACGTAGTCCGACAGCGTGCGACCGGCGGCCGCGAACAGCTCCTCGAGGCAGTGGGGCGCGGTGATCACCGTCGGCCCGCCGTCAAAGGTGAAGCCGGCGTCGCGGTAGACGTACGCGCAGCCGCCGGGCTGATCGCGGGTCTCGAAGATGGTCGTCGCGACCCCGGCCGCCTGCAGGCGGATCGCGACCGAGAGGCCACCGAACCCGCTGCCGACCACCGCCGCACGCACCGGCGTCTTGATCTCACCCATAGCTGGCCTCCAGTCGATGAAGCTCGTCCTCGAGCAGGTGCACGCCGGCCGCCCGCGGGAACACCGTGCGCAGGCGCATGAGCGCGCCGTCGAGGTGGGCCCGGACCACGGCCCGGCCGTGCGCGTCGACCCGGGCGCCGAGCTCGCTGGCGAGCGCCTCGACGATCTCGCGGGCGTCACCTTGCTGCGCACGGTGCGCGGCGGAGACCCGGCGCCCGCACGCGAGCAGCGCCGTCTGATCGGCGGGCGTGGCCAGCTCGATCGCCCAGACCCACGGCCAGGTCGGGCGCGCCAGCGACAGGTCCTCGCAGGCCTTGTCGAGCCGCGACGGGCAGGTCACCGAGCCCAGATCGTCGAGCATCTGCAGCCCGACGCCGAGCTCGCGACCGAAGGTGGTCAACCCGGCCAGCGCCTCGGGCTCGGCGCCGGCGGCGATCGCCCCGAGCGTGGTCGCCAGCTCGGTCAGCGCGCCGGCCTTGAGCTCGGTCGCGCGCCGCACCACCGGCCCGATCAACGCCGGCGTCAGCGTGCCGACGTCGATGCCGACGTCGAGCGCCTGGCCCTGGTGGCAACGCGCGACGCCGTTGATCATCGCCCGCATGATCGCCGGCTGGCGGGTGGGTTCGACCGTCGCCCGGTCGGCGATCGTGAACGCCCAGAAGTACATCCAGTTGCCGGTGTTGAGCGCGACCGGCACCCCGTGGAGGTGGTGCAGCGCCGGGGCGCCGCGCCGCACGGTGGCCTCGTCCTCGATGTCGTCGATGATGAGCGAGCCAGCGTGGAGGACCTCGACCGCCGCGGCCAGGCCGGCCGGCATGGCGCCCGGGTCGGCGCCGGAGAGCTGCCAGCTGACCGCGACCAGGTTGGCGCGGAAGCGCTTGCCAGGCCGCGACAGGAGATCGCGCGCGGGTGCGATCAGCGCGCGTTCCCACAGGGCGGCGGGCACCCCATCGGTCAACGCGCCCAGCTCCTCGTCGAGCAGCTGCTGGAGATAGTCGGGCTCGAAGCGAGCGACTGCGGTCATGCGGCACTCCTTCCGGTCAGCACCGCGCGCCACGACAGCCCCCGGGGAGGGCGGCCGAACAGGATGCGCGCGCGGTCGCCACGGGTCGTGGTCAGGGCGTAGAAGCGACGGATCGTCTCGGCCGGCAAGCGATAGAACCGGTCGAGCACGTGGTAGCGACGGTCGGGAGCGAACCAGCGGAACAGCATGCGGTTGAGCCGCAGCGCGAACCGCACCTGCGTGTCGTGGGCGTCGGTGAGCGCCTGCCAGGCCGGGCCGAAGCGGGTGGCGTCGTCGGTGCCGCTCAGATGATCGGCGAGCCGGGCCGCGATCGGGAACGAGTAGCCGGTGACCGGGTGGAACCAGCCGCCCTGGTAGCCGGCGGCGAGCAGCCGGCCGTCGCCGTCGGCGGTCAGCGCGGGGCCCGGCGGCGGGTCGAGCGGTAGCGGCAGCACGCCGGCCTCCTCGCGAATCACCTGGGTGACCACCAGCCCGGCGGCGGCCGCGTAGGCCAGCACCGCGGCGGCGATCGCGTCGCGGTCGAGCGACGGCGAGTCGGAGAAGTAGGTGTCCTCGATCAGCACCCGGTCGGGCGCGAACGGCAGCACGTAGAAGAACCGGAACCCATCGGTCTGCGGCACCCGCGCGTCCATCAGCACCGGGCGCTGCCAGCCGTGCGGCTGCCCCAGCCGCAGCTCGAGCCCCACGAACTTCTGGAAGCCGCACGGCGCCGCGGCCGGATAGCCGGTGGGCCCGCGCGCGTCGATCACCAGCGGGGCGGTGAGGGTCCGACCGTCCGCCAGCCGGACGCGGGACGGCTCGACCGCGGTGGCGGTGGCGCCCAGGTGAATGGCGAAGCCGGGCCGGGCCGCGCACGCTGCGCCAACCGCGCGCGCCAGGCTGGCGGAGGTCACCGCCGCGTACGGCGACGCCAGGGTGCGCGCCCGCTCGGGAAAGTGGACCTGGTAGCCGTCCCAGCGCTGGTCGACCATCGGCGCGACGATCTCGGCCATGGCCGGTGACACGTCGTCGGCGTGGAAGCACCAGGTGTGGTTGCCACCGAGCGCGTGACCGCGCTCGACCAGCGCGACCCGCAGCGCGGGATGACGCGCCGCCAGCGCCAGCGCGATCAGCCCGTTCTGCAGGCCACCGCCCACCAGCACCACGTCGTGGGTCGTGCCACCGGCACTCACGGGACGTGACCCGGCTGGCCGGGATCCTGGACGAGATCACGACAGCGAGACGGCCCTGGGCCGCTCCGGAACCGCGATGGCCCCGTTTTCGCAGAGGTTCCGGGCGCTGCCGACGTCACTGCTGCAAGTTAGACAATAACTAGACAATGGCAAGTGAGATTGTCTAACTAGCGACCTACACCGGCTTTCACGGCTCAGCGGTCGAAGCGAAAGCGGACGACGCCGATCGTCGCGAACACCGCCGCGAACCCGAGCAGCGCCGCGATCGAGCCCGCCACGTCGCCGAGCCCGGCGCCGTCGCGCACGATCAGCGCGTAGTAGCCATCGAGCGCCCACGCGTGCGGCGTCGCCAGGCCGAGAGACTGCATCGCGGCCGGCATCGACGGCCGCGGCATCATCGTGCCGCCGACCAGTCCCATCACCAGCAGGCAGATCGATCCGACGCTGCCGAGCTGCTTGGCGGTGCGCCCGACCGCGGCGAACAGCAGGCCCAGCGAGGTCGCGCACAGCACGAGCGCGAGCGACAGCACGGCGAGGGCGACCAGGCTGCCGTCGACCTGCAGATCGAACGCGAGGTGGCTGAGCCCGAACAGGAACCCGAGCTGGACCAGCCCGATGAGCACGTAGGGGACCAGCTTGGCGATCAACACGACCGCATGGGACACCGGCGCGGCCATCAGCCGCCGCCACACGCCCGACTGGCGCTCCTCGGTGAACGACAGCGCCACCGTGAGCGCGAGGAAGAAGCCGAACAGCACGGCGTTGCCGGGGACCGCGAGCTGGAAGCCGACCAGCACCGGCGGGATCAGCCCGGGCTCGTCGACGACGACCAGCCCGCCGCCCGCGATCGGCGGCCCCCGCAGCGCCCGCTCGACCACCAGCCGCAGCGACGCCTCGAGCGCGACCCGCCCCTGCACCGGCAACGCCCGGTCGAACAGGAGCAAGCCGGGGACGTCGACCGCGCCCAGCTCGGCCGGCAGGATCAGCCCGGCGTCGAACTTGCCCGCGGCGACCTGGCGCCGCACCTCGTCGGCATCGGGCACGCTGACCAGGTTCAGCCAGCCGGCGGCGGTCAGCGCGGTCATCACCGCGGTCGGCGCGGCGCGATCGGCCGCCCACACCACCAGGTCGGGCGCCGGCGGATCCTTGCGCTCGAACACCGAGCCGAACACGCCAGTGAAGATCAGCGGCAGCACGAACAGGCTCAGCAGCGCGCCGCGATCGCGCCGCAACAGCTGCACGTCCTTGCGGATCGCCGCCAGCAGCACGCCCAGGACCGAGACCGCCGCGCTCATGCTTCGTCCGGATCTCGCAGCGAGTGACCGGTCAGCGCGAGGAACACGCTCTCGAGATCGGGGGCCCGGGTCTGGGCGCTGCGCACCACCGCGCCGGTGTCCTCGAGCGCGCGCATGAGCTCGCCCAGCCGGGGCGCTCGTGGCGTCACCCGCAGCACGTCGTCCTGGGCGAACGCCTCGCCGAAGCGCGCGGCCACGGCCACCAGCGGTGCGGCCGGTCGGTCGAGCGTCAGCTCGATGACCGTGTGGCCATGGCCAGCGATCAGCGCCTCGATCGGGCCCGCCGCGACCACCGCGCCGTGATCCATGATCGTCACCCGCGAGCACAGCGCGGCGACCTCCTCCATGTAGTGGCTGGTGTAGAGCACCGCGATCCCATGCTCGCGCTGCAAGCTGCGGATCGCGGCGAACAGGTGCTGGCGGCTGTGCGGATCGACGCCGACCGTCGGCTCGTCGAGGATCACCGCGCGCGGCCGGTGGATCAGCGCGACCGCCAGGTTGAGCCGCCGCTTCATGCCGCCCGAGAAGGTGCGCACCGGATCGTGGCCGCGATCGGCGAGGCCGGCCACCGCGAGCGCCCAGGTCACGCCGTCGGCGAGCGCGCCGCCGCGCAGGCCGTAGAGCGCCCCGAAGAACTCGAGGTTCTGGCGGGGCGACAGGTCCTCGTACAGCGCGAGCTCCTGCGGCACGTAGCCCAGCGCGCGCCGGGCGGCGTCGCGCTCGCGGCGGACGTCGTGGCCGCCGATCCGCGCGGTGCCGCGGCCCGGGGTCACGATGCCCGCGATCATCGCGATCGTGGTGGTCTTGCCGGCGCCGTTGGGTCCAAGCAGCCCGACGATCTCGCCAGCGTCGACGGTGAGATCGACCGAGCCGACCGCGGCGCGCGCGCCGTAGTCCTTGCCCAGGCCGCTGACCTCGATGACGTGCACGGCGGCCCGGTCACCGACCGCGGGTCGAGGCGATGCGGCCCGCGATCGGTCCGCGCATCAGCGCTGCTTGGTCCCGACCGGGGGCGCCGCGGCGGGCGCCGGCTCGACCGCGCCGGGCGCATCCGGCTCGTCGAGCAGCGTCGAGGAACCCACGACGCGTTGGACCGCCGGCCCTTCGCTGAGCGTGCTCGGTGGGGTCGTCCACTCGGGCGCGTCTTGCTCGTCCTCGTCGTCGTCCTGGTCGCCCTCCCCGGCCGCGAGCGCCGCCTCGGCGGCCCGGCGGTCGAGCTCCTCCTGGGCGCCGTCGAGCTGATCGAGCTGCTGGCGCAGGTCGTCGAGCTGATCGACGACCTGGTCGAACGACGCGCGCAGGAGCTCGACGCCGGGCACGGTGCCGACCGAGAGCACCGGCTGCAGCACCGCCAGCACGCTGTTGAGATCTTCGAGCCGGTCCTCGGCGTAGACGTAGCGGCCCTGCTCGGTGAACCCGCGCACGACCGTGACCAGCGCCTCGAGCGCCGCCCGCTCCGCGTCGGACAGCGCCGCCAGCGCCTCGACCTCGACCGCTTGGCCGTCGAGGATGCGCTGCATCGCGGTGACGACGCCCTGGTAGCGCATGACCTCGTGCGGCAGCGAGGCCTGGTCGTCGGCCTGGTCGGCGAGCTGATCGCCCTGGCCGCCGGCCAGCTCGGTCATCACCTCCTCGAGGCCGACCTCCTGGTCGACGTCCTGCTCGCTCGCGAGCGGCGGGTGCGCGCGCATCGTCAGTCCTGCTTCTCCCACCACTGACACCACCACTGGGCACCGACCAGCACCCGCAGCTTGGGATGCCAGCAGTAGGCGATCTTCGCCTCGGGCTCGAGGTAGTAGAGACAGTTGTCGCACCGCTCGTCGCCGTAGGGCTGACCCTTGAGGACGTTGTCCTCGATCATGTGACGGAGCTGGAGCGCCAGCTTCTCGTCGATCTCCTTGGGCTCGGGCTTCGGCAGGTCGTCGTCGGCCATGGGGGCCGCAGCATACCTCACGGCCGCGCGGTGAGCCGTGCGCGCAGCGTGGCGCGCGCGTCGTCGTCGATCGGACCGGCCAGCGCCGCGACCACCTCGGCCAGCAGGCGCTCGGCGTCGTGGGCGCGCCCGCGCAGGCCCTTGGCCGCCGGCGCCAGCCGTCCGATCGCCTGCCAGCGCTCGGCGCTCTCGGCGCGGACCTGGGCGAGTTCGTCGAGGACCGCGGCCACGTCGACCGCATCCGGCGGGCCCCCGCCCGCGAGCGCCGCGCGCACCCGCGCCTCCGCGGATGCTCCCTCCGAGTGGGGCTCAGCCATGCAGACACATGGTTAGCGCAAAACCGCGCCTAACGATTGGATGGTCGCCGGGTGCGGGCGGCCGCCCCCGCGCGGGTAGAAGGCTGCCGAGGCCGTGCGCATGTGTCAAACTCCATGTCCTATCGAATCTTGCCGGATATGGGGTGCGAGGCCAGTCCTGGCACCAATAATCTAGCTAGTGCAGCGGCCGGACTATGTGATTCCGGAAGGGCAGGCGATCTATTGACAAGGAGACCAAGCCGGGTTGGTTGTGGTCGGGGTCGGGGTTGTCGTTGACAACTCGACGGGATTCCGACCGTCGCTGTCAACAATGCCGAGCTTTAATCTGACACCGATTCGACGAGTGAACGCGATCTTTGCACCGTCGGGAGATGCGAGAGGTTGTATGTCGCCATCTATCAAGACGGCCGTATTGCTGGTGATCGGCTGCGCGGATAGCGTCCGATAGATCTTGAACGAAGCTCCGTCTCGGTCGCTGCTGAATGCAAGCGTTCCGTCAGGCAGCCAAGTCGGGCTATTGTCGTTTGCGCCGGGATCTGCACTGACATTCATGGAATTCGTTCCGTCAGCCGCAACCGTGAAAATCTCTGAGCGTCCATTGTCTGACGAAGCCGTGAACGCGATTCGCGAGCCGTCAGCAGACCAAGTTGCATCTCGAGCTCGATCGGTAGTCCAAGTCGTGATGTTGGTGGCGGGACCACCGGCAAGCGAAACCACGTAGAGGTCGCCATCGGAGGACTCAACCACAAGCCGATCGCCGGACGGAGCCCACCGGAACGGATAGAAGACGCTAATGTTGGCAAGTTCGCGTGGGTTGAACCCAGTAGCGTCGATCACCCACAGTCGAGGCGAACCTGTGGTGCGGCGCAGGAATGCGATCTTAGCCCCATCGGGCGACCATTCGGGCAGATAGTCATCCGCGGCGTTCTGAGTGATGTTTCGCAGCGTCGACCCATCAGCGCCAATCGCGAACACGTCTCTTTCCCCGGCACGGAACGAATCAAAAGCAATCAGGTTGCTTACTGGCGACCAGTGCGGGTTCGAATCGTCGCTGTCGTGAAGTGACAGATTTACGATGCCAGTACCATCCACATTCGCGACGTATACCTCGGTTGCTCCGTTGGCCGTCACGTCGGTGAAGGCAATACGGCGGGTGCACGGTGGGCCCGCGTCAAGCGATAGTGCATCGAGATTCGCTGCAGCCGAGTCCAACGATACGGCGTCGCCAGGAGCCGAGGCGTCATGATCGAGTGGCGGAAGTGGCGGGAAACCGCACGCAACCAAAGACGTGGCGGTAGCGAACATGAGCGGGCGAATCATCGAGGCCTCCATCGGGTATGCCGTCCACACAGACTCAGCATTGTCAGCGCGAAATTGCGGACTGGGGCTGATTAGACCTACGCGACCATGCTGTTTATCCGTATGTGGTTCGTTATCGCCGCTCCGGCGAGTTTGTTGCGACCCGAGGGGGACATTGCTAACGAATTTCAACGTGGAGGGCTAGCTAGAAGGTCGCAAACAAGCCGCCGCAGGACGCCAGCGCTGCGCATACGAACCGCTACCGATCTCGCGAGTTGGTCGCAATGCGGGCAGGCGTGCCACGCGCCGCTCAGCAGTTTCGCTTCGTCGGTGGGCGGGACTTACTCGGCTTCGATCCGGTACACGCGCCCGGTGAGCAGCGCCATCACGTACACCTCGTTGTAGCCGTCGGTGCCGAAGCTGGCGAGGCCGCCGGCGTAGAGGATCGAGTTGCCGGGATCGAGGTCGCGCGTGCGATCGACCTGGTCGACCGGCTGGCCGTTCTGCACCCGCAGCGTGCGCACCTTGCCGGCCTTGTAGTCGCCGAAGAAGAAGTGCCCGACCATGCCGGGCATGCAGGTGCCGCGGTAGACCGGGCCGGCGACGATCGCGCCCTCCTCGGCGTTGGCGCCGCTGCGGCGGTCGATCGAGACCAGCGGCGCGGTGAGCGCGCCGGTGTTGTCACATCCTGCGTTCCGATCCGGATCGTCCGTGAAGCAGGTGGTGCCCTCGAGCACCGCCCAGCCGAAGTTCCGCCCCGACGTGCCGCCGGGCTGGAAGTTGATCTCCTCGAACCAGCCCTGACCGACGTCGCCGATGTAGAGATCGCCGTTGGCGGGATCGATCGAGAACCGGTAGGGGTTGCGCAGCCCCCACGCCCACATCTCGGGCGCACCCCCGCTGGTCGCCCACGGGTTGCTCGGCGGGATGCCGTAGGGCGTGCCGCTGTCGACGTCGACCCGGAGGATCTTCGACTTCTTCGTCGCCGGGTTCTGGCCGCTACCCTGCAGGTTGTTGGCGTCGCCGCCGTCGCCCATCGAGATGTAGAGCATGCCGTCGGGGCCGAACGCGACGGTGCCGCCGTTGTGGTTGTCCCGGTAGTGCCGCTCGGTGAAGAGGACCTTCTCGGCGGTGTTGGCGGTGTCGGCCGACGGGGTCGCGGTGAACTCCGAGACCACGATGTCGCCGCCGGACACCGACGTGTAGAACAGGAAGAAGCGGCCGTTCTGAGCGAACCCGGGATGGAAGGCGATGCCGAGCAGGCCCTGCTCGTCACCGGTCGAGTTCACCTTGCTCGAGATGTCGAGGTACGGCGTCGCGACCAGGCTGCCGTCGCGCACCACCCGGACCCGGCCCTCCTGCTCGAGGATGAACAGGCGGCCGTCGCCGCTCGGGGCCGCCAGCCCGACCGGCTTGCGCAGGCCGGTGACGATCTGCACGAGCTTGAGGCTGGTGCCGGGCGTTGCCGTGCAGAACGGTGCCGGTGCCGCGTCGGTCGTGCTGCCCGTGCCGCTGCCGGTGCCGGTGCCAGTGCCGGCGCCGTCTCCGTTGACGACGTCGTCTTTGCCGCCACACGCGGCGAGCGGGAGCATCAGGAGCGCGGAAAGGAACAGGCGAGTCGGCCGCATAGGGCCGGCATCTTACTCGATCGGCCCGGTGGGTTGACCTACGTAATTTCGGTGGGGCGCCCGCGAAATCCAGCCCGGCCGCAGGGCCTGACGCGCCGACAGAATCGCTCGCCGGTCACCGGCCCCGCGCGCCCGGGCTCAGCCGGCGAGTCGCTCGGGGTGCTTCGCGTACCAGACCACGGTCTCGGCCAGGCCGGCGCCGATCTCGTGCGTCGGCACGTAGCCGAGCGCGCCTTCGATCTTGCCGATCGAGGCCTGCGAGTGCGGGATGTCGCCGGCGCGGGGCGCCTCGAACATAGGCTCGACCCGGGCCAGCTCGGGTTGCAACTTGGCCAGGTTGTCGCGCAGGTGGGCGAACAGCTCGCGCAGGTCGGTGCGCCCGTTGCAACCGACGTTGTAGACCTGCCCGCAGCGCTCGGCCGGGCCGGTCGCGGCCAGGAGGTTGGCCTGCACCGCGTTGTCGACGTAGCAGAAGTCGCGGCTGTTGCTGCCGTCGCCGAAGATCACGCACGGCTTGCCGTGCACGAGGTTGCCGATCCAGCGCGGCACCACCGCGGCGTAGAGCCCGTTGGGATCCTGGCGGCGTCCGAACACGTTGAAGTAGCGCAGGCCGACCATCTCGAGGCCGTAGACGTCGCCGAACACCTGCGCGTAGATCTCGTTCATCCGCTTGGTCGCCGCGTACGGCGACAGCGGCTTGCCGATCGCGTCCTCGAGCTTGGGCAGCGCGGCGCTGTCGCCGTAGACCGAGCTGGACGACGCATAGACGAACCGCGTGACCCCGGCCTCGCGGGCCGCGAGCACCAGGTTGAGGAAGCCAGTCACGTTGGTCGCGTGGTACGGCGCCGGATCCTTGATCGAGCGCGGCACCGACCCGATCGCGGCCTGGTGCAGCACGACATCGACGTCCTTCATGACCTCGGCGCAGGTCGCGACGTCGCGGATGTCGCCCTCGACGAAGCGGAACTGCAGCCGGGCGTCGGGATGGATCGCCAGGACGTCGTCGAGGTTCTGCTGGCTGCCGTTCGAGAAGTTGTCGATGCCGACCACGGTCTGGCCGAGATCGAGCAGCCGCTCGAGCAGCGCCGAGCCGATGAACCCGGCCACGCCGGTGACCAGCCACCGCCGCGGCTGGTTGACCAGCCGCTCGCACACCTCGGCGTAGACGCGCGCGTGGCCGCTGCCCCCGCCCGGCTCGCCAGCGCGACCGGACGCGCCGCTCCCCCCGCTCGCGCCACGCTCGGGCATCACAGACTCCAGTAACGCAGGCCGCGGGTCATCATGCGCGGGTGGAGCGCGCTCTTCACGTCGACCACCACGCCGCCGTCCTTGACCCGGGTGAGCAGATCCTTGATCTGGTCCATGTACTCGCGGTGGCTGACCGCCAGGATCAGCACGTCGAGGTCGTGGAACTGATCGAGCGCCGACAGCTCGACGCCGTACTCGTGGCGGGCCTCCTCGGGGTCACCCAGCGGATCGTGGATGATCGGCGTGATGCCGTACTGCGCGAGCTCGCGGATGATGTCCGGGATCTTCGAGTTGCGCAGGTCGGGAACGTTCTCCTTGAACGTCAGGCCGAGGATGCCGACCTTGGCCTTGCGCAGCGTCAGATCGGTCTCCGAGAGCATCTTCACGCACTTCTGCGCGATGAACGGACCGATGTTGTTGTTGATGCGGCGGCCCGACAGGATGACCTCGGGCAGGTAGCCGAGCTCCTCGGCCTTGGTGGTCAGGTAGTACGGGTCGACGCCGATGCAGTGACCGCCGACCAGGCCGGGCGTGAACCGGAGAAAGTTCCACTTGGTGCCGGCCGCCTCGAGGACGTCGGCGGTGCGGATGCCCATGCGGTCGAAGATCAGCGCCAGCTCGTTCATGAGCGCGATGTTGAGATCGCGCTGGGTGTTCCCGATGACCTTGGCGGCCTCGGCGACCCGGATCGAAGCGGCCCGATGCACGCCGGCCTCGACCACCGCGGCGTAGGCGCGGGCGACCCGCTCGAGCGTCTCGGGGGTGTCGCCCGACACCACCTTCACGATGCGCTCGAAGGTGTGCTCCTTGTCGCCCGGGTTGATGCGCTCGGGCGAGTAGCCGAGGAAGAAGTCCTGGCCGGCGGTCATCCCCGACAGCTCGGCGAGGATCGGGCCGCACACCTCCTCGGTGACGCCGGGATAGACCGTCGACTCGTAGACGACGATGTCGCCCTTCTTCAGGAAGGGCGCGACCGTCTTCGACGCCGAGATCATGGGGCGCAGATCGGGGCGGTTGTTGCCGTCGATCGGCGTCGGCACCGCGACGATGAAGAAGGTGCAGTCGTGGAGCCGCGCCGGATCGGCGGTCAGCTCGATCTTCGACGTCTTCAGCTGCTCGGTCGTGACCTCGGCGGTCTCGTCATGACCGCGCTTGAGCTCGTCGATCCGCTTCTGCCGGATGTCGAATCCGACGGTCGACAGCTTGCGCGCGAATGACAGCGCGACCGGCAGGCCGACGTATCCGAGTCCGATGACGGCGATCTTTTCCTGCTCCAGCGGGATCATTTTGGCCGAGGTAACCACGATTGCGGCCAGCCCGACAAGCGTCCGATCGGCGCGGCCGGATCGCCGCGCGGATGCGCGGGTGATGCGGGGTCGCGCCAGACCGTCGATCCGGCCCACGATCCGCCATGGTAGTTTCTCGAGCGATGTTCGTGTCCGTGTCCGGCCTGCTGTTCGGCGTCCTGGTCGGCGTGCGCCATGCCTTCGAGCCGGATCACCTGGCCGCGGTCTCGACCCTGATGACCGAGTCGCGCGGCGCCCGGCGCGGCGCGCTCCTCGGCGCGATCTGGGGCGTCGGCCACACGCTGGCGCTGGTCGCGGTGGGCGCCGCGCTGCTGGTCGCGGGCGCGCTGGTGCCGCCCGGCCTCGAGGCCGGCTTCGAGCTCGCGGTCGCGGTCATGTTGATCGGGCTCGGCGGACGCGCGGTCGTCCGCGCCTGGCGCGAGGGCCACCTCGGGCCCGCCGCCGCCCACACCCACTCCCGGATCCACCACTCCCATCCCGCCGCTCCCGGCGGTCACCTGCATGTCGGGCGCTCGACCCTGGCCTGGCGCCCGCTGGCGATCGGGCTGGTCCACGGGCTGGCCGGTAGCGGCGCCCTGACCGCCCTCGTGTTCGCCCGGCTCGCGAGCGACGCGGCCCGGGTCGCCTACATCGTGATGTTCGGCGCCGGCTCGATCGCAGGCATGGCGCTGGCGTCCGCGGTGGCCGGCGCATCGCTGGCGCGGCTGTCGCTGCCCGCGACCCAGCTCCGCCGCCTCGCGTTCGTCACCGGCGTGCTCTCGATCATCGTCGGGATCGCCTGGGGCCTGCCGCTGATCGCCGCGCTGGCCTGAGCCGAGCGAAGCGAGGCGGCTCTGCTCCGTACAGATCGGGCGCGGGCTCCGGCCCGCG
>JBKJLC010000078.1:0-5756 GCA_046597055.1 Kofleriaceae bacterium | reverse complement strand
TTCGCTGTGCTGTGCGGATGGGCCAGCTCCCGGTCGGTGATCGGGATCCGCTTGGCGAACACCGGCACGCCGTCCACGTCGAGCACCGAGGCGCCGCCGCCCACCCCCACGGCGCTGGTGGGCGCGGCACGCAGGCCCGCCGCCAGCTCGTCGTCGTTGCGGGCGGTGAGCCAGGCCGACATGCGGTCGTGGCGGAGACGTCGGCGGGCGTGCATCGCACCCCATCATGCCAGTGGACGGCGGTCCCTCGACTCAGGGCCTGCGAATGGCGAGTCGGTCGGTCGCGCGTGACGCGTGCGGCGCGCCAGACGTTGCCACATCGATCCAGGCGCGTTCGTCGGCGGTCGTGCGTGTCTACCGGCGTGCATCGCCTCACCACGCTCGCCCTCCTCGCCTGCTCCGCCTGCGACGCCTCGGCGCCGCCCCCGGTGGCGCCGTCCCCTGCCCCAGCGACGACGTCGCTGGGCGCCCCCGGCCCGGCCATGATCGCCCGCGACCCCGTGGCACCGGCGGGACCACCGGTGCCCGCGTTGCCGTGCGACGACATCCATCCCGACGCGCCGCGCGCCGTGCGCGACCGCCTGGGCCTCGTGGTCCTCGATCACCGACCCCTGCGGGTGGCGGCGCCGAAGGCGAAGGTGCCCGCCGACGTCGTCCTGGCGCGGCCGGGACGGTTCACCCGGCTGCCGCTGCTGGCCGATCCGGGGGCACCCGAGCTCGGCGTCGTCGCGCACGCAGCGATCGACCCCGCGTACCGCGACAGCCTGCGCGCGGCTGGCGTTCGACGAGTCGCGCCGGTCGGACGCAACGTCGACGTCGAGCCAGAGCACACCGCGGTCGGCGCCGCGGTCAGGCTCCGGGATAGTCGCGGTCAGAGCGTGCTGGTCGCCTTCGGCGACGAGGGCGTCGCCCACGTGGTCCGGGCGCGCAAGCGCCTCGAAGAGCTCGATGGCCGCGACCGGGGCGACCGCACCCGGCCGCGCCGCGAGATCGAGTCGGTGATCGCCCACGACCTCGACCACAACGGCGCCGCCGAGCTGGTGGTCCGCACCCGCTACCTGGACCGGCTCGACGACGCCGAGGTACACGTGCTCTGGGACAACGGCGAGGTCATCTACATGACCGACGACACGCTCGACGGTCGCCGGCTGCGCGACTGGTCGGTCAAGTTCGTCGACGAGGGACACCAGACCTTCGTCTCGGTCTCGACCTGCTGCGGCGCGGTCGAAGCGCGGTGGATGCAGCTCGCCCGCGGTGACATGACGGCGGTCGAGGAGGTTCGCGGCGACGTGAACGACGCGGTCTGCGCCGAGGACCTCGGCGGCATGCCGCGACTGCGCATCCAGGCCACCGGCGCCGTCCGCCGCAGCGGTGGAGTCTGACGTTCGGCCTCGCAGACCGGTGCGGTTCGATCAGCTCTCGTGTGGCTCGCGGAACGGACACGCCCGCGAAGGACAGGCGGCGCACCGCTGCGTCGCGCACGGATCGCCCTGGGCGACGCGGTTGGAGCGGGAGCGGAAGACGTAGAGGGCCTGCTGGACGAGGCGGGGCGAGTGGGCCGGGAGGTCGGGGTGGAGGCGGCGCAGGTCGATGCGGTCGGCGGCGGCGGTGAGCCAGGCGCCGCCGCCGTGGCCAGGTGCCGCCTCCGACCATCCCGTTCGATCCCGCCGGCGCGCTCCTCGACCGAGCCGCCGGTCGCCCCCCTCGCCACCGCTACGGCGTCAACACCTGCGCTGGTTCGTGGAAACGCGCGGTTCGCGGCTCAGGCCGCACGCGAGCGCATCCGGTGATCAGCGGATCGGATCGCGAATCGGACCTTCCATCTTCGACAGCGATGAGGCCAGGTACGCATCGACCGTCATGGCCGGGAACGCAACCACCGCGATGTAGCGCTGCTCGGCCTCGCGGTAGTGGAGTGCCAGTCCGCGGCTGGCGTAGATCCACTGCTTGGTCGCACCGGCGAGTCGCGAGCCCATCGAGCTCTCGGGCTCGCCGAGCAGCGGCGCGGGCGCCGTGGCGAGGCTCGGGCGGGACAGCACCACCCGCACCAGCGCATCACCGGCGAACGCGAGCTCGGCGCCGTTGCTGGCGATCCCGCTCGCCGGATAGCGGGTCGGCCGGCCGGGTGCGGCCGTGCCGAACACCGCGTCGGCGTCGGCGCGCGTGCACCCGGCCAGGCCCGTGAACTCTGTCAGGCGGCCCTCCTTCAGCGCGGTCAACGCGGCCACACATCCTGGCGCGGCATCCACCGCGCCGGCGCTCGCATCCGATCCGGTCGTACTGGTCATGACGCTCCCCGTTCTGGTCGCGCTCACCGGCGCACCACGCGCTCCGTTGCCGTCGCCGCCGCTCGAACACGCCAGGTGGGCCGCGCCGATCGCGAGTGCCAGCGCGGCGACGGGCCTCGGTCGTGACGCCATCAATGCACCGGCACCAGTAGCACCAGCCCGGCGTGCAGGTGCGCCCAGGGCGCCGCCGGGTTGGCGCGGTCGAGGTCCGGCTCGCTCACCCCGTTCTGGCCGGCAATCTGGGCCCGGCTCTCCGCCGGGTTGGCCCCGCTGCTATCGGTGGCGGCAACCACCAGGTGCTCGCGACAGCCGGGCAACACCGCACGCGTCGGCATGCTGCTGAAGTCGACCCCGGGATTGGCGGTCGTGATGGCGGCCTCGGCGACCCCCGACGCCGTGCTCAGCGCGGCCAGGCTCCGGATGCCGGTCGGAATGGCGATCTGGTCGGCGGCCGTGACCCGCGCGGTCGCGGTGGAGCCGTCCCGGTTGAGGCCGATCAGCTCGACGTGGCCCTGGAAGAAGGCGGCCTGGCAGGCGCGTTCGCCGGCCCCGCCGCCGATCGCACTGCGTACCGCCTCGGCGGCTGCCAGGTAGTCCGCGTAGTCGCCGGACGAGTACGAGCCGACGATCGCGGAGGTGGTCGTTGGCGTGTAAATGCCGCCTTCGACCGCGGTCACCAGCGCCGGGTTGCCGGCCGCCGCGGGCAGCAGCGGGACCAGGACCTCCTTGGTGAACATCTCGCAGAACTCCTCCTTCATGTTCCGGTTCCCGGAGGAGGCGTCCCCGAACGCGGAGTGCTCGAGCGTGTGGATGTATTCGTGCACGGCCAAGCGGAAGCCACTCCACAGGGTACTTCGCTCGGCCGGCGAGGGCTCGCCGGGCTGGTGCCGCCGCGAGCCGCTCTCGATCGTGGTCGGCAACACGCTCCCGGCCTCCGCGGCGAGCGCGAAGCCGAACCGGTCGTAGCGCCGCAGCTCGCGACCGTTGGCCGCCACGAACGGCGTGATGATCTCGTTGGCGAGGAAGTCGGATTCCTCGCTGCTGCCGGCCCGGCTGGGGTTGAAGTGCTGCCCCTCGAAGGCGGCGGTGCTGCCAGAGTCGGTGTTGGCCATCCAGTCGGCGACGTCGAACGGATCGAGCGGACGACCCGCGGCGGCTCGGTCGCCCTCGTCGTTGGCGTCGAACAGGTTCTGATCCCCGGCGCCCGGCGCACTCTCGTCGCCGCGGTAGACCATGCCGTGGCGGCCAGCGGCGACGTTCGGCGTGGCAGCGGCGTTGGCCATGACGCCGCCGAACATGGCATCGACCCGGCCCTTGGCGGCGTTCGCGGCGCCCTCGAAGCTGGTGGTGGGCAAGCGATCGGCGCGCTCCGCCGTGCGCATCGAGCCGCGGACGCGACGGAGATGCTGCGTGAGCGCCGCGCTGACCTGACGTTTGAGCGTGGTGCGCAGGCCATTGCGGCGACGCAATCTCGGCCGCGTCGCGGGTGGCATCGAGCCCTTGCAGCGAGGCGTCCCACTCGACCGGCGCTGGCGCGGGCGGGGCCGGGCCAACGCTCGGCGCCGGCGCCGACGTGTCCACCGAGGTCGGGTTGAGCGCGGCCTGGATGGCCGCGGTGGTCGCAGCATCGGGCGGAGCGGTGCCGGCGTGCTGATCGGGCGGCCGGACACCCGGCGCCGGGACAACCGGCGTCGCGGCGCCGGCGGCTGGGGCGGGCGTCCCGGTGCGCACGGGCGCGGGCGGATCAGCGCACCGCTGCAGCTGCAGCCCGGTGCGGAACGAGGCACCGATCCGCGAGATCATGCCGGGCGCCTCGGCGCGGGCGCGGTCCGGGTGCAGCTGGGCGAGCGCGCCCGTGGCGGCGTGGTCGGCGTCGACCTCGGCGCTGCCCGACTCCTCACCAACTGGCATCATGCGCGCGACCGGATCGCGGGCGGCGTCCGCCTGCTGCGCCGTGTGCGCGAGCTCGTGGGCGAGGAGCGCGTCGCCTTCGATGGTACCGCCGGCCGGCGCACCGCGCCCCCATCACGACGTTGGGCCCGACCGCGAGGGCGAGCGCGCCGTGCTCCGCGGCCTTGGCGGCCGCGACCGGCCCGGTGTGCACGCGGACGTCCGCGAGCTCCGCGCCGAGCGCCCCGGCCATGCGCGACGCGGTCCCGCCGTCCAGCGGCTGCCCCGGGCCAAGCGCCTGCTCGAGTGACCCGAGAGTCTCGCTGCCATCCGGGGCGCGCAGCGCCGGTGGGGCCGGTGCGGCGCTGGTGGCAGCCGCCGCAGCACTCGGCTCCGCCGCCGCCAGATCGGCGGGAACCTGGCCGGTCTCTCGCCACTCACGCACGCCGTCGCGCACCCGCGCGACCACCGGAGCGATCATTTCGGCGGCCGTGCGCGCGCCGCGGGTGGTCGGCGCGTACCGACGCAGCAGGGCCTCGCCCGCGGCCGCGGGCTGGCTGCCATACCGCCCGAAGTACTGATCGATGTAGGGGCACGCCACCACCGAGCCGAGCGGACCGAGCTCCTCGGCCGCTGCCGCCGACGCCTCGGTCCGGAGCTGCTCGATGAACGTGCTCTTGAGCATCTGGCCGGGCGCGACCGGCCCATCATCGACGATCAGGGCGGCCGGGGCCGCCTGCCCACGGGTGACGGCGCCCGCGACCGCGTCGGCCTCGGCCTCCGCCGGACTGTTCGCATCCCCGACCCGCACCTGTCGTTGCGGGGCACGCTGCCCGGCCGCGCCCTGCTGCGCGACGTGGGTGAGCTCGTGCGCCATGAGCGCGAGGTCGCCACCGCTCTCCCCGGGTCCGAGAAAGACATCGGCGCCGTACGCGAACGCCCGCGCACCCATGGCGGCGGTCGCCTCCCGCGCCATCGGCTCGCCGTGGACGCGAACGTCGCTGAAATTTGCGCCCAGGTGCGCGCCGACCTGGCTCGCCACCCCCGCGTCGACCGGCACACCACCGTCCTTCTGCTCCACCGCGACCGTGGCGGGGTCATGGATCGTCGGCGCGTCGCTGTCGCCGGTACGCTGCGCGAGCGACGTGCCGAGGGACCCGCCGTAGCGCGCCGCGACCCGGCTGCGGACGCCGCCGGGTGCGCCCGACGGCTCTTCCGTCGGCCCCGCCTGACGCTTACGTGGCTCCCGCTCCTCCATGTCCTCCTCCGGGACCGCAACACGAGTCGGGCAGCCGCGGGCTACCTCCGACGACACGTCCTGCGATCGAAGTACCGCGCCCGTGGCGTGGAGGAGCACCAACATCATGTGAGGCTAGCGTCACGGCGGCTCGCGGAACGGACACGTCCGCGACGGGCAGGTCTCGCAGCGCCGCGTCGCGCAAGGATCGCCCTGGGCGACGCGGTTGGAGCGGGAACGGAAGACGTAGAGGGCCTGCTGGACGAGGCGGGGCGAGTGGGCCGGGAGGTCGGGGTGGAGGCGGCGCAGGTCGATGCGGTCGGCGGCGGCGGTGAGCCAGG
>JBKJLC010000013.1:0-78116 GCA_046597055.1 Kofleriaceae bacterium | reverse complement strand
GGCGCGTTCCGGGTCGCCAAGGTGGCGATCAAGAACGGCAAGGTCTCGACGACGTTCAAGGACCTGCCGCACGACGAGTACGCGGTCGCGGTCGTCCACGACCGCAACCTCAACGGCAAGCTCGACATGTCCTACGTGCCATACCCGTCGCCCGAGGAGGGTGGCGGGGTTTCGAACAACTGGATTCGCAGCGGCAAGCCGGAGTACGGCAAGGCCAAGTTCCAGCTCGCCCGCGCCCTGATGTCGGTGCGGATCTCGATGCGCTACTAGCGGCGCGCGGGTGAAGGGAGGACGTATGGGACAGCGATGGTTCGAGTGGATCGCGAGCCTGGCGTGCGCCGCCAGCGGTGGCTGCGGTGCGTGCGGGACGCCCGAGGCGATCGAGATCGAGGGCGAGCCGGGCAGCGGCGTGGTGGTGCGCTGGCAGGAGTCGAACGCGATGGGGCTGTACTTCGTCGAACCCGACGCGGTGCTGCCGGGCGGGCCCGACGACGTCGTGAACGGCCACCCGTACTGGGTGGTCGAGGCGACCAGCTTCCCGGGCGGGTTCGAGTCACCGGTGCTGTACGGCCTGCTGCCCGGCGACACCAAGGACGGAACCCACGAGCACGGCGGCACCGCCGGCGGCGAGCCGTTGCTGTGCGACGTCCCCTACAAGGTCGCGGTGGTGGCGCTCGGCGGCTCGGCCGAGACGTTGGTTGAGTGGCCATGTCGATGAGCAAGAGGAGCCCGCGATGCTGAAGAACTTCTGGTACGCGTGCGAGGTGGCCGACGCGATCGGCACGGCGCCGCGCAAGGTGCGCCTGCTCGGTCAGGACCTGGCGCTGTTTCGTGGCGCCGACGGCCAGGTCGTCGCGCTCAGCGATCTGTGCGTGCACCGGGGCGCGTCGCTGTCGGGCGGCTGGATCGAGAAGGGCTGCCTGGTCTGCCCGTACCACGGCTGGCAGTACGCGCAGGACGGCGCGTGCGTGCGCATCCCGGCCGCGCGGCCGGGCTCGCCGATCCCCGCGCGCGCCAAGGTCGACAGCTACCCCGTCGTCGAGCGCTACGGGTGGGTGTGGGTGTTCATGGGCGACCTGCCCGAGGCCGAGCGGCCGCCGATCCCGGTGATCCCCGAGGCCGATCAGCCCGGCTGGCGCGCGCTGCGCGGCGAGTTCACCTGGAACGCGCACTACGCGCGGGTGGTCGAGAACGGCGTCGACATCGCGCACACGCCGTTCGTGCACCGCAACTCGTTCGGCAACCCCGACCACCCGGAGATCGAGGACCACGAGGTCACCACCGACGCGTGGAGCTGCTCGGCGACGACCTCGCTGATGCCGCCGCCGCCGAAGGGGCTGTGGAAGCTGCTGCGGCGCAAGCGGTCGCCGGTCACCGCGTCGGTCGCGGTGATGATGCCCAACCTCACCCGCCTCGACCTCGATCTCGGCCGCTGGCGCACGGTGATCATCGATTCGAACGTGCCGGTCGACGAGCACACCACCCGCACGCTGTGGGTGCAGTACCGGAACTTCTTCACCGGCCGGTGGGCCGACCGCGACTCGCGCCGGCGGGTGAACAAGATCTTCCTCGAGGATCAGCCGACCGTCGAGGGCGTGCGGCCCGAGCAGCTGCCGTACGACCTCGCCGCCGAGCTTCACCTCCGCTCCGACGCGATGGGCATCGCCTATCGCCAGCTGCGCAAGCGCTACCTGGATCGCGGCTGGGGCATCGACGCCTCGGCGATCCGGACCGACAACCAGGGGCACGGCGCCGTCGTCATCGGCTCGCCGCGCCGCCGCGAGGCCGGCGCGGCGCCGGCGTCGTGGGTCATGCCCGAGGCCCCGCCGCTGAAGGTGGTCAAATGAGCTCCCTCCCTGCCACGCTGGCGGCGCACGTCCGCCATCGCATCGTCTCCACGCTCGGGCTGGTCGAGGTCCACGGCGACGCCGGCGGGGCGCTGGTCCCGCTGGTCGGGCTGGCCGGCCCGGTCGCCGGCGCGCCGGTCGGCGGCCTGCGGGTGTTCACCGGCCCACAGCTCCTGCAGCTCGTGACGATCGAGCTGGCGGTGCCGGCGTTCGGCCTCGACTCGCACATGGTGTTCGCGTTCACCCGGCCCGACAGCGCGGTGCCGCACTACACGCTCGACGCGGTCTTCGCCGGCGGCGGCTACGCGTTCCATCTGGATCTCATCCCGCGCGTCGATCTCGGCGCCCACCTCGCCTACATCGACCAGGTCTTCGAGCCGCTGACCGAGCGGTTCGAGGCGGCGCGCGGCACGCCGGGCTGGACCCCGGCCAAGATCGGCCCGCGCCAGCACGCGCTGATGTCGCCGTGGATGCTGGTCCAGCGGACCGACGAGGCTGGATTCGGCGCGCTCGGCCCGGTCGCGAACGGATACCTCGATCACTGGCTGGCGCTGGTGCAAGCCGGCGTGCCGGCGGCCGGGCTCGACGGCGTCGACCGGGCCGGGCTGGCGCAGCGCGACCAGCGCAGCAAGGACGCGATCTTCGATCCCGCGGTCGACGCGGTGTGGGCGCAGGTGGCGCGCCTGGTCGGCGAGCCGGTCGCGGCCCGGATGCGCGACCTGCTCAAGCGAGGCGCGGCGTGACCGCGGTCGCCGAGGTGCTGGTCGAGCGCATGTCCGACGCCGAGCGGGCGCGGGCGGCGCGGGTCGACGCGGTGCTGCCGGTGCTGCGCGAGGCGGCGGTGATGGCCGACGCGCGCGGCGAGTTCCACCTGCCCCACGTCGCGGCCCTGCGCGAGGCCGGGCTGCTCGGCCTGGTGGTCCCGGTCGAGCACGGTGGCCTGGGTGGGGGCCTGCGCGACCTGGCCGGCGCGACGTTCGCGCTCGGCACCGCGTGTCCATCGACGGCGCTGGCGTTCTTCTTCCACTGCTCGAGCGCGTCGCGTGGGTTGCTGCCGCTCGAGGCGATCGCGGCGGGGAAGTACCCCGACGCCGAGGTCCCGCGGGTCCGCGACTTCGCCGAGCGGCTGCTGGCGCGCATGGGCACCCGCGGCCGGTGGATCGCGAACTTCGCCAGCGAATCGACCAAGACCGAGGGCAGCGCGATCACGATCACGACCGAGGCGCGTCGGGTGAGCGGCGGCTGGCGGCTGACCGGCACCAAGTCGTTCGGGTGCGCGACCGGGGTCGCTGACGACTACCTGGTCACCGCGCGGATCGCGGGCGGCTCGGGTGGCGTCGACGACCTCGGCCTGTTCCTGGTCGCGCGCGACGCGGTCGGCCTCCGCGAGCGTGCGCGCTGGGACGCGCTCGGCATGCGCGCGACCGCGACCCACGGCCTCGTGCTCGACGACGTGCCGTGCGACGACGTCGACGCGCTGGCGGTGCCGGGCGCCTTCCGCCGCATGATGGAGGTCAGCCGCGGCAGCTTCGTCGGCAACCAGCTCGCGGCGACCGCGGTCTACGCCGGGACGGCGTGGGCGGTGTACCGGCACGCGCTCGACGGCGTGACCCGGGCCCGGTTCGCCGACACCGGCCGCGCGGTCGGCGAGAGCGCGCACCACCAGGAGCTGATCGGGCGGATGGCGGTCGACATGGAGACCGCGCTCCTGTGGCTGCGCCGCCAGCTCGAGCTCGAGACCAGCGAGCCACCGCTGGTCGGCAAGGCCGACGTGGTCCGGCAGTGGCGGCTCTGCAAGGGCGAGGTGTGCGAGGCCGCGTTCCGGGTCGGGCTGGCGGCGCTCAAGTCGGGTGGCACCAGCGCGACCGGCAACCGCACCGTCGAGGCGCGCGGCGTGCGCGACCTCGCCATGGGCCTGGTCCAGGCGTTCCCGGCCGAGCGCGGTCGCCACGAGGCGGCGCGGATGCTGCTCACCGATCGCGAGCAGGCGCTGTTCGGCACCGCGGCGAAGGGCACCCCGTGACGGGCGCGATCGGCAGCTCGGTCGCCGAGACCCTGACCGCGATGGCCGGGGTCTGGCGCGACCACGTCGAGGTCTTCGCGCTCGACGGTCAGCCGCTCCCCGCCGACGAGGCGTCGGGCACGCCCGGGCCGTCGCCGTGGGAGAACCTGGTCTACGTCGAGTTCGACGGCGAGATCTACCGCCAGACCAACGTGACCACCCGCGGCCGGCCGCTGCACGTGCGCAGCTTCACCGGTCGGCTGCAGGGCGGCGTGCTCGCGTTCGATGCGCTCGGGCCCGACGATCCCGAGCACGTCGGGGTCTCGGCCGGCGCCGGCATCCTGTACTTCGTCGGCCGGCGGATCACGCCGGCCTGGTCGCGCTACGCCGAGCCCGACTGCGTGCGGCTGATCGACCGATCGGCGCGGGTGCGCAGCACCGCGCTCTACCGCGACGGCGTGCTGGTCCGGACCCTGACCGCCCACGGTGTCCGGGTTGCGGACAAGGCCGATCGCCGGGTCGCGTGGGATCCGCGTGGCGCCGACGGGCCGGTCCACGCGCCCCGGGTCGCGACCGAGGTGTTCCGGTCATGACCACGAGCCCGTCGCGGACGCCGCACCCGCTGCCGCCCCCGCGCGCGTACGTCGCCGGCGCGTGGTCGACCTCGCCCGCGGTGGCCGACGCCTGGCTGTGCGACGCGTCGACCGGCGCGCGGCTGGTCGCGCAGGTCCACAGCGACGAGGCCGTGGTGGAGGCCGCGCTGGCCGCGGCGGCTGACCTCGATCGCAACGGCTGGGCGCCGCCGTCCGACCGGGCGGCCGCGCTCGACGCGACCGCGGCGGCGATCGAGCGCCGGCTCGACGAGCTGGCGTGGATCGACGCGATCACGACCGGCATCCTGTTCGACCAGGCCCGCGTGCTGGCCCAGGTCGCGGCCCGCTGCTTTCGGGTCGCGGCCGAGCTGGCGGTGACCCGCGCCGACGCGCGGGCGCTGCCGGCAGTCGGGGCGACCTGCGAGATCGAGCGGCTCCCGCGCGGGCCGGCGGCGGTGATCGCGCCGTGGAACGCGTCGACCGCGATCGCGGCCCACAAGCTGGCGAGCGCGCTGGCGGCGGGCTGCCCGGTGATCCTCAAGCCGAGCGAGCACGCGCCGCTGTCGGCCCAGGTGCTGGTCGAGTGCGCGGCGCCGCACCTGCCCGCCGGCGCGCTCGCGCTGGTCCACGGCGATGGTCGGGTCGGCGCCCGGTTGGTCGGGGATCCGCGCACCGCGGTGGTGTCGTTCACCGGCGGGCTGGTCGGGGGCCGGGCGGTGGCGCTGGCCTGCGCGCCGGCGATGAAGCCGGCCCAGCTCGAGCTGGGCGGCTCGAATCCGTTCGTCGTGCTGGACGGTGCCGACGTCGAGGCGGCGGCGGTCGCGCTGGTCGCCGGGTTGACCACGCTCAACGGCCAGTGGTGCCGGGCGGTCGGGCGCGTGATCGTCGCCCGACCGATCGCGGCGGCGCTGTTCGCGGCGGTGCTCGAGCGGCTGGCCGGGCTGCGGCTGGGCGCGGCGATCGATCCGGCCAGCGAGATGGGCCCGCTCGCGCACGCGACCCACCGCGACACCGTCACCCGCGCGATCGCGCGCCTGGTCGGGGCCGGCGGCGAGGCTCACGCGCCGACCCGGCGGCCGGCGCTCGACGGCTACTTCGTGGCGCCGACGCTCATCACCGGGGTCGCGCCGGCGCGCGCGCGCGACGAGATCTTCGGGCCGGTCGCGACCTGGCACGAGGTCGCCGACGCCGCCGAGGCGACCCGGTGCGCCGCCGACTCGCCGTATGGCCTGGCCGCGTACGTGTTCGGCCCCGAGCCCGACGCCGCGCGGGTCGGGCGCGCGCTCCGGTGCGGGATGGTCAACGTCAACCGGCTCAGCCTGACCAGCGCGCATCCGCTGGCGGTGCGGCCGGCCTGGGGGCTGTCGGGCCTCGGCGACGAGGGCGTGGTCGAGACCTTCGAGCACTTCCGCGGCGCGCGGGTGACCACGGTCGGGGCAGGGCGGCCATGACCGCCCACGACGTCATCGTCGCCGGCGCCGGGCCGGTCGGCCTGACCCTCGCGCTCGGGCTGGCCGATCGCGGCCTCGGCGTGCTGGTGCTCGAGGCCGAGCCGACCGTGTCGGCCGACGCCCGCGCCAGCACCTGGCACCCCTCGAGCCTCGAGCTGCTCGACCAATGGGGCGTGGCCGAGGCGATCATCGCGCGCGGCGCCCAGGTCGATCGCCTGCAGTTCTGGGAGCGCTCGACCCGGACCTGCGTGGCCGAGCTGCCCTATGCGCTGATCGCGGGCGACACCCGGTTCCCGTTCCGGCTGCAGTGCCCGCAGCACGAGGTCACCCCGATCCTGCTCGAGGCCGCGCGCGCGCGGGGCGCGGCGATCCGGTTCGGCCACCGGGTGGTCGACGCGACCGAGCACGGCGACGAGGTCGCGGTCGAGGTGGAGACCGCGGGCGGCCGCCACACCGAGCGCGCCCGGTTCCTGTGCGCCGCCGACGGCGCCCGCTCGACCGTGCGGCAGCGGCTCGGGCTGAGCTTCACCGGCGC
The DNA here is from genome assembly GCA_046597055.1 of Kofleriaceae bacterium. Classification (GTDB taxonomy): domain Bacteria; phylum Myxococcota_A; class Polyangia; order Haliangiales; family Haliangiaceae; genus UBA2376. The sequence continues at coordinate 71,688 of JBKJLC010000013.1, read as the reverse complement.
GACCAACGAGGACCGGTTCCTGCTGTGCGCGCTGGCGCCGGACGACCTGGCGCTCGAGCGGGTGTTCCCCGGCATCGGACCGGTCGCCTACGTGTTCGATCCCGACGAGTGGGTGATCGTGATGTCGCTCCGCGATCGGGTCCGCGTGGTGTTCCGGCTGGCCGCCGACGCCGACGTCGCGACCGCGCTCACCGACGACGCGCTGGCGGCACGGCTGGCGCGGCTGCTGGGCCGGCCGGCCCCGCCGGTCCTCGCGCGCTCGTCGTACGCCGTGCACCAGCGAGTCGCCGAGCGGTTCCGCGTCGGCCGGGTCGTGCTGCTCGGCGACGCCGCGCACGTCAACAACCCGGCCGGCGGGCTCGGCATGAACTCGGGCATCCACGACGCGGCCGGGCTGGTCGGGCCCCTGGCGGCGCGGCTCGACCAGGCGGTCGACGGCGATCTCCGGCTCGACGCCTGGGCGACCCGGCGCCGGCGCGCCGCGGTCGAGGGCGTGCAGCGCGACGCCGCGCGCAACTACCAATCGCTGGTGGCGCGCGACGCGGGCGAGCGGGCCGCGCGCGATCGCGAGCTGGCCGCGATCGCCGCCGATCCGGCCGCGGCCCGGCGCTTCCTGCTGCAGACCTCGCTGCTGGAGGCGCGCGCGTGATCGAGGGCCAGCTGTGGATCGGCGGCGAGGTCCAGCCGGCCGCGTCGGGCGAGCGGATGGTCGTGACCGCGCCGGCCGACGATCGCGTGCTCGGCTCGGTCCCGCGCGGCGGCCCCGACGACGTCGACCGCGCGGTCGGGTCGGCCCGGCGGGCGTGGCCGGGCTGGGCCGGGCTCGCCGGCGGCGCGCGCGAGCGGGTGTTGCTGGCGATGGCCGATCGGCTGGCCGCCGACGGGGTCGCCCGCCTGCTCGACCTGCTGATCGACGAGTCGGGCTCGACCATCACCAAGGCGCGCGGCGAGCTGGCCTACGCGGTCGAGCTGCTGCGCGCGGCCGCCGGCGAGGCGCGTCGCCTGCACGGCGATACGTTTCCGGACGACCGCGCCGACCGGCTGTCGCTCGTGCTGCGCGAGCCGCTCGGCGTGGTCGCGGTGATCGCGCCGTTCAACGCCCCGGTCGCGCTGCTCACCAAGATGCTCGCGTTCCCGCTCGCGGCCGGCAACACCGTGGTGGTCAAGCCGTCGGAGCACACCCCGCTGTGCGCGCTGGCGCTGGCCCGGCTGTTCGCCGAGGCCGGCCTGCCGCCGGGCGTGCTGGCGGTGGTCACCGGGGATGGCCCGGGCTGCGGCGCGCCGCTGGCCGCCCACCCCGACGTCGACGGGATCGCGTTCACCGGCGCGACCGCGACCGGGTGCGCGATCGCGGCCGCCGCCGCACCGAGGCTGGCCCGCCTGCAGCTCGAGCTGGGCGGCAAGAACCCGCTGCTGGTGCTGCGCGACGCCGATCCGGTGCGCGCCGCCGCGATCGCGGTCGAGGGCGGCTTCGCCCACGCCGGCCAGATCTGCATGGCGTCGAGCCGGCTGATCGTCGAGCGCCCGATCTATCCGCGCTTCCTCGCCGCGCTGATCGACCGGTGCGCCGCGCTGCACCTGGGCGACCTGCGCGACGAGCGCACCGCGTACGGGCCGGTGATCGACGACCGCGCGGTGGCCAAGATCCGCGGCCAGGTCGAGGAGGCGATCGCGGCCGGCGCCGGGCTCGGCGTCGGTGGCCGCTGGCTCGGGCCGCGCACCCTGGCGCCGACCGTGCTCGTCGAGCCGCCGTCGACCTGCCGGGCCTGGCGCGAGGAGACCTTTGGCCCGGTGGTGAGCGTGGTCGCGGTCGACGATCTCGACCAGGCGATCGCGGCCGCCAACGATAGCGCGTACGCGCTGGCCGCCGCGGTGGTCACCGACGACCTCCGGCGCGGCCTCACCTGCGTGCGCCGCATCCGGGCCGGCGCGGTCCATCTCGGCATGCACTCGTTCCAGTCGGGCGCGATCGCGCCGGTGGGCGGCCGCGGCCTGTCGGGCATCGGCCGCTCGGGCGGGCGCTACTCGATCGAGCACTTCACCGAGCTGAAGTGGGCGCGCATCGAGGTGACCCCGTGACCGCGCCGATGACCGAGCTGACGACCGAGCGCGCGAGCGATCGGTCGATCGAGCGCCGCTACCTGCGCACCCCGGCTGGGCTGATCCACGTCCGGATCGCCGGACCGACGGCCGCCCCGCTGATCGTGCTGCTGCACCAGGTCGCCAGCAGCGGGGCCATGTACGAGGCGCTGATGGCCCGGCTCGCACCGCGCTGGCGGGTGCTCGCGCCCGATCTGCCCGGCTTCGGCCAGAGCCCGGCGCCGGCGGCCGCGCCGACGGTGGCCTGGTACGCCGACGCGATCGCGCCGCTGATCGATCCCACGGGGGGCTCCGCCTCCCGCCCCACCGGCGAAGCCGGCGGGGTCCCCATTCCCTTTCGCTTCGCGTCGCTCAGCGATCGACCCGCGGTGGTGTTCGGCCACCACGCCGGGGCGTCGGTGGCGGCCGAGCTGGCCGCGGCGCACCCGACCCGGGTCGCCGCCGTGGTGCTGTCGGGGCCGCCGCTGCTCGACGCCGAGGGTCGCGCCGCGCTGGCCGCGCTCCCGGCGCTCGTGCCGCGCGCCGACGGCAGCCACCTGACCGCCCTGTGGGAGCGGCTCGCCGCGAAGGACGTGGCCGCGTCGCTCGCGGTCGTGCAGCGCGAGCTGGTGCTCACCGCGCGCGCCGGCCGCAGCGGCTGGCTCGGGTACCAGGCGATCGCCGCGCACGACCTGGCCGCGTGCCTCGACGCGATCCAGGCCCCGACCCTGATCATCGCCGGTGGGCGCGATCCGCTCGCGGCAGCCGCGGTGGCCGCCCACGCCCGCGTGGCCGGCGCGGCGCTGGTCCGGCTCGCCGACGCGGGCACCTACCTGTGCGACACCCACGCCGACGTCCTGGCCTCGGTGCTCGAGGGGCACGCCGCGTGATTGCCGCCGGCGCGCTGACCGGGCTGCGGGTCGTCGATCTGTCGCGGGTGCTCGCCGGGCCGACCGCCACCCAGCTGCTCGGCGACCTCGGCGCCGACATCATCAAGATCGAGCGGCCCGGGACCGGCGACGACACCCGCGGCTGGGGTCCGCCGTTCGTCGGCGGCGACGCCAGCTACTTCCACGCGGCCAACCGCAACAAGCGCAGCCGCGTGCTCGACTTCGCCGACCCGGCCGACCGCGTCGCGCTGCGCGCGCTGATCGCGGACGCCGACGTGCTCGTCGAGAACTTCCGCCCGGGCACGCTGGCCCGGTTCGACCTCGATCCGGCCGCGCTGCTCGCCGCCCACCCGCGCCTGATCACCTGCTCGATCACCGGCTTCGGCCCCGACGGGCCCTACGCCGATCGCGCGGCCTACGACGCGCTGATCCAGGCGATGGGCGGCATGATGAGCATCACCGGCCCGGCCGGCGGGCCGCCGACCAAGGTCGGCGTCGCGATCACCGATCTCGCCACCGGGCTGTACGCCGCGGTCGGCATCCTGGCCGCGCTGCGCGAGCGCGAGCGCAGCGGCCGCGGTCAGCACGTCGAGGTCGCGCTGTTCGACGTCCAGATCGCGCTGCTCGCCAACGTCGCGATGGGCTACCTCGCCGGCGCGCCGGTGCCGGCCCCCCTGGGCGACGCCCATCCGTCGATCGTGCCGTATCAGAGCTTTCTCGCCGCCGACGGCCGGCTGTACCTCGCGGTCGGCACCGACGCGCAGTTCGCGCGCCTGTGCGAGGTGGTCGGCGAGCCGGTCGACCCCCGGTTCGTCACCAACGCGGGGCGGGTCGCGCACCGCGACGAGGTGGTGGCCCGGCTGGCCGCGCGCCTGATCGAGGCGCCGTGCGCGCACTGGCTGCCGGCGCTGCACGCGGCCGGGGTGCCGTGTGGACCCATCAACGACCTCGCCACCCTGCGCCGCGATCCGCACGTGGTCGCGCGCCGTCGGTTCACGACCATGACCGACGGCACGACGCCGTGCCTGGCCAACCCGGTCGGCCTGTCGCGCACACCGATCACGACCTACCGCACGCCGCCGGCCCTGGGCGCCGACGGCGCCGCCACCTTCGCCGCCCGAGAGGACTGACCCATGCGCGCACGCGTCGTCGCCACGATCCTGATGTCGCTGCTCACCGTCGCTGCTTGCAAGAGCCAGCGCGGCGAGCAGCTCCGCACCGGCCCGCTGTACGAGCGGGTCCAGCGCGACCGTGGCCTCCACGCGGTCGCCGACAAGGTGTCGGCCGCGGTGGTCGCCGACCCGACCTTCGGGCCGCGGTTCGCAAAGGTCGACATGGCGCGCTTCCGCGCCCAGCTCGCCGCGTTCCTGTGCCACGCCGCCGGCGGCCCGTGCCCGTATGCCGCGCCGCTGCACGACGTGTGGACCGGGGTCACGCTGGGCGACGACGAGTTCATCGCGTTCATGGACCTCGTGATCGCGGGCATGAACGAGGCCGGCCTGCCGCAGCAGGAGCAGAACGACCTGATCGATCTGCTGATGAAGGCGCAGGCCGACGACGCCGCCGCCACCGCCGCCGCCGGCTGATCTCGATGACCCTGGACCCCTGCTACCTGGCCACCCCGCTCGGACACGTGCACGTCCGGCGCGCGGGCGTGCGTCGGGCCGGCGCGCCGCCGATCGTGCTGATCCACCAGACGCCCGGCGACGGTGCGTCGATGGCCGCGCTCGCCGACGCGCTGGTGCCGCGCTGGACGGTCGCGCCCGACCTGCCCGGGTTCGGCGCCAGCGAGCCGCTGGTCGGGGCCCCGTCGGTGGCCGGCTGGGCCGCCGCGATCGCGGCCGCGCTCGATCGACTCGAGATCGAAGGCGCGATCGTCGTCGGCCATCACGCCGGCGCGGCGGTCGCGGCCCGGCTGGCGGTCGCACACCGGCCGCGGGTGCGGGCGCTGCTGCTGTCGGCGCCCCCGCTGCTCGACGCGGCCGCGCGCGCCGCCCTCGAGCGCCGGGTGCCGCCGCCGGTCGCGCCGGCGCGCGACGGTCGCCACGTCGCCGCGGCCTGGGCCCGGGTGCTGGCCAAGGCGCCGGCGCTCGCGCCCGAGCCGGCCGACCGCGAGGCGGTCCATGCGCTCGCCGCGGGCGATGGCTACCCCGCCGCCTACCGGGCCGTGCTGGCGCACGACCTCGCGGCCGATCTGGCCGCGCTGAGGGTCCCGACCGTGGTCACCACCGGCCCGGACGATCCGCTCGCCGCTGCGGCGCCCGCCGCCGCCGCGCTCGCCCGCGCCCGCTTCGCGCCGCTGCCCGAGGGCGGCGTGCACGCGTGCGCAACCCACGCCGGCGCCGTCGCCGCGCTGATCCTGTCCCTCACCGAGGAGCTGCCATGACCGACCTCCGCTCCGTCGCCGACCGGCTGACCGCCGCCGGCGCACGCCCCGACCACGGCGGCGCCCACCGCCTCATCCTCGACCGCAAGCGCGCGCTCGCCGACCGGCTGTACGACGCGTTCGCGGTCACCCGCCATCCGTCGTCGGCGAGCTGCCAGCGCTACGGCCAGCCCGACGGCCTGCGCGGCTCGCTGGCTGCCTACACCGGCGCCGAGCTCGACTGGGTGATCGACTCGTGGATCGCCGAGCCCGAGCGCGGGTTCAGCAACCACCATCTCACCGCGTGGCTGCCGCCGACGGTGGCGGTGCCCCACCTCGGCCTCGCGATCGGCACGATCCCCGAGCTGTTCTTCTACCTCGACCTGATCCCGCGCGCCGATCCCTGGGTCGACACCGGCGCGCTCGATCGCTATCACGCGGTCTACAACAACCGGCGCCTCGAGGTGACCGCCGACCCGCGCTTCGCGCCGTTCGTCAGCCGCGAGGTCTACATCCGCGGCGCGCTGTCGCCGGTCGGCCTGTGCGTCACCGCCGCGCCGACCGAGGCCAACATCCATTACTGCATGGATCTGGCCGCCGAGACGGTCGAGCGCTGGATCGGCTGGGTCAAGGATGCGCCGCCGGTGCCGCCGGCCGACCGCGCGGCGCTGGCCGCGCGTGACCGCTTCGTGCGCAGGACGATCTGCGAGCGCGATCCGGCCAACGTGATCGCCGAGCGGCTGCTCGGCAAGCCGCTGACCGACACCCTGGTCCGCCTCATGTGGGCGGCCGATCACGGAGCCGCGTCGTGACCGCCGCGCGCGACTACGGGCCGCCCGGCCTGCGCCCGTACCAGTGCTTCATGGGCCGCTGGGAGGGCCTGTGCAAGACGTTCAGCGCCGGCGGCGACTTCCTGGAGGCGTCGGCGGTGCACATGGACGTGCACTGGATCGACGAGCGCACCTGGCACCTGCACGAGCACTTCGAGCGGCTGTACGAGGTCGGCGAGACCACGTTCCACACCGACATCACCGTCGAGCGGCCGGGCGGCAAGCGCTGCTTCGCCGAGAGCCCGATGCTGCGGCTGACCGGCACCGAGCTGACCGCCAACAACTACGTGTTCACGATCGAGTCGGCGGTCTCGAAGACGACCGTCTACAACAACCACTACTTCCTCGACGCCGACACCCGCCGGATCCTCACCCACAAGGTCCGCGCCGGCCAGACCCACCTGTTCCAGATCCAGGACTTCGTCCGGGTGGTGCGGCCGTGATCGTCCAGGCCGCCACAACCGGCGCGCCGCTCGACGGGCCGCGGTTCGTGATCGCCCAGCGCGAGCACGCCCGGGTCGCGGGCCAGCTCGCGTCGGCGTGGGGCAACCCTGCGGTGGCGAGCCTGAGCCCGCGCCGGCTGCTCGAGCAGCTCGTGCTCGAGCACGATCGCGGCTGGGATGCGGTCGATCCCGAGCTGGAGCGCGATCCGGCCACCGGCCTGCCGTGGAACCTGGTGTCGACGCCGCTGCCCGCGCTGCTCCGATCGAGCGAGCTCGGCCCCGATCTCAACGCCGCGGTGCACCCGCTGTGCGGCCTGCTGTCGAGCATGCACACCTGGGGGCTGTTCCATGGCCGCTATGGCCTGTCGGACAGGATCTTCATCGACAAGATCGCGCCCGAGCACCGGCCCGCGGTCGACGCGATGCTGGCCGGCCAGCTCGAGCGTCAGGCCCGGTTGCGCGCGCAGCTCGCCGCCGATCCGGCCACCGCGCCGTGGGCCGAGGACGGCGCGCTGCTCCACAACTACAAGCTGTTGCAGTTCTTCGACACGCTGGCGCTGTACTTCAACTGCACCGCCGCGGCCGACCGCGCGGTCGCGACGTTCGCGCACGTCCCGCTCCAGCCCGGCTGCGACACCACGATCACGGTCCGGCCCCGGCGGCCTGGCGTGTACGAGGTCGCGCCGTATCCGTTCAGCCGCTCGCCGCTGACGATCACCTGTGCGGGCCGCTGGCTGCGGCCGGTCGCGCCGGACGCGGACGTGCAGGCCGCGTTGCGCGAGGCGCCGGGCGACCTCGAGACGATCACGCTGTGCGCACCGGAGCCGTCGTGACCACGCTCGACGAGCCGACCGAGGCCCGCGGCGGCGGCCTGTGCAACCTGGCCGGCGAGTGGCGCGGCACCGCCGAGGTCTACGGCGGCGACGGCCGCTTCCTCGGCAACGGCGTCGATCGCCGGTTCGTCACCACCGACCTCGGCGCCGGCCGGACCCGCATCGAGCTCGCGTTCACCGGCCCGTTCAAGTTCGCCGGCCACTACGTGATCGCGGATCACGGCCGTCACCGCCGCTACGAGGGGCCGCTCAACCAGGGCTTCGCCGAGGCGCTCGGGGAGCACGTCGTCCAGGCCGACCACTACTGGACCTCGGTCGGGCTGACCCAGCGGTTCTTCCTGATGGTGCTGCCCGGCGGCGAGCGGCAGCTGTCGCTCGCGCTGCTGTCGCGCGGCGAGCAGCTGGTCTATGTCGTGGTCGGCGAGCACCACCGGGTCCGGCCGTGCGCCGACGGCGACGCGCCGCTGGTGCCCGGGTTCGTCGACGGAGCGTCGATCGATCTGGCCGCCGATCCGGCCGCGGGCCGCGGCGAGCTGCTCGTGCACCGGCGCGGAAGCTGGACCGGCCGGCTGGTCACCACCGACGGCGGCCTGACCCCGACCGGCGAGGCCGCCTATCGAGAGCGGATCGAGCGCGACGGCGAGCGCGTGCACCTGCACCTCGACGGCGGCCTGCTCGCGCCCGAGCCGAGCGCGGCGACGTTCGTGACCGACGGCTGGAGCGCGTGGTCCGGGCCCGGCCCGCTGTGCGGCTCGTACAGCCTGGCCGGCGGCCGCGCGCTGTCGGGTCAGCTCCATCATCTGGGCACCGGCCTGCGCTGGTGGCGGCGCGAGGTCGTGAGCCACGACGGCACCGTCAAGGCGGTCGTCCACAACATCTACCGCGGGCAGGAGCGGATCGGGACCCAGCACGGGGTGCTCCGGTTCGAGCCGGGCTGATCGATGGATCCGTTCGGCGGCGCGTGGCACGTGCGCGAGACCGTGTTCGACGGCGAGGGCCGGCGGTGTGGCGCGATCACGCAGGTGCGTCGGCTGCAGGCCGAGCCCGACGGCGCGGTCCGCGTGATCCAGGACAACCAGCCGGAGGCCGCGCTGGCGGCGCACCCGCTCGCGCGGTTCGCCGGGCACCACGAGTTCGTGCTGCGCAAGGACGGCGCCCACCGCCGCTACCTGGGCCCGGCGGTGATCGGCCACGGGCTCACGCTCGGCGGCGGTGCGATGATGGGCCGCGGGTGCTGGCCGGCGCTCGGCTGGACGTTCACGTCGTGGGCGTTCCTGATCGCGCCTGATCGTCAGCTCACCGGCGGCCGGTTCGCCACCGGACCCGGGCTGCTGGCGTTGATCGCCGGGGTCGGGGTCCCGGCGGTGGCGCCGGAGCTGCCCGCCGCGACCCGGCCGCTGCCGACCACCTGGCGCGGCGTGATCCGCCGGCTCGGCCCCGACGGCGCGCCGCGCGGCGAGGCGGGCGTGACCGGCCAGCTCGACCATGCCGGGTGCTGGCACGAGTCCACCAGCGACGGCGCCACCCTCACCCTCGCGCTCGCGGCCGAGCCGGGCAGCGGCCGCTGCCGGGCCCAGGCCCGGGCCGGCGCCGAGGCGCTGACCGGGGCCGGGCTGCGCTACGGCCACGTCCTCGAGCTCGAGCTCGCGTCCGGCAGCGGGCGTGGGCTCGAGATGCTCGAGGTCGTCGATCCCGCGACGCGCACCCGGTGCGCGATCCGCCGCCACCTCCGCGACCAGCGCGTCGACGCGATCGACGTGCTCAGCCTTCACCCCGAGGGAGAACCATCATGACCGCACCTGCTCAACCCGCACCGTCCGCCTGGCAGCGCCAGATCGCTGGCGACTGGCACGGCGTGCCGTCGGTGTTCGACGCCGACGGCGTCCACGTCGGCCACATGAAGGTCAGCCGGGCCAGCACGGCCATCGACGGCGGCACCCTGTACACGATGGCGACCTCGATCGACGTGCGCGGCCCGCTCCGGGCGCGGCTCGAGGCGGGCTCGTTCGCGTTCGGCGTGCGCGACGGCGAGCGCGACCGGATCTACCTCGGTCCCGACTTCGTCGGGGCCGGGCAACCGTGCGGCGACGTGGTCGACGCGCACTACTACGCGCCGGGCTGGCAGGCCGATCTGCGCACGCAGGTCCACGTCGTGACCCTGCCCGACGGCGCGCGGCGGCAGGTCTACTCGTCGCTGCTGCACGAGGGGCCGACCCTGGTCGCGGTCTTCAACGGCCTCTACCGCCAGGGCGAGCTGACGGATCCCGCCGATGCCGCCGCGGTCGACGAGTTCTGTGCGGCCGAGCGGGTGGCCGGTGCGCGCAGCCACGTCTTGCCGTTCAAGCACGCCGGCCAGTGGACCGGCGAGCTCGTGGTCCACGACCACGACGGCGCCCGGATCGGCGTCACCGCCGCGCGCATCGAGCACCGGCCGTTGTCGCTGCTGCGCGCCGAGACCACGATCACGCTCGAGGGCGCGGTGACCGCGCGCTGGCGGGCGGTGCGCTCGCGGGTCGGTGACCGCCACACCTGGGACGGCCCGGATCTCTGGGGCAACGGCCGTGGCTACGGCCGCGCGCTGTACACGTCGCTGCACGGGTTCGGGCAGGCCCTGCGGATCCGCGGCCGCGACTTCCTGATCGACGACGATCATGGCCTCGCCGTGGTGTGGGAGCTGTACGCCAGCGGCCGGCGCCAGACCGTCTACGGTCACCTGGGCTGGGAGGCAGGCGAGCTGGTGCTGGGCGCCAACCTGCAGGGGACGGCACCGTGACCGCCGCCGGCCGCACCGCGCTGGTGACCGGCGGCAACCGCGGCATCGGGCTCGAGGTCGTGCGGGGCCTGGCCCGGGCCGGGCTGCACGTCGTGATCGGCGCCCGTCGGCGCGCCGACCTCGACGGTGCGGTGAGCGTGCTGCGCGGCGAGCGGCTCGAGGTCTCGGGCTGCCTGCTCGACGTCACCGATCCGGTCAGCGTCCACGCCGCCGCCGCCGCGATCGAGGCCGAGCGCGGGGCGGTCGACGTGCTGGTGAACAACGCCGGGGTCGCGCTCGACAAGTTCGTGCCCGGCCTGCAGGTCGGGCTCGACGTGGTCCGCCGCACCCTCGACACCAACGTGGTCGGCGCGCTCGCGTGCGCGCAGCGCCTGGTGCCGGGCATGGTCCAGCGCGGCTGGGGCCGGGTCGTCAACGTGTCGAGCGAGCTCGGCGCGCTGACCGGCGCCACCACCGGCACCACGCTCGGCTATCGCACCTCGAAGGCCGCGCTCAACGCGGTCACCGTGTTCCTGGCCGCCGAGCTGGCCGGCACCGGTGTGCTGATCAACGCCGCCGCGCCCGGCTGGTGCCGGACCGAGCTCGGCGGCGACGGCGCGCCCCGCTCGGCCGCCGACGGCGCCGACACGATTGTCTGGCTGGCCACCGCGCCCGACGGCGGGCCGCACGGTGGGTTTTTTCGCGATCGCCAGTCTCACCCCTGGTGAGCCTGGTCAACAAAGTCTGCGCAGGGAGTTTCTATGAAGCATCTGGGGTTCCTGGTCACCACGCTGGTCGTCGTTGCCGCTTGCGGCGATGGCGACTCCGATTCTACCGACGCGGCGTCGCTCGACGCCGCGCCACCCGACGCGCCGGCGGCCGACGCCAGTCCTGACGCCAGTCCGGACGCGGCCACGCCCACGTTCAGCCGTCATACGATCGACGGGACCGCCACCGGGCCGGCCTACGCGGCGGTCGGCGATCTCGACGGCAACGGTCGGGTCGAGGTCGTGGTCTCGCACTTCGGCGTGATGGCCGGGCCTGTCATCCCGGACGGCGAGGTGGCGATGTACACGCGCGGCGCCGACCTCGCGACCTGGACCAAGACGTCGATCGTGCCGCCCTCGGCCCACCTCAAGTACCCGGGCCAGCCGACCTTGGCCGACGTCGACGGCGATCTGGACCTCGACGTGTTCGTCCCGTCGGGCTTCCTGGTCTGCCAGGCGGTCCCGGGCGGCCAGCCCTGCGGCGGCCTCGGCTGGTACGAGCAGACCGCGGCCGGCTGGATCCGCCGTGACGTCGTCCCGCTCGGCGACACGATGTTCTACCACCACGTCACGCTGGTCGATCTCGACGGCGACGGGGTCAAGGATCTGCTGACCACCGGCGAGGCGGCCGGGGGACCCGGGGGCGGCAGCGCGTCGACCCGCTGGTTCAAGGGCATCACCACCGGCGTCCGGTTCGAGACCACCGCCCGGGTCATCGGCGCCGGCGGCGGCAGCTACCCGCGGGCGGTCGACGTCGATCGCGACGGCGACCTCGACGTCGCCAGCGCGCAGTTCTTCGTGGCCCCGTCGTTCGTCTGGTTCGAGCGGACCGGCGCGCCGTCGTCGGCCGCGCCGGCCGGGACCTGGACCCGCCACACGGTCAACGGTGACATGGGCGCGGCGATCATGATGACCGCGGTCGACGACCTGTATGGCGACGGCGTGCGCCGGTACGTCGGCGCCAACCACACCAACACCGCCAGCGTCACGACCGACCCGGAGTCGGCGATCGCGGTGTTCACGCCCGGCGCGGATCCGCGCCAGCCGTGGACCAAGACCAAGATCTCCTCGACGATCGTGTCGCGGGCCAACATGGGCTTCGCGCGGATGGGCGCACCCGGCATCTTCGGCGTCGGCGACATGGACGGCGACCGCGACGCCGATCTGGTGGTGTCCGGCGATGGCGACGAGAACGTCTACTTCCTCGAGCAGACCGCGCCCGGGCAGTTCGCCAGCCACGTGCTGCAGGCCGGGCTCGGCCAGGCCGGCGGCGTCACGATCGCCGACCTCGACGGCGACGGTGACCGCGAGACCGTGGTCACCGGCTACGAGGACAACATCGTCTACGTGTTCACCCACTGACCATGCCGGCCGCCCGCCTCGGACGGGTCCGGTTGAACCCGGGCATCACGCGTCGCGCCATGGTGACGTTCTACGTCGCCGCGCTCGCGTCGACCGGCCTGATGACGTTCATGAACTTCGCGCAGCCGTTCGTGCTGGGCGAGCTCCTGCACGTGCCGCTCGGCGAGCAGGGCCGGGTGTCCGGCCACCTCGGCTTCGTCAGCGAGCTGGTGATCATCGCGGTCGTGCTCGCGGCCGGGGTGCTGTCCGACCGGATCGGGCGGCGCGCGATCTACGCGACCGGCTTCATGGTGCTCGGGCTCGCGTACGTGCTGTACCCGATGGCGGGCACGGTCGGCGAGCTGACCGCGCTGCGTGCGGTCTACGCGGTCGGCGCGGCGTGCGTCACCGCGATGCTCGGCGCGGTGATCGCCGACTACCCGGCCGAGCCCGATCGCGGCCGCGCGACCGGGATGATGGGGATCATGAACGGGCTCGGGGTGCTGGTGACCCTGTTCGTGCTGGCCCGCCTGCCCGCGATCCTGACCGGGCGCGGGATGACGCCGGTGGTGGCCGCGCGCATCACCTATGGCGCCGTCGCCGGCCTGTGCGTGCTGGCCGCGCTCCTGGTCGCGCGCGGTCTGGTCAGGCGCGAGCCCGAGCCGGTCGCGACCCGGCCGCGCCTGTTGGCCATGGCCCGGGCCGGCTTCGCCGCCGGCCGCGATCCGGTGGTCGCGCTCGCGTACGCGGCCGCGTTCGTCTCGCGCGGCGATCTCGTCGTGGTCGGCACGTTCCTGACGCTGTGGGCCCAGCGCCACGGCGCCTTGCACGGGATGAGCGCGGCCGATGCGCTCGCCACCGGCGGCATGATCGCCGGCATCTCGCAGACCGCCGCGTTCGTGTGGGCGCCGGTGATCGGCTACCTGGCCGATCGGCTCGATCGGGTCGGCGCCCTGTGCGTGGCGCTGGCGCTGGCCACCGCCGGGTACGGCGCGGTCGGCCTGGTCACCGATCCGACCGGCGGCGCGATGATCGCAGCCGTCTGCCTGGTCGGCGTCGGCGAGATCAGCGCGCTGATCACCAGCCAGGTCCTGATCGGTCAGCAGGCGCCGGCCGCGTCCCGTGGCGCGGTGCTGGGGGTGTTCAGCCTGTTCGGCGCGCTCGGGATCCTGGTCGCGACCAAGGTCGGCGGCCACCTGTTCGATCGCTGGTCGCCGACGGGGCCGTTCGTGCTGATGGCGGGCCTCAACGGCGTGCTGTTGCTCTGGGCGCTCGTGGTCCGGTCGCGGATCGACCGCCGGCCCACCGGCGAGCCCGCGCCCGGTGGCGACGGGATCGGCCCACGGCCCGGGTTCCTCGAGGAACCCGGCGGTGTCGGTGTTCCCGTGTTGCTATCTGGCCAGGCCAGCACGGGCGTGGGAGCCCAGCCCGCCCGAACGGTAGCTCGACCCGCACCGGCTGCACCGGCTTCGCCGCCTTGAGCCGCCAGCCGCAGAGGCGCTCGATCAGCGCCGCGAAATCTTGACGCGATCTATACGCGTGGAGAGCTGCCAGGGGCTGGCGAGGCGCGACGCTGCGCCTTATGTAGAAACGATGCAGACCAACCGAAAGATCGCGGTCGGCGTCGCCGTCGCCGTGGTGCTGGTCACCGGCACCGTCCTGACCGCGTCGCTGTCCACCATCCATCCCGGCCACGTCGGTGTCTCGGTGCGAAAGTGCGGCGGTGGCGGGGTCTCGCCCAACCCGATCCCGACTGGCTACTACTGGCGGAACGTCCTCTGCGAGCAGGTCGTCGAGTACCCGACCAACGTGCAGACCCTGATCCTCACCAAGGACATGAACGAGGGGCGCCCGATCGACGAGTCGATCACGGTGACGTCGTCGGAGGGCCTGCCGGTGAACATGGACGTGTCCCTCTCGTTCACCCTCGACCCGGCCAAGGTCCCAGCGATCTACACCAAGTACCGGAACGACATCCGGCACATCTCGCACAACTTCATCCGGCAGACGATCCGCGAAGGGCTGCAGAGCGTCTTCGCCCAGTTCACCGCCGAACAGCTCTATTCGACCAAGCGCGAGGAGACCCGCATCGAGGTGCAGAGCTTCCTCGGCTCACGTCTCGGCGCCGAGGGGTTCGTGGTCCAGCAGTTCACGGTCAACGAGACCCGGGTGCCGGAGGCGGTGGTCCAGGCGATCAACGCCAAGGTCGCCATGATCCAGGAGTCGCAGAAGGCCGAGGCCCAGGTCCGCAAGACCGAGGCGGAGGCCAAGCAGCTGGTCGCGCAAGCGCAGGGCCTCGCGGCAGCCAAGAAGCTGAGCGCCGATGCCGAGGCGTACTTCAACACTACGGTCGCCGCCTCGATCACTCCGGCGTACGTCAACTACAAGGCGCTCGAGAGGTGGGACGGGTCGTTGCCGCAGATGATGGGGACCGGCGCCGTCCCGTTCGTCGAGGTCGCGGCGCCGAAGCCAACGAGGTGAGCGAGTGTTGCGCGCTCGCGGCAGCCTCCGCGCTGGGACCGCCGCACGTTGACCCCAGGCCGGTCGGCCGTCGGTGATCACGACCCGGGCAGCAGCACCTTGTCGACCACGTGGATCACGCCGTTCGACGTGAGGATGTCGGTCCCGACGATCCCTGACAGACGTCCATTCTCGTCGGTGATCTTCAGGCTGGCGTCGACCGTGAAGTTGCCGGTCTCGACGGTCGTGATCGACGCGCCCACCGGCACCTGAGCCTTGAGGACCAGCCCCGGGACCACGTGATAGGTCAGGACGCGGGTGAGCAGGGCGCGGTTGCCCAGCAGCTGCTGCTTGGTGACCCCGAGCTCGGCGAGCAGGGCGGCGAACGCCGCGTCGGTCGGCGCGAACACCGTGAACGGGCCCGCCCCGCTGAGGGTGTCGACCAGCCCGGCCGCGACCACCGCCTCGACGAGGATCGTGAACTGGGGGGCGGCGCCGGCGCCCGCCGCCTGGGCGGTCTGGACGATGTTCTTGTCGGCCGGCAAGATCACCTGGTCGATCAGGTGGACCACGCCGTTGGAGGCGTCGATGTCGGTGGCGGTGATCTGCGCGGTGCGATTGCGGCCGTCGGTGATCACGGGCGGGCTGCCGCTGTCGATCTTGAAGATGCTGCCCTCGGCGCTGGTGATCGGCCGGCCGAACGGGATGGCGCTCGAGCCGACCTCGCTGGTGAGCACGTGGTACTGGAGCACCGCGCGCAGCAGGGGCTTGTTGGCGGCGGTGAGCAGATCGGCGCCGGTCGCCCCGGCGTTGCCGGTGAGCTGGACGGCCAGGGCGTCGAACGCGCCATTGTCGGGGGCGAACACGGTCAGCGTGCCGGGGTTGTTCAGGAGGTTGACGAGATCGCCGTTGTCACTCGCGAAGGTGACCGCGGCCACCAGGGTGGACAGCGACGGGGTGGCCTGGGCGGTCCCGACGATCGACCGCGCGACCGCGGCGTCGGGGCTGTCGGTGGGATCGGCCGGGCTGTCGTCGCCGCACGCGGCGAGCAGGGACGTGGCCGCGATGAGCGCTGCCGAGATGAGCTTGTTCATGGGAGTCCTCGTTCTGGGTCAAAGGGAATCGATCGTTCCTTCCCCAGTTCGCAGGCGCGGCGAAACTGGATGCAGGCACGCGACTGCATCCACGGGGGCGGGCCCGGCGAACTCCATGAGACGCCATGCCCGCGCTCACGCTCGTCGCTCGTGACCCGGCTGCCTGCGCTCGCGCCGAGATGCCGGTAGAGTGCTCGGCCATGGTCGCCAGCCCGACCGCGACCCCGCCGCCACCGCCGCCGCTCCTGCCCCGGGTGGCCGGCGGTGACGAGGCAGCGGTACGCGAGGTCCTCGCCCGCTACGGCGGGATCGTGTGGTCGCTGGCCCGCCGCTCGGATCCGCAGGACGCCGAGGACGCGGTCCAGGAGATCTTCCTGGATCTCTGGAAGAGCGCGGCGCGGTTCGATCCGGCGATCGCGTCGGAGCTCGCGTTCATCGCGATGATCGCGCGCCGCCGGCTGATCGATCGGCGGCGGGCGCGGGCCCGCCGACCCCGGGTCGATCCGCTGGACCAGGCGCTGACGCTGGCCGACGCCAGCGTCGCGCCCGACATCCGGGCCGAGGCGGCGATGGCGGTGCGCGCGCTCGAACAGCTCCGGCCCGATCCCCGGCTGGTGCTCCTGCTGGGAGCCTGCCAGGGGATGTCGCATGGCGAGATCGCGGCCGAGACCGGCTTCCCGCTCGGCACGGTCAAGGCCCACGCGCGACGCGGCTTGATCGCGATCCGCGCCGCGCTGCTCGGCGATACAATGGAGGAGGTGCCGTGACCCGACCTCGCAACGAGCTCGAAGCGCTGCGCGCCCAGGACCTGCTCGCGCAGCGGGCCACCGACGGCCTCGATGCCGCCGCGGCCGCCGAGCTGGAACGGCTCGGCGCCGATGAGGACCTCAGCTTCGAGCTCGCGGCGGCGGCGGTGGACCTCGCGACCCTGCCGTACCAGGAGCTGCCCGCGTCGGTCGCCGCCAAGGTGCTCGCGACGGCTCCCGGTGCGGCCCGCGCGATCGTCCCGACCGTCCCGATGACCGCCCCGGCGGTGCCCGCGGTCGCCGCCGATCTGCCGCAGCCGATCGGTCGGGTACGGGCGCGCGCCACCACCCGACCGGTGCGCCCGGGTTGGCGGGTGGCCACCGTCACCGGGTGGTCGGTCGCCGCCGCGGCGACCCTGGTCGCGGCCGGCGCCTGGCTGGTCGGGCCGCGCAGCACCCCGGCGAACGGCGACCGCCAGGCCGCGCCGATCGTCGAGGCACCCGACGCGATCAGCATGGCCTGGACGGCCGACGACGTCCGGGCCGGCGGCGCCGCCGCCGGCGAGCTGGTGTGGAGCGAGTCGCGTCAGCGCGGCGTCGCTCGGTTCAGCGCGCTGCCGCCCAACGATCCCGCCCGCGAGCGGTATCAGCTGTGGATCTTCGACGCAGCGCGCGACGTCCGCTACCCGGTCCACGGGGCCCTGTTCGACGCGGCGGCGGTCGGGCCGACCGTGGTCGCGGTCGAGCCGCAGATGCCCATCGACCGCGCGGTCCGCTTCCTGGTCACCCTCGAACCGCCGGACGGCGTGGTGGTCTCGCGTCGGGACCGCGTGGTGCTGTCCGCCGAGGTGATCAGAACCGGCCCGTGATCACCACGCCGGCCTGGTCGACGCCCATGCCGGGCGCCACCTCGAGGCTTGGCTGCGCGCCCGGTGGCTCCTGATCGAACCACCACATCGCCGCGCCCAGGGCGGCCGACGAGAGCGCGGCGATGCCCAGGCCCAGGGCCAGGCCGCGCCGGTGCTGGTCGTCGTCGACCAGCGCGTTGTAGCGCGCGAGCGTCTCGGGGGTCGCGCCCTGCGCGCGTCGGTCGTCGTCGAGCGCGCGCGCTTCGCGGCGCGCCGAATAGGCCCAGAGGCTGGTAGCCCCCGCCCCGACCGCCAGGGTCCCGGCGGTGACCATCACCCAGCGCGCGACCCGTCGCTGGCCGGTCGGCCGCAGCGTCGCGTCGAGCGCCACCACCTGGTCGCGCCCGACCCGGGCGGTCTGGCTCCATGGCTCGCGCCCCCGATGGGTCACGCTGATGAAGTGCTCGCCGGCCGGGACCTCGACGTCCGCGGCCGCGCTGCCCCGGCGTCGCCCGTCGACGAACACGGTCGACCCCGGCTCGGCGCGGACCCGGATGCGCCCGGGTTTTGCCTGCAGCGAGACGTCGACCGGCAAGAACCGCCCGGCGGCGATCACCACGCGGCGGCGCGCGGGCTGGTATCCCGGCGCGTCCACGACGATCTCGTGCGCGCCGGCCGCGACCGCGAGGGGCTGCCACAGCTCGACCGGCCGGCCGTCGATGGTCACCGCCGCGCGGTCGACGTCGGCCCCGACCACGAGCTCGGTGCGCACCGGCGCGACGTACGGCGTGAGCTCGCCGCGCTGGCGCAGCTCCGCGAGCGCGGGTTCGAGCACCGCCAGCCGATCGATCGCGTCCTGGGCGCGGGGCCCGGCCGGCAACCGCTCGAGATAGACCTGGTACAGCTGGACCGCGCGCTGGATGCGCCACGGCACCCGGTCGAGGTAGTACTGGAGCCGGTTGGCCTGCGCGATCGAGAACGCGGTCTCCGGCCGCGGATCGAGCTGATAGGCCTGCTCGAGGGCGCGCGCGGCCACGTCGAACTGGTTGGCGCGGAACGCCTGGGCGCCGACCCGGAACGCGGCCTCGCCGGCTTCGCGGGCCGCGGCGGTCTCCGCGCGGGAGGGCGATGCCTGGGCCCAGCCCACCGCCGGCGCGGCGAGCACGATCGCGACGAGCCACCGGGCGATCCGTGGCACGTCAGCACCCAGCGGTCGTGCCCACCATGTCGGTCGAGCACTGCAAGAGCACGGCGATCTCGCGATCGGTCCGGACCACGAGGTCGGTCAGGCCGTCGCCGTTGAAGTCGCCGGTGACGTGGGACGCGCCCCGCGGCAGCCCGTCGAGCACCGTGGTGGACTCGGCCTCCCCACGCGGGGCGCGCCACGCCACGATGGACGTCGCGATCGGTCCCGCGCACGCCCAGCTCACGAAGGTCCCGGCGTCGGGGGTCTGTGACCACAGCTGGGGATCGCGGCACCCGGCGCCGAGCGCGAGCTCCGCGCCGCCGAGCTGGTTGTCGACCGTGGCCCGCTCGAGGTCCTCGCTCTGGCCGAGCCACCAGCGGTCCTCGCGCCGGGCGACCGCGATCGACCGATGGGTCGTGGTCCCCGCGAGCACGCCGACCAGCGCCGGCTGCCAGCCCGCGCCGTCGACGGTCAGGCACGCGCTGCGCAGCAGCTCGGTCGCCGTGAACCGCGCGCTCGGGACCGCCGCGGTCAGCGCCGGGCCGGCGCAGCCGGGCGCGAGCGGCGACAGGCCGATCACCTCGTCGGGCCCGTTGCCCGTGCTCGGATCGACGAACAGATCGGCCACCCGCCACTGCCCTTCGAGGAACCGCAGCGAGCTCGCGTCGACCGGGTCGACCGCGCCGACCGTGAGCTGGGCCTCGCCGAGGCCGCGCAGCCACCAGAAGTAGGTCTTGTCGGGCTCCGCGGTGTTGCGCGCGTAGGCCATCACGTCGACGCCGGAGCCGGGTCCACCGACGAACTCGCCGGCGACCAGGGCGTACGGGACGTCGAGCCGGGCGCGGTCGCTGTCGAGCCGGAACGGCGCCGACAGATCGCGCGACGAGTCGCCCAGGTAGACCGCGACGCTCGTGAGGTCGTCGGTCCGGCGCTCGACCGCGAGATCCGCCAGCCCGTCCGAGGGCTCGTCGAGGTCGCCGGCGGACACGCCGGTGATGTCGCGCGCGGCGGCCACCTGCGCGGTCGCGAACGCCACCGGCTGGGGCGCCCCGTACACCACGTGGACCCCGTCGTCCGCGCCGTCGACCGAGCGGGTCGCGAAGCCGATGTCGTCGAACCCGTCGCCGTCGAAGTCGCCGGTCGTCAGGTCGGTGACCACGTCGAGCGTGTCCACCACGAACGACACCGGGCCACCGACGGCGCGGGCCAGCTCGATCTCGAGGTTGTCGCGATCCGCGGCGAAGCCGACCCGGTCGAGCAGGCCATCATCGTTGAGGTCGGCGCGCCGGCACGCGGCCCAGCCGGCCGAGGGCGCGCACGCCCCGGCGCGGTCATCGGGGAGCGTCTGGGCGCTGGCGTAGGGGACCGCGTCCAGCTCGCGGCCCCGGGCCAGCAGCGTGAAGACGCCGTCGGCGGTGGGGAACACCACGTCGAGGCCCGGCCGGTCGTCGAGCTGCCCGAACGCCGCCGCTCCGGTCGGGGGGCGGATGCGCTTCTCGTACGACGCCAGCAGCGGCGCGTCCTGATCGCCGAACCGGACCCGGATCGACTCCGCCACGCCGATCAGATCGTCGCGCCGGTCGCCGTCGAGATCGCCGACCACGAGCCGGTCGGCGGGCAGCTGGTACCGCCGCGCCTGGTCGTAGGGGACGAAGGTGCCGGCGCTGGCGACGCAAACGCCCTGGGCCGAGCAAGCCAGCGCGCCCGGGCACGCCGTCACGCCGGGTTCGCAGGTGAACCGGCACGCCGCCGCCGCGAGCGAGCCGCAGGTCTCGGCGCCGTCACATTGCTCGCCGGGCTCGACCACGAGGTTGCCGCAGACCCCGGGTTCGACCGCCTCCAGATCGGCGCAGGCGCTGACGAGGAGCAGCGTGACAACCAGCAACGGCTTGACGGGCATCGTTCACTTCCAGGTCAGGGTGCGTAGTCCGGTGGAGCCTCGAGCGTGTCGGCGGGGCGCTCCGGCGCCGCCGGACCGTCGGTCGTGGTCGTGGGGCGAACCGGGTCGCGCGCCGCCGCGGCGCGAGGTCGCGTGGGCCGCCGGGTGCGGGTGGTGGCGCCGTCGTCGGCGGCCGGCTGGGCGAACGGTGCGGGCGGTGGCGGGGCCGTGGGCGGCGGGAGGACGGGTGCCGCGATCGGCGTGACGAGCCGTGGCTGACTCGCGGGCGTCGCGGCCGGTCGGCGCGCGGTGACGTAGAGGAACCCGGCCGCGAGCGCGAGGCAGGCGAACCCGACGACCCACGGCAGCCGACGCGCACGCCCCTGCGCCCCCGATGCCCACCGTCGATCCCCGCCGGTCCGCAGCGCGCGCATCGCCTCGGCGACCGTGGTCGGGCGATCGTCGGCGGCCTTGGCGAGGAGCTGCGCCAGGGGCGCATCGAACGCCGTGCCGAGCTCAGGCGCCGCGCTCGACGCCAGGGGCGGCGGCTGCTGGACGTGGAGCATCATCGTCTCGAGCGGCGAGCTCCCCTCGAAGGGCACCCGCCCGGTGAGCAGCTCGAACGCGACCACGCCGAACGAGTACACGTCGCTGGCCGGCCCGGTGCGGCGGCCCAGCGCCTGCTCCGGGGACATGTACGTCGGGGTCCCGAGGGTGGTGCCGGTGCGCGTGAGGTGCGGGTTCTCGTCGGCCGCGAACGCCTTGGCGATGCCGAAGTCGGCGAGGCGCGGCTCCACGCCGGGGCCGGCCGGCGCGAGCAAGATGTTCGCGGGCTTGAGATCGCGATGGACGATGCCGGCCGCGTGGGCCGCGTCGAGGGCCGCGGCGATGGCCTCGAGCATGCGCAGCGACTCGTCGATCGGCGGGCGACCGTGCGCCTCGAGATGATCGTCGAGGGAAGGGCCGTCGATCAGCTCCATCACCTGATAGGCGCGGCCGTCGGGGAGCTTGCCGTAGCCGAGCACGCGGACGACGCCGGGATGATCGATGCGGCTGGCCGCCAGCACCTCGTTGAGGAACCGCTGGGAGGCCTCGGCATCCAGCGCGAGCGCCCGCGTGATGACCTTGATCGCGACGCGGCTGGACAGCACGGCGTGGTCGGCGCGGTAGACGCGCGCGAACCCGCCCGCCCCGAGCAGCTCGCCCAGCACGTACTCGCCCACCGCGGATCCCGGCGGGAGCAGCTCCGGGTCGGGCTTCGGATCGGGCCCCGTCGGTGGCGAGAGCATGGGCTGCACTATAGCCGTTCGTCGCCCGCGCGAGATTGGATGCACTTCGTGTAACTAGTTGAAAACAAGGCGCCCCCGAGGCGGCCACGGCTTTGTGCCCGAGCTTGCCGCTCGCCCAGGTCGACTCGTCCGCTAGGCTCAATGCCGATGAGGTAGGCGCAAGCGATCGCGATTGAGCAGCTTTTCCGATCGTCCTGAGCGCAGAGCGAGCGCAGGCGAGCTCGAAGTCGAAGGACGCCCGCCGCGCGATGGTCGTCCTTCGACTTCGCCCGCCGCTTCGCGCCGGGCTGCGCTCAGGACGAACGGAAGAGCAAGTGATCGAATTTGTGAGTGCGGGCCCCTGAAGGCCCGGCATGGCCGCCAGGCTGCGCGGCTCGGAACGAGGGACGACCCATGGGCAACCAGAACCGGAAGGCGACCAGCGCCGAGATGACCCGCGTGCGCCGCGTCCTCCGCGAGGCGTTCCCCGACTGCGATGCGGTGTTCGGCGGTCGCGGTGACTACGGCGGCCACCGCGCGCCGCGCGATCACACGATCTCGTTCCGCCTGCGCGACCAGCGGGGCATGTTCTGCTCGAACGTGGTCTGGCTGCTCCCCGACTACCTGCCCAGCGTGTCGGCCGATGACCTCCGCGCCATGGTCGGCCGCTCCAACGGCAAGCGGCGCTGAGCCGCCGGGTCAGCCCTTGTACGGGTACGAGCCGCAGTAGCGGAGCCGGCGGCGGGCGGCATCGCGCGGTCGCTCGGTGAAGTCGGTCTCGTAGAGCACGATCACCGCGTTGACGACGCGCTCGCGCACCTCGGCCGGGATGAGGTCGAGGAAGCTTGCCGCGAACGGGAGCTTGCCGATCGCGGCGCCGGCGGGCAGCGGCTCGCGGCTGTGGAAGCCCTGGCAGCTCTTCTTGTCGTAGTACCGGATGTGGATCGCGCGCGCGAACGCCGAGATCGGACCGTCGATCGCATGCAGCTCGCGGAGCAGGTGGTCGTAGTCCTCGCGCGGCACCGTGCCGGCCCAGACCGAGACCCAGCCCTTGCGCTCCCACTCAGGCTCGTCCGGCGGTCTCGCCTCGACCAGGCTGCCCCACTCCTCCAGCTTCGCCGTCAGCGCGGCGTCGGGGCCGTCCGGTCCGACGGTGCCGAACCCGCGGCCGGCCAGGAGCAGGCCGATCGAGCGCGCGGTCGCGCCGGCGAGGGCGCCCAGGTTCTCGACCAGCTCCTTGACCACCTCGAGCCCGGCGGCCTCGTCGTTGCGACGGGTCTCGGCCGCGTCGCGGCCGGCAAAGGGCGCGGCGGCCGAGACGAACGGCCGGCGCTCGCCGAGCTCGGCGATCGCCCGCACCCGGGGCGGCGCCGCGGCGAGCCACGCCTCCCAGGCGGCCCGGTCGGTGGGCTGCTCGTCGAGAAAGTAGAAGACGACGCGGTGTTGGGGCATGGCGGGGCTTGCGGAGCATATCGCTCCCCGGGGAGGGATCAATCGTTCCGCCCGAGCCCTTCCACGCCGGCCGGCCGGCCCGCCGGCCGCGCCGCCGCCGGGTGCGGTCAGAGCGCGAGCCGGCGCTCGTCGAGGATGCGGTGCTCGCCGAACCCCAGGCGGCCCTCGCGCAGCGTGGTGTCGCGCAGCGTGATCGCGAGCGCCTCGGCCAGGGTGTCGACCGGGGACACCCCCAGGCCGTCGCGGACGTCGGCGGGCAGGTCGTGCGGGCCGGGTCGGGCTCAGGTCCGACGCAGGCCGAGCCGGCCCATGATCTTGTAGACCGACACGCGATCGAGCCCGGTGGCGCGGGCCGCGGCCGCGATGCTGCCGTGACGCGCGAGCAGCGCCTCGATGAAGCGGCGGTCGAACGCGTCGATCACGGCCTGCTTGGCGTCCTTGAACGACGTCGCCAGGTCGAGATCGAACGCGAGGTGCAGCGCGTCGGCCGGCGCCGGTGCCGGCCGCGGCTCGTACAGCGGGCTGGCCGGCGCGATCAACAGGCGCTCGACCGCGGTGCGCAGCTCGCGGACGTTGCCCGGCCAGTAGTGCTCGACCAGCGCGACCGCGGCGTCGGGCGTGAGCCGATCGGCGTCGGCGCCGGCCAGCGCGAGGAAGTGATGCGTCAGCGGCAGGATGTCCTCGCGGCGCTCGCGCAGCGGCGGCACCTCGACCCGCGCGACCGCGAGCCGGTAGAACAGATCCTCGCGGAACGTGCCGTGGTTGACCTCGACCGCGAGGTCGCGGTGGGTCGCCGCGATGATCCGGACATCGACCGGCAGCTCCCGGCTGCCGCCGAGCCGGCGGATCTTCCGCTCCTGGACCGCGCGCAGGAGCTTGGGCTGCAGATCGAGCGGGAGCTCGCCGAGCTCGTCGAGGAACAGGGTGCCACCATCGGCGCGCTCGAACGCGCCCTCGGCCGCGCGGTCGGCGCCGGTGAAGGCGCCACGCTCGTGGCCGAACAGCTCGTTCTCGAACAGGTTGGCCGGGATGCTGCCGCAGTCGAGCACGACCAGCGGTCCGCCCGCGCGCGGCGACGCGTCGTGGATGGCCTCGGCGACCAGCTCCTTGCCGGTCCCGGTCTCGCCGTGGATGAGCACGCTCAGCTCGCTCGGGGCGATCCGGGCCAGGTCGTAGAACATCCGGCGCATCGCCGGGCTCGGGCCGATCAGCTGACCGAACTGCGACGTGGGGTGGAGCGGCAGCTCGGTGATCTCGGTGGCGGGCGTGAACTGGATCAGCGTGCGCCCGATGCCGATGGTGGCGCCGGCGGGGAGGTAAGCGTCGGCAATCTTCAGTCCGGTGACGGTGGTGCCGTTGGTCGAGGCGAGGTCGCGGATGCGGTAGCCGGCGCGGTCGAGCTTGATCTCGAGGTGGGTGCCGGACACCCGGCGATCGGCGAGCACCAGGTCGTTGCCAGGGCCAGCGCCGATGCGAAACGTCGACGACGCGACCTCGCGGCGCAGCCCGCGGTCGGGCCCGCTGACGACCTCGAGGAGGTAGCCGCGCAGCCGCACCACCGGGCCGCGGGCCTCCTGTGTGACCCAGGTTGCGGCGACGTCGTGTCCGGGCACGGGGCTCCAGCGTATCATGGTGATCGGGCCGGGCCGGTGCGCTAGCCTTGCGGCACCTTGCTCGGACGCTCCTCTCGCTTACGGGTCACCGAGGCCGTTGACGGCTCGACGACCGCGCCGACCGTGGCGCGGGGTGAGCGTGGCCGGGCGGCCGAGACGCTGCCCGGGGTGGCCGGCGCCACCGACGAGCGGCTCGGCACCATCCTCGGCCCCTATCGAATCGAGGCGCTGCTCGGCGAGGGCGGCATGGGCCGGGTCTATCGGGCCGAGCACCTGCTGCTGGGCCGGCGGGTCGCGATCAAGCTGCTGCGCGCCGAGCAGGCGGGCCGGCGGTCGGCGGTCGCCCGGTTCTTCCAGGAGGCGCGGCTGGTCAACCGGATCCGCCACCGCAACATCGTCGACGTGCCCGATCTGGTCGAGCTGCCCGACGGCACCGTCTTCATCGTGATGGAGCTGCTCGAGGGCGGCTCGCTCAAGGAGCTGCTGGCCGAGCGCAGCCGGCTCGACCTCGCCACCACGCTGGCGATCGCGACGCAGATCTGCGCGGCCCTGGCCGCCGCCCACGCGGTCGGCGTGCTCCATCGCGATCTCAAGCCGGCCAACGTGCACATCGGCCACGACCGCCACGGCGACGCCTGGGTGAAGCTGCTCGACTTCGGCATCGCCAAGCTCAGCGACGCGGAGGCGGCCGCCTCCGGTCAGCCCCAGCACGTCACCGGCGAGGGCGCGATCGTCGGCACGCCCGCGTACATGTCGCCCGAGCAGGCGACCGGCGACCCGGTCGATGCCCGCAGCGATCTGTACGCGCTCGGCATCATCCTGTTCGAGCTGCTCACCGGGCGCACGCCGTTCGTCGAGAGCACGCTCGGCGGCTACGTGCGCGCGCACTGCAGCGCGCCGGTGCCGTCGCTGGTGCTGCCGGACCTGCAGGTCGTGCCGCCAGCACTGACCGCGCTGATCCGCGGTTGCCTGGCCAAGACGCCGGCCGAGCGGCCGGCGAGCGTCGCCGAGGTCGACGCGGTGCTAGCGACGCTGCTCGCCGCGGCCGGGTCGACCGCGCCGGCGTCGGGGGCGACCGGGGCGCGCGCGATCACCTCCGCTCGCGAGCGCGAGCGCACGGAGCTGCCACCGCCGCGACGTCGGCGAGCCTGGCTGGCCGTGCTGCTGGCAACCGGCGTGGCCGGGGCCGCGGTGGCATGGGCACGTCGCGCGCCGGCGGTGCCGGTGACGACCTCGGCGCCGGTCGCGGCGGACCCCGGGTCGGTCCCGCCGTCTCCGCCGCCATCGGTGGCGCCCGCCCCGCCGCCCGCGCCGGCGGCGGCCCAGGTCACGCCGCCGATCCTCCCGGCCGTGACGCCGGGCGAGGCCTCGGCCGCGTCGACCCGTCGTCCGCCGCGCACGACGGCGCGGTCGGTCCGGCCGCCGGTCCGTCGCGACGTCGGCCCGGAACCGCGCCCCGGCGCCGAGCCGGCCGCCGGCATCATGGACCCGGCGTACACCGCTGACCCGTTCGGTAGCCCATGACGTCCATCGGTGCGATCCGCGCGGGCCTGGTCGGTCTGGCGCTGCTCGTCGCGGTGGCGCCCCCGGTCGCCGCTGGCCCCAAGGCCAAGGCCGGCGCGCGCGTCCGTCCCGGCGACGGTGACGCGCGCACCCGCGCCATCGCGCGTGGCCACTTCGTCCAGGCCCAGAAGCTGTTCGCGCTGGGCCGCTTCGCCGAGGCGCTGGTCGAGTACGAGAAGTCGTTCGAACTCACGCCGCTGCCCGATACCCTCCTCAACATCGCCCAGACTCACCGCAACCTCGACCAGCTCGACGAGGCGGTGTTCGGCTATCGCAAGTACCTGCAGCTCGATCCGACCTCGTCGCGGCGCGCCGCCACCGAGCGACTGATCGCCGAGCTCGAAGCCGAGTCCAGACGCCGGGGCGAGGCCAGCCGCGCCGCCGAGGCCGCCCGCGCCGCCGAGGCCGCCCGCGCCCAGGCCGAGACCCGCGCGCGGATCGACGCGAGCCTCGCGCGCCCGAGCCCGACCCGGCCATCACGGCCGGTCTACCGGCGCTGGTGGTTCATCGCCGGCGCGGCGGTCGCGGCCAGCGCCGCGACCGGGGCGGTGATCATCCTCACGACCGACGACCTGCCCGACAGCGACCTGGGCGTGGTCGACTTCCGCCGATGAGACCGGCCGCCATCGCGGCGAGCCTGCTGCTGCTCGCCGGCGCGTGCGGCGAGGACACCGTCGAGGTGACCGTGCGGGGGCGCCCCGCGTTGCGCGCGCTCACCCGGCTGCGGGTCGAGGTCGCTGACGGCGTGGACCGCGTCGCCGACGAGCTGGTCGTGCCGGCGGCGGCCGCCTTGCCCCTCACGTTCGTGGTCGCCACCACCGGTCGCGACGCGGCCGACGTCACCATCGCGATCGAGGGCCTCGACGCCGCGGGTCGGCTCGCCGGTCTTGGCGCCGCCACCGTCGCGCCCGGCGCCGACGCCGCGGTCGCGATCACGCTCGAGCCGGCCGACTTCGTCGTCAATCGCGAGCACATCGTGGGCGCGCAGCCGCTGGCCAACGACCTGTACTACGGCGGGCGCCAGCTTGCGGCGGGACCCGACGGCCGGTTCCTGGTCGCCTGGAACGGCGACCGCACCGGCCGCGCGCGCATGTTCGGGCCCGAGGCCCGGCCCCGGGTCAACGACGCCACCGGTACCGACCGCGAGTTCGACCTGCCCGACACCGTCGATGCCGACGGCCTGACCGCCACCGCGCACGCGGTCGACACCTACGCCATCCTGTGGGAGACGCACGAGCCGGGCGCCGTCCACGGGCGGCTCGGGATCATGACCTACCGCGACGACGACGGCGTGGCCCGCTCGATCAACGCGCAGTCGGTGGACTTCGACGCCGCGCGCACCGACCGGTTGCCGTCGGTCGGTGGCCTGGCCGGCGGTGGCTTCGCGTTGACCTGGCTGCGGACCGCGGACCGGTTCCAGAGCAGCGGCGAGGTCCGGTTGAAGGTCGTCGATGCGCTGGGCTACCTGCCGCCGGCGGTGGACTCGGTGGTGGTCGGGGTCGCCGATCCGATCGCCGAGGACGCGCCGGCGGTGGCCGGCCTGGTCGATGGCGGCCTGGTGGTCGTGTGGGAGGTCAAGCAGGCCAACGGCCTCAACCGGATCGTGGCCCGGGTCTTCGACGGGATGACGGCGCGCACCGGGCAGCAGGAGGTCGAGGCGGCGCCCCCGATGCCGTCGCGCCCGGAGCTGCCGGTGGTGGCGGCGCTCCCAGACGGCGGCTTCGTGGTCGCCTGGGCTCGCGACGTGCAGGACGCGTCGTCGATCCAGGCGCGCTGGTTCGATCCCGATGGCACCCCGCGCGGCCCGACGGTCGAGGTCGTGCGGGCCGATCGCAGGCAGACGCCGGCGGTCGCGGCCGGCGCGGCCGGCGTCGCGTTCGCCTGGGCCGAGGGCGCCGACGACCAGCGCGACGTGCTGATCCGCCACTACCGGCTCGACGGCACGCCGCGCGGCGACCCGCTGCCCCTGGCCACCACCCGCGAGGGGCCGCAGCGCTCGCCGTCGCTGGCGCCGCTCGCCGGGCTCGGCTTCATCGCCGCGTGGACCGATGGCTCGCTGGCCCCGCCCGACGACTCTGATGCGGCCGTGCGCGCCCGCGTCGTCTACGTCGACTGACCGCGGGCGGTGCGATCTTTGCCGGCGTGCGGCGCGAGGAGCTCGGCCAAGCGTCCAACTTCGCTCTACCCGATCTCGGTCGGCGGCCGTCG
Source organism: Kofleriaceae bacterium (assembly GCA_046597055.1). Lineage (GTDB taxonomy): Bacteria > Myxococcota_A > Polyangia > Haliangiales > Haliangiaceae > UBA2376. Next base: position 43,071 of record JBKJLC010000013.1, on the reverse strand, counting down.
CCGGCCGAGCCCGGGATTGATCACAAGTCACAAGTCTTCATGTGATCGGAAGCGCTCACCCCGGTGGCCCTGAGCCGGCGCCGCAGGCGCCGTGTCGAAGGTCAGCGCTCGGGATTGATCACAAGTCTTCATGTGATCGGAAGCGCTCACCGTTCCCGGTGGCCCTGCGCCGGCGCCGCAGGCGCCGTGTCGAAGGGCAGAGCGGGAAGGTGCCGCACGTGATCTTCGACGGGCTGCCCGGAGGCGGCGGGCTCGCTTGCGCTCGCCCTGGCTCAGGGACACCGGGAAAGATGTGCGGGATCCTGAGGGCAGCCCGTCGGAGCGACGTGCGGCACCTTGGCGCTCTGCCGGCCAGCGGCCAGCCCGTACTTCCGTGCGCTCTCGCCACGATCGCCACTGACGAGATCGCGCGTCCTGCGTATCTCTCGCCGCAGTGGCCAATCGAGTCGCCGGCAAGTGGGTCGATAACTGCGCAGAAGCGTCACGGGGGCGTCGCCCAGACCCGCAGTGATCACGACAGTCTCCGGGTGGCCCGGCCGTTGCTGAGAGCGGCTGCGCTACCACGTCACGTCACCAAGGAGATCTCGTGTTCCGGAACTATCTCGCCACTTTCGCTGTTGCCTCCCTCTCGCTCGTCTCCGCGTGCACCGACTCCACGGTCACCGAAGATGAGCTCGCGGGCGATGTCTCCGAGGAGCTCGCAGGCAAGGCCGACCTCGCCGGCTCCGATACCTTCACGTACTTCCACATCCGCGCCGACGTCAGAAAATGCGCGTCGCCCGGCTGCGGCGGTTACTTCGTGTCGCGCGTGAACAGCGCGAAGCTCACCTGCGCCGACGGTCGTCGCGCGCAGTCGTGCTACGTCGCGTCGCTCGACACCAGCGCGCTCGGGCTGTCCGACCGCGACCTCGCGCCGATGCGCGACAACGCGTACCGCCAGGGTGGCGTGCTCGTCCGCGGTGCGATCAAGACCCAGCGCTTCCCCGGCTACGGCAACCTCGGTCGCTTCGACGCCACCGAGGCGTGGGTCGCCGGCGCCGCCGACGGCGCGGTCGACGGCATCGGCGTCAAGGTCGAGCAGAGCGGCGTGCGCTGCATCCAGGCGCCGTGCCCGGACAAGCGCGAGGCCAAGCTCAACGGGTCGGTGTCGGCGCAGATCGCCGACCTCGACTTCGCCCCGTCGGGCGCGACCGAGGACGAGATCGGCCGTGGGCTCGCCGGGCTGACGTTCGAGGGCGGCGGCCTGATCGTCTTTGGCGATCGCTACACGGTCCGCGCCAACGGCCAGACGGCCAAGGGCCGCACGGTCACGCAGTTCTATACCCGGGTCCAGGCCGCGGTCGACGAGTGCTTCGTCGGCGGCTGCTCGGGCCAGGTCTGCTCGGATCGCGATGGCGTGATCACCACCTGCGACTTCCGCGACGAGTACGTCTGCTACCAGAGCGCGACCTGCGAGCGCCAGGCGGACGGCGCCTGCGGCTGGTCGGCGACGCCCGAGCTCGCGGCCTGCCTGGCCAACCCGCCGGCGCCGGCGATCTCGGTGGCCGAGTGCGAGGCCCTGGGCGGCCAGGTTCGTGGCGACATCGGCGACGGCCAGATCCAGTGTGCGGCCGGCGAGCGCGAGCTCGGCCGGGTCTCGGTTGGCATCGAGGGCGGCGTCTGCTGCGCCGCCAGCTGACCCTGGGTTGGTGGCTACCGGGCGATCCGCCCCACCACCGTGGGGTTGGGATCGACCCACAGGGTCGGGATTGCCTCGTCGTTGGTCTCGTCTGACGTCGCCGGGGCTCCCGACCTTTCGGTGTCGGCCACGGACGCTGCCGCCGGCCGGGCCGGCGCGGCCATCGGGCGGGTGAGGGCGGGCTGGGCGATCGCTGGTCGGGTCGACACCGGCGCCGCCTCGCGCAGCGCTCGCTCGAGCGCTTCTTTCATCACGAGCGCGCTCGCGTACCGGGAGCCCGGCTCGCTGGTCAGGGCGCGCTGGACCACGCGGGCGATCGCGGGTGGGATGCGGGCGGTGAGCGTCGACAGCTCGCGGGTCGCCGACGCATGGACCCCGGTGAGCATGTAGAGCAGGAGCAGGCCGGCCTGCCGGAGATCCTGGTGGTCGTCCTCGTCCTCCTCGCTGCCGGCGTCGAGGCCGAACGGCGTGCCGCACACCGGGCTGGCCGACGGGAACCGCTGGGGCCGCCGCTGTGGGGCGATCCCCAGCGCGAGCAGCACCGCGTGGTCCTCCCAGTCGATCATCACGTGCGACGGCTTGAGGTCGCGCGCCACCAGGTGCCGCGTGTGCAGCTCCGACAGGCCGTCGAGCATCTCGCACGCGAGGCGCACGGCGTGCGGGACGGCCAGCGTCCCGACCTCCTCCATGAACTGCGCGAGCGTCCGCCCGATGATGTGGCGCATGACGAGGAAGTGCTCGTCGGTGCCGCCCAGGTACATGTCGTGGACCGCGACCACGCGCGGCGAGTCGATCCGCGACAGGCTCAGCGCCTCGTGCCGGAACCGGTCGACGTTGTGCGGATCGTGGGCCCGGCCGGTCCGCAGGATCTTGATCGCGACGTTCCGCTCGAGCACCTGGTCGGTAGCGAGGTAAACCTCCGACATGTGGCCGCTGGCGATCCGATGTAGGAGCTGGTAGCGGCCGATCAGCACCCGCGGTGCCCGCCGCGCGCGAGTCGTGTTGGGCCCGCTGCGCTGCACGTGCTGGACGCGACGCGTGGGCGTCTCCGTGGCGGACTCGCGTGGTCTCGGCACCGCGCCCGGATCTTGATCTGGCGTCATTACGTCCCCCCCCGAGTGATGGTCGCAAAGCAGCGGCCGCGCCCCGCGCCGGGAACTGCACCAGCCGTGCCTCGGGCCCGGTCGTGCGGTATCGCCGGTCTCCACGCGCAGCGGGCGGCGTCGCCCGTGCTCGTCAGCATCAACGTGCGCTACAGCGCGGCGACGAACAGCGCGGCTACCATACAGGTGGAGGCTCGTCCGACAGCGGCGCGCGCACACCGCGCGCACCATCGACCGTGCGGTCCGCCACGCGCGCCGCGCCGGCGACGACGGGTCGCGGGCGACCCGCCAGCCGCGACCCGGCCGCGACCTGACGGCGACCGGGTGGAATGTCCGGGATCCCGGACAGCCGTGCGTCCGGGGACCTCCGAGGCCCGGCGGTCCGGGCGCGGGCCCCGGGTCGGCGGAAACCAGGCCGGTTGCCCCGCGGCGCCGGATCGTGGTGTGTTGCCCCCGCGATGGAAGCAGCAGGCCAGGCCAGCGGTCGACCGGTGATCACCCCCGCGCAGCTCGCGCACTATCACCGCGATGGCTTCGTGATCCTCCCCGGCTTCGTGGATCCCGCGCAGTGTGACGCGCTGCGCGCCCGGGCCGAGGCGCTGGTGGCCGGGTTCGAGCCGGGGACCCGCCGGACCGTCTTCACGACCGACGAGCAGGCCCGCAAGACCGACGACTACTTCCTCGACTCGGGCGACCAGATCCGGTTCTTCTTCGAGGAAGGCGGCTTCGATCGCGACGGCCAGCTGGTGCGCCCGAAGGCGCAATCGATCAACAAGATCGGCCACGCGCTGCACGATCTCGACCCCGCGTTCGATCGCTTCTCACGGACGCCGGCGCTGGCCGCCCTGGTCGCCGGGCTCGGGATCGCCGAGCCGCGCTTGATGCAGTCGATGTACATCTTCAAGCAGCCCTACATCGGCGGCGAGGTGCGCTGCCACCAGGACGCGACGTTCCTGCACACGACGCCCGAGGCGATGGTCGGCCTGTGGTTCGCGCTCGAGGACGCCCGCACCGACAACGGCTGCCTGTGGGCGATCCCCGGTGCCCACCGCGACGGGCTCAAGTCGCGCTTCGTGCGCGACGGCCGCACGACCCACTTCGATCTTCTCGACGACCGCCCGTGGGACGACACGCGCCTCGTCCCGCTCGAGGTCAAGCGCGGTGACCTGATCGTGCTCGACGGCCTGGCCCCGCACATGAGCCACGCCAACCGCTCGCCGACCTCGCGGCACGCCTACACGCTGCACGTGATCTCGGCCGCGAGCGGCTACCCGTCGTCCAACTGGCTGCAGCGACAGGTCCCGGCCCGCGGCTTCTGACCTCGACCACGGCGGCCCGGGACCGGTCGGTCCCGTCGGTCCCGTCGGGTGGCACCGTGATCAGCGCCGGCCGACCCCCGGTGGGCGTGACGGGGCGAGGCTAGAATGCGGCGATGGTCGGTCGCGACGATTTCGCCAGCCTCGACGAGTCCACGCCGCCCCCCACCGCGCTCGTCCTGGCCGGGGCGGTCGCCAAGGGCGCGTTCCAGGCCGGCGTGCTCGAGCAGATCGCGCAGGCCAAGCTCTCGATCGTCCGCATCGTCGCGGCGAGCGCGGGCGCGCTCAACGCCGGCGTCTTCGCGGCCGGCATCCGCTACGGCCGGATCGAGCTCGCCACCGAGATCCTGACCGAGACCTGGGTGCGCGACGCGCACTGGTGGAAGTTTCTTCGGCCGTCGCTGTCCGGGGTCCTCCGCGGCGGGCTGTCGTCGTCGCGCGAGATGGCGACCGTGGTCGCGCGCGCGCTGACCCACGTGGTCCGCGGCTCCACCCCCCCCATCGCCGACATCACGTTGCAGCTCGTGGTCGCCGCGCTCCAGGGCATGCCCGCCGAGTCGGGCCCCCACGGCTCGGCCACCGGCGACACCACGTTCGAGCACATCATGGAGTTCTCGGGGCCGAGCTTCGACAGCGCCGACGGGCGCCGGGCGGTGGTCATGGCGACCATGGCGTCGGCGGCGTTTCCGTTGCTGTTCACGCCGGTGCATCTCGACGGCATTGGCTACTGCGTCGACGGTGGCGCCGTCAACAACACGCCGGTCTCGTACGGGCTCGACTCGCCCGAGGTGCGCCGGGTCATCGTGGTCACCGACAACGCGCGCCAGCTGGTCGACCAGGCCCCCCCGCGCGGGTTCGAGCTCGTCGGTCGCGTGCTCGAGATGCTGGTGAACGAGCGGCTGGTCCGCGACCTGGTCCAGAGCCGGAAGGTCAACGAGAAGCTGGCCCGCGTCGAGTCGCTCACGCGCAGCTGGGGCCTGTCGAAGGCGCAACGGGCCGAGCTGCGCGAGGCGCTCGGCTGGCGCGCGGTCGAGCTGATCGAGATCCGTCCCGAGCAACCGCTCGCGGGCACGCCGTTCTCGGGCCTGGCCGATCGCGGGCTGCGCGAGCAGTACATCGATGCGGGCCGGGTGGCCGGGGCCGCGGCGCTGGCGCGGCTGTAGCGCTCAGCGGGCCGGCCCGTCCGCCTGGTCGTGAGCGCCCGTCTCTCAGCGCGGTCGGCAGCGCGGATCACTCGACGGCGCCGTGCTGGAACCAGCGGCGGCGGGTGCGGTCGTAGTAGAGCCAGAGGCAGTCGCCGCGGCGGAGTTCGGCGAAGTGGTACTCGCGGTAGACGTCGCTGGCCCACCAGCCGCCGGAGACGACGTAGGGGCCGGCGATGCGGGCGACCGCTCCGTTCTCGAGGCCGGCCAGGACCCAGCCGTCGTCGCGGACGTGGGGGGACTGGGGCGGCAGGAGGAGCGGGCGCGCGAGGACGCGGCGGATCAGGACGGGGGCGAGATCGCGGCGGGGCCGGGGCGCGACCACGGTGTCGAGGCGCTCCCAGCCGAAGCGGGCCTCGGGCAGGTGGCCGGGGCGGAGCACCGCGCGCACGATCGCGTCGTCGCCGAGCTCGGCGCGGAGCCGGGCCAGGGCGGTGTCGGCGGCGCGCAGATCGCGGCGGGGCTTCTCGGCGAACAGCGCGAGCTGCTCGCGGGTCGCCGGGACGTCGTCGGCCCAGACCCGGATCGCGACCACGCCGGCGGCGGGCGGCTGGTGCTCGAGGCGCAGGCGGACCAGGCCGAGCAGGCTGCGGCCGTCGAGGGTCGCCGCGGCGGGCTTGATGCAATCGACCCGGCGCTCGTGGTGCGCGAGCGAGTGGCGCAGGTCGAGCTCGAGGTAGAGCGCGGCCAGCGCGCGCCGGCTGTCCGCCAGCCGGACCAGCAGGCGCTCGACCGCGGCCTTGGTCGCGAAGACCAGGCGCTCGGCGTCGATCTCGGGATCGTCGAGGTCGACCCGCTCGTCGGGCGCTTCGGGCGGCGGCTCGGGCGCCAGCGGATCCCAGCCCTCGCCGGCCGCGAGCTGGTACAGGCGGTGGGCGTCGGCGCCGAAGCGCTCGAGAATGCCGCCGCCGGGCAGGCGCACCATCTGCCCGAGCGTGGTCACGCCCAGCCGCGCCAGCGCGTCGCGCAGCGCGGGCGCGACCTCGAGCCGGTCGAGCGGCACCGAGCGCGCGGCCAGCCGTTCGTCGACGTCGCGCGCGTGGACGTGGACCCGCACCGGCGGCGGCTCTGGCGCCGCGCCGGCCGCGCCGGGCGCGCCGGCCGTGATGCCGAGGCCGCGGCCGAACGCGCGCGCGACCGCGTAGGTCGCGAACCGCGAGAAACCGACCACGACCACGCCGGCCAGGCCCTGGTCAGTCAGCACCGCCGCCATCGCCTTGCCCCACGCGGTCGCCGACGGATACAGGCTGGCCATGCCGGCGCCGCCGAGCCAGAACGTGCCGGGCTCGTCGGCGCGCATGACCTCGGGGGACAGCGCGTGCAGGCGCTCGGCCAGGGCCGCCAGCGCCTGGGCGATCTCCTCGGGCGGCACCAGGCCGGCGCGCAGGCCGGGCGCCAGCGCCAGCGCGGTCGCGTAGCGCTGGCCCGGCAACACGCGGTTCGCGCGCGCACCGTCGCTCGCCCACAGCACCCGGCCCTGCGGCCGATCTTCGTCGACCACGACCACCGGCAGCGCGCGCCACGCCGGCTCCCGCCGCAGCAAGAGCTGCAGCGGAAACGCCGGGAGATCGACGCACGCGACCCGCATCACGGCACGTCCTTGGTGGCGGCCACGGCCCCGGCCTTCACGTCGGCCTCACTTCATCCCGGGTGGCGCGAACGCCTCCACCACCTCCGCCCACCCCGGACCGCGCCGCTTGTCCTTGATCGCGCGGACCGCGATGCGGAAGCCGCCCGCGCCGCGCTCGCGCACCGCCTCGGCGCGCAGCGACACCATCGATCCCAGCGACGCGGTGTCGCGCGGCTTCTCCGTGATCACCACGATCGCAGCGTCGTGATGCTGAGCGAGGCCGACCAGCCGACCCTGCGCGGCGATCGGGACCTCGGCGGCGCTGCCGGCGGTGCCGAGATCGAGCACGACCAGCCCGAACGCACCCGAGCGCAGGAGGCGATCGGCGGCGCGGATCATCGCGGTCACGTCGGGGACCCGCACCACCACCAGCGCGTCGAGATCGATGCCGCGGTCGGCCAGATCGGGCGGGAAGAAGGTCGTCGTGGGTCGGGCCAGCCAGGCGACCGGCTCGCCCCGCACCTGGGCCTCGAGCACCAGCGCTGCGGCCGCGGTCAGGGACGCCACCGCGCCCACCCCCGACAGCTCGACCAGCCGCCCGGTCAGCTCGTCGAGCTGCCAGCGCGCCGTGACCACCGGCGCGCTGGGCTCCGGCTCGAGCGTCACGATGCGCGCCGTCGCGGTCGCGGTGGCCGAGGTCCGGGCGCGCTCGAGGAACGCGCGGACCGAGCCGAAGTGAGGATCGTCGGTGCCCATGGCCGCTACTGATCCGATGTTCAGTCCTGCGGGGTGAACCTGTCAACCGTGATCACCGGCGCGGGCGGTCACTCCCGACAGGCGGGATCTCTCGTTGGACACGCGGACGCTGAACGTCGTGCACGTTCGATCTTGCGCACGCGCGCGCGGCGCCGCCCACGTGCCCGCTCGCGCTCACCTCCCGCGGTTGTGGCGCGCGTGTACATCTCCCGTGCGCCCGCGCCCGCCACCCTCGGCACGTTCTCGGTGCATGGCGCACTCAAGAGGTGGCCCGCTCTCTGCAATCACCCCGGACAAGGAGTATCGGATGCGCAGCGCCCTCTCATGGTTCTCACCGTTCATCGTGGTCGCGCTCGCGGCGCCCATGGCCCGCAGCGGCTGCAGCGATCAAGCGGCCACCAGCAAGGCGCAGACGGCGGAGCAGACCACGAAGGCGAGCGACCCCGAGCTCGTGTCGTCGGTCACGGACCCAGATCCCGCAGCGTCGCCGCGGCGCGCTCCTTGACCTCCCTGCGCCAGTTGCCGGTCGCGACGCCCTCGAGGAAGCGGCGGGCCGGCGCGCCGACGTCACGCGCCAGGAACCGCCGCACCTTCGGGTGATGGCTGTCGTTGCCCAGGCCGTTGAGCGCCGCGCGGATCAGCGCCGGGTCCTCGCGTAGCGCTGCGTCGATGCGGATCGCGCGCCGGAACTGCTCGAGCCCGTCGTCGACCCACAGCCGGTCGAAGTAGATCTGGCCCAGCACCAGCGGGATCTCGGCGCTGGTCGGGTGCGCGCTGCCGAGCCGCTGCAGCGCCTGCACCACCGACTGTGGCGTCGAGGCGCCGCGGACCCGCGCGCGCAGCGCCTCGAGCTCGGCCGGTGGGCCCGGTCGCTCGTCGACCGGCATCTCGATCTCGTCGGCCTCGCGCGCGTCGGCGGGCCCTGCGGCGGGCGCGCCGTCACCGCCGACGAGGATCACGATCACCACGATCAGCGCCAGCCCCGCGAGCCCGCCGGCCGCGACCAGCCACCAGCGCTCGCGGGCACCGGCCAGCGCCCGCGCGATCTGGCCGGGTCGCGCCTGGGTCGCCGGCGCCGGCGCCGTGGTCCACGAGGCCGGCGGCGTCTGCGTTCGGGCCGGGTCGACCGGCGGTCCCGCCGCCAGCGCACCGGGCGCCGGCGGCGCGGTCGACCGCGGCGGCGCGAGCGGCCGCGGCGGCGGGGTCGCGCCTGGCGCGGTCGGCGCGGCCAGCGCGGTGGTGAGCGGGATCAGCTCGGCGGCATCGAGCACCATCGTCGCCCGCACCGGCAGCTCCGCGGCCGACGGTACGCGGGGCGGGCGGTCCGCGACCTCGTCGAGCGCGACCGCGAGCTCGGCGGCGCTGTAGCGATCGACGGTCGACTTGGCGAGCGCGCGGACCAGCACCGCCTCGAGGGCGGTGCTGAACGCGACCCCGGGCGCGCGATCGATCAGGCGCGGCGGCGGCTCCTCGCGGTGCATCCGCATGGTCTCGCCCGCGTCCTCGCCCTGGAACGGCTTGGCACCGGTCAACATCTCGAACAGCACGACGCCGACGCCATAGACGTCGGCCTTGGCGTCGACCGGATCGCCACGGCTCTGCTCGGGCGACATGTAGCTCGGCGTGCCGACCACCATCGCCCCGGTCAGGTTGCCCGAGGTCTCGCTCATCATCTTGGCCAGGCCGAAATCGAGCATGCGCACGTGGTCGCCGAGGTCGGTCGCCTCGACCATGATGTTCTCGGGCTTCACGTCGCGATGGATGATGCCGTGACGGTGGGCGTGCGCGAGCCCGGCCAGCACCTGGCGCGCGATGTCGACCGCGCGCGGTGCCGGCAGCGGCCCGTCCTCGAGCAGCCGGCCCAGCGACACCCCGGCGACCAGGTCCATGATGACGTAGGGCTCGTGGCCCTCGACGCCGAAGTCGATCACCGCCGCGCAGTTGGGGTGTTGCAGCTTCGCCATCGCCCGCGCCTCGAGCTCGAAGCGCTTGATGAACGAGGCGTCGGCCACCGCCCAGGCGTGGAGGAACTTGATCGCGACCCCGCGCTCGAGCTTGACCCGCTCACCGCGATAGACCGAGCCCATGCCCCCCTGCGCGATCGGCTCGACGATCCGGTAGCGGTTGTCGAGCACCCGCCCGATCCGCGGATCGACCGGGTCGGGATCCTGGTCCGGACCGGCCATGGCTCAGGCGTCGAGGCCGAGCTTGGTCCGCACGCCGGACGTCAGCGCGTCGGCGACGCAGATCCGGTTCGACGGATGCACGATCGTGTTGCAGGTGACCACCCGCGCCGCGCCGGCCGCGAGCAGGTCGTCGTGGGCACGATCGGCGAACACGCCGTGGATCGCGACGCAGATCGGCTCGCGCATGCCGGTGCCGGCGAGGTGGTTCAGGGTCTCGATCATCGTGCGCCCGGTCGACACGATGTCGTCGACCAGCACCGGCGTGCGGTCGCGGTGGCCCTCGAGGTCGGGCGCCGTCACCGACACGTCGCGATCGCCGCGCCGGGTCTTCTCGAGGATCAGGTAGGGCGCGCCGATGCGCTCGGCGACCGCGCCCACCCACTGCTCGCTCTCGGCGTCGGGGCCGATCAGCAGCGGGTCCGGCACGTGCTCGCGCACCCAGCTCGCGATCGCCGGGGCCGCGTGCACGACCTCGGTCGGGATCTGGTAGATGGCGTCGAGCGACGACCACCGGTGGAGGTGGGGATCGACCGTGACCAGCCAGTCGACCGCGCCCGAGACCAGGCGCGCGAAGTAGGTCGAGGTGATGCCCTCGCCGGGGTGGAACCGCGAGTCCTGGCGCATGAACGACAGGTACGGCGCGACCAGCCCGACCCGGCGCGCGCCGAGATCCTTGGCGGTGCCGGCCAGGAACAGGAGCGGCAGCAGCTTGGCCTGCGGCTGGTCGAGCCCGCACACCAGCACCACCTCCTTGCCCGCGATCGGCGAGTCGATCCGCACGTAGACCTCCCCGTCGGGGAAGTGGCGCACCAGCGCGACCGCCGCCTCGGCGCCGAGCCGCACGCGCAGCCGCTCCGCGGCCGCTTCGCTACCAGGCACCGCCAGGACGACGCAGGTCACGCGCCGATGGTACCACCGGTCCTCGACGGTCGTGGCCGCGCGGGCCGGCCCGGCTGCGCACCGCCGGCGCGGGAGTGGCCCGGCGCCCACGTTCGCACCGTTCGCGAATCGGTGGCTCGCCCGGTGGACACCCGGTCGCGACCTTCCAGGGTGGCTGCAACGAGCCGGGCGCCTCGGTCGCCGACACCGCGCCCGAGGCGTCGCCGCAGTACGACTGCGTCGCCCGCGACAGCTGCCCGGGCGGCGGCACCGACCCGATCCACAACTTCATGGACTACACCGCCGACGACTGCATGGATCACTTCACGGCGGGGCAGCAGGTCCGCGCGCGCGCGCAGTGGGCCGCGTACCGCGCCGGGACCTGACGAGAGAGCTTCAGCCGCGGCGCCGGCGCCGGCCGAGGCCGACCAGCACCAGCAGGCCGAGCGCGACCGGGCCGCCGGCGCGGCCACCGACCCCACAGCAGCCACCGTCGCCGTCACCGGTGGCGGCGGGGCCACCGTCCTCGCCGGCGTCGCACACGCCATCGGCGTCGGCGTCGGGGCCATCGTCGCGCGGGTCGCGGGCGCCGCTGGTGCAGTCGTCGCAGGTGTCGGCGTCGCTGTCGCCGCACCGCTGCGGATCGGTCGGGAACGGATCGCTGTCGTCGGGGACCCCGTCGCCATCGCCGTCGGGGGCGACGTGGATGGTGACCGTCACCGGCGTCACCACGCGGGCCGACGCGCCGACCTGGTAGGCGAGGTCGAGCGTCACGGTGTAGTCGCCGTAGGCGGCGAACCGCAGGGTCGACGGCCGGCTGCCGCTGGCCGGCGGATCACCCGCGCGCTGCGGCAGGCCGCTGACCGAGCCGACCGCCCAGCTGGCGGTGTCGCCGGCGATGGTGGCCCCGGTCGCGCTGACGATGGTGACCCCGGGGCCGACCTGCTCGCGCAGCACGACGGCCAGCGCGGCGCCCACGCCGGCGTTCTCGTAGCGCGCGCCGTAGCTGACCTCGACCGGCAGGGTCGCGGCGCCGACCGCCAGCGGTCCATCGAGCGCGAGCGTGAGCCCGGGTTGACCGACGGTGGTGACGCAGTCGGCCTCGAACAGCGCGTTGAGGAACAGGCGGGCGCCCTGGCTGCCGTGGTTGCTCGACATCGGCAGGTTGGTCGAGAACGCGTGGCCGCCGAGATAGCTGATCTTGCCGCCGCACGCCGGCTCGGCCGCCGGCGCGCGCGCCGACGCGCCGGTCGGCGCCTGCAGCGGGATCGGCGGCTCGGTGATGTCGCAGGTCCCGTCGAGGTACCCGGTCATCCACACGTCCTCGATGCCGGGCCCGTTCGGCCCGCTCAGCAGCGTGACCTGCCGGTCGTTCTTGTAGCGGGTGCCGAGATAGGTGCTGAGGTTGTAGGCCGGCTCGCTGCCGCCGACCGGCGCGAACTGGCCATCGAGCTGGTTGTACGGCGCCTCGGGGTGGAACACCCGATACTCCGTCGGGCGCGGCGCGATCAGGAAGCCGGCGCCGCGCTCGCGCAGGTCGCTCGGCAGGCAACAGCTCATCCCGTTGCAGCCCCCGGCGACGCAGGTGAAGCCGGCCTCGGTGCACGGACACGCCGGCGGCATGCCCTCGGTGGTGAGGAAGTGGCCATCGCGCCCGGCATCGTCGAGGAACGGCCAGGCCGGGTTGGGCGTGGTGTTCTCGTACGCGTTGACCGCCTGGCACTCGGCGAAGAAGTGCACCGGATAGCCGAGGAACGAGCGGACCTCCGCGACCACCTCGTGACCGTGATAGGTGATCGGCGTCGCCGCCGGACACTGGGCCTGGGTGGCCGGGCACGCCCCGCCGCCGCACTTGACCGACTCGCGATCGGCGACGTTCCAGTGCATCGACATGATCTGGCAGTACGCCGGCAAGCCGTCGGCGGTGAACAGCGCGCCGTTCTGGTGGTCGCTGCTGGGGCTGCCGCAGGTGCCCATGTCACCGGCGACGCTCGGGACCGTCAGCATGTCCGGGTTGGCGGTGCCGGGCCCGCAGGTGCCGGCCCCGCAGCGCCCGGCCGGGAACTCGACGCCGGTCGACTGCTTGATGCCGGCCGCGCGCAGGTAGCCGGTCGCGATGTCCTCGTGACCGTCGGAGAACACCGCGATCGTCGGCGCGGCGACCAGCGGTCGGCTGACGTTGCCGGTGAACGCGGCGGTGGTCTCGTGGACCGAGACCAGGTTCGAGACCGCGCGCTGCGCCCACGGGTTGGCGGCCCAGCGCGCCGGCGTGTTCCAGATGTCGATGATCGCCATCGCCGCCGCGCGGTGGGCGGCGTCGATCACGAACGGCCCGCCGCGATAGCCGTGGTTCGCGATCACGGCGCCGGGCGCGCCGCCGGCGCTGTCCCAGCGCACGACCGCGGCGACGAAGAAGTCGGGGCTGGCGGTCGGGTACGGACACTTCACGCCCGAGCCCTCGATCGCGCAGTCCCACGGGCACGGATCGGCGGCGCTGTTGCACGGCGCCGCATGCCAGGTCTTGTCGGCGTCGATCACCCACTGCACCGGCACGCCCTGGCGCAGCAGCTGGAACAGCAGCCCGTAGGCCTGCAGCATGCCGCGGTCCTGGTAGGCCTCGTCCATCGGGATGATCAGCGATCCCGATGGAAAGGCCTGCGGTGCGGCCCGCGCCGGGCGCGCGGCACCGGTGACCAGCGCGACGGCGAGCACCACGATCGAGACGAGACGAGCCATGTGACCTCCCTTGGTCACCTCATGATTCCCGCATCGCTGCGTGGGCGCGTCAACAATCGCGACCGGCGCGTGGAATCAGCGCGGCGGGTAGGCGCGGCTGCGCGCCGCGCCCACACCCGACCGCAGCCCCGGGTCAGCGCCGCTTGAGCGGGGTGAGCCGCAGCAGCATCGGGATCACCGCGCCGCCGGTGACGATCTGCATGTGGCCGTACTGCGACTTGATATAGAGCAGCTTGGCCGACTTCTCGCGGCTCTTGAAATCGCCCGACGACGCTGGCATCCGATCGCGCACGACCGCGAATGGATACTTCTTCGCAAAGGCGACCGAACCCTCGGCGGTATCAGCCCCGACCACGATCAGCTTGTGGTGCTGGGCGCGCTTGCCGGTGCCGATGAACTCGTCGAAGGCGCGCTGGCCGCCGTAGAGCGCGTCGAGCAGGATCACCTGCGCGACCGCCTTGTGATCGACCCACTGCATGACGGTGCGGAACGCGCCCGAGTGGCCCATGACGATCGTCGGGCCGTCGGGCAGCTTGATGTTGGCGCGGGCGACCGCGCGGCGCAGATCGGTCAGCGCCGGCCACTTGACCTGCTCGCGGTTGCTGCTCGGCGCGTCGGGGACGATGAAGATCGCGTTCTGACCGCTGGCCTTGAACTGCCGGGCCAGCCGGTAGCGCTTCCACGCGCCGTCGGCGTCGGTGTGATAGCCGTGCACGTAGACGACGGTGCCTGCGGTGGCGCGGTCGTAGCCGGGCGGCACCCACACGTGCATCGCGCCGGCGTCGGTCTTGACCCGCCAGTGCACGCCACCGGCGACGGTGTCCTCGACCTTGTCGAGGCGACCGGCCGGCCGGGCCGCCTTGTCCGCGACCGCGTCCGCGACCGGCGCGAGCGCGAGCGCGACCAGCCCGGCCAGCGCGACCAGCGCGCCGATCCCGAGCCGACCGGCGGCGGCGACCCTCATCAGGGCGTCGCCGGAGCTGCAGGGGCGGTGATCATGAGGTGCGCGTGGTCCTCGGCGTCGGGATAGCCGTAGCGGAACCCGAGCTTGCGGTAGGGCTGCGCCGTCCACAACTTTCTGAACGCGGCGTTCTCGGCCGGGCTCGCGCCGAGATAGCTGCCGGTGAAGCGGCCGTAGGTGGTCTGGACCAAGCCGGCCTTGGCCGCGTACCGAGGCGGGATCCCGGTCGAGTCCGAGACCATCCAGGCGCTGCGGGCGAGCAGGTAGTCGCGGATCACCTTGAAGTGCGGCTGCCACAGCAGGTAGCTGGCCGCCTTGGTCATGGCCACGACCCTGGGGCCGCGCGCCTCGAGGTACGCGAGCAACGGCGAGCCGGTCAGGGCGCGGTCGGCGAGGTTGGCGGCGATGTGGCGGTGGACGATCAGCGGCGCCGCCGGATCGCCGGCCTTGCGGAAGGTGAGCTCCGAGTTGGTGAACGCCGCCGAGAAGTCGGTGTCGACCCAGGTCTTCTTCTTGCGGCGGGCCTTGGTCTTCGACAGGGCGGCGACCTCCTCGGCCGAGTAGTGATGCACGGTGCCGTCGGGCGCGAGCTCGAAGAAGGTCAGCCCGACCGGCTCGTAGCCGTGCGCGACCAGCGCGCTGATGAACATCGCGAGCTGACCGGGCACCGCGCCGCGCTCGAGCTTCTTCAGGTTGTCGCTGGCCGAGTCGTGGTTGACGAACAGCGCGCGCAGCACCGACCGATAGACCGCGAGCGCGGTCTTGAGCTGGGCCCGGGTCGCCTGGGTGACCCGGGTCGGATCGCCGGCGTGCTCGAGCGAGATCGTCGTGATCTCGGTGGCCTCGGGATAGGTCAGGAGCGCCGACAGCAGATCGCCGCCGCCGAACGGGTAGACCACCGTCGCCGGCAGGCCGGTCGGTCGCAGCGGGGCGAGGAAGCTCCGCGCCCGCTGGAGATACCGCTGCTCCAGGGTGGCGTACCAGGGCGTGACGGTCGCGCAGTGGGTCTCGATCAGGCGGGCATCGACTGACGGCGGCAGTGGATCGGCGCCGCCACAGGCGACCACCCGGTACATGACGCGGGCTTCCTCGACGAAGTCGCGCGGCGCGGCGGTGGCGGGCGCAGCGGCGAAGATCCCCAGGACGAGCGCGAGGGCACGGCAGATGGCGGGCATACGACCTCGGTAGACGCGGCGGACCCGGTCGGTATTCCGGTTCAGTTGAGGTGCTGCGACCGGTCCTTCTTCTTGGGCCGGGCCACGCCCTTGGCACCCTTGGGCCCGACCAGGCTGCGCAGGGTCGCGCGCGCCACCACCTCGCCGGCGGCGTCGGTCATGACCACCGGGACCTCGTACTCGATCCGCTCGCTCGAGGTCGGGACCGGGCACTCGCTGGTCGCGGTGATCGTGCCGCGCGCCTTCTTGAGGTACTCGATCGACAGGCCGGCGACGATGAAGCGGGCATCGTCGGGGAGCGCGTAGGCGAGGGCGGCGTTGCCGGCCAGCTCGGCCAGGTTGACCAGGGCCACCGCGTGGATGGACGACAGGTGGTTGCGGACGGCCTTGCGGTCCTCGAGCTCGACCTGGCAGTAGCCAGGGCGGAGCGTGATCACCCGCGCGTTGATGGTCCCGGTGTACGGCGCCATGCGACCGACCAGGCGCGAGAACAGGATCTTGCCGCCGGGCAGGCCCGCCAGCAGGTTCCACGCGTCGCGCAGGACGTTGCGGCTGCCATCGAGGTCGGGGAGAAGCTTACCGAGAGCACCGGGGAGCATGGGGCGCGGACCATACCCACTGGGCGCGGCCGCCGCATCCCAAAAGCCGTCCGGCCGCCCGGCCGCTGGCTCGATCACGATGGCGGCGCCCGCGGGCCCGCGGCGGCCTTCCCGATCAAAGAGCGGCAACGCCGGGCACATGGATCTTTGCCTGCGCACGGTCGGGTACGCGTGGGTTACGGCGTCACATGCGCAGCACGCTTCCTGCCCTCCTTCTCGCCGCGACCGTCGCCGGCTGCTCCGGGGATGCCCCCGAGAACCAGTACCCGGTGGCGGTCGACGACGTGGCGACCACCGACGAGGACGTCTCGATCCTGATCGACCTGCTCGCCAACGACTCCGACCCCGAGGGCGACGTTCTCGACCTGCGGTCGGTGACCGCCTCCGGAGACCACCAGGTCGTGATCGAGGACGGCAAGGCGCGGCTGACGCCCGCCCCGGACTTCCACGGCGACCTCCTGATCGAGTACCGGATCAGCGATGGCCTCCGCCGCGCCCGGAGCAGCGCGATCGTGACGGTGCGGCCGGTCAACGATGCCCCGGTGGCGGTGGCCCGGGCTGCCACCGCCGCGCGCAACGCCACGGTGGCGGTGGAACTGGCCGGCACCGACGTCGACGGCGACGTGCTGACGTTCGAGGTCACCAACGGCCCGGCCCACGGCACGCTCACCGGGGACGGTCCGTTCCCCACCTACACCCCCGCTGCCAACTACGTCGGTGAGGACGCGGTGACCTTCGTCGCCCGCGACGGTCAGCTGACCTCGGCGCCGGCGACGCTGGCGATCACGGTCGGGGTCGGTCAGCCCCCGGTGGCCCAGGCCGCCACCGCGACCACCGCAGAGGACGTGCCGGTGGCGGTGACGGTGCGGGCGGTCGCGGGATCGAGCGTCGGCGTCGGGCTCACCTACGTGGTGACCACCCCGCCCGCGCACGGCACCCTGACCGGGACCGCGCCTGACCTGACCTACACGCCGGCCGCCAACTATCACGGCCCCGACAGCTTCCGGTTCAGCGCCAGTGACCAGCTGGCGACCTCGGCGCCGGCCACGGTCAGCGTGACCATCACCCCGGTCAACGACGCGCCGGTGGCGACCCCGGGGGCGCTGGCGGCCACCGAGGACATCAGGACCTGGATCTCCCTGGGCGGGGCCGACGTCGACGGCGACCGGCTGACCTTCGCGATCGCGACCCACCCGACCCGCGGCACCGTGGCGCCCTCGTCAGGCGGCAACCACAGCTACCTGCCGACGGCCAACCTTCACGGTGTCGACGCCTTCACCTTCACCGTCTCGGACGGCACGCTGACGTCGGCGCCGGCGACGGTGGCGGTCACGGTCGCCTCGGTCGAGGACGCGCCGATCGCGACCGGCCAGACGGTCGCGGCCAGCGAGGACGTGTCGCGCGCGGTGATTCTCGCCGCCCGTGATGACGATGGCGATCCGCTCACCTTCACGATCACCGGCCCGACCCGCGGCACCCTGACCGGGACCGCGCCGGCGCTGACCTACCTCGGCGCCGCCAACTTCAACGGAACCGACAGCTTCACGTTCACCGTCAGCGATGGTCGCCAGGCCACGGCGCCGCAGACGGTCTGGCTCCAGGTCGCGGCGGTCAACGACCCGCCGACCGCGACCGCCGCGATCGTGGCCACGCGCGAGGACGAACCGGTGATCATCGATCTGGCCGGGCATGACGTCGAAGGGGCCGCGCTGACCTTCGCGACCACCACCGCCCCCACCCGCGGCGCGCTGGTCTCGCTGGGCGCCGGCCGGTACCGCTACACGCCCAACCGCGACTACCACGGCATGGACGGCTTCCAGTTCCAGGCCGCCGAGGGGGCCCTGGCAAGTGTGCCGGCGACCGTCACGATCAACGTCTCCTCCATCAACGACCCTCCGACCGTGCGCGACGACGCCGCGGTCGCGACCGCCGGCCGGCCGCTGACCATCGAGGTCCTCGGCAACGACGTCGACGTCGATGGCGACGTGATGACCCTCGACGGCGCGACCGCGCCCGACCATGGCTCGATCGTGATCAGCGGCGACGACGTCGTCTTCACGCCGGCGGCCGGGTTCACCGGCACCGATCGGTTCTCGTACACGGTGCGGGATGCCACCGGCGCGACGTCGACCGGCGTGGTGCGAGTCGGCCTCGATCTGTTTCCCGCGGGCGTGCCTGTCGAGCGGATCGCCGCAGCCACCGGGCTCCGCGGCAGCGGCGTGCAGCAGGATCTGTCGGCGGATGGTCGCTACCTGACGCTCCTGTCGGCCGCCGCGCTGACGCCCGGGGACACCAACAACCTCGAGGACGTGTTCGTCTATGACCGGGTCGACGGCAGCTTCGATCGGGTCAGCGTGTCGAGCGCCGGCGTCCAGGCCGACGCCGCCAGCGAGCGGCCACGGATCTCGGCCGATGGTCGCTACGTCGCGTTCGCCTCGGCGGCCAGCAGCCTGGTCCCGGGCGACACCAATGGCGCCGTCGATGTCTTCGTCCACGACCGCGTGACCGGCACCACCGTCCGCGCCAGCGTCGGCCCGGGCGGCGCCCAGGTCACGGGTGACAGTCGGGATCCGGACCTCTCGGCCAATGGCCAGGTGGTCGTGTTCGTCTCGACCGGCTTCCAACTGGTCGCCAATGACGCGAACGGCGCCGCCGACGTCTTCGTGCGCGATCTCGAGGCCGGGGTCACCACCCGGGTCAGCGTCCGGACCGGCGGTGGCGAGGCCGACCAGGGCTCCAGCCATGCGGCGATCAGCGGCGACGGTCGCTTCGTCGCCTTTGCCTCGCCGGCGTCCAACCTGGTGGCGGGCGATGGCAACGTTCGCTCCGACGTGTTCATCCACCAGCGCAGCACCGGTGTCACCGAGCGCGTGAGCGTGGGCTCGACCGGCACCGAGTCGGACCAGGAGAGCCAGTTCCCGGTGCTGTCCGACGATGGCCGCTTCGTCGGGTTCCTGTCGGAGGCCACCACCTTCGCGCCGGGGACGACCGATGTCTTCTCGCGGGCGTATGTTCGCGATCGCCAAGCCATCACGACGACCATGGCCAATGCCGAGTACTGCACGACCCTGAGCCTGTCGGCCGATGGCCGCTATCTCACGACCCAGGGAGGCACCACGATCTGGTTCCAGGATCGATTCGCCAACCGGGCGCACTCCATCGCGGTCCCGAGCGGCCAGGCGAGCTCGCACCCCAGCCTGTCGAGCGATGGTCGCTACTTCGCGCTGATCGCTGTGAGCACGGCGCCGCCCACGACCCGCCACCTGTTCGTGTTGCCCAACCCGCTGTGACCACCGGGCCCGCGCGGCGGACGGTCAGTGGCCGCCGCCGCCGCGGGTCGGCTTCGCGTTCCAGATGCGCAGGGTGAGCACGAGGCCGATCAGCGACACCGGGATCATCGCGTACGGCCAGATCGCCCAGTTGTCGATCTTGCTGGCCTCGGGGTTGGTCACCAGGCAGTCGGTGACCGGGTCGCGGACCTTGGCGGCCGGCAGGTAGGCGCCGTAGAGGAACGACTGGATGGTCGAGCCGATGTAGACGAAGCCGTCGATCAGGCCGACCGCCATGCCGGTGTTCTTCTTGCCGGCGAAGTCCATCGACATCGTCGCGGTCAGCATGCCGTGCACGCCGATGATCGCCATCGACATGAACGCCACCACCCAGCCGATCCCGGCCGGCGCGGCGAACAGCGGGACGATCAGGATCGCGCCGCCGAGCATGATGCCGTAGAGCACCGCCGACACCGGGCTCCGCCGCGAGTTGAACATGTGGTCGGAGATCGCGCCGGCGAAGATGCCGCCGGTGATGCCGGCGATGCACGACACCATGCCCCAGTTCTGGAAGACGAACGTGTTGCCGAGGCCGAGGCCCTTGCCGAAGTTGGGGCCCCACTGGAGGATCGCCTGGCGCAAGAAGCCCGAGCACAGCTCGATCAGCGCCACGGTCAGGATCACCGGATGCGTGATCAGCCGGATGAACACCTGCTTGGCGGTGATGACCTCGCCCTCGCGGGTGGCGTCGCCCAGATCGAAGTCGGGGTGGCCGGTGTCCGACGGGTTGTCGCGCACGAACAGGAACGACAGCCCGAAGAACAGCACCAGCAGCAGCGCCGGGATGTAGAACAGCCACTCGATCTGGAAGACCTCGGTGATGCGCTTGCCGACGTCGTAGGCGAAGTACAGGCCGAGCGAGATCAGGATGCCGAAGATGCCGCCGAAGGTGCCGCGCTCGCGCAGGTGGAACCAGGCGGCGTTGACCTTGACGATCGACACCGCGCCGAAGCTCTGGAAGTACATGTTGGTCGCGAACGCGACCGTGAACGCGGTCGCCACCGACATGCCCATGGTCTCGCCGGTCGCGGCCATGTAGCCCATCCACAGGTTGGCGGCGGCCGAGCCGGCGGCGGCGAGCAGGATGGTCACCCGCCCGCCCCAGCGATCGGCGAGCGGACCGTTGAGCAGGAAGGCGAGGCCGTAGACCGCCGAGCCGACGCCGAACACGGTGCCGTACTCGATCTCGGTCAGCCCGATACCCTCGAACTGCTTGATGTTGTACCGGCCCATGTACAGGAACGAGTAGGTCAGGCCGAGCGGCAGCCAGTTGAGCAGCCGGCGCCGCTTGAACGCCTTGCTGTGGCCGAGCTCGACCTTGGGCAGGCGCAGCAGGACCACCGCGATGACGGCGATCAGGATGCCGATCGGCAGCAGGTCCTGGGCCAGGTCGCGGGGCGGGCTCGACTTCTTGCGCGGACACGCGGCCGGCGCCTTGGGCGCGGCGGTCGCGTCGGCGGCGGCAGGCCCGGCGGCGGGAGGCGGGGGCGCCACGACGGCCGGCTGGGCGCTGGTTGCGGCGGCGGGCTGCGCGCTGGCGGCGCCGCGATCACCGAGGCCGAACCAGAGCGCGGCACCGACCACGAGCTCGAGCATGAGGAAGACCGCGACGAACCGGCTCCTCGAGGTTACCGACGACATCCGGCGGAACTTACTGGCGCGCTCGTCGCGCACGCAAGCCATTCGCGGGCCCTATGATGCGCGGGTGCGAACGCCGGCCGTGCTGTCCCTCTTGCTGACCCTCGCGTGCGGCGCCGCGCCGACGCCACCCCCGGCGCCACCCGACCCGTGGACGGTCGTGGCGGTCGCGGGCGCGCCGGTGCCGCTGTTCGCGTACCCCGAGCCGATCCTGCGCTACGCGCCCGACGACCGCGGCGCCTACGTGGTGCGGCTCGCGGCGGACGACGCGGTGCGCACCGCCCTGCGCGCCGAGCTCGGCGTCACCGACGACATCATGGGCGACGACGGCTACGTCGTGCGGCTGTCGGCCGCGGCGCGCGACGCGCTGGCGGCCCGCCCCGGGGTGCTCGGGATCGCGATCCTGCAGCCGGCCGATCGCCGGTCGCTCCTGCACGACCGGGCGACCGAGCTGCCCGAGGCGCGCATCGATCTGTTCGCGGACGCGACCGCGGCCGAGGTCGCCGCGGTCGGCGCGTGGGTGACCTGGCGCGGCGGCCGCGTGGTCTGGAGCGGGCGAACCGCGGTGCGCGTGCGCATGCCGCGCGAGGCGATCGCCGAGGCGTCGCGGCTCTCGCCGGTGCGCTGGATCGAGTAGGATCTCGCGCATGTTGCGCCGTCTTGTCGTCGGGCTGGCGCTGGCCACCGCCCTCACCGTTCCCGCGTGCAAGAAGCAGGACAACACCGGCGGTGGCACCGGCTCGGTCGTGGCCACGCCACGCAAGGTCGCGGTCGCGATCTTCGTCGACGACCAGCAGGTCGCGAGCGAGGTCACCCTCGACGCGACCCCGCAGCCGCTGGCCGCGCTGGCCCCGACCGCCCCGCCGCTCGACAAGTGGCTCGCGATCGAGGTGATCGACGCGGCCGACAAGGTGCACACCACCCTGACGCCGGCGACCAACCACCCCGGCCAGACGCCCGCGCTCGGGTTCGCGGAGCCGGGCGCGAGCTTCGGCTTCGTGCTGCCCGCCAACCCGCGCCAGCTCGATGCGCCGGTCGCGCGCGTCAGCAAGGTGACGATCCGGACCAAGGCAACCGGCGGCGGCGCCGCCAGCGGCGAGCACGAGCACGGCAGCGGTGGCGGCCAGGGCGACGGGACCCGGCCCGAGCCGACCGCCGACCTCAAGATCACGATCGAGACCCGGGCCGGTACCACCACGTTCACCGGCGACAAGCTGGCGCCGCTGCCGTCGGTGACCGCGCCGGTCGGCGACACCGAGACGCCGGGCTGGAGCTTTCTCGACGTGATGAAGGCGGCCGGCATCGCCGACGCCAAGGTGATCCAGCTGAGCGACAGCGAGGGCGCGTCGCTGCGGCTCGAGGGCGCCGACTTCGACCCGGCCCGGACCATCCTCTACATCAAGCTCAACAAGTCCGGCGTGATCCGGTTCCGGGTGTTCCGCAAGAAGGGCGACACCTGGGAGATCGGCGGTGAGCTGCGCGGCATCACGACCATCAAGGTCGTCTCGTAGCCGTCAGCGGCGCCAGGGCGGCGCGACCAGGCGGCGCTTGCCGTCGTCCGAGAGTCGGACATCGGGCTGGTCGAGGCCGGTGCGATCCCACAGCTTGCAGGTCACCTGCTCGTGCTGCTGGTCGAGCGCCTCGCAGTAGTTGGTGAACTCGCAGCGGCGGACCGCGGCGCCCTCACCGAGCTGGACCTTGCGCCACCAGTCGGGGTCGGCCAGCGTCTGGCGCGCCGACGCCACCAGGTCGCAGTCACCGCGAGTCAGCGCGTCCTCGGCCTGGCCGAAGTCGGCGATGCCGCCGGCGGCGACCACCGGCGTGGCGCGACCGGCGGCGTGGACCGCGGCCCGCACCGCCGCCGCCAGCGGCAGGTTGCGCCCGAACGGACCGGCGGCATCGGAGTAGATCGTCGGCATGCACTCGTAGCCGGATCGGCCGGTGTACGGGTAGGCCGACCAGCCGACCTTGGGCTGCTTGGCGTCCTCGAACTTGCCGCCCTTCGACACCGACAGGAAGTGGAGCCCGGCCTCGGCGAAGCGAGCGCCGAACCAGGCGGCATCCTCGACGTGGCTGCCACCCTCGATCACGTCGTCGCCGAGGAAGCGGCAGCCCAGCACCACCTCCGGGCCGAGCGCGCGCTGGCAGGCGGCGATCACCTCGAGCGGCAGGCGGACCCGCCCGGCCCGATCGCCACCGTAGCCGTCGGCGCGGTCGTTGAGCGCCGACAGGAACGACGCCATCGTGTACGCGTGGGCGAAGTGGAGCTCGACGCCGTCGAACCCGGCGGCCGCGGCGCGCCCGGCGGCCGCGGCGAACAGGCCGGGCAAGACCGCCGGCAGCTCGCGCACGTGCGGCAAGTCGACGTCGGTGACCCGCTCGCGGTAGCCGTGGTCCAGGTCCTCGCGCTCGCGCGCGGTCAGCACCGCGCGGACCGCGGCGTCGTCGAGCCCGGCCAGCCGGGCCCGGATCACGGCGTCGTCGGCCTGGGCCAGGGCCGGCTCGCCGAGCCGTTCGGCCAGCGCGGCCCGGTGCCGCTCGGTGATCGTCAGGAACCTGGCGAAGAACTTGTCGCGCGGCGGCCGGCGCCGGATCGCCAGGAAGTCGATGATCTGGATGAAGAGCAGGGTCTCGCCGC
This sequence comes from Kofleriaceae bacterium, assembly GCA_046597055.1. Lineage (GTDB taxonomy): Bacteria > Myxococcota_A > Polyangia > Haliangiales > Haliangiaceae > UBA2376. The sequence continues at coordinate 19,305 of JBKJLC010000013.1, read as the reverse complement.
CCGAGGCCTCGCGCACCGCCGCGACCAGGTCGCGCAGGCCGGGCAGGAACCGATCGTCACCGATCCGGAGCAGCGGCCCCGACGCGATCTCGCGGATCCCGGTCGCCTCGACCACGATCACGCCGGGCCGCCCCTCGGCGAAGCGGCGGTACCACTCGATCACCGCGGGGGTGACCTGACCGTCGTCGGTGGCGCGCCAGGGCACCATCGCCGGGACCCAGGTCCGCTGCCGGGCGGTCTTCGGGCCGAGCGCGACCGGCGAGTACAGCCGCGACGCCGCGGCCTCGGCCGCGGTCGGCCACGTCGGCGCCGGCAGCGGGTGCTTCTTGCGCTCGGGCGGCTGCCACATCCGCGGGCGGTTCTAGCACGACGACGCGCGCTCACGGGTGACGGCGGCGCCCCCGTGCGGCATCGTAGCGGCATGTCCGACGCGCAGCCCGGTGACCAGGTCCCCGATGTCACCTTCACCGGCCCCGAGGGCCCCGTCCGCCTGCGCGACCTGTTCAGCGCACGCACGCTGGTCCTCTACTTCTATCCCAAGGACGAGACCGCGGGCTGCACCGCGGAGGCCTGCTCGTTCCGCGATCAGTACGAGGACTTCGTCGGCGCCGGCGCCGACGTGATCGGCGTGTCGCGCGACTCGGCCGAGTCGCACGCGAAGTTCAAGGCCAACCATCGGCTGCCCTTCCGCCTGCTGACCGACCCCGACGGCGTCGCGGCCAAGGCGTTCGCCGTGAAGAAGACGTTCGGGCTGATCCAGGGCCGGGTCACGTTCGTGATCGACACCACCGGCAAGATCCGCCACCGCTTCGACTCCCAGATCCAGGTCCACCGCCACGTCAAGGAGGCGCTCGCGCTGGTCCGGTCGCTGGCGCCCGCAGCCTGACCGGTCCCCCGACAAACGGCGCTGCCGTCGCCGCGCAACGGGGCCCTCGGTTGCTGCACGGTGCTGGCAGCGGTGCTAGGGTCGGCCCCGTGAAGCCGAAGGTTCTGGTGGTGGACGATGAGCCGGACGAGGCTCTGCTCGTCCGCGATCTCCTGTCGAGGCGGGGCTACGAGGCGCACGTCGCCGACGGTGGCCAGACTGCCCTCGACGCGCTCGCCCGCGAAGAGTTCGATGTCGTCGTCACCGACGTCCGCATGGCCGGCCTGTCGGGCATCGAGGTGTGCGACCGCATCAAGATCAAGTTCCCCGATGTCCCGGTGATCGTGGTGACCGGCCAGGCCGACGTCGACACCGCGGTGTCGGCGCTCCGCGCCGGCGCCTACGACTTCGTCACCAAGCCGCTATCATCGGACACCGTCGCCGCCGCGGTCGGTCGCGCGGTCGAGCACCGCTCGCTGCGTGGCGAGCTGCGCCGCCTCCGTCGCGCGCTCGACGCGACCAAGCCAATCGACGGCATCATCGGCGATAGCCCGGCGGTCCGCGCGGTCGGCGAGATGATCGCCCGCATCGCCGACAACGACGCCACCGTGCTCATCACCGGCGAGAGCGGCACCGGCAAGGAGCTGGTCGCCCGCGCGATCCACCAGCTCGGCGCGCGCAAGGACGAGCCGTTCGTCGCCATCAACTGCGGCGCGGTCCCGGCCAACCTGCTCGAGAGCGAGCTGTTCGGGCACGTGAAGGGCGCCTTCACCGACGCGCGGCGCGACCGGCCCGGCCTGTTCCTGCAGGCCGGCAGCGGCACCATCCTGCTCGACGAGATCGGCGAGATGCCGCTCGACATGCAGGTCAAGCTGCTGCGGGTGCTGCAGCAGCGCCTGGTGCGCCCGGTTGGCGGCGACGACGAGATCGCGTTCGGAGCCCGGGTCGTGTGCGCGACCAACCGCGATCTCGAGACCGAGGTCGAGGAGGGCCGGTTCCGCCAGGACCTGTTCTACCGGGTGAACGTGGTCGCGATCGACGTGCCGCCGCTGCGCTCGCGCGCCAGCGACGTGCTGCTGCTGGCCACCCACTTCCTGCGCCGGATCGGCGAGCGCACCAACAAGCCGATCAGCGGGATCTCGCCCGAGGCGGCGCGCAAGCTGCTTGACTACGACTGGCCCGGCAACGTCCGCGAGCTCGAGAACAGCATGGAGCGCGCGATCGCGCTGACCCGGATGACCGACATCACGGTCGACGACCTGCCCGAGCGCATCCGCGACCACCAGACCGCGCGCCTGGTGATCGCCGGCGACGATCCGACCGAGCTGGTCACGCTGTCCGAGATGGAGCGCCGCTACGTGCGCCGGGTCCTCGGCGCCTGTGGCGGCAACAAGACCCAGGCGGCCAAGGTGCTCGGCATCGATCGCCGCTCCCTGTACCGCCGGCTCGAAGAACCCGACGCGGAGTAGCCGCGGCCGCGGTCAGCGCGTCGCCGGGGTCGGCTGCTCGATCACGGCGACCGGCCCGGCGACCGGCTCGGCAGCAGGGGCGGGCGCCGGCAGCGGCATGCTGATGCACGAGTCGTCGCGGCGGACGAGCGCGGTGGCGCGCGCCGGCGCCGGCACGTCCTCGAGGAACGCCACGATCCAGCGGTGCTCCGGCGACGCCGAGACCATCGCCTTCACCGCCACCACCAGGGGCACCGACAACAGCGCGCCGATCGGCCCGAGCACGAAGCCCCAGAACAGCATCGCGAGCAGGATCACCAGCGGCGAGACCCCGCAGGCCCGACCCATGACCCGCGGCTCGATGATGTTGTCGACCACCAGGTTGACCGCGATGTATCCCGACGCGACCCCGAGCGCAGGGCCGGGCCCGGCGACCAGGAGCGTGAGCAGCACGGGCGGCGCCGCCGACACCAGGCTGCCGACGATCGGTACGAAGTTGAGCGCGAACGCGATCACCCCCCACAGCACCGGCGCGTCGACGCCCCACAGCCAGCACCACAGGCCGAGCAGCAGGCCGTTGGCCCCCGAGATGAGGCCCTTCACGATCACGTAGCGCTGGATCTCGTCGATCGCGTGATCGAGCTCGGCGACCCGGGTCCGCGACCGGAACTTGCGCCGGATCGCGTCGCGCACGCCGGGCGCGTCGATCTGGATGAAGGCGACCGTGATGACCACGATGATGAGCGTCTGGACCACGCCGATCGACGTCATCAGCGCGGGCTCGGCCAGGCCCTTGAGCCGGCCGGCCGCGTCGACGTCGGCCATCGAGGTGGCGGTGCGCTCGAAGCCCTGCGCCACCAGCCACTCGCGCATGCCGTCCTGCAGCGCCGTGACGCGCGGCCCGTAGGTCGGGAGATGATCGACCAGCTCGCTGGCGGCCTGGATCACGATGAACGAGATGCCGATCACGACCGCGAGGATCGCGGTGGTGGTGGCCAGCGCGGCGCCCCAGCGCGGGACCCCGCGCCGGGTCAACGCCGTGGTCATGGGGTCGAACGCGATCGCGAGCACGCCGGCGAGCAGGAGTGGACCGATGACCGGCGACGCGATCCGTGCCGCGAACAGCACGACCAGCAGCGCGGCAACGGCCAACAGCGGTCGCATGGTGACGCCGAACAAAGCACGCGCTGTGCCGCGCGCGGGTGGGCGGGTCCCGAGAGCGGTCACGACGCACCCCGTGCGGTGGCGCCTCAACGGGCCTGCCCGCACGCACGCCCGGCCTGGATCTGCGGTCCACACGCGGAATTTCCCGGGCCGTGAACAAGGCACGACATGTGAAGAAGGCGGAACGACCAGCCAGGAGTCCGCCATGTTCGAATGGGCCATCGTCTTCTTCGTGATCGCGCTGATCGCCGCCGTGTTCGGCTTCACCGGCATCGCCGCCACCGCGGCCGGCGCCGCCAAGATCGTCTTCATCGTCGCGCTGGTCCTCGCGGCCGCGTCGTTCTTGTTCAACCGTCGCTCGTCCTGATTCTGACGTGAACGCCGTCGCCGCCACCGCCGCGATCGTCGTGGTCCTCGCCGCGCTGCACCTCGCCGCCGGCGTGGTGGTGCCGCTGCTGGTGGCTGCGTGCATCGCGATCGCCTTCCAGCCGGTCTCGCGCCGGGTGTCCGCCCACGGCTGGCCGGTGGGGGTGACCTCGCTGGTGACGATCGTGGTGGTGACGGTGGTGCTGGCGCTGCTGGGGCTGCTTGCCGCGACCGTGCTCGGCCAGGCGATCGCCGCGGTCCCGCAGTACCGGGTCGAGCTCGAGCAGACTCGACACGAGGCGGTCCGCTGGCTCAGCGAGCGCTCGCTGGCGGGACCGGCCGGGCAGCTGGCCCGGCTGGACGTCGAGGCCTGGGCGGGCCGGGCGCTCGCCGGCTCGGTCGAGCTGATGGGCGGGCTCCTGGCCACCCTGCTGATGGTGCTGCTGCTGACGGTCTTCATCCAGCTCGAGGCGCCGACGTTCTCGACCCGCCTGCGCCGGGCGTTCGGCTTCAGCACCCGGTCGGCCGAGGCCGAGCGGACCATCAACGCCCTGACCGACATGCAGCGCTACCTGTTCATCAAGATGCTCACCAGCGCGGCCAAGGCGGCGGCGGTGGGCGTGATGACCTTCGCGCTCGGGCTCGACTCGCCGACGCTGTGGGCCAGCCTGACCTTCATCCTCAACTTCGTGCCGGTGCTCGGTCCGCTCGCTGCCGCGGTGCCACCGGTGGCCGCCGCCGCGCTCACGATGGGGGCCGGCGCCGCCGTCGTCACCGGCGTCGGCTTCCTCGTCATCAACGTCGTCCTCGGCGGGGTCATCGAGCCGCGCGTGCTCGGTCGTGTGGTCGGCCTGTCGCCGCTGGTGGTCCTGCTGGCCCTGACGCTGTGGGGCTTCGTGCTTGGCCCGGTAGGTGCACTCCTCGCGGTGCCACTGACGATGGTCCTCAAGCTCGTGCTCGAGCAGCACCCCGACCTCGACTGGGCCGCCCGCCTGCTCGAGCACCGCGACGCCCCAGCGTTCGCACCCACCTGACGGAGCCACCATGACCGGATCTCGCTTGCAACGCACTCCCCGCATCGTCCGCGAGCCGGACATGCGGTTTCCCAGCAGCCGCGTCGCGGTCACGCCCAACGTGCGCGCGCAGCTCGCCGCCGTGCTCAGCGACGCCATTGCCGCCACGGTCGATCTCCACGGCCAGGTCGAGCGCACTCACTTCTCGATCAGGTCACCGCAGCTGGTCACCCGCCACGAGCTGTTCGACCGGCTCGCCGCCAACCTGGTGGCCTGGTGCGACCTGCTCGCGGTCCGCTGCGGCACCCTGGGTGGCTACGCCCGCGGCAGCGTGCGGGCGGCGGCCGCGGCCGGCACCCTGCCCCCGGAGTACGAGTCGGCCGCCATCGACGTTACGGAGCCCTACGCGGGCCTCGCCGCCCGCTACCTGACCTACGTCATCGCGCTCCGCCACCTGGTCACGATCGCGTCGCCGTCCGACCCGATCACCGCCGACGTGCTCGCCGAGGTGCTGCAGGGGGCCGAGCTCGATCTGTGGTTCCTCGAGAGCCACGTCGACGCCGGCCGGCGGCGCGAGCCGTCCGAGGCGTCAGCCATCGGCGGGTGACGATGTCGACTCGGTTCCTCGATCACGGCCTGGTCATCGCCGCGTCGGGCGCGCTGTCGGTGCTCGCGGTGGTGGTGCTGGCCCGGTCAGCATCACCACCGGCGTCACCACCTCGAACGACGAGCGCGATCGAATCGAGGCCTTCCGGCTCAACGTCGCCGGCTACCTCCTCAAACCCGTCACCTTCGGATCCTTTGTCGAGCTGATGAAGGCACTGCACCGATACTGGACTATGGTCGAGATGCCATGAGCAGAACCAGCACCCAAGAGCTGCTCCGCGTGCTGATCGCGGTCGGCAACGCCGATGATCGCGCCGCGATCCGCCAGTACCTGACCGTGCCGGGGCGCCACGTGTTGCTCACGGACATCGAGCCCCACCTCGACGTGATCGACGCCGCCCGCGCCGGCGAGCACGACGCGGTCGTGATCGATGGCCGTCCCGGCGACACCGAGCCGCCGGCGACCTTGTGTGCGGCCGGGATCCGCGCCGCGGTCCTGTGCGTGGCCGCCAGCGACGACGACGCGACCGCGGTGGCGCTGCTCGCCGCCGGTGCGACCGACGTCCTCGCCCGCGCCGATCTGGCCTCGCCCACCCTGGGCCGCCGGGTCCTCCTCGCGATCCGTGCGTCGCGGGCCGAGCGGCGCGCCGAGCAGTCGGTGCGTCGCGGCGAGGACATGCTGGCGCTGGTGTCGCACGACCTGCGCGGCCCGCTCAGCTCGATCCACGTCGCCGCCGACGGCCTGCGCGAGGTCGACGTCGGCGCGCCCGAGCGCACGCGCTACCTCGACGCGATCCAGCGCTCGGTCCAGCGCGCTGACCGTCTCATTCGCGATCTCCTGGATGCCAGTCTGATGGATGCCGGCAAGTTCACCGTCGAGCGCCGGCCCATCCGTGTCCGCGAGCTGCTCGAGCAGTCGGCCCGCGATCACGAGCGGGTCGCGACCCAGGCCAAGTCCCAGGTCGTCGTGATCGCGATCCCCGATGGGATCGATCGCATCGAAGCCGACCGCGACCGCTTGCTCCAGGCGCTGGCCCACCTGATCCAGAACTCGCTGCGCCACGGTCGGCCAACGCCCCAGGTCGAGCTGAGCGCGACCGCCACCGCCGAGGGCGTCGAGCTCGCGGTGCGCGACCACGGCCCTGGCATGCCGGCCGAGACCGCGCTCCACGGGTTCGAGCGCTACTGGGAAGGTCGGCCGCGCCGGGGCGGCGGCGGCCTCGGCCTGCCGATCGTCAAGGGCATCGTCACCGCCCACGGCGGCAGCGTGACCGCCGGCGCCGCGCCGGGCGGCGGCACCCGCGTCGCGATGGTCTTCCCCGCCCGCTGAACGGCGGCGCCGCCACCGGAGGCGGGCAGAGATGCGTCTCGTGCGACGGCCCCTTGTCCGTTCGTCCGGAGCCCAGTTGGCCCCTTGCCCGGTGTCCCTGAGCGCAGCGCGGAGCGCGAAGTCGAAGGGCAGACGCCCAAGGTGGAAGCCTCGTCGGGCGGGCCGTCCGACTGCGGGCTCGTGATGAGCCCTTCGCTCGGGAAGTCGTGCGGGATCCTGAAGACGCCCGTCGGGCCCCAGGCCGTCCTTCGACGACGCCCGCCGCTTCGCGCCCGGGCTGCACTCAGGACGAACGGAAGCGCAAGCGATCGAAATTCATGAGTGCCAGAGCCGATGTGACCGGCATGTGCGCCAGGCGGGGCGACGTGGGCGCCAAGGGGTGCGGATGTGGCCGGCGCGCGCTGCGCGCACCGGTGACGTCATCGGGATCGCCGGCCGGGCTGAGCCCGCCGTCGGCGCTCGGTGCACCGGTGGGCCCACGCCGGGTCACCTTGCGCACGCAGTCGACCAGCTCGCCGACGAAGAACGGCTTCTGGAGATACTCGGCCACGCCGAGGGCCCGCCAGGTGTTCCGGCGTTCGAAGCTCGCGGAGATGAGGATCACCGGGCCGCCGCCGCCCCGCGCCTGATAGGCCGCCATGAACTGGGCGCCATCCATGACCGGCATCATCAAGTCGAGGATGATGACGTCGGGGGCGCCGGTCTCGAGGTAGGCCAGTGCGGCCCGAGCGCCGTCGACGCTCTCGACCGAGTACCAGCTGCCAAGGGCATCGGCGAGCGCCAGGCGGAGCGGCTCGTCGTCTTCGACCAGCAGGACGCGAAGCATGGTGACCTCGGCGCAGCCTAGCACCGAGATCCGCGAGTCTTCAACGATCAGGGTGCCTTGCACCGAGCGACGACGCCGCGGTGTGTCGCTGGCGCACGGCGGCAAGCTCCCTACCGGCAAGATTACAGAGTTTTGTCGGGGTGAAGCCCTGGCTCGTCCGTTGCTATTAATCGCCTCGAGATGCCCTGGTCGATCCTGGTGGTGGCCACCGACAGCGAGGTCGCGCACTTGGTGTCGATCCTCGAGGCGCGCGGGTACGCCGCGGCGTTGGTGGCCGACTGCGACGAGGCGCTGCGCTCGATCCGGGCTCGCGGCGCCCGGCCCTCGCTGATCTTGCTCGACACGGCGGCGTGCACCAGCGCCTGCACCCGGTTCCTCGACCTGATGCACCGCGACCGCGGGCTGGCCCGGGTTCCCGTGATCCTGCTCGGCGGCCCGTCCGGTGGGGTCGAGCCTGCGCTGCCTGACCTGACCGAGGCCGTGGCCGCGGTCTTTGCGCGGCCGCTGTCGCTGAAGCCCTTGCTCGATCGCATCGCGAGCGTGTGCAGCGGCGACCCGCAGCCGCGCGCGCCCCGGGCCACCCCGGCGCGCGGCCTCGCGAGCTCCACGCTCGACCTGCGCCCCCTCGCGGACCTCACGGCCGAGTCGAGCTGAGCGTCGCCGACCCGGCGGCCGGCAGCACCACGCGGCATGACCCGCCGGCGCCAGCCGCGGTCGTGACGTGGACCTCGCCGCCCAGCGAGCGCACGATCTCCTGGCACACCAGCGGTCCCCGCGAGGGCCCGGCCAGCCCGCGGCGGGTATCGACGATGTCGATCACGGCGTTCCCGTCCGCGTCGGTGCCCGTCGTGATCCCGATCCGATCGACGTCGGGATCACCGTCGGGGAGCGCCGCGACCACCTCGGACAACAGGTCGAGCAGCGCCAGCGCCAGCAACCCCGGCGCGGCCGCGACGAACGGCATCGCGCCGTCGGTGCGGTCGAGCTGAGCGCAGTGGCGGATCCCGCTGTCGGCGACCCGGAGCGCCGCATCGAGCGAGCCCCGCACGTCGACCACCGCGTGACCGCTGTCCGGTGAGGCCTGGGCGAAGGTCCCGACCGCGCGGGTCACCGACCGGATCCGCTCGACGCCCTCGATCGCGCCGAGGATGAGCGTGAGCGCGCGCGCATCGACGCCGGTGTCCGCGGCCGGCAACAGGCGAATCAGGCGATTGAGGTGCAGGAGCACGTACGTCAGCGGGTTGTTGATCTCGTGCGCGACGCCGGCGGCGAGCGTGCGCAGCGACGTCATGCGTCCGGACGGTCGATCCTCCGTCCGGTCGGGCGGCGGCTCGAGCACCTGCTCGATCGCGCCGACCAGCGCGGCCGTGGTGAACGGCTTGGATACGAACGCGTCGGCGTCGACCGCGGCCGCGTTCGGCTCGGTGCTGGCGGACATCGCGACCACCGGGCAGTGGCGCAGCGCGGGGTCCACCCGCTGTTCGATGCGGAACTCCCAGCCGTTCATGCCCGGCATCTTGAGGTCGAACACCACCACGTCAGGACACCGCGACCGCATCTGGCGAAGCCCCTCGCGGCCATCGCCGACCGCGATGACCTCGTAGCCGTGCTGCTCGAGGGCGTCCTGGATCTCGAAGCGGAGCTCGTCGTCGTCCTCGATGACCAGCACGAGCGCGGGAGGAATCGCGACCGGCATCATTGTTCTTGCAGCGCCATGATTCATGCGTTGGCGTATCCCTCTGGATCAACCGTAGCTGCAGAGGCGTGCGAGATCACGTACGAAGACGTCGGTAACCGATGCCACCAGTCCGGAGCCGCGGTAGACGCGCTGGACGGATCACCTGGCGGCACATGGCGCGACATCGACGCTGACGCGGCGGGATCGCAGCCCGAAAAGACGACGACGGCGGCCCATGCCGCCGTCGCCCTGGCTCGGTCGTACTGGAAGAGGGGGATTCAGACGCGCTCGAGCCAGCGATCGAATCGAGGGGCAGTATCAGCAAAGAGAGCGCCAGTCGCAAACGTTCGAAATACGCTCTCGGGAGTCGACCCATCGTACGATCGCGCGTGCGCAGCGGCTCGCCGTGGCAGGACAGCACACTCGAAACGTCGGGCTGCCGCTGCCAGAGACTGCCGTCTCGGGGGAGTCGAGGCAAACCGGCTCATCGGGCGTTCGCGGCACGAGCGGTGCACCGCCCCACGTGAACTCAGGAGGTCCGTCATGCGTGTCCCGATCCTCGCCTCGTTGCTCGCTCTCTCGCTCGCAGCCTCGCCGGCGCTCGCTGCCCCCGGCACGGCACGTGCCCCGGTCGCCGCGGCACCCGCCCCGGCCGCCGCGGCGGTCGCGGTGACGCCCGACACCCCGCCGGCCGATGACGACGCCCGCTACGCCGAGGCCGAGCGCGCCACGCCGCAGGCCGCCGACTTCGAGGGCGGTAGCTACGTCGTGATCGGCCTCTCGACCACCGCGCTGGTGGTCATCATCATCTTGCTGGTGCTCATCATTTGATCGGGGCTCGGCCCGCAGTGGGCGTCGCGCGCCGCCTCGGCTTGATCGTCGTGCTCGGGCTGGTGGCCGCCGCCTGCTCGCACCCGTACACCGGCAAGGCGCGCGGCGTCGCGCCAACGTCGATCACGGCCGAGGCTGGCTGGCTGGTCGTGCCCACGCCGGTGGTCCGCCAGGCCGGCGCCACCGACTGCGGCCCGGCCAGCCTCGCGATGGTCGCCGGACGCTGGCAGGTCGCGCTCACGCGGGATCAGATCACCAGCGCGCTGCCGCCCAACCGCGGTCGCGGCGCTCGCCTCGGCGCGCTGCGCGACGTCGCCCGCGCCAGCGGCCTGCGCGCGTTCGCGATCGTCGCTGATCGCGAGGTGCTCGCCCACGAGCTCCAGCTCGGCCGACCCGTGTTGATCGGGCTGGTGCGGCCACACGGGCGCCGGAGCCGCAGCCACTTCGAGGTCGTGGTCGGGCTTCATCCCGACGGTAGGGTCGCGACGATCGATCCCGCCGAGGGCTGGCAGGTGCGGACGTGGGAGGCGCTCGAGGCGGAGTGGACGCCGGCCGGTCGCGCCGCGCTTGTGGTGGTCGGCACGCACACAGCGAGCGCCAGCGCCCGGCCCTGACAGGGGTTCTAGCCAGTTGCGCTGGCACCTACCTTGCTCCTACCTCGGTCATGCCTACTCCGACCGACAAGCCAGCAGCGCCGTCCGAATCCGAGGACGCGGGTACTGGACCCGACCGGAACTTCGATCGCCCCGCTCCTGATGCGGACATCGACCAGCTGGTGCGCTCGCGGACCCCGCAGCTGGTCCCGCCGGGCACCATCATCGAGGACGACGAAGCCGACCAACAGGTCGGCGCCGGTCGCACCGGGGTCGTCGATCAGCCCAGCGAGCTGGACGCCGACGTGAACCCCCGCGGCCTGCAGGGCGAGTACGGCAAGTAGTCGTCAACATCGGTTCTCGCGCCGTCGGCGCAGCTGGCTCTGATCTCGAAGCTCGTCATCAACGTTTCCAGACCAGGAGATTCGTCATGGGCATCATCATCGCGCTCGTTGTTGGCCTCATCGCAGGCGCCATCGCCAAGCTCCTCATGCCGGGGCGTGACCCGGGCGGCATCATCGTGACCATGTTGCTCGGCGTCGCCGGCTCCGTGGTTGCTTACTTGCTCGGTAGCGCGGTCGGCTGGTACGACCGCGCAGGAGAAGGACCTGGCATCATCGCCTCCATCGTAGGCGCGCTGATTGTGCTAGGAGTCTACCGGCTTGCGATCCGACGCGCGTGACGCGCGCCTGACCGCGCCACGAGGTCTGCATGCCCGCCACGGCTGACTCGCCGCTCCCCGCTTACTCGAATCTGCCCGCGCTGTCCTCGGCCCAGGGCCCTCGGCCGGCCGAGGGAGCGCTCGCTCGGTCCGAGCAGGATGGAGCTCTGGCGGGTGTTCGGGCGGTGTCGTGGCTCCTCGATCGCGCCTACCTGGACCCGATCATGGGGTTCTTCCTGCCCGGGCTCGGTGACGTGGTCGGCGCGGTCGTGGGCACCTACACGATCGGCGTCGCGCTCCGGATGGGCGTGGCGCCGATCGTGGTCGCGCGCATGCTCATGAACCTCGCGTTCGACGCTGCGATCGGGCTGGTGCCGTTCGTGGGCGACGTCGGTGACGTCGCCTTCCGGGCGCACCGCCGGAACCTCGCGCTGCTGACCGATCGGGCGCCGGCCCGCCAGGCCCGCCCCAGCGACTGGCTGCTCGTCGTGGGCGCGTTCGCGCTCTTCTTTGCCGTGCTCGTGCTGGTGGTGTGGGGGATGATCCGCCTGGTCGGGGCGCTCCTGTGAGTCAGGCGCCGCACGCGCAGATTCCCGACGACGACGACGAACCGGCACCCAGCTGGACCCGCTGGTTCACCCTCGTCTCGATGGTGCTGGCGATCATCGCGCTCACCATCACCATCTGGACCGTGGGTCCCAGTCAGCTGATCGCTCAGTTCCGACGGGTCGGCTGGTGGTTTGCCGCGATCATCGGCCTCGAGGCGGTGATCACCTGCGTCGACGCCGCCGCGCTGTCGGGCTTCCTCGGTCAGGGCGGCCGCCGTCCTGGCTATGGCCACGTCTTGCGCGCGCAGCTGAGTGGCCGCGCCATCAACGCGGTGACCCCGCTCGGCAGCCTGGGCGAGGCGACCAAGGCGACCATGCTCCTCGAGCGGACGTCGACCAGCCGTGCGGTGGCCGCCGTGGTTCGCTACAACCTGGCATCGCTGGGGATGCTGCTGCTCGCGATCACGATCGGCGCGCCCATCTGCGCACTCACCCTGGACCTCCCGCGCTGGATGACGCTGGCGCTGGTGACCGGCTCCGCGGTCGGCGCGCTGCTTCTCGTCGGTGGCACCGTGCTGGTGCGGCGCGGCATGCTGGTGAGCCTGATCGACTTCTTCGCCCGGCTCCGGGTGGTGCCGCGCCGCAAGGTCGGCCCCTGGCGCGCGAAGCTCGCGAAGATCGACCACCACCTCAAGGGCCGCGGCTCGCGCCGGCAGCGGTGGACTCCGGCCGGCTGGGTGGTGCTGTCGCGCATGCTCGGCTGGACGTCGATCTGGATGATCCTCGCCGTGGTCGACCACGCACCGTCGATCGGCACGATGGGGGCGATGGTCACCGCCGGCACGCTGATCTCCCTGGTGGCCGCCCTGGTCCCGATGGGCCTGGGCGTATCCGAGGGCGGCAATGCGGCGTTGTTCAGCGCGCTGGGCGAGGCCCCGCTGCTTGGTGTCACGGTCGTGCTCGCGCGCCGGGTGACCCTCATCATCTACGCGACGATCGGGCTCACCCTGCTCGTCACCAGTCGCACCGTCGACCGCGTCCGTAGCAAGCGGCCCGCGGGCGCGTCTGCCCCCAGCGCGACCGCGCGCGCCTGACTGGCGGCCACGCGCCGTGGCTGGCGCCGCCGTCCTGCGTCGGCCGCCGGCGCAGGCCGCGGCTGCGTGCGGTGTGCTCTGGCGCGCAGCTATGATCAGGAAACCCACGCCGCCGTGCTCTCTGGGCAGGTGTGCGGGCGCCAGCGCTCGATCGAGCGTCTACGGCAATTGTTGGCTGTATGCGGGGGGCCCCTGCTTGCCGGCGTCGATCACGGCGGAGTCGCGGATGACGCGTACGATCATTCCGAACCCGGCGTAGGCATTAGCCTGGTGGAATTTCACCATCGTGCCCCGCCGCACGGTGCGCGGCCGTGCCTCACAAAACGGTCTCATTCCCGCATCGGGGCACCCGTTCTTTACGGAGTTCCGCCTGGCACGAGGGGTGCTTTGGTATCCGTCAACGCCGCGCGGATTCAGGACCTCAACGGGTCCCACTATTTCGCACTAACAATCTCAGGAGACGCCACATGATTCGCACCCTCTTTACGACCACCGCGCTCGCCGCCGCCCTTTGTGGCACTGCGTTCGCCCAGAATGTTCCCCAGGACGGTGAGACCGAGAACCAGCAGGACGGCGCGCCCGCCACCGCTGACAGCACCGACAACGCGCCGCCGAACGACGGCGACCTGCCCAAGCCGCAGTCGGACAACGATCCGCAGCCCGAGGTTGCCGGTCCCGATCTGCCCTCGGGCGGTCTGGTCGAGCAGGCCGGCGTCGGCGGCGCCATCGGCTACGGCCGCGCGGGCGTCCTCGAGCTTGGTGGTACCGCTGGCTTCGTCATCGCCAGCGGCCTCACCCAGGTCAGCGTTGCCCCCTCGGTGGGCTGGTTCCTCGCCGACAACCTCGAGCTGTCCGCGATCCTCAACCTGGCGTACGCCAGCACCGAGGACGCGATGGGCAACAGCATCGACAGCACGAGCTTCGGCCTGCTTGCCGAGCCCTCCTATCACGTCCCGTTCAACCGCACGACCTTCGGCTTCGCCGGCCTCGGCATCGGGCCGGCGTGGGTCAAGGGCCCGGGCCTCGGCCTCGCGATCGCCCCGCGCGTCGGTGGCAACTTCCTCGTCGGCCGCTCGGGCGTCCTGACGCCGTCGGTCTCGTGGCAGTACACCACCCACGACTTCGCCGACAGCACCCCCGGTACGGTCTCCGGCCCGACCTACCTCCAGGTGTCGAGCGCCGTGTCGGCCAACGTTGGCTACACGGTCATGTGGTGACCGACCTCCGCGCGGCAGTTTCGCACTGACTACTCGCTTACATTTAGCCTAGGTATCGTCACCACCGGTGCGGGCCGGCGCGCTTCGGCGCCTCCCGCGCACCGCCCCCGGGCCGGTGGCACATTCGCTGCGCAGGGGACACCCGGTGAGCAGGACCAGCCGGTCCCGCTTGCCGGGTCTCTCCGTTTTCGGTCGGCGGCTCGGTTCCCCTCGGTCGGGGGCTCGGTCCCCGCCTCGGGCAACGTGCCGAGTCGGAGGCGTGGTCATCGACGCATACGGCAGGTGCATGCAGCGCGGGTAGCCGCGCCCGCACGCGCTACCGCGTGCGCAGCGCGAGCACGACCTTCTCGACCGCGTCGCGCGCGTCCCCGAACAGCATGCGGGTGACCGGCTTGTAGAACAGCGGGTTGTCGACGCCGGCGTAGCCGGTCGCGCGGCTGCGCTTGTTGACGACCACCAGCTTCGACTTCCACACCTGCAGCACCGGCATCCCGTAGATCGGCGAGCTGGCGTCGTCCTCGGCGCCCGGGTTCACGATGTCGTTGGCGCCGATCACGATCACCACGTCGGTGGTCGGGAAGTCGGCGTTGATCTCGTCCATCTCCATGACGATGTCGTAGGGGACGCTGGCCTCGGCGAGCAGCACGTTCATGTGCCCGGGCAGCCGGCCCGCGACCGGATGGATCGCGAAGCGGATGTTGACGCCGTGTCCGCGCAGGATCTCGGTCAGCTCGCGCACCGCGTGCTGGGCGCGCGCGACCGCCATGCCGTAGCCGGGGACGATGATCACGTGCTTGGCCGCGAGCAGCTTGTCGGCCAGGGTCGCGTGATCGATGTCGAGCACCTCGCCGGCGGGCGCGA
Organism: Kofleriaceae bacterium; assembly: GCA_046597055.1. Taxonomy (GTDB): domain Bacteria; phylum Myxococcota_A; class Polyangia; order Haliangiales; family Haliangiaceae; genus UBA2376. The sequence continues at coordinate 4,204 of JBKJLC010000013.1, read as the reverse complement.
CCGGCCCGGTCGCCGACTTCGGCGGCGCGGCGCCGAACCCGCCAAAGATCACGTTCCAGATCGAGCGGTTCATCGCCCGGCACATGATGTACGAGAGGATCGCGCCCGAGCTGCCGACCAGCGCCCCGGTGACGATCAGCAGGTCGTTCCCGAGCATGAAGCCGGCGGCGGAGGCGGTCCAGCCCGAGTAGCTGTTGAGCATGGAGACCACGACCGGCATGTCGGCGCCGCCGATGCCGGCGACCAGGTGCACGCCCAGCACGCACGCGATCGCGGTGCCGGCGGCCAGCGCCCAGGTCTGGCCGCCGCGCGCGTAGAGCACGGCCAGGACCAGGATCGAGATGACCATCGTCAGGTTGAGCGCGTGGCGCCCGGGCAAGAGCGTCGGGCGGCCCGACACCGAGCCGCGCAGCTTGAGGAACGCGAGGATCGACCCGGTGGTCGTGATCGCGCCGATGATGACGTCGAGGTAGACCTCGATCGCCATCTTGAGCGGGAGGGTGCCGCCGTCCTTGCTGACCGCGAGCTGCAGCGAGTAGCCGACCAGCACCGCGGCGACGCCGACGAAGCTGTGCAGCAGCGCGACCAGCTCGGGCATCTGGGTCATGCCGACCCGGGCCGCCAGCACCGAGCCGATCGCGGCGCCGATGCCGATCGAGGCGATCAGCACCGGGGTCGGATCTGGGCCCTTGAGGGTGAGGGTCGCGAGGATCGCGATCGCCATGCCGATGATGCCGTAGAGGTTGCCGCGGCGCGCGGTCTCCTGGCTCGACAGGCCGCGCAGCGACAGGATGAAGAGGATCGCGGCGATCAGGTACGCGACGACCGCGAGCGAGTTCGCGAGGTACGGCTGGAGATACTCCGGTTGCATCGGTCTATCTCCTGAACATCGCGAGCATGCGGCGGGTCACCAGGAACCCGCCGGCGATGTTGATGGTGGCAAACAGGGTAGCGGCGACCGCGACCGCGACCGACGCGTCGAAGTGCGCGGCCCGCGCGCCGAGGATGCCGCCGACGACGATGATGCCGCTGATCGCGTTGGTGACGCTCATCAGCGGCGTGTGCAGCGCGGGCGCCACGTTCCACACCACCTGCCAGCCGACGAACACCGCCATCGCGAACACGGTGAGGTGCTGGATGAGATCGCGGGTGTCGGCGCCGACCGTGGCGTCGGGCCGTGCGAACCGCAGGCCGAGCCACACCGCCAGCGCGATCAGGCCGAGCACCGACATCACCAGGCCGACCGTGCGCGACGGCGCCGCGCTCGCCGCGCCGTGACCGTGAGCCTTCGGGGCCGCGACCGGGACCACCGCGACCTTGCCGGTCTGCCCGGTGCGCTCGGCCACCGTGGACGGCAGCGCGCCCTCGCGCGACTGCTTGACCTCGGGCTCGACCTTTTTCGGGGGCGGTGGCGGCCAGGTCTTCTCGCCCTGGTACGCGACCAGCGCGCCGCGGACGATGTCGTTGTCGCGGTCGATCTTGAAGCCGGTGGCGCCGCCCATCTCCTCGAGCAGGTGCCAGAGGTTGGTGCCGTACAGCTCGCTGGCGACGTTGCCCATGCGGCTGGCCATGTCGGTGTAGCCGATGATGGTCACGCCGTGGACGACGACCGCCTCGCCCGGCCGGGTCAGCTCGCAGTTGCCGCCGTTCTCGGCGGCGAGGTCGACGACCACCGAGCCCGGCTTCATCAGCTGGACCATGTCGGCCAGCCACAGCTTGGGCGCCGGCCGACCCGGGATGAGCGCGGTGGTGATGACGATGTTCACCTCCTTGGCCTGGGCCCGGAACATCGCCATCTCGGCGTCGATGAACTCCTGGCTCATCTCCTTCGCGTAGCCGCCCTGGCCCTCGCCCGACTCGGCGATCTGGACGGTCAGGAACTCGCCGCCGAGCGACTTGACCTGATCGGCGACCGACGGCCGGACGTCGAAGGCGCGGACGATCGCGCCGAGCGCCTTGGCGGCGGCGACCGCGGCCAGGCCGGCGACGCCGGCGCCGATGATGAGGACCTTGGCCGGCGGGACCTTGCCGGCGGCGGTCATCTGGCCGGTGAAGAAGCTGCCGAACCGGGTCGCGGCCTCGACCACCGCGCGGTAGCCGGCGATGTTCGCCATCGACGACAGCGCGTCGACCTTCTGGGCGCGGCTGATGCGCGGGATGCAGTCGATCGCCAGCGCGGTCGCCTTGCGCGCGACCAGCCGGTCGAGCAGCTCGGGGTTTTGGGCCGGGAACAGGAACGAGATGACGGTCTGGCCGTCGCGCGCGCGGTCGGCCTCGGACTCCGACGGCGGCCGCACCTTGACGATCACGTCGGCGGTGGCCCACACCTCGGCGGCGGCGCCGATGACGGTCGCGCCGGCGTCGGTGTAGAGGCGGTCGGGGAAGCTCGAGCCATCACCCGCGCCGCTCTCGACGACGACCTGCCAGCCGGCCTTGACCCAGCGGGTCACGGTCGCGGGCGAGGCCGCGACCCGGCGCTCGTCCGGTCGGATCTCCTTGACGATGCCTAGCTTCATGAAGGTGCTCCCGGAACGAGGGGCCCGACCATGCCAGCGGGTGCCGCGGCGGCGCAAGCCGGCTCGCATGCTACGTTCGGGCACTTTCGGCGACGGACCCTCACGCGTCCGCGCCGGATTCCAGCTGAACCTGCTCGCGCGCCCGTCGCGTGAGCCCGCCTTCTCGGAGTCATCGGTGACCGCTCGCTCGACCCGCCGCGACCACGGCACCCGGCTGGAGCTCGATGGTGCGCACCTCGGCCGGGTGATCGACCGAGGCGGCGTCGTGCACGCGACCCTGGCGTGGGACGGCGACGGCCTGGTCGGGCTCGAGGTCGGATGGCCGCCGGCCGGGGACGGCCGGGTCACGGTCGAGGGCGACACCATGTCGCACCTCCTGTTCGGCCGGGCCCACGCGGTCTCGGTCGCCGGCGGTGGGCGGACCACGATGGGCGCGGTCACCTGGGCCCACCCGACGCAGATCCCGCCGATCGAGCATCCGGCGCGGCTCCCCGGCGGCGCCGGCAGCACGATCCTGAACCTGATCGCGCTGCTGGCCGAGCGCGCCGGCGTCGACGCCCTCCGCTACGCGGGCCCGTATCCGACCGCGGCGCTGTGGCAGGCGCTCGGGCAATCGTTCCGTCCGCTCGGCGACGAGGCGACCTTCACGGCCGACGCGCTGGCGCGGGCGACCGCTGCGCGCATGACGCCGGTCGCGGTCGACTTCGTGCCGGCGCCGTTCGAGCGGGTGCGCGTCGGTCCCGGCGTGGTGGCCCAGCTCCGCGACCAGCTCGAGCGGGTGTGGATCGGCGCCGAGGTCTACCCGGCCGGTGGCGGCGTGCGCCGGCTGGTGCGCACCGACCAGGGCTGGGCCGCCGAGGTCTGGCTGGGCGGCGCGCCGTGGGCGCGGCTCGCCGAGCTGACCGGCGCCGGCGAGCTGCGCGCGGGGCTCACCCCGCTGCCGCCGGTGACCAGCCCGGTGGTCGGCCAGTCGCTGCCGGCCGCGCTGCTGGTCGCGCTGGCCGAGCTGATCGTCGACGCGGTCGCCGCGCCGCTGGCCGATGCGGTGCGCGCCGAGCTCGCCACCGCGCGAGTGGCCTGGGGCGACCCCGGCGCGGCCGCGGTGCGCGATGACGGCGCGGTGATCCTCGTCCACGCCGCGCTGTGGGATCGGCTGGCGCCGCGCGGGCTGGCCGAGGTCGGCCTGGCGCTGGCCGAGGCGCTGGCCGGGCCGATCGCCGCGCGCGCGCAGGCGCGCCTGGCCGCGTCGCTGGTCGCGAGGTGACCGTCACCGCGCACGCGCGGCCGTGTCGTCCTGATCGCAGGATGGCCCGCTCCCGGCGACGACGGCTGCGCGAAGGCGCTCGTTTTCCCGCGGTGTCCCTGCGCTGGGGCGAAGCGCCGTGTCGAAGGTAGCGCGGCGAGGCGCAGCACGTGACCTCGACGGTCTGCCTGGCAGCGCTCAGGATTGATCACGACTCTCCATGTGATCGGAAGCGCTCACCCTTTCCCGGTGGCCCTGCGCCGGCGCCGAAGGCGCCGCGTCGAAGGGCAGCGCGGCAAGGAGTCGCACGCCGCTCCGACGGGCTGCCGGGTGCCCTTCGACACCCGGCGCTTCGCGACCGGCTGCGCCCAGGTCAACTGGTGGATGGACACAGGACGCACGGTACGGGCTGTCGCACGAGAGGCATCTCCGTCGAGCACGGGTC
>JBKJLC010000239.1:0-33452 GCA_046597055.1 Kofleriaceae bacterium | reverse complement strand
AGGATGCGGCCGGCCGCGATCACGTCGGCCACCCGCACAGGAACCGGACCAGCGCGCGCGTGCGCTGGGCCAGCGTCGGCAGCTCGATGTACTCGTCGTGGGTGTGGAAGCCGCGGCCGCGCGGGCCCAGCGCGTCGATCGCGGGCACGCCGATCGAGCTGACCGTGTTGGCGTCGGAGCCGCCGCCCTGCAGCGGGGCCTCGCCGCCGGCCAGGCCCTCGGCGAGCGCGCACGCCTCGTAGCGGTGGAGCAGCGCGACCGAGGCCTCGGTGCGCTCGAGCGGGGCGCGCCGGATGCCGCCCTCGAACCCGAACTGGGCGCCGAGCTCGGCGCCGATCACGCCGCCGAGCCGCTCGAACGCCGCCATCAGCTCGAGGCCGTCGACGCCGTGCACGTAGCGGAAGTCGAGCTGGCAGCTGGCGTGCTCGGGCACGGTGTTGGCGCTCGACCCGCCGCTGATGAGGCCGACGTTGACGGTGACGCCCTTGTCCCAGTCGGTCAGGCGCTGGGCCCCGTCGACGAAGCGGGCGATCGCCCACACCGCGTTGATGCCGTCCTTGAGGTTGTTGCCGGCGTGGGCGGCCTTGCCGACCACGGACGCGGTGACCTTGCCGGTGCCCTTGCGGCTGGTGACCAGCGCATCGGTGGCGCGCCCCGACTCGAACACCAGCGCGGCCTGGGCGCCGCGCGCGACCGCCTCGAGCGTGGTCCGCGAGTGCGACGACCCGGTCTCCTCGTCGGCGACCGAGACGATCGCCAGCGGCAGGTCGGCGAGTGCGCCGGCGTCGGCCAGCGCCGCGATCGCGGTGCGGATGGTGGCCAGACCGCCCTTCATGTCGAGCACCCCGGGGCCGCGCAGGCGGTCCGGCGTCTGGTCCCACACCTCGAACGTGCCGGGCGGGAACACGGTGTCGTGGTGGCCGATCAGCACCAGCCGCTGGTCGGGGTGGGCGTCCCACGCCGGGGTGCGCCACACCAGGTGATCGCCGACCCCGGCGCCGCCGCCGGCGACGCGCTCGGCGGTGAGCCCGGGCAGGGCGAAGCCCTCGAGCAGGCGGTCGGCGACGCGGTTACAACCGTCGACGTTGCCGGTGTACGAGTTGATCTCGACCCAGCGGCGCAAGAGCGGGAGCAGCTCGGCCGCGCGGTGGTCGGCGGCGGCGAGCGCGCGGTCGAGGAGGGGAGCGTCCGACATCCCGCGAACCTACCGCACGCGGTCCGAAAGCCGAAGCGGGTGCGCGGACCGGGCCGGCGTCGCGGGCCGGTGGGGTGCGCAACCATCGGGTGGCTCTGGATGCTGTTCCCCCCGCCCGGAGCGCGGTAGAACCGACCTCACATGAGCGGACGTAGGTTCAAGGCAGCGATCATCGGCGGAAGCGGCTACGGGGCCGGCGAGATGTTGCGGCGGCTGCTGATCCACCCCGAGGTCGAGTGCGTGCGGGTCGCGTCGATCGACCACGTCGGCAAGCCGGTGTGGCACGCGCATCCGCACCTGACCGGGTTGACCCAGCTGACGTTCGAGGACATCTCGCCGCGCGAGGCCGCCAAGGGCTGCGACGTCGCGCTGCTGGCGCTGCCGCACAAGGTGACCGCGGCCAAGGTGCCCGAGCTGGTCGAGCTCGGCGTCAAGATCGTCGACATGTCAGGCGACTTCCGGCTCAAGGACGCCGCCGCATACGCCAGGTACTACGGCAACCCGCACCCGGTGCCCGACCTGCTGCCCTCGTTCGTGTACGGCCTGCCCGAGCTCAACCGGGCCCAGATCAAGGCGTCGAAGTACATCGCGTCGCCCGGCTGCTTCGCGACCACGATCGAGCTCGCGCTCCTGCCGCTGGCCAAGGCCGGCCTGCTGAACGGCGTCACCGCGCACGTGGTCGGCATCACCGGCTCGTCGGGGTCGGGCGCGGCCGCCCAGGAGGGCACGCACCACCCGGTGCGCGCGGTCAACCTCAAGACCTACAAGCCGCTGGTCCACCAGCACACCCCGGAGATCCTCGAGACCTTGGCGTCGGCGGGCGCGACCGGCGTCGAGCTGCGGTTCACGCCGGTGTCGGCGCCGCTGTCGCGCGGCATCTTCGTGACCGTGTACCTCGAGCTGCCGGCCGACGCGGTCGACGCCCCGCGGCTGGCGGCGCTCTACGACGAGACCTACGCCCACGAGCCGTTCGTGCGCCGGCCCACCACCCGGCTGCCCGAGGTCGCGGCGGTGGCCGGCTCCAACTACGCCGAGGTCGGCTTCGCGGTCGGCGAGGTCGTGTCCGGGAAGCGGACGGTCGTGTGCTTCAGCGCGGCCGACAACCTGATCAAGGGCGGCGCCGGTCAGGCGATCCAGAACATGAACCTGGTGCTCGGGATCGACGAACGGCTGTCGCTCGAGGATCCGGGAGGCTGGCCGTGACCCGGCGCGCGGCGACGCTGATCGCGCGGCGTCCGATCATCGTCAAGCTGGGCGGCGAGGTGGTCGGTGGCCCGGTCGGGGCCGCGGTCGCCGGCGACATCGCCGCGCTCACCGCCGGCGGTGCCCGGGTGCTGGTCGTCCATGGCGGCGGGCCCCAGGCCACGTCGCTCCAGAAGTCGCTCGGCCTCGAGCCCAACATCGTCGGCGGCCGCCGGATCACCGACGCGCCCACGCTCGACGTGATGAAGATGGTGGTCGCCGGCAAGGTCAACGTCGACCTGTGCAGCCAGCTCATGGCGGCCGGGGCGCGCCCGGTCGGCCTCCACGGCGCCTCGAGCGCGGCGGTCCGCGGCGTCCGTCGCCCGCCCCGGGTCGTGTCCGGCGGCGGCGCCGACCCGATCGACTTCGGCCTGGTCGGCGACATCACCGGCTTCAACCGCGAGCTGCTCGAGCTCCTCGCGTTCGCCGGCTACGTGCCCGTCCTCGCCTGCCTGGCCGCCGACGAGCACGGCCAGGTCCTCAACGTGAACGCCGACGTCGTGGCCAACCAGCTCGCCAGCGCGCTCGACGCCTCGTCGCTGATGCTGGTGACCTCGACCCCCGGCGTCCTCCTCGACGTCAAGGACCCGAGCTCGCGCCTGCGCCAGCTCACGGTCACCCAGGCTCAGGCCGCGATCGCGGACGGCACCGTCACCGGCGGCATGATCCCCAAGCTCGAGGAATCGATCGCGGCCCTCGCCGACGGCCGGGTCGGCGCGATCCACATCGTCGGCGCGGTCGGCCCCGGCGATCTTCAGCGCGAGCTCGCCGAGCCCGGCTCGGTCGGCACCGTGCTCTTCCCGGGGTAGCCCCCCGGTTTCGTCACGCGCCGCGGCGCGCGCGCCGGCGCAGCAGCCACCCGAGCAACCCCAGGTTCACGGCGGTCAGCGCCGAGATCGCCACGCCCATCCACCAGCCCGGCGGGGTGTAGGTCAGCGCGATCGTGCGGGCGCCCGCGGTCACGCGCACCGCGCGCGCGATCAGGTCGGCGCGCTCGACCGCGCGAGGGCGGCCGTCGACCACCGCGCTCCAGCCGGGGGCCCAGGCGTCGAGCACGATGGCGTAGCCGTCGGCGGTGACGTCGCAGGTGAGCGTCAGCGCCGCGGGATGGTGTCGGCGCAGGGCGCACGCGCGCGGGGGCGGCGGCTGCGCGCCGGCGGTGCCGCCGTCGTCGCCGATGCCGGCGATGATCACCGCGCCGAGCGGCTCGGCCGACTGGCCCGGCGGTGGGGCCAGGGCCTGCAGCGCCTCGTCGTCGTCGAGGTGGCGCCAGCGCTCGGCCCAGAAGGCGGGTGGGCGCCGGGCGCCGGTGTCGAGCAGCGCCTCGGCGCCGAGCTCGGCCAGCACCGGGGCGTTGGCCGCGCCCACGATCGATCGGGGCACGATCGCCACCGGCACGGCCAGCCGATCGATCAGCCGGGCCGCGACCGCGGCGGTCGCCGCCGGCAGTCGATCTTCGGCCGCCTGCCGGGCTGGATCGGTGCCGGGCACCGCGGCGATTCCCCAGGCGGCCGCGCTGGCGGCCGCTGCGCGGGCCACCGCGGCCGCCGCGTCGCCGCCGCGATCGCGGCGCTCGGTCTTCGCGTGCGGCGGTCCGGCGACGTTGCGCAGCACGCGCACCGGCCGCTCGCGGTCGGCCAGCGCCGCCAGCAGCGCCGGTGGTTGGCTCGGTCGCGGCATTCGGTCGACCGCGGCGCGGCCGCCGAGCGCGACCTGGGCGACCACCAGCAGGCCGGCCAGCGCCGCCAGCCGCCCGTCGGCGCGCCGAGCGGCGCCGAGCGCGAGCGCGACCGCGCCCATCGCGAAGCCGATCGCGAACGTGCCCCGCGCGAGCCCGCGCTCCACCAGCGCCGCACCATCGAGTCCGCGGGCATCGAGCGCCGCGGCCAGCGGATACCGGGCCAGCGCCGCGGCGGCGAGCGCGGTCGCCATCGCGGCGAGCACCGTGGCCGCGACCACCAGCGTCCGGCGATCGAGGCGGTCGGCGGCGGCGACCCGGCCCAGCCCCACACCGCCGAGGGCGGCCAGCCACACCCACGCCACCGCGGCCAGCGCGGGCACGAACGCGCTCGCGATCACCAGCGCGGCTGGCACCACCAGCCAGCGGGTCCGCGCCAGCGCCGCCAGCGCGATCACGGCCGCGCCGCCGGTCAGGCTGGCCACGCCGTGCGTCGGCGGGGGCGTCACCCCGGGCGCGAGCAGCTCGAGCAGCCGCAGCCCGGGCGCCAGCGGTTCGGCGCCGGCGGCATGTCCGGACGCGGCCTGCAGGAGCGCGGGGCCGAGCTGCATCGCCGCGAGCAGGAGGCCGGCGACCGCGCTCACCGCGGCCCACGCCGCGGCCGCGCCGCCCCGATCGCGCGCGCCCGCGATCAGCGGGACCAGCACCACCGACGCCGCCAGGACCTCGGGTGCGCCGGCCAGCGCGCACGCCGCGGTCGCCAGCGCGAGCCCGAGCCCGGCCCGTGACCGCGCCGCGCGTCCGGCCGGGCCCGGCGCCGCCGCGGCGATCGCCAGCGCCGCGCTCGCGCACCACGGCGTCCACGCGACCGCGAACAGCGCGCCGCCGACCAGCGATCCGGTCGTCACGCCGGCGAGCGCGGCACACGCGCCGGCGACCAGCGCGGCCGCGGCATCGGCGCCGAGCCGCCGAGCGAGCGCGGCGACCCCGACCGCGAGCAGCCACAGGTGCGCGATCGCGATCAGGTCGAGCGCCGGTCCGCCCGCGGCGGCCAGCCAGGTCGGCGGGTACAGCGCGCCATGGCGTGGCTCCGCGAGCAGGGGCACGCCGAAGCCCGCGTGGTCCCACCAGGCCGGCAGCCGACCGCTGGCGATCGCGTCACCGGCAGCGTGCCGCGCCGGCGCGATCTCGCCGAGCCATCCCAGGTCGGCGAAGGTGTCGCCTCCGACGAGGATCGCGGTGTGCGCCAGCGCGACGACCAGCGCCAGGGCGAGCCACGCGCGCGCCGGGATCATGGCCCATCCTACGTCCCGGCTTCCTTGACAGTCACCACGCAGCCGTCGATAACACGCGACGTGCGCACCCGGTCCGTGCTCGTCGTCCTCGTCGCGCTGGCCGGGTGCAAGCGGCAGCCGGCCGGCGAGCGCAGCTGCGATCAGGTCGGCGCGCGCTTCATCGCGATCGCGCGCGAGGATCTGTCCCGCCAGGGCTCGGCGATGGATCCGCAGCTGCGCGACGGCGTCGAAGGCCTGGTCGCCCCCATGCGCGACAGCATGGTCCGCGCCTGCCGCGAAGACCGGTGGAGCGTCGCCGCGCGCGCCTGCTTCGCTGACGCGGTCAGCCAGCTGGCGTTCCAGGGCTGCGAGGCCAGTCTGTCGGGCGAGCAGCGCCAGCTGCTCGAGCGCGCCGCCGCCCGCGGCGCCCCGGCGAAGTAGCGCCGGCGCAACCGGCGATCGGCCAACCGGCCCGCCCGGATGCGGCGAGACGGATACGCATCGCCTTGGAGTACGGTAGGCTGAATCCGATGGAGATCGACTTCAAGCACGAGCTGCCGATCGACGACGTTCGCGCCCGCCTCGCGGTCCTGGGCGAGTACCTCCACAACCGTCATGGCATCAAGGTGACCTGGGCCGACGCCGATCGGGCGCGGTTCGCCGGGAAATACCTGGTGGTCAAGATCGATGGCGAGATGCGCATCGACGCCGCCACCGTCAAGTTCCGCGGCGAGGACCCGGGCTTCCTGTGGCGCAAGAAGGCCAGCGAGTACATCTACGGCAAGCTCAAGGCGTACCTCGATCCGAAGACGCAGCTCGCGGATCTGGCACGCGGCGCGTAGCGCTCGACCTCCCGCACGCCTCACGCCTCACGCACGTCTCTCTGCGCGGGCGCGCCTCGCCGGCTGACAGCGGCGTCGTGGCGCGAGCGACTGCGTGCGCGCAAGTCGGCGCAAGGCCATCCGGCACGCCGGGTGCTTTGGTCCCGGGGCATGCAGCACCACCTCACGCTCGCTTCGACCTTGTTCGTGACGATCCTCGCCGCGACCGCGGCATGTACCGGTGGCGACGATGGGAGCTCCGGCGATGACGCGGTGGTCGGCGCCGCGCGCTACGGCGATGCCGACACCGACCCGAGTGGCGCGCCGCGCGCGCCCGCGCGACCGCCGGCGCAGGAGGCTACGCTCGCGGTCAGCGTCGAGGGCCAGGCGGTGCTGACCGGCATGGCGGCGACCTGCGCCGACGGCCTGGCCGGCCAGTTCGAGGCGCGCTACGCGGGCGAGCTCGCGATCGACGACGATGGCGCGTACGCCGGTGGCTTCGGCGCGGCGGTCGCGTCGCTGCAGACCCCGTCCGGCTGCGCGATCCCGGCGCTGACTGTGCAGCTCGTCACCCGCGTCACCGCCCGCGCCGAGCTCGCCGCAACCACGCGCAACTGCGCATCGTACTGCGAGGCGAGCGCGCGCAGCGACGCCGAGGCGACCTGCGCTGGCCAGGTCGATCAGGTCAGCTGTCGCGCCACCGCCGAGGCCACCGCCCGCGCCTCGTGCACGACGACGTGCACCGAGCAGGTCCATGCCATCGTCGCCGAGGTCTCGATCGGCGTCGAGGGGCTGACCGCGATCGACGCCGCCGCGCTGCGCGCCGCCGCGCTCGGTCAGCTCACCGCCGATCTCACCTTCGATCACATGATCGACGACGCCGGGCAGCCGATCGGTCGCTGACCGATCCGCCGGCGGGCGCGATCGCGGGCCGAGCGGCGGGGCGCGGCCGGTCGCGATCAGTCGACGACCAGATCGACCCCGTGGTCGAGGTCGCGACCCCACGGCACCACCAGCGTGGCGGTGAGCCGCCACTGGATCGGGCCGGTGGTCGGCGCGACCACCGACGACACCGCGCGGGCGACGTCGCCGATGCGTCCGACCGGCGCGCCCGGCTTGCGATCGCTGGTGTCCTTCGGGATCGGCAGCGTGAACGGGAAGCTCTCGCTGCCGTAGGTGCGCGCGCCGGCGAGCTCCTGGACCTGCTCGTAGCGGGTCGGGTTCGAGGTGCCGACCGTGCGGACGGCGCCGGTGCGGTGGTAGTCGACCGAGCGCTGGGTCGCGCGCAGCGTCACGATCAGGCGCTTGGCCTCGACCGACTCGGCCAGCACCAGCGCGACGTTGCCGCAGATGTCACCGCCGTGCTGATGACGGGTCCGGTCGACCCCGACGTGGACGGTGCCCCGGCCGACGCCGGTGACCTGCTGGCCGGCGCGCTTGGCGGCGCCGCCGGCCTGTTTCACCGCGCTACCGACCTTGGAGAAGAACCGGTTCGCGGCCCTGAGGATCTCTTCGTCGGACGCCATGGCGCGAGTCTGCCACGGTCGCGGTCGGCGCGAGCGCCGGCAGCACGTCGGGGGCGATCAGCATCGCGTCGCCGAGCTCGTGCCCCTGCAGCCCGGCCGCGGTCGCGGTGGCGAGCGCCGCCGCCAGCGCCGCTTCGGTGGCGAACGCCCGGAGCAGCCGGTGGTGGCTCTCGGTCGGGCCGTGCAGCCCGCTGATCACGCCGTCGACCGCGCGCAGCACGTGCGCGGGGGTGATCACCAGCTCGGCGACGCCGGTCCCGGCCACCACCCCGCCGCGCGCGAGCGCCGCGGCCTCGAGCGCACGCACCACGGTGGTCCCGACCGCGATCACCCGGCCGCCGGTCCGGCTCGCGCCGTTGACCAGCGCGGCGGTGCGCGCCGGGATGTCGTAGCGCTCCGGCCACGGCAAGCCGGCATCGAGCGCGGCGTCGCCGGTCGACGACAGCCCGGCCGCGTGGGTGAGGGTCGCGACCGCGACCCCACCACGCCGGAGCGCGAGCAGCAGCGCCCACGTCAGCGGCCGGCCGGCCGACGGCATCTCCGACGCCCACGGCCGTCCCGCGTACGCGGTCTGCACCGCCCACAGCGGCAGCGGCTCGCGACGGTGCGCGTACTGCACCGGGCGGCCGGCGCGGTAGAGCGCCTGCCACAGCGCGTCGCCCTCGCGATCGAGCGCGAGCGTCGCGCGCCGGCCGCTGATCGCGATCACCCGCGCGTCGAGCTCGTCGCCAACGGCTCCGAACCGCACGCGATCGCCGATCCCGAGCGCGGGTGGCGCCGGCCGCTGCTCGGTCGGCGTGGTGTGGTCGCCCGCACCGAGCAGGACCACCTCGACCTGCGCCGAGGTCACCGGCGCCACCAGCCGCGCCTCGATCGCGGCGCCGTCGGCGGTGGTCCCGCGCAGCGCCGCGGGCAGGGTGGCCGCGTCGTTGACCACCACCACGTCGCCGGGGCCGAGCAGGCCGGGCAGGGCGGCGAACCCGGTCAGCGCGATCGCGCCGGCGTCGCGCCGGTTGCGGTCGACCACCACCAGCCGCACCTGATCGCGCTCGATCCAGCCGGCTCCGAGGGCGGTCACGCGCCGACCTCGACCACCGGCGCCAGCGCGGCCGCGATCCCCTCCGACGCCACCTCCGGCGCCACCACCGGGAAGCCGGCCGCGACCAGCCGGGTCCCGCTCGCGGCCCGGCCCGGCTCGCGGATCATCGCGACGATCCGCGCCGCGACCAGCTCGGGCCGCGCCAGCGTCGACCGGTCGGCCTCCGGCACCGCGGCCGCGTGCATGGTGGTGTCCATCTCGCCTGGGTCGACCGCGAGCACCCGGACCCCGGTGCCGGCGAGCTCGGCCGCGAGGATCCGCGCGAGGTGATCCTGGCCGGCCTTCGAGGCCCCGTACGCGCCCCAGTGCGGATACGGCTCGACCGCGGCGTCCGAGCTGACGTGGACCAGCACGCCTTCACCGCGCAGCACCATCGCGCCGGCCAGCAGCTTGGTCAGCCGGAACGGGCCGACCAGGTTGGTCTCGAGCACCGCGGCCAGGTCCTCGCAGTCGGTGTCGAGCAACAGCCGCAGCGGGGTTGGCCCCAGCGTGCTGGCGTTGTGGATCGCGACCTCGATCGGCCCGACCAGGGCCGCGGCCTGCCCGGCGATGCGCGCGACCGCCTCCTGGTCCGCGATGTCCGCGACGATCGCGTGGGCCTCGCCGCCGGCGGCGCGGATCGCGGCCACGGTTGCCCGCAGCGCGTCCTCGCCGCGCGCGACCGCCACCACCCGGGCCCCGGCCGCCGCCAGCGCCGCCGCCAGCGCCGCACCCAGGCCCCGGCTGGCTCCGGTCACCAGCGCCGCCCGTCCGCGCAGCTCGAATCTTTCGGTCGTGTCCATGAGTACCTCCTGGACCCAGCCTGCATCGCCGCCGCTACTATGTCACCATGGGTGCCAATCCCTTGGCGGAAGGCCAAACCATGGGCGAGCCCGAGAGCGATCACCTGGCAGCCAACGTCCGCGCCATCCGCGAGGCGCGCGGCCTATCACAGCAGCAGATGGCGACCGTCGCCGGCATCCCGCGCGCGACCTGGTCGCACCTCGAGTCGGGGACCGCGAACCCGACCCTGGCGGTGCTGGTCCGGGTCGCGGCCGCGCTGCAGATCCGGGTCGACGAGCTGCTGGCCTCGCCGCGCACGCCGGTGCGCCACCTGCGCGCGGCCGACCTGCCGGTGCGACGGCGCGGGCCGGTCACCGTTCGCAAGCTGCTGCCCGAGCCGTTGCCCGGGCTCGACCTCGAGCGCCTGGCGCTGCTGGCCGGCGCCCGCATGCCGGGCGTGCCGCACGCACCCGGCACCCGCGAGTACCTGGCGTGCGAGCGCGGCACCGTCGAGCTCTACGTCGCTGGCGAGCGGTTCTTGCTCGAGCCCGGCGACGTCGTGGTCTTTCGTGGCGACCAGCGCCACGCGTATCACAACCCCGGCCACGCCGAGGCGGTGGCCTACAGCGCCATCGCGTTCACGCCGGCCGGCAGCTGACCGGCCCGTCGGTGCCGGCTACCGGCGCGGCGTCAGCGCGGCGTCGAGGCGTCCGCCGATCACGAGCGGCCACCGCCGCAGCGCGGCGTCCTCGCCGAGCAGGATCCCGAGCGTGCGGCCGAGCCGCTCCATCCCGCGCTCGAGGTGCTGGCTGGCCGCCGGGTCGTTCTCGACCGCCTCGCTGAACTGCTGCCAGGTCGCCTGGCACGCCACCAGCGGCGCGTGCAGCCGGTCGCGCGCGGCCCGGGCCCGGCGATCGTGCGCGGTGTCGTCGTCGATCCGCTCGATGATGACGAGGGTCGCGCCGAAGTCTTCGAGCATCGCCGGGCCGTGATCGCCGTGATAGCGCATCAGGTGCTTCACCCCGGCCTCGGGTGCGTCGATGCCATCCGCGGCGATCTCGCACAGCGCGCGGAAGTGGCCGGCCAGCTGCTCGTCGGGCAGCGCCGCGTCGGTCTTGCAGCCGCCGTTGCAGGTCCCGCCGCCCCGCGCGACCACCACGCCGAGCCCCACCACCGAGACGACCTTCCACCACGAGATGCGACGCGCCATGGGAATCCTCCGGGCGCAGCATACGCCGCGACCTCGGGGCGCCGAGGCCGAAAAGGGCGATGGCCGCCCGGCGGCGGCCATCGCGTGGGCGTCAGACGACGCCCGGCCAGTCAGTGCGGGATGCGATCCGGAAGATCAGCTCGGGCGCGCGCCGGCGGTGGACCTCGGCGGCAACCTCCTCACGGAGGTCGTCGCGATGGTCGCGCAGCCGGACGAGCGCGAGCGCGGCGTCGACCTCGTCGTGCGCCGGCACCAGCGTGACCAGGACCCGGGCCGCGGACGGCGCGGGGTCGACCTGGACCACGTAGAGCTCGGTGAGGACGGGGTCGTCGCTCTCCGCCAGGAAGAAGCCGACGGCGTCGGCGACCTGGCGGCAGACCTGGCGATCTTTCGGATCCACCCCGGCACGCGGCCGGTGTGGCTTGGACATGTCTCTCCTGATGGGCCGCGCACGGCGCGGCACCCTGATGGAACGTCACATGGCGAACGTCGACTCTCCGCGCGGGTCAGGCGCGGACGGTCGCAGCATCGACGAGGAGCTTGCTTCGCATGACGATCCACCTCCGGTGAGGTCCGCGCACACTACGGATTTTCGCGCGGACGTCAATCTCGAAGCGCGGTGCGCCGGTCGGATCGCGCGCGCCGTCGCCGCGCCACCGAACCCGTCGGTGGCGTGTCGGCGCGCGCCATCGCGGCGCGGGTAAGGCCCGCGTCAGACGTGAATCCAGGCCCGGGGGCGCCGTCGATCGGAGCCGCGGTTCGCGGCACGCTGCGCCGAGCGAAGCGGGCTGGTTGCGAGCCGCCGCTGGATTTCCGCCTGCCACCCCCCGCCCACCGAGCTACCATGAACTCCATCCGCACCGCTGTCGCCGTCGCCGCCGCGCTGGTCTCCACCGCGGGTTCCTCGAGCCGCCGGGCCGGCGCGGCGCCGGCGGCCACCGAGCTCGAACAGCTGACCGAGGCCTTCGCCGCCCGCACCGGCACCCGGCTGGTGTTCGCCGCGGCCGAGCTGCCGGCGGGCGGCTGGTACGACCGGATGCCGGAGCTGGCCTCCACCCGCCGGGTCGCGGCCGCCAAGATCTTGCTGGCCGAGGCCGCCAAGTATCCGCCGGGCTGGCTCGGTGCGCTCGGCCTGCACCAGGTCGGCGTGTTCGATGCGCTGGTGTCGAACACTGGAGACGGCTTCCGTCCTCACGACCGCGCGCAGCAGGGCTACCTCTTCTACGGGATGTGGAACGGCAAGGACGCGGTGGTCGCGGCCTACTACGGCGACGGCCAGCTGCCGCTCACCTTTCACCACGAGGTCTATCACCACATCGACGCCGCCGAGGGCTGCGCGATCGGACGCGCGGCGTTCACCGGCGATGACGCGCGGTTCGCTGGGGCGGTGGCCGGCACGCACCGGTACCCGGCGCTCGCGCTCACCACCGCCGATCGCGAGGCGCTCGCCGCGCAGGCCGGCGACCCGCTGGTCGACGCGGTCAGCGCGTACGCCGTCAAGAGCCCGGGCGAAGATCAGGCCGAGACCGCGCGCTGGCTGATGGCGAACCTGACCACCGGCCTGTGGCAGGCCGCGATGCGGCCCGAGCTCGCCGGCAGCCAGCGCATCCTCCACGTGCTCGCCCAGTACCAGGCGGCCGGGACCGTGGCGGCGCCCGGCCCCGACCCGGCCTGGCTGGTCGCGATCGCGCTCGGCCGCGGTCCGGGCCGGGGGCCGGGCGCCACCCGGTTCGCCGCCGCGGTCGAGGCCGCATACCAGGCGCTGTCGGCCCGCATCGCGCCCGACGGTGAGCCGCGCTTCGTGGTCTGGTACCAGCAGGACGCCGACGGTGGCAACCGGGCCCTGCGCGCCGACCTCGCCCGGTTCGGCGCGGCCGCCGAGCAGCTCGCGGCCCACGCCGGCGCGAGCGCCGCCACCCCGATCGCGCGGGCCAACGCCGGCGCGCGCCTGCGCGGGCTGCTCGCGCGCTACCACCGCTACATCGCCGGTCAGTGGTCGATCAGCGCCGCGACCGAGCGTGGGTTCGCGGCGGCGCGGGCGCGCATCGACCTGGCGCTGCCGGCCCGCCGCACGGCGCCGGCCGCGGCGACCGCGCCGGTCGCGCCGCCGACCAATCGGTACCTGGGCAAGGTCGACGCCGAGATCGCCGACCCGGCCTGGCGCGCCGCGATCCGCGCGGTGCAGCCGGCGACGGTCAAGCTCGGCGGCGGCTCGGGCGTCAACCTCGCCCCGGCCGGCCTCGTGCTCACCGCTGCCCACGTGGTCGACACCGTCGGCGCGCGCGTCATTGTCCGATTCCCGGACGGAAGCTCGTATCAGGGCGTGTGTACCTTCCTCGACGCCGACCTCGACCTCGCGCTGGTCGCGCTGGCGGGCGCGGCCGAGCTGCCGTGGGCCCGGATGGCCGCGGCCGCGCCGAAGCCCGGGGCCGACGTCGCGATCGTGGGCCAACCTGGCACCCGGACGCCCGATGGCGCCGCGACCGGGTACCAGCCCTGGCACGTGTCCACCGGCACGATCCGCGGCTTCCGCGCTGGCGCTCGCACCGGCGGGCAACACCTCGGTCGGGCCAAGCACGACGCCTGGACCTACTGGGGCCACTCGGGCAGCGCGCTGTTCGACCGCACCGGCGCGATCGTCGCCCTGCACAACAGCTGGGATGCGACGACCGCGATGCGCCACGCGGTGACGTGGGAGGCGATCGTCGAGTTCTTGCGCACCCATCGGTGAGCGCCAGCGAGCCCACCATCGCCACGCCGGCGACGGTGAGCCACGTGCTCGACGGCAGCCGTGCCGTCAGGTCCTCGATGCCCTTGGTGATGGCGCCTTCCTGGGTCGGCTTGCCGATCCCGTGCGCCATCGACTCGACCTCGCGTTCTCGAACGTCTCCATGCGGATCGTCGTGGGCTGCCGACGTCAGCGCGCGAGCGCGACGCCGGGACCGACCCCACCGGGGTCGCGGACCTCGATCTCGGCCCAGAGCGGTAGGTGATCGGAGATGCGCACCGCCGCGTCGACGCCGAACCGAGGCACCCGCAGGCCGCGCGTGTAGATCGCGTCGAGCCGCATCTGCAGCCACTGGTGGGTCGCGCCGCTGCCGGCGACCGGTGTGTCGAGCCCGGCTGCGCGCACCGCGTGCTCCAGCCGGCGGTGCTGGATGCCGGCGGGGACCGGCACCACGTGTCCGATCCAGACGAACGGGTTGGTGTTGACGTCGCCGCCGACCAGCACGGCGCCATCGTGGCTGGCCGCGCGCGCGAGTACCGGCGCGAGCTGGCGGATCCGCGCGGCCGGGTTGAGCCGGTTGTCGAGGTGGACCGCGAAGACGCGCAGCGGCCCGGCCGCGGTGTCGATGGTCGCCGCCACCGCTGCCCGGCGCGCCGAATTCCACACCACGCGCTCGCGCGGCAGCTCGATGATCTCGAGGTCGCGCACCGGCCAGCGCGACAGGATCGCGACGCCCTCGGTGCCAGGGCCCTCCGCATGGCCGGGCGCATAGATCGAGGTCATGCCCAGCCGATCGGCGGCCGCGCACGCCGCGCTGCAGCCGCGGTGCTCGCGCACCTCCTGCAGCAGCACCACGTCGGCGTCGGCCAGCGCGTCGCTGCCCTGCAGCGCCTGCGCGATCAGGTCACCGGCCTGATCGTGCACGTTGAAGGTGACCACACGCAGCGTGGCCGGGGCCACACCCTCGCGCGTGTGCCCGCGGAGCTCGGCCGACGGATCCGCCGGCGGCGCATGGTTCAGCCCCGCACAGGCGGACGAGCTGGCGACGATCAAGGACACCGCGAGCGGGAGGTGGCGCATGCGTGAGAATCGGGTAGCAATCGTCTGGCCAGCGGACAACCGCGCAGAACCGCTCGCCGACGGGTTCGCGTCTGGATGACACGTGCCAGGAACCGACCGAAAGATGACGGGAGTGGTCGCGCCGGTTGAAGCCCCACCACGGGTGTACCGTCCACTCCACCAATGCGAACTCTCATATCCGTTGCGCTAGCTTCGTCCTTGCTCGCCGCCTGTGCCGTCCAGAGCCAGCCGGCCCGCCCGTATCAGCCCGCGGGACCGCCGGTGTCGAGCGCCCCCATCGAGTCGCCGCCGCCGGCCCCGCCGCCGCCGCCGGCCCCGCCGCCGCCGGCCCCGTCCACCCCGCCGCCGGTGGTCGCGTCCCCACCGCCGCCCCCGCCCGGTCACATGCCGGACAAGCACGAGGAGAAGCGGGACGACAAGTCGGACCGCAAGTTCGACAAGACCAGCAACTGGGACAAGCTCGGCGAGCGCACGGTCGACAGCAAGGCCGATCGTGACGTCATCAAGGTCGGCAAGAAGGACGGCCGCTTCGTCGCGGTCGCGCTCGTCGTCGAGCACTCGGCGGTCCAGCTCCACGACATGGTGATCACCTTCGGCGACGGCAGCACCTGGTCGCCCGAGGTGCGGATGGTGTTCGCCGAGGACTCGCGCAGCCGCGTCATCGACCTCCCCGGCGAGGCTCGGTGGATCAAGTCGGTCGAGTTCCGCTACGGCAACGTGCCGGGCGGCGGCCGGTCGCAGGTCGAGCTGTGGGGCTTCGATGCGAAGTACGATTCTGGCGACGGCAAGGACGGCAAGGACGGCAAGGGCAAGGGCAAGGGCCATGGCAAGGGCCACGGCAAGGGCCACGGCAAGGGCCACTGACCGCCCGTGTTAGGGTGATCGGCATTGAACCAGCTGGGGTCGTTGCTGATCGTGGTCGCGCTCGCCGCCTGTGGTGACAAGCAGTCGTCGGGCTCGACGATCCCCGAGCCGGTGTCGACCGGCGACGCGCCGGCGGTCGCCGCACCCGCCGGCGCGGCACCGGCGGTGACCCGGCCGACCTCGTGCGAGCTCGACGGGCACAGCCTGGTGCTGCCGTCACCGATCGCGTTCGCCGATGGGACCGCCGACCTCGCGGCCGGCGCCGAGGCGGGGCTGGTGACGATCCAGGCCTACCTCGAGGACAAGTCGTACATCACGGCCATGCGCATCGAGGGCCACGTCGCCAGCGCGGGCGACCTGGACGGGGGCCAGGCGCTCACCGCGCAGCGCGCGCTGGCGGTGACCCGCTGGCTCGTCGCGCACGGCGTGGACTGCAAGCGGCTGGTGCCGGTCGGCTTCGCCGGCACCAAGCCCAAGCTCGGCGACGCGCGCGACACGCGGATCGAAGCGATCAACGCCGCGCTGCGCGATCGGCCGATGGGCGGCATGCCGCTCGAGGGCGGCGGCCGGGTCGCTGGCGATCCCTGCTCGTGATCCGCCGCTGATTGCGGCTACCGGATGATCGGCAGGCCCCACGCGGGCGCCAGCGCCGCGTACTCGGCCGCTGGCAACAGCGCCAAGACCGGGTGCGCAGCCGGATCGAGCGCGGCGAGCAAGCGCACCAGGTCGGCCTCGGCCATCGCGGTGCAGCCGACGGTCGGGTGCCCCGCGTCGCGCCAGACGTGCAAGAAGATGCAGCTGCCACCGCCGGGCGTCGCCGCCTGGTTGTGGCGGATCGCGACCACCCACGTGTAGAGCGCGTCGCGGCGGCGCATCGCCTCGGCCGAGCTCCAGTCGGGCGTGACGGTGCGCTGGTCGAGGACCCGGTTGTAGTGGGCCGAGGCCGGGTCGTCGACGCACTGCCAGCTGGCATCGACCGCGGTGTACGCGACCCGGGTGCCCGTCGGTGGCGCCGCGGCGTAGCCGAACGCCGGCCCGATCGTGAACAGGCCGGCCGGGCTGCGGCGGTCGCCCTCGCGCTTGCGCGGACCCGGCCGGCCGGGCGCGCCGTCGCCGTGGAGGCCCTGGCCCCACGCCGCGCCCTGGCCGATCACCGCGGTCCACGGGCGGCCGGCCGGCCGCCACGGGGCGCCGGCTTGCTCCCGCTGCCACCGGCGCAGCTCGGCAGTGGGGCTGTCCCAGTCCGCGACGACCGCCGTGACCAGCTGGTGCGAGTCGTCCGGGATCCGGACGGTCTCGGCGGCGTCGGTGCCCGGCGCGTCGGCGCCGCCGGCATCGGGCGCGACCGGCGCCGCGTCGCCGGTGACCGGCGGCAGCTCGCGCGGCAGCTCGCCCCGCCCACAGGCGGCAACGACCGCGGCGGCGAGCACCGCGCGCCTCAGATGCTCATCTCCAGCATGCGCTCGATCGGCTTGAGCGCCCGCACCCGCACCGGCTCGGGCACGTCGACCTGCGGCTGCAGATCGCGCAGCGCCAGGTAGAGCTTCTCGAGCGTGTTCTTGCGCATGTACGGGCACAGGTTGCACGCGCAGCTCTCGTCCTCGGGCGGCGCCGGGATGAGCAGCTTGCCGGGGGCCTCCGCCTGCATCTTGTGGAGGATGCCGGCCTCGGTCGCGACGATGAACTGCTGCTTCGGGCTGTGCTTCGCGTAGCTGATGAGCCCCGACGTCGACGCGATGTGCGCGGCGTGGCGGAGGATGGTCGGCGGGCACTCGGGGTGCGCGATGACCTCGGCCTCCGGATGCTGCACCATCAGCGCGATCAGGCGCTTCTCGCTGAAGGTCTCGTGGACGATGCAGGTGCCCTGCCACAGCACGATGTCGTCGCGGCCCGACTGCTTCTTCACGAAGGCGCCGAGGTACTTGTCGGGCGCGAAGACGATCTTCTGATCGCCGAGCGCCTTGACGATCTTGACCGCGTTCGACGACGTGCAGATCACGTCGGACAGGGCCTTCACCTCGGCCGAGCAGTTGATGTAGGTGACGACGGTGTGGTCGGGGTAACCCGCGAGCCAGCGCTCGAACACGGGCGCCGGGCAGCCGTCGGCCAGCGAGCAGCCCGCGTCGAGGTCGGGCACGACCACGATCTTGTTCGGGTTGAGGATCTTGGCGGTCTCCGCCATGAAGTGGACGCCACAGAACGCGATCACGTCGGCCTGGGTCTTGGCGGCTGCCTGCGAGAGCTGCAACGAGTCACCGACGAAATCGGCGAGATCCTGGATCTCCGACTCCTGGTAGTAGTGGGCCAGGATGACGGCGTTGCGCTCGGTCTTGAGCCGGCGGATGCCGTCTTCGAGCTCGGCCTCGCTCAGGTCGAGGGGGGCGGGGTCGGCCGCCGGATTGCCGACGACGTTGAGATGCTTGGGCTGGTCGGTCATCGATCACTCCGGGCGAAGACGTCTGATGAAACCAAGGTTGGCTTCGTACCATGTGACCGCGTGCAACGTGGACCTGTTGTCGCCGGGGTCTGCCGCCCTTTGTCGTGCGCCCCGCGCGCGTGATGCGCGCAGGGTGGGGCACCCCCACTCACCTCGGAGCCTCATGTCCCGCCTCACCGTCTCGGCTTCCCTCTGGGCCACCGTGTCCGCCTCCATCCTCGCGTCCACCCTCGCCGGGTGTGCCGACGAGCGCGGCGCCGGTGTGTCGATCTCCGTCCCCCCCGGCGTCGAGCCGCCCACGGAGACCGCCTCGATCGAGCGCGATCCGCGGTTCACGAAGGCGCGGGCGAAGGCGCCGCTCCTGCCGATCGGTGGCTCGCTGTGGAAGGCGGTCGGCCCGGCCGGCATCCGTGACGGTCAGTCCGAGAACGTGGCGCCCGACAACCGGGTCGCCGGCGCGGTTCACGTCGCGGTCCCGCACCCGACCAACCCCGACCGCATGTGGATCGCCACCGTCAACGGCGGCATCTGGGAGACCAGCACCGCGCGCGCGGCCAACCCGAGCTGGCGCCCGCTCACCGATCACCTGCCGTCGCTGTCGGTCAGCGCGATCGATCTGGATCCGACCGACCGCAACGCTCGGACCCTGGTCGCCGGGCTCGGCAACGTGTCGAGCTACGGCCAGAGCGGCCTGCTCGACGGCGTGCTGGTGACCCGCAACGGCGGTCGCGACTGGCAGCGCATCACCGACCCGCTGGTCACCGGTCGCACGATCCTCGGCGTCGCCGCGCGCGGCAAGGTGCTGGTGGTCGCGACCTCGAGCATGCAGGGCGCGTTCGATCCGGGCGGCGTGATGCGCAGCGTCGACGGTGGCGCGACCTGGACCCAGGTGGCCGCGATCCCGACCGTCGACACCTACGATCTGGTCGGCGATCCAGCCGACCCGGCGCGGCTGTACGTGGTCGCCCAGGGCGGCCTCTACCGCAGCAACGACACCGGTGCGACCTGGACCGAGATCGGCTCGACCGATCCCGAGCTGGCGCGGCTGCTCGCCGATTTCGGCCTGAGCAACGCCGAGATGGACGTCGGCGTCGACGGCCGGCTGTTCGTCGCGGTCACCCGCTACGGCCTGCTCGGCTACGTCGGCTTCATCGATCCCGGCGAGGGCGCGGCGTGGCACCCGATGGAGCTGCCGTTCACGCCCGAGAGCGGCTTCCTCCCGGTCGAGGCCGTGGTGCCCGACGGCTGGGGGCTCCAGATCACCTCGCCCGGTCACGGGCTCATCACCGGCCTGCAGGTCGAGGTCCGCGATCTCGGCGGGCTGCCCGAGGCCGGCGGCGTCTACATCGTCATCGAGATCGACGCCGATCACTTCTCGCTGTACGAGGCGAGCGCCGCGGGCACCTACACCGGCGGCGGCACCTGGCGCCTGGTCACCGGCATGAACCCGAAGGCCAAGTCCAACGGCGGCGCGCCCAGCCCGTTCGGCGGCATCCGCCGGCCCGGCGGCCAGGGCTCGATCCACCTGTCGATCCAGGCCGATCCGACCCAGAAGGACGTGGTCTACGTGGGCGGCGATCGCCAGGATCTCAACTTCTGGGGCGAGGTCCTCAACTTCCTCGGCGCCGAGAACTACTCGGGCCGGATCTTCCGCGGCGACGCCCGGGTCGACGGCACCGGCCTGGTGCCGTCGGCGCAGTGGCAGCACCTCACCCACCGCAACGACATCGCCGAGATCCCGGGCGGTGGCACCGCCTCGACCAGCGCACCGCACGCCGACTCACGCGAGCTGGTGTTCGACGCGGCCGGTGACCTGATCGAGACCGACGACGGCGGCATCTACCGGCGCACCTCGCC
Organism: Kofleriaceae bacterium; assembly: GCA_046597055.1. Lineage (GTDB taxonomy): Bacteria > Myxococcota_A > Polyangia > Haliangiales > Haliangiaceae > UBA2376. The sequence continues at coordinate 13,679 of JBKJLC010000239.1, read as the reverse complement.
GCGCGACAACACCGGCGACTGGATCTCGATGTGTGGCGATCTGCAGATCACGGAGCTGCACAACGTCGCCTACGACCGGGTGTCGAAGACGGTGATCGGCGGCGCCCAGGACGTCGGCACGCCGATGCAGCCGGCGGGCGACCTGACCTGGACCGACTACACCCAGGGCGACGGCGGCGACGTCGCGGTCGACGACGTGACCCTGGCCGCCAGTGGTCAGTCGATCCGCTACAGCGCCTATCCCAACCTGGCGATCGCGTCGCGGTCGATCTGGGACGCGACCGGCAACTTCGTCGAGGAGGTCCAGCCGACGCTGTCGCCGGTCGAGGGCAGCGAGCAGCTGATCGGCAGCTTCACCACCCCGGTCGAGCTCAACGTGATCGAGCCGCGCCGGCTCGTGATCGGCGGCAGCAACGGCGTGTTCGAGAGCGCCGATCAGGGCGACACGGTGGGCAAGGTCGGGCCCGGCATGCCGCGGTTCCAGAACGCGATCGCGTACGGCGGCACCAAGCGCGGCGTCGCCAACCCCGAGGTCCTCTGGTACGGCGCCGCCAACCAGGTGCTGGTGCGGACCACCGCGGGGGTCCCGGCGGTCCCGACCCTGACGCCGTTCCCCGGCGGCGAGGTCCGCGACCTCGCGCTGGCGCCGGCTGACTGGGCGACCGCCTACGTGCTGGGCGCCGACCACGTCTACGCGACCACCGATGCCGGCGCGAGCTGGCTCGACGTCACCGGCAACCTGACCGACGCCGGCCTGCGCACCGTGGTGGTCGCCCGGCTGGCGCCGTTCCTCGACTACGTGATGGTCGGCGGCTTCACCGGCGTGTCGGTGACCCTGGTCGCGTTCGGGCGCCCGGTCGCCAACACCCTCTGGTTCGAGCTCGGCTCGAACCTGCCGAACGCGCCGGTGTTCGACCTCGACTGGGACGCGCGCGACCGCACGCTGACGGTCGGGACCATGGGGCGTGGCGCCTGGCAGACCAAGCTGCCCAGCGTGCCGCTGCCCACCCGGTAGCGCGCCAGGTTCCGGGGGGGCGGGAGCGATTAGCTCCCACCCCTGCCGGGCCCTTTGGTATGGATGCGCACGATGAGGGGCCTCGCAGTACTGTTCCTGGCCGTGATCTGTTGCGCGCTGGTGAGCGCGTGCGCCAACGCCGACCTGGTCGCTCCCGACGCGATGGAGGTCCCGGCCGACGCCGCCGACGACGCGGTCGACCCGACGGACGCGCCCGACGCGCTCGCGCCCGACGCCTGCGTGATGGCAACCGAGGTCTGCAACGGCGCCGACGACGACTGCGACGGCGCCATGGACGAGGAGTTCGGGATCGGCGCGCTGTGCGATGGCCCCGATCTCGACCAGTGCCGCGAGGGCATGATGATGTGCGCCCCGCTCGGGGGCGGCACGGTCTGCGGAGATGTCACCGGCGATGCCGTCGAGACCTGCAACGGAGCCGATGACGACTGCGACACGATGATGGACGAGGGCCTCGGGCTCGGCGGGTCGTGCGATGGCGCCGACACCGACGCCTGCAGCGAGGGCACGATGATGTGCGCGGCCGACGGCACCGCCGTCTGCAGCGACGCGACCACCTCGACGGTCGAGACCTGCAACGGGGCCGACGACGACTGTCGGGGCGGGGCCGACGACGGCTTCGCGGTCGGCGCCGACTGCGCGGTCGGGGTCGGCCAGTGCCGCCGCACCGGCCAGAACGTGTGCAACCCGGCTGGCACCGGCGTGACCTGCGACGCCGCCGCCGGCAGCGCGACCGCCGAGGTCTGTGGCGATGGCGTCGATCAGGACTGCAACGGCGCCGACGTGAGCTGCCCGATCAACGACGCCGCCGCCGGCGCGGTCGACATCTCGGCCGCCGGCACGTTCACGGTCGACCTGTCGGCGGCGCGCGACGACGACAGCAACGCCGGGGTGAGCTGTGGCGGCACCGGCGGACGCGACGTCTTCTACCGGTTCACGCTGCCGGCCGCCGAGGCGGTCTACTTCGACACCTTCGGCTCGAGCTTCAACAGCGTGCTCCGCATCTACAGCGGCGCGTGTCCGACCCGCGGCGGCACCCCGAGCTGCGACGACGACGCCGGCGCCTGCGCCGGCGTCCAGAGCCAGCTCGCCGCTCAGCTCGCGGCGGGCTCGTACTGCCTGGTGGTCGATCAATCCTCGAGCGCCGACACCACCGGCGCGCTGGTGCTCCACTACACCCGCGGCGGTCGGGCCGGCACGCCGATCGTGGCCGGCAGCGGCAGCCAGACCGGCACCACCTGCGGCGCGGTCGACCGCAGCGATGGCAGCTGCCGGGTCAACACCGCGCCCGACCAGGGCTACTTCTTCACCATGTGTCCGTCCGAGACCCGGACGGTCGGCGCGAACACTTGCGCCGGCACCACCTGGGATTCGGTGGTGTACCTGCACGCCGCCGGCAGCGGGACCGACCTCGCGTGCAGCGACGACGCGGCCGGATGCGGCAGCGGGCTGCAGTCGAGCTTCACCGGCGCCAGCGTCACCGGCCCCGGGCTGTTCTGGCTGGTCGTTGACGGCTACCAGAGCGCCTGCGGCGCGTACACGCTGACCTACACGATGTAGCGCGGCGCGCAGGTGCGTAGCCGCGTGCGCGCCGCGAAGCGGGGAGGCGAGGGTTGCAATCGAGGACGCCTGCGATAAGGTGCCGGCTCGACCGAACCTTCCGGACACATAGCTGGGGGAGCCCACACGGCTGAGAGGCACGACCGTCACATATCGGGCGTGCGACCCCTGAACCTGCTCCGGGTAATGCCGGCGAAGGAAAGCGAGTCACGATGAGCAACGACGAGATCCGTTCGACGAACGGGAATGGCAACGGCAACGGCAACGGCAACGGCAACGGCAACGGCAACGGCGCCAAGCGCCCGCTGCCGCAGGTGACCACCGACCCGGTCGCGGACCTGGCGCCGATCGAGGGGCTGCCCGCGTCGGAGAAGGTCTACGTCGAGCAGGACGGCGTGCGGGTGCCGGTGCGCCGCATCCACCTCGCCGGGGGTGAGCCGCCGTTCGACGTCTACGACACCTCGGGCCCGGTCAACCACGACCTGCACGTCGGCCTGCCCAAGCTGCGCAAGGCGTGGATCGATCGCCGCCTGCGCGAGGGTGACGACGGCAACCGCACCCAGATGCACTACGCCCGCCTCGGCCAGATCACCGAGGAGATGCAGTTCATCGCGATCCGCGAGGGCGTCGACGCGACCTTCGTGCGCGACGAGGTCGCGTGCGGGCGCGCGATCATCCCGGCCAACATCAACCACCCCGAGAGCGAGCCGATGATCATCGGCCGCAACTTCCTGGTGAAGATCAACGCCAACATCGGCAACTCGGCGGTCAGCTCGTCGATCGGCGAGGAGGTCGACAAGCTGCGCTGGTCGACCCGCTGGGGCGCCGACACGGTCATGGACCTGTCGACCGGCAAGCAGATCCACGAGACCCGCGAGTGGATCGTCCGCAACTCGCCGGTGCCGATCGGCACGGTGCCGATCTACCAGTGTCTCGAGAAGGTCGGCGGCGAGGCCGAGAAGCTGACGATCGAGCTCTTCCTCGAGACCCTGATCGAGCAGGCCGAGCAGGGCGTCGACTACTTCACGATCCACAGCGGCGTGCGCCTCGCGTACATCCCGTGGACCGCGAACCGCATGACCGGCATCGTGTCGCGGGGCGGCTCGATCATGGCCAAGTGGTGCCTGTCGCACCACAAGGAGAACTTCCTCTACACCGAGTTCGAGCGCATCTGCGAGGTGATGAAGAAGTACGACGTCGCCTTTTCGCTCGGCGACGGCCTGCGCCCCGGCTCGATCGCCGACGCCAACGATCGCGCCCAGCTCGCCGAGCTCACCACCCTGGGCGAGCTGACCAAGATCGCCTGGAAGCACGACATCCAGGTGATGATCGAGGGCCCCGGCCACGTGCCGATGCACAAGATCAAGGAGAACATGGACCTCCAGCTCGAGCTGTGCCACGAGGCGCCGTTCTACACGCTGGGGCCGCTGACGACCGACATCGCGCCCGGCTACGACCACATCACCAGCGCGATCGGCGCCGCGATGATCGGCTGGTACGGCACCGCGATGCTCTGCTACGTCACGCCGAAGGAGCACCTCGGCCTGCCCAACCGCAAGGACGTCAAGGACGGCGTGATCGCCTACAAGATCGCCGCCCACGCCGCTGACCTGGCCAAGGGCCACCCCGGCGCCCAGCGCCGCGACGACGCCCTGTCCAAGGCGCGCTTCGAGTTCCGCTGGCAGGACCAGTTCAACCTGTCCCTCGATCCCGACACCGCCCGCGACTTCCACGACGAGACCCTGCCGGCCCCCGCCGCCAAGGGCGCCCACTTCTGCTCCATGTGCGGCCCCAAGTTCTGCAGCATGAAGATCACCCAGGACGTCCGCGACTACGCGGCCGCCCAGGGGGTCGCCGAGGAAGCCGCCCTGGCCGCCGGCCTCGCCGCCAAGGCCGCCGAGTTCAACGACGCCGGCCAGAAGCTCTACGAGCGCGAGTAGCCGCGGGCGGCTTGCGCCATGAGCCGCGACGTCACGCTGGAGCACGGGCACTTCATCGTCAGCGACGACCCCGAGCAGGTCATCGGCACGGTCCTCAACCTCGTCGTCAACAACGTCAACCGCGCGCACATCGCCGAGCTCCTCGCGCCCGAGGGTGATGGCGCGCATCTCGACACCTTCGGCACCGTGACGCGGGTCGAGACCCGTGACGACCTTCCGGAGCCATGGGACGAGGATCCGGCCCTCGATCCCGAGACGACGGAGCTGTGGGCGCTCTATCGCGACCATCGCCGGGGCGAGGCGCACTACCGCCGGACCTACGTCCTCACCGGCGACGAGCTCCGTGAGCTCGCGGCGCGCGCGGCGCTGCTGATCGACGCCTACTACCGCGGCTGACCCGCGCTCGTGACGCGCCTCGTCAGCTACGACGGCTATCGCTTCACGTGCTCCGACGACGCCGAGGACGTGATCGGCACTGCGCTGTCGATTCTCGACCACGACGACGCTCGGGCCGAGCTCGCGGCGCGCCTGCCCCCGGCGGACGCGGCGCCGCGATCGACACGGTGGGCGCGGTCGGCACCGCGGCGACTCGCGCCTTCCTGCCGGAGCCGTGGGACGCCGACCCGACGATGGATCCCGAGACCCGCGAGCTCTGGGTCTGACGCGCGAGGCCGACCGCAGCGACGTCGCCAGCCAGCTCGTGCTGACCGGGACCGAGCTGCGCGAGCTGGTCGCCCAGGCCGTCGCGCTGCGGGCACGCTGACGGCCTGGCCGTGCGCGCCGCGTCCGGCCACCGTGCGGTGGCCGGACTGCATTCGTGGCCGTGGGCCGGTGTCCGACCTACGATGCTTGGTGCGCTCGTCCTGATGGTCCTGCTTGGCTGCGGTGCGCGCGCGGCCGCGCCGCGGCCGCCGTGGCCCGCGATGGTGGCGTGCGTCGCGCCGGCCACCCGTTCTATGCGCTCGACTTCGCCGCCGACCGCGGCGGCCACCAGCTGTACGGCGTGACGATCCGCGACGACGGCATCGAGCCCGACGCGACGCTCGCCGCGGAGTACGAGCGACTGACCACGTACCCGTTCGGAACGATCCCCGCCCGGCGATGTCCCTGACAGACGGGGCTCGCCTCGCCGGATCAGATCCGGCTCTGTGCTCCCGGGCGGTACGTGGCTCCGGCCACTGTTTCCATTTCAGAGTCTGGGACCGCGTCCCCGCCGTGCACCCCAGATAGTGTGGACGATCACCGAGTCGGTGGTCGCGTCGACGGAGAAATAGACGTGCTGCGCCGTTCTCGGTAGCATGACCCGGCGGATCACGATGCCCTGCACCGTGGCGTAGACGAAGCCCAACGTCGCCGGGAGCGCGGCGAGCTTCGCGGTCACCTGCTCCAGCTCCTCCTCGAAGAGGTCGGCAGTGGCCGGGCGGTTTGCACGCCACCAAGCTGCCACCGCACGCGCGCGCCGATGCGCGCGGGGCGTGAAGCGGACGTTCAACGCCGCGCTCGAAGATCTGCGAGCACGTCCCTCCCGTCGACCAGCTGACCGGATGCCGCCTCGGCGACGGACGCATCCAGCTCTCGATGCAAGGCCGCCCGTTCGCCGTCTTCGAGGTGGTCACCGCCACCTGCGAGGACCTCGTCGAGCGGGACCAGCTCGACGATCTCGCCTTCGGGAAGGTCGGTCGCTTCGTCGAGCACGAGACGCCCATTGTGAACGTGAGCCTTCAGGGGCTGCATAGCTCAAGACTCTACTGCGGCGGGACCGCACCGGCCATCGGCATCCGGTCCGGGCCGAGTCACCCTGAGCCGGTCGCGGTGCGCCGCGACATCAAGCTCGCGCTGGTGGTTCAGCGCTAACACCTCGCCGCGCAAGATCTCCAGGAAGGTCGACTTCAGCATCTGGCCGGGCTGCACCGGCCCGTCGTCGACGAGCAGCGCCGCCGGCGCCTGGCCGCTGGTCACCGCCTGCGCCACCTGGTCGGCCTGCTGCTCCGCCGGCGGGTTGGCGTCGCCGACCTGGACCTGCCGCTGCGGCGCCCGCTGTCCGGCCGCACCCTGTTGCACCACGTGCGTCAGCTCGTGCGCCATCAGGCCGACGTCGCCACCGCTCTCCCCGGGGCCGAGGAAGACGTCGCCGCCGTACGCGAACGCGCGCGCCCCCATGGCCGCGGTGGCCTGCTGCGCCAGCGGGTCCTGATGAACTCGCACGGTCGAGAAGTCCGCGCCGAGGTGGGCGCCGACCTGGGCCGCCACACCCGCGTCGACCGACGCGCCGCCATCCTTGCCCTCGACCGCGGCGGTCGCGGCGTCGTGGATCGTCGGCGTCGTGCCGCCGTCATCCATCGCGCGCGCCAGCGCCGGATACCGGTTCGCCCCTAGCGTTCGCTTGCCGGGCGCGCCCGTGGGCGTCTCCCCGCCGCCATCACTCGCCCCGCCCGCTCGACGATCGCGATCGTTCATCGCACACCTCTATGCCCCTCGTATGGCACGGAAGGACGTCGGTTTGCCGCTCGGCGAGCCGGCACGATGTGGAACTCACCCGCGCGAGGTGACACCACACTGATGGCACCTGACCGCGCCCGACGGATCTTCGACAGCGGCTGTCACCCGGCCGCGGCAGGTCGCTCGGCGGCACCCGGTGAGGCCTGGCAGACCCCGCACAAGGGTCGGGCCATCCCGGCGGCAGGGCCGGGCTGCCGGGCGCGGCAAGGGAGTTGCTCTGCACGAGGGCCATGGACTCACGACATGGCTTCATGCGACTCGAGGCTTCCACCCGCGGCGTCATGGGCGCGGCGCTGGCGGCGACGCCGGCGGTGGCCGACGGCAAGGCCGGCGAGCCTGAGGTCGAGCGCTGGGACGCGTCGTCGCTCAGCGTGTCGGCGCATCTTGGCCTGGGGACGCCATATGGCGCATACGGCGCCGAGGTCGAACGCAGCCTCGCGCCGTGGGCCGCGGTAGCGGTCGGCGTCGGCCGGTCGGGCGCGCACGCCGAGGAGCTCATGGTTGCAGGTGCCGGCCGAGTCCGCGACGTCCACGGCGGGCATGCCCTGGGGCTCAGCCTCGGCTTCGGCTACGGCGACTCGGCCGAGTGGCTCGGGCCGGATCCGTCCGGGCCCGCGTACCATTCGATCCAGAACGCGGTGTGGCTCAACGGCGAGGCCTACTACGAGTACCGCTTCGCCAGCCAGTTGATGACGCGCGTCTATGCCGGCGCCTCGACGGCGCTGCGGTACGACACCTGCACCAGCACCGACCGTCACGTCGAATGCAGGCCGGTCGACAGCGCCGAGTTTCCGGCGCTCGGCGTGGCGCTCGGCGGCTACTTCTGATCTGGACGGGCCCCGGAGGAGCCGCCCACCTCGCACGCGACAGCAAGCCGTGCTCAGCTGGTTCGTGCTCGTGTCCCTCGCCTCGTTCCCGCAGCCGATCCGTGCGCTGGTGGTCGGAGGCCGTGGCGGGATCGGTGGGGCCCTGGTCGAGGCCCTCGCGCAGGATCCCGCGGTCGCCCGTGTCGTCGCGACCACGCGCGGTCAGGAGGTGCCGGCGACCACCGGCAAGGTCACCTGGCGGACCCTCGATCTGGTCGACGAAGCCAGCATCGTCACCGCGCTCGGCGGCGTCGAGACCCTCGATCTCGTGATCGTCGCGACCGGTGTGTTGCACGGCGATGGGCTGACGCCGGAGAAGTCCTGGCGATCGATCGATGCTGACGCGCTCGCGCGCTCGTTCGCGGTCAACGCGATCGGGCCGGCCCTGGTGGCCAAGCACACGCTGCCGCTGTTGCCGCGGCGGGGTCGCGCCGTGTTCGCGGCGCTGTCGGCGCGGGTCGGCAGCATCGGTGACAACCGGCTGGGCGGCTGGCACGCGTACCGGGCCGCGAAGGCCGCACTCAACCAGATCATCCGGACCCTCAGCATCGAGCTGGCCGCCTCGCGCCCCGACGCGATCTGCGTCGCCCTGCATCCCGGGACGGTCGCGACCGAGCTGTCGGCGCCGTTTCGCGGGCGGGTCGCGCCCGCGCGGCTGTTCACGCCGGAGGTCGCTGCGGCGCACCTCCTCCGTGTGATCGAGGGCCTGGTCCCGGCCCACACCGGCGCGCAGCTGGCATGGGACGGCAGCCTGATCCCGCCGTGACGCCCGGCCCGCGCCGAGCGCCCACCGTCACGGCTCGATCGCGGGCGCCTGCGTCGGGGCGGTCGCGGCGGCGCCACGGTCGAGGATCCCGGCCGCAGCCGCCAGCCCGCTCGTGAGGGCGCCCTCGACCCGGGCGCCTGCGAGCCAGTCGCCGCACACCGCCAGCTCAAGGGTGGGATCGAACCAGGCGCCGGTCGTCACCGACGGCGCCTGGCCACGCGCGTATCGCCAGCGATGGGCCTGCGCGTGGACGACCGTGACGGTGTCGCGCGGAAAGCAGGTCACGAGCTCGGCCGCGAGCGCGTCGCGGACCTGGTCCGCGGGCGCTTCGAGGTGCGCCGTCGACCAGGCGGTCGACGCGTGCACCGTCCACGCCTGCACGCGATCCGGGTCGGGCCCGGGCCGCCCGGGTTTGCTGCCTTCGCGGGCCGCCCAGGCGATGACGCCGTCGCGAGCTTCGAACGCGTCGACGTCGACCGACGGGTCGCCGCGCAGGCCGAGCATCGCCGCCCAGCACGGCGTCTGGACGACGGCGGCGGCCGCGGCGGCCAGCGCCGAGACCGGCGCGAGCAACCTCGCGCAAGGCACCGCCGGGACCGCGAGCACCAGGAGGTCGGCGTGGACGGACGGCTCGGGACCCTCCGCGCCCTCGAACCGGACCACCCACGACCTCCCCACGCGCGCGACCGCCGTGACCGTCCGGCCCGACCGGACGTCGAGGCCACGCGCCAGGTGCCGCCCCAGCGCGCCCATGTCGGGCGTGCCCACCCACCAGGGCTCGGTCGGCACGACCGGCGGCGCGGTGCCCCGCTGCACCCGCGGCGACCAGCGTGCGATGACGCCCGCGTGAGCCCACGCAGCGACCTGGTCTCGGAGCCACGCGCCGCGCGCCGTGAAGTACTGCGCGCCATGATCGAACCGGCGACCGGTCGGGTCGCGCCGGCTGCAGGTCCGGCCACCCGGTCGGCGACCCTTGTCGATCACGGTGACCGCGCAGCCGTGCTCGGCCAGCGCGCGGGCGCAGGCGAGGCCCGCGAGGCCCGCACCGATGACCACGGCCGCGCGCGTCACCGGGCCGACCGGTCTTCGCAGGCAGCGCGGGTGACCGCGTGCCGGTGCTCGAACAGCCGTGCGAGCTGCCGGCGGGCAAAGCCGCCACCGACGACGCGGCCCAGCGCGCCCAGCGGCAGCTGGTAGTCGATCTCGTCGGTCAGCGTGCACGCGCGCGGGCCCCGCGGGGCGACGACGTGACGGTGCAGCCAGGACGCGAAAGGGCCCTTGACCATGCGGTCCGCGAACATGGTGCCGGGCTGGTAGGCCACGTGCTCGGCCTCGATGGTCTGCCAGAACGGCCCGATCTTGGTGCGCAGCACCACCCGGGTCCCGACCGCGAGCGAGGTCGGCGGCGTGATCAGCTCGCTCTTCTGCCACGGCGGCAGCAGGCGGGCGAACGCGTCGGGTGCTTCGTGGAAGGCGAAGACGGTCTCGGCGCTGGCCGCGATCACGCTCTGCTTGACGAACTTCAACATGCGCCGCTCCGCCCCGGTCGCCGGCCCGTCATGGCGTGCACGCTAGCATGGCGTCACGGCGCGGCGAGGCGTGCGTTCCGGACACCGAGGGGCGCGCGCGCCCTCGGCACGCGTGCGGCGAGTGTAACTCGCGGGGCGACCGCGTCGTCACAGTGTCATGGGTGAAGCTTCGGGGTTCAGCCGTTCCCAGCTGATGTTCTGCGCAGCGGCGCTGTTGTCGTTCGTCGCGTCGGTGGCGCTGTGGTTCTCGGGCCACAAGGAGCAGGGCCTGTACGTCGGGCTCTGGGTGCCGTCGATCCTGTCGCTCGGCGCGCTCTTGCTCGCGAACCGGACCGTGCGCTGATGGTCGACTGGCCGATCTTCGTCCTCGGGCTGGTCGCGGTCTCGATCGTCGTGACGGCGGTCCGCGCGGTCGCCCGCGAAGATCTGGCGGCGCGCGTGGTGACTACCCGCGCCGCCACCGACCCTCCGCCAGCGAGACGCGGTGGGTGAGACCTCGCGGCCTGCGGTCCGTCACAGGCCCTCAGATGAGCGGCCCGATCCGGGCGTCGCAGGTGCAGCGGCCGTGGATCGCCCCTGCGCTCCACATCCACGCCCGCTCGCCGCTCTCGTCGCTCACCCCGTCGCAGTCGTCGTCGAAGCCGGCGAACGGTCGGCCGCGGTCGAGGCCGCGAAGGTCGACGGTCACGTCGGGCTTCCGCGCGAACCAGTCGAGAGGGTCGCCGTTGCACTGCACCGGGGCGCTTTCGAGGATGCGTGGCGCGCCGGCGTCATCGAGGGTGAGGGTCCGGCTGCTGTAGGCCATGCTGACATCGTCGAGCTCGGCGAAGCACGCCGCCGGGTTGGCCGTGAGCTCGCAGCCGCCGTCGGGCTGCATGCTGTTGCCGCTGACGTCGAACGTCTGCACCGACGTGGTGCGAAAGCACGCATGCTCCGACGCGACGTTGGGCGCGTAGTTCCAGCGGTAGTCGGTGGCCGAGCAGCGCATCAGCGCCGCGCGGCTCGACTGGGCGAACGGCATGGACCAGACGTTGCCGCGGATGACCGAGCGCCGCGGATCGGCCCGGAGGCCGCTGCGGTCGATCAGCACCGCGTCGTCGCGCTTGCCGGCGGCGAACGACAGCAGGTTGTTGGCGAGGTTGACCACGGCGGGCGTGCCGCTGAGCGCGAGGACGACGCCGCCGCCGATGTCGCTGGGGCCGTTGCCGGCGAACGCGAAGTCGTTGCCCGCGACCAGCGTGTTCTGCACCAGCTCGATCACGCCGTCGGGCGCCGCGGTGAACCCGGCGACGATCAGCTGCTTGCCGCCGTTGCCGGTGCGCAAGAGCGTGTTGTGGACCAGCACCGACTGCACATCGGCGCCGATCAGGGCGGCCTGGGACCCGCCGGTGAGCCGCACCGACGGGCTGTTCGCGGCGACCCGCAGCTGCGAGCGCCCCACCACGACGTCGCCGGCGTTGCTGGCGAGCACCGCGATCAGCGAGCCCGCCCCGCTGACGGTCGCCGGCAGGGTCGACTCGGTCGCCGAGATGTCGCTGCGCTCGATCGCGAGCTGGATCAACGACCGCCCGCACAGGCCGACCAGCGTGCCGGGCACGGCGGCCGCGGCGCCGGTCCGCGAGGTCAGCTTGCTGTCGAGGATGCGCACCGTCGAGATCGGGCCGCTGCGAACCTCGCCGCCGCTCGCCGGGCCGCCGGTCGACACCGGCGCCGACATGCTGCCGCCGGGCGCCACGCCGTCGACGAAGAACCAGCTCGCGCGCAGCTCGAGCGTGCCGCCTTGCGCGTAGGCGACCGACGCGGTCGCGAACACGCCGTCGCCCGACGGGGGCGCCGGGATCGCCGCCTCGACGTGGTCGAACACGATCGCGCCCTGGCTCTCGGCGCTGAACATCGCCAGGGTCCTCGGCACCACGCAGCCCTGGGTCGACACCATGGCCGGGGTCGCCTGGATCACCGAGCGGGCCGAGGTCTGGGCCCAGGTGGTCTCGGCGAGGCCGCCACTGAACTGCGTGATGAAGTCGGCGCCGCGCTCGCGGTAGGCGGTGGGCAGCGTGTAGGCCCCGACCGCCAGGCGAATGGACACCCCGTCGTAGCCGCGCAGGCGGATCGTCGGGCAGCCCGAGCCGGTGCACAGCAGATCGGCGGGGATGATGCGCGCTCGCTCCGCCTGGATCATCGCCACCGCGGCGCCGAGGGTCTTGAACGGGGTCGCCGGCTGGCCGAGGTTGGCGCCGGTGTCGCTGCCGCGCGCGGCGGAGACGTAGACGTCGCGCAGGGCCAGGGGCGTGAAGGTGACCTCGGGCGACGGCAGCGCGGGCTGGCCATGGCGGTTGAGCGCCACCACCCGCACCGTGTGCACGGTCGCCGGCAAGGCGAACAGTTCGTGGCAGCGCTCGCCGTTGCCGGCGCCGTCGGTGAAGCGATGGGCGGCACGGAAGGTGCTGCCCACGCCGTCGCGCACCTCCAGGTCGTAGTAGGTGGCGCGGGTTTCGGTGAAGCACACCGTGCTGCGGCCGGCGCTCACCGGCCCGATCCGCAGGTTGCTCACCGCCTCCGCCGGGGTGGCCAGGACGTAGGTCATGGTCGGGCTCTTGCGGAGACCGTTGGCGGTGGTCACGGCCAGCTCGACCTCGCTGTTGTAGGGCAGGTCCGCACGTACGTAGATCTCCTCGAGGTCGCGCCGGAAGGTTCGCGTCACGGTGTCGAGGGTCGTCCCCGCCGACCGATCGCGCAGCACGAGCTCGAAGCCCGTGGCGGACGGGGCGTCCGAGATCCATCGCCAGCGCCCACGGCGCCCCTGCGGGTCTGGCCGCAACGGGTCGGTCGCATAGAGGTAGGCCGATAGTCCCTGCACCGGCGGCGGCGTGAGGTTCTGGGCCACCGGCAGGTAGCCGGGGCAGGTCCCGGTCGAGGCGTGCAGCGCGAACAGCTCGCAGATCGCCGTGTCGGTGGCGCCCTCGGCCTTCATGGCGTCCGCCATCGCGGTGAAGAGGCTCCGCTCCGAAAGCGCCGAGCCCGGCTGCGCGGCCCAGCGCTCGAACAACCGGCCCAGCCCGGCCCCCGACAGCGCGATGCCCTCGTCGGCCTGGAACGAGCGCTGGAACAGCTGCGGGCTGGCGGTGCGGGTCGCGTCCGCGTCGATCGTGGCGAACGTCCAGCCGGTGCCCTTGGCCCAGCCGCCGCTCGTCCACGCGGTGCCGTTACCGGGCACGTCGGCGGTGGCCACCGTGGCGCCGCCGTCGACCATGTCGTGGAGCGTGGTCGCGACCCGCGCGATCTGGCGGGTCACGCTGTCAGTCCCGACCCCGTCGGGATCGGCGGCGGGCGGAAAGCTCCCGAGCGGCGAGCCGCCGAGGTTGTTGTCCATGCACCCGGGCTCGCCCGCCAGACAGTAGGACATGACGCTGCAGCCGTCCCCGAACGGGTCCCGCGTGCAGGTGGCGGACGGCCGATCGAAGCGCGACTTGACCGGGTGGAAGTAGT
>JBKJLC010000096.1:0-12562 GCA_046597055.1 Kofleriaceae bacterium | reverse complement strand
GACGACCGCGGCGCACCGCCCCGGCGCGACGACCGCAGCGCGCCGCCCCGGCGCGACGACCGCGGCGCGCCGCCCCGGCGCGACACCCGCACTGCCGCGCCCCGGCGCGACGACCGCGGCGCACCGCCCCGGCGCGACGACCGCGGCGCACCGCCCCGGCGCGACGACGCCCGCACCGGCGCACCGCCCCGGCGCGACACCCGCTCCGCCGCGCCCCGGCGCGACGACCGTGGTGCGCCCCCGCGCCGTGACGACGCCCGTCGCGGCCCGCCGGCGCGCGACGACGCCCGCCGCGGCCCGCCGACCCGGAGCGGCCCGCCGCCCCGGCGCGCGGCCCCGTCCGGTGGACGCAACGCCAGCCGCCCGGAGCGCCCGACCTCGGGTCGCGGCGCGGCGCGGCCAGGTGCGAGCCGCGGCGGCACCGGCGCGGCCCGGAGCTCGGGCAAGCCGGCGAGCAGCACGACCCGGCGCCCCGCCCCCGGCGGGCGGCCCGGCAAGCGCCGCTGAAGGCGTGCTAGCGTCGGCGCCGCATGGAGCTCCGCGCGCTCATCGTCCTCGACTCGCTGCAGCCGCAGCTGACGGGCTTCCTGCAGACGGTGTCGGCGGGCTACATGCCGCTCGATTTCGAGGCGGCGCTGTTCATCGAGATCGCGCCTGGTATCGCGATCAACCAGCTCACCGACGTCGCCCTCAAGGCGACCACCTGCCGGCCCGGCATGCAGATCGTCGAGCGCGCCTACGGCATGCTCGAGCTGCATGACCGGGATCGCGGCCAGGTCGAGGCCGCCGCCGAGGTCATGCTCGGCAGCATGGGCGCGAAGGTCGAGGATCGGATCAAGCCGCGGGTGGTCTCGTCGCAGATCATCACCGGGCTCGACGGTCACCAGAGCCAGCTCATCAATCGGATGCGCCACGGCGACATGATCGTCGCGGGCCAGACGCTCTATATCCTCGAGGTCTATCCGGCCGCCTACGCGGCGCTGGCCGCGAACGAGGCCGAGAAGGCGGCGACCGTCCACCTGCTCGAGGTCATCACCTTCGGCGCGTTCGGGCGTCTGTGGCTGGGCGGCACCGAGGCGGACATCCGCGAGGCGGCGGCCGCCGCCGAGGCCGCGCTCGCCGGCGTGACCGGCCGCGACGGCAAGTAAGCCGGCGCCAACTACCCGTTCGGGTGGCGAGCGCGTGCGCCAACCCCCGTCTATAGTCCGGGGATGCCAACCACCGCGCCTCCCGAGCTGACCGCGCCGTTCGCGCCCGGCGGCGAGGCAGCCGTCGACCCCACGCTGGCGCGACGTCTGCTCAGCCTCGCCCTGGAGTCGGGCGGCGACTCCGCCGACCTGTACTTCGAGTTCCGCGTCACCGCGGACTACGCGCTCCAGGAAGAGCAGGTCAAGTCCGTCGGCCGCGGCGTGACGCTCGGCCTCGGCGTTCGCGTCCTCAAGGGCGACGCGACCGGCTACGCGTACACCGAGGATCTCGCGTGGGAGCGTATGGCCCACGCCGCGCGCATCGCCGGCCAGATCGCGACCGGCGGTGGTGCCCCGGCGCCGGTCGACGCCAGCCCGGTTCGTCTGCCCGATTTCTATCCGGTGGGACGGCCGACCCTGCTGGTGCCGCCGGCCGACAAGCTCGCGCTCCTGCGCGCGTCGGACAAGGCGGCCCGCGCCTACGACCCGCGCATCATCAAGGTCGAGGCCTCGTTCGTCGAGCAGATCAAGGAGGTGCTGGTCTTCACCTCCGACGGGCGCATGGCCCGCGACGTCCTGCCGCTGATGCGGTTCGGGGTGTCGGCGGTCGCCGAGGTCGGCGGCAAGCGCCAGGGCGGTAGCTCGGGCGGCGGCGGCCGCTACGGCATGGACTACTTCGAGCAGGCTGAGCGCGACGCCGCGGCCCACGGCCGCGAGGCGGCCCGCATCGCGATCGCGATGCTCGACGCGATCGACGCGCCCGCCGGCGAGATGCCGGTCGTGCTCGGCCCGGGCGACTCCGGGATCCTGCTGCACGAGGCGGTCGGCCACGGGCTCGAGGCCGACTTCAACCGCAAGGAGACCTCGAACTACTCGGGGCAGCTCGGCAAGCAGGTCGCGTCACCGCTGTGCACGGTGGTCGACGACGGCACCATCCTGTCGTCGCGCGGCTCGATCAACGTCGACGACGAGGGCACCCCCGGCCGCCGCAACGTCCTGATCGAGAACGGCATCCTGGTCGGCTACATGCACGACCAGCTGAGCGCGCGCCACTTCGGGGTCGAGGCGTCGGGCAACGGCCGCCGCGAGTCGTTCCGCTCGATGCCGCTGCCGCGCATGACCAACACGCTCCTCCTGGCCGGCCCCCACTCCCACGAGGAGATCATCGGGTCGGTCAAGCGCGGCATCTACGCCAAGCGGTTCAGCGGCGGCCAGGTCAACATCTCGAACGGCGACTTCGTGTTCAGCCTGACCGAGAGCTACCTCATCGAGGACGGCAAGCTGACCGCGCCGCTCAAGGGCGTGAACCTGATCGGCAACGGCCCCGAGGCGATGCGCAAGGTCGACATGCTCGGCAATGACTACCAGCTCTCCGATGGGATCTGGACGTGCGGCAAGGATGGCCAGTCGGTGCCGGTTGGCGTCGGCACGCCCACCGTGCGCATCGGCAGCATCACGGTCGGCGGGACGCAGGCGTAGGAAGCACGAGGACCATGAGCGCAACCATTTCTGAGTCCCTGGTCACCGAGCTGACCGACCTGGCGCAGCGCGTCACCGAGATGTGCACCCGCGCCGGCGCCGACGCCGCCGAGGTGCTGGTTCGCGACGGCACCGAGCTCACCGTCAAGGTGCGCATGGGCCAGCCCGAGCTGGTCCAGGAGGCGGGCAGCCGCGCGATCGGGCTGCGGGTCTTCAAGGACGGCCGCCGCGCCGTCACCTACTCGAGCGATCTGCGCACGCGCTCGCTCGAGTCGTTCGTGGCCGAGTCGGTCGCGCTGGCCGCGCTGGCCGAGCCCGACGAGCACGGCCGCCTGCCCGACACCAGCGAGCTGGCGACCTCGGTCCCCGAGCTCGATCTCTACGACGAGCAGGTCGGCATGGTCGACGCCAAGTGGGCCATGCAGCAGTGCATCGCCGGCGAGGCGGCCGCCCGCGGCTTCGACCCGCGGGTGACCAACTCCGAAGGCGCGACCTGGTCGCGCACGATCGGGGCGACCGCGTTCGCGACCTCGGGCGGCTTCTCCGGCGGCTACCGCGGCAGCTACGCGACGCTCTACGTCGAGCCGCTGTGCGACGACCCGACCGACCCCGCCAACCCCAAGAAGCGCAACGGCTACTGGTGGACCGCGGACCGCTTCCTCGCCAAGCTCGAGGACGCCGAGGCGGTCGGCCGCGAGGCGGCCCGGCGCACGGTGGCCACCCTGGGCTCGCGCAAGATCCCGACCCAGGAGTGCGCGGTCGTGTTCGATCGCGAGTGCGGGCGCTCGATCGTCGGCACCGTGTTCTCGGTCGCCAACGGCTCGTCCTTCTGGCGCAAGTCGTCGTACATGGTCGGCCGCGAGGGCACCCTGGTGGCGTCGCCGCTGGTGACCATCGTCGACGATCCGCTGATCCCGCGCGGGCCCGGCTCGCGCCCGTTCGACGGTGACGGCTTGCCGACCCGCAAGAACATGGTCGTGCGCGCCGGCGTGCTCGAGACCGTGATGTGCGACGTGTACAGCGCCCGCAAGCTGGGCCGGGTCTCGACCGGCTCGGCCGGCCGCGGCATCGGCGGCAACCCGGGGCCGACCACGTCGAACCTGATCCTCGAGGCCGGCACCACCACGCCGGCCGACCTGCTGAAGGAGACCGGCACCGGGCTCTACGTCACGTCGATGATGGGCTTCGGGTTCAACCCGGTGACCGGCGACTTCTCGCGTGGCGCGCAGGGTTTCTGGATCGAGAATGGCGAGCTGACCTTCCCGGTCAGCGAGATCACGATCTCGTGCAACTTCGACGATCTGCTCAAGCGCATCGACCGGGTCGGCGACGACCTCGACATGCGCAGCTCGACCGCGTGCCCGACGTTCCGGGTCTCGCACATGATGGTCGCCGGCAGCTCGAGCTGACCTCGGGGGCGGCCGGCCGCCCGGCGCTCACTCGTCGAGGTTGATGCCGTTGGCCAGGCAGCCGTGCGGGCAGTGTGCGACTGCGCGGGCGAGCACGCTCACCGGGCGGTCACGCTCGATTCAGGCGCGTCAGCACACTGGTGTTACCGTGATTCCAGCAGCGTAGCGCCGACCGTCAGCTGGAGGCGGAGTTGCAATGATGACGCACATGCTGACCCTCATCATCGTCGTCCTCCTGGTCCTCGCGTTCGCCGGCGGTGGAGTTGGCCACTCGCGCTACGGCGCCGCCGGCTGGTCGCCGGCCGGCATCCTGCTCGTGATCCTCGCGATCTTGCTGCTCACCGGCCGCATGTAGCGGCGCGCGACGCGTCAGCGGGGAAACAGGTGCCGCACGCGCGCGAGCACCTCGTCATGGACCCGGCCGTTCGAGGCGATCAGCCCGAACGGTCGCGCGAGGCTCGCCTCATCGTACCGGAGCGCGTTGCCATGGCAGTCGGTCATCACGCCGCCGGCCGCGACCAGGATCGCCTCGGGGCCGCAGGTGTCCCACGCCTTGCAGCGGGGCCACGGGTTCACGTACAGGTCGCGCTCGGCGAGCGCGATCAACCCGAGCTTGAGCCCGACCGAGCCGATGTTGACCTCGTCGGAGATGCCGAGCGCGCTCTTGACCTCGTCGAGCACCGGCGAGCGGTGCGATCGCGACGCGACCATGCGCAGCTCCGACAACGCCGCGACGTCGGACACGCGCAGCCGCCGGGGCGCCGTGTCCGGCGCCTCGAACCAGGCGCCCACGTCGTCGGCTGCCCAGAACATGCGGTCCTGGGTCGGCTGATAGACCACGCCCATCACCGGCCGACCGCCGACGCACAGGCCGATCATGACCGCGAACCCCTCGCGGCCCGCGATGAAGTCGGCGGTGCCGTCGATCGGGTCGATGAACCACACCCGGTCGGCGCCGATCCGCGACAGGTCGTCCTCGAGCTCCTCGCTCACCACCGCGTCGCCGGGGAACTCGCGGGCGAGCCCCATCAGGATCTCCTCGGAGGCGGCCCGGTCGGCGATCGTGACCGGCTCGTCGCCGGCCTTGTGCTCGACGCCGAGCGCGTCGAGGCCCTGGTCGCGCAGCTGCACCGCCATCAGCCCGGCGGACCGCGCCAGCTCGGTGGCGATCGCGAGCTCGGCGGCAAAACGGCTGAGGGGCGTCGCGGCGAGCTCTTCGGTCGACATGGTCGCGACCTTACGGGTTCATCCCGCCCTGGGGCCAGAGGGTCTGCTTGGTCTCTTCGAGCGTGGCCGGCGAGCGCCCGGCCAGCTTCGCCATCTGCACCGCCGCTGCCACCAGGTCGCCGTTCGACGCGGCCATGGTGCCCTCGGGTAGGTAGAAGTTGTCCTCGAGGCCGACCCGGACGTCGCCGCCCAGGCTGAGCGCGGCCATCGCCAGCGGCCACTGATCGCGGCTGATGCCGACGACCTTCCAGCGCGAGCCGGCCGGGACATTCTGGGCCTGGAACGCGAGGTGGCGGGCGGTCGCCGGGATGCCACCGAGCACGCCCATGATGAACGAGAAGTGATAGGGCTTTTCGAGCAGGCCCATGTCCTCGAGCACCGTGTGCGAGTACAGGTGGCCGGTGTCGAAGCACTCCATCTCGGGCTTGGCGCCGCTCGCCTTCATCGCCCGCGCGAACGCGATGATGTCCTCGAACGCGTTGGCGAAGATGAACTTGAACGCGAAGTCCTGCTTCTTGGCGTTCCACTTCGCGTAGTTCATCGAGCCCATGTTGAGCGCGGCGATCTGCGGCCGCAGCGCCAGGTGCGAGACCCGCTCGGACATCGGGCCGGCGCCGCCGGTCGACCAGTTGATCAGCACCGGGCTGCGGGCCCGGGTCTCCTCCATGATCCGCGCGAACACGTCGCGCGACCACGACGGCGCGCCTTCATCGGTGCGGGCGTGGATGTGGACGATCGTGGCGCCCGCCTCGTAGGCCCGGCGGGCCTCCTCGGCGATCTCGACCGGCGTGTACGGGATCGCCGGGCAGTGCTTCTTGGTCGTCACCGCACCGGTGAGCGCGCACGAGATGATCACCTTGTCGTCGAGGCTCATGACGCGAGCAGCGTCGCGGGTCGGACGCTCCAGGTCAAGCGTGGCCGCCTTTCAGCGGCCGTCACGCGCGGGCGCAAGCCGGACGATCACGCGCCCCGGGCCCAGGCCGGCACGGTCGTCAGGTCGTGGATGACGCGCCCGCGCGGATGGGCGGCGACGAAGGCCTGCTCGTACGCGGGGGTATGCGGCGACACCACCAGCCCGACCCGGGCCCCGAGCGCGAGCGGCAGCGCGAGGTCGAGCTCGAAGATGTCGCCGATCACGGTCAGCTCCGCGAAGCTCGCCCCCAGCGGATCGAGGATCTCGCGCAAGCGATCGTGGTAGCGCCGCCGGCGCAGCAGCACCGGGCGCTCGAGACCGGGGACCTGCAGCTCGGGCGGCGCGCCGTCCCAGGCGTCGTCGAGATCGAACTTGCGGGCGTCGCCACGGACCCGCTCGGCCAGCCACGCGACCCCACCGACCTCGGCGTCGAGCCGCCGGATCTTGTCCTGGACCGCGGCGGTGTGCGAGTTCGTCACCACGAAGGTGTCGGTGCCGGCCAGCGCCTGCAGCGTCGCGCCGGCGCCGGCGCGGAACACCGGCCGGCCCAGGGTGCGCTCGTAGTTGTATCGGTAGAGCACGCCGCCGCACAGCCGGCCTCGGTCCAGCTCGCCGGGGAACACCCCGTGCTCGTCGAAGATCGCGCTCGCGATCGGGACCATGCGCAGGTACGGGTCGACCGACGCCGGCGCGACCGCGCGGCCGGCCCACCGGAACGGATGGCGCTCGGGCGCCCGGGCCAGCTCGGCCTCGACCCGCGCGATGATCGCGTCGACCCGGGCCTGCGCTGCCGGGGTCTCGGCGCCGACCAGCACCTTGAGGTCGGCGATGTACCCGGTGCGGAACGGCGCACCCTCCGCCTCGGCGTCGGTCATGGTGCCGTCGAAGTCGAGGACGATCACAGCGGTCATCAGGGCTCCTGCAAGGTCACTTCGAGCGTTGTTCGTAGACGCCGTCCCAGTCGGGACCGGGCGGCGTCCGCGACAGCTCGCGGACCCGCGCCAGGAAGACGCGGGTCGGGCCGTCGGTCGGGTGGCGCTGCGCGAGCGCGCGCAGGGTGGTGTCGGCGGTGGCGAAGTCGGCGGCACGGAACGCGGTCAGCATCCGGCTCCACGCCATCAGATCCTCGCCGGTGAGCGCGCAGGCACCGACCCGGCCGCACAGCTGGTAGATCCGGACGACCTGGTCCTTGCCCTTGATCCGCACGAAGTCGAGCTCGCGAAACACGAAGCCCTTGGTCGCGGCGGCCCGGGTGGCCTCGCCGACCAGCACGTCGACCTCGTACTCCTTGGTCAGGCCCTCGAGCCGGGCGGCGAGGTTGACGGCGTCACCGAGCACGGTGTAGTCGAACCGGGCCTCGGAGCCCATGTTGCCGACCGCCATCGGTCCGGTGTTGAGGCCGATCCCGATCTGCACGGTCGGCAAGCCCGCGGCCGGCCAGCGCTGGTTGAGCGTGCGCAGGCGATCGAGCATGGCCAGCGCGGTGCCGCAGGCGCGCTCGGCGTGGTCGGGCACGTCGACCGGCGCGTTCCACACCGCCATCACCGCGTCGCCGATGTACTTGTCGAGGGTGCCGTCGCTGGCGAGCACCAGGTCGGTCATCGGGGTCAGGTACGCGTTGAGGAACCCGGCGAGCCGCTCGGGCGGCAGGGTCTCGGACAGCCGTGAGAAGCCGCGGATGTCGGAGAACATCACGGTCAACTCGCGGCGCTCGCCGCCGAGGGTCGCGGCGTCCGGATTGGCGAGGATCCGCTCGACCAGCGTCTTCGACACGTACTGCGAGAACGCGCTGCGCAGGCGGGCCTTTTCGCGGCCCTCGGTCGCGACCGTCACCGCGGTCGCGACGATCATGACGATCGCCAGCGCCAGCGACGGCGCGACCAGGTCGACCACGATCCCGCGGCGCTCGAACGCGAGCTGCGCCAGCAGGATCCACAGCGCCAGCACCGCCAGGGCGCCGACGATCGGGAGCCACGGCCGGCGCCGCACCGCCCGCAGCTGGAGCAGGGCGCCGCACACGCCGAGCGCGAGCACCGCGGCCAGGCCGAGCGGGCGACCGCCGTCGGTGAGGACGCCCTCGTAGAGCAGGTTGTGCAGCAGCGTCGCGTGCAGCTCGACGCCGTCGGTCAAGGGATCGTACGGGGTCGGGACCTTGTCGTAGGCGGCATGGGTGTAGCCGACCAGGAGGAGCTTGTGCGCGAGCGAGCCGGCCGGCACCCGTCCGGCGAGGACGTCGGCGGCGCTCACCCGCGGGAACGGCTGGCCGAGGTAGTCGAGGCGCACCGTGGTGCCGCGGCTGGCGATCACGCGGCCGCCCAGCGAGACCTGATCGGGCGCGACGTAGCGGAGCGGCTGGTCGGTCGCGAGCCCGGCCAGCACCAGCCCGAGCGACGCGACGTAGTGGCCGCCCAGCTCGATCACCAGCGGCAGCCGGCGCGCGATCCCGTCGGGATCGCGGAAGTGATTGACCGCGCCGGCGCCGGCGGCGCCGCGCGCGATCGCGGGCAGGGTCGAGAGTGCGGCGAACGCGCTGGGCGCGCCGGGGCCCCCGACCGCCTCGCCGACCTCGGCCTTCTCGAGGCCCACCGGCAGCAGCGGGGGCGTCGCCGGACGCTGGTCGGCGCGCTCGATGATCCGCAGCGCCGCGCCGAGGTACACCACGCGCGCGTCGGCGACCGCCGACGCCAGCACCTCGTCGCCACGCAGGGCCTCGACCACGCCGGCCAGCGCGAGCCCGGCCTGGGTCAGCGCCGGCGACGGCGCCGGCTCCGCGGCGACCGCGGCCGCGGCGGCGCGGACCTGGTCGGGCAGGGCGTCCGGCAGCAGCACCTCGGGCGCCGAGAAGAACAGATCGAGCGCGATCGCGCGCGGCTCGTGGGTGGCCAGCGCCGTGATCAACCGCGCCCAGCCGCGCCGGGTCTGGAACACGTCGGGCGCCTCGCGCCGGGTCTGGTCGTCGAGCCCGATGATGACGATCCGGTTGTCGCGGAGCGGCAGCGGGCCACGCGTGCGGAAGCGCAGGTCGATCGTGCGGCGCTCGAGGTCGTCGAGGCCCGGGACGGCGAGTCCCTGGCCGTGACCGGCGTAGGCCACGACACATCCGATCGCAGCGATGACGGCAGCGACCAGGGGCCAGTTGCGCGTGCGGTGCCGGGGCGGCGCCATTCGACGGCACCGTATCACTACCGGCGCGGACCCCGGGCTGGCCGCGCGGCGCGCGTCGGCTGCCTGGCCGGGCGCCTTGAACCGGCCTCGGGCGCTCGCGTACGCTCCCGCGCGACTCGGGGGAGTCAGACCATGAACACACCTCGTCGTATCCGTCCGGCGCTCGGACCTCTCGCGCTGCTGTTCGCGCTCGCCGCCTGCGGCGACAACCTCGCGCCCATCGGGCCCGACGCGGCCCCGCGGCCAACCACGACCTGCGGCGACGGCCTGGTCGAGGGCGACGAGGACTGCGACGACGGCGACACGCTGCTCGATCCGGTCTGCGATCCGACCTGCCAGTTCACCTGCGGCAACGGCATCGTCGAAGCTGACCTCGGCGAGCTGTGCGATCTGGGCGCGACCACCGCCGCCGGCCGCTGCCCGACCGCGTGCGACGACGGCCTGGCCTGTACCTCCGACGTGCTGTCGGGGTCCGATTGCACCGCCGCCTGTATGAGCTCGCCGATCGCCGTGCCGGTCAACGCTGACGGCTGCTGCCCGCCCGGCGCCAACAGCCTGACCGACAGCGACTGCGACCCGGCCTGCGGCAACAGCCTGGTCGAGGCCGGCGAGGCGTGCGACACCGCGATCACCGCCGGCGCCGGCGCGTGCCCGACCACGTGCAACGACGGTCAGTCGTGCACCACCGACGCGCTCACGATGGGGGGCTCGTGCCAGGCGACCTGCGTCGCCACGCCGATCACGCAGCCGATCGACGGCGACACCTGCTGCCCGCCCGGCGCCACGCCGATCACCGACCGCGACTGCGGCCCGGGCTGCGGCAACGGCGTGGTCGACGCCGGCGAGACCTGCGACACCGCGATCGCCATCGGCGCGGGCGCCTGTCCGACCCTGCTCACGTGCAACGACAACGTCGCGTGCACGACCAACACGCTGCGCGACGGCGGCACCTGCACCGCGGCGTGCGCGTTCCCGGCCATCACCGCCTGCGCCAATGGCGACCAGTGTTGCCCGGGCACCTGCAACGCCACCAACGACGACACCTGCATGCCTCGGTGCGGCAACGCCGTCGTCGAGGCCGGCGAGCAGTGCGACGATGGCAACCAGGTCGACACCGACGCCTGCTCGAACCTGTGCCGGGTGCCGGTGGTCGCGTTCCGCTTCACCGACCTCGATCTGCGCGACCCGCACGCGTTCGTCAGCTTCCTCGGCTGTCGCGACGTCACGCCCCACGGCGCGCTGGGGTTCTCGGTCAACGACGAGCTGCGCGACAACATCACGATGGACGGCGATGCCGACGGCCTGCTCGATCTCGCGCCGACGCTGGTGTTCCGCAACTACAACCAGTCGGCCGCCACCCAGCCGGTCGAGCTGCACTTCGCCAACTGCACCGCACCGGTCGGGTCGACTCGGTGTTCGCCGAGCGGCGACCAGGTCATCCTGGCGACCGCGACCAACATGTCAGCCGGTCAGTGTCTGACGTTCTTGCCGGGAACGATCCGGTCCCAGTACATGCCGGCGATCACCGCCACCAGTGGGCCGTGCTTCGTGACCAACGCGGTGACCGTGACGCTCGACCTCGGCGGCATCCCGATCACGCTGCGCAACGCGCGCTTCGCCGCGACCTACGCGGGCAATCCGGCGACGACCATGACCAACGGGCTCCTGATGGGCTTCATCAGCGAGACCGATGCCAACACGACGATCATCCCGACCACCTTCCCGATCGTCGGTGGCCAGCCGCTGAGCTCGTTGCTGCCGGGCGGCACCAACAACTGCGCGAGCCACGACGACAAGGACGTCAACGGCGTGCCTGGTTGGTGGTTCTACCTGAACTACCCGACCGCGCGCGTGCCGTGGTCCGACAATTGACACCCCGCAGCTGACGCCCGCCGGCGGCCGGCCTCGGGCCGATCGTGCCAGAATCCGCGCATGGGCGAGCATTCGAGTCCACCGAGCGACGAGCGCCTGCGCCTCGCGCTCGAGGCGGGCCGCATGGGGACGTGGGAGTGGGACGTGGTCACGGGCGCGGTCACGTGGTCGACGACGCTCGAGCGGATCCACGGCATTCCCGAGGGCAGCTTCGCCGGCACGTTCGAAGCCCATACGCGTGACATCCACCCCGACGATCGCCGCCAGGTCCGGTCGGCCATCCAGACGAGCGCGACCGACGGCGCGCCGCACCAGCTGGAGTACCGCATCGTGCGTGGCGGCGGCGAGGTCCGCTGGGTCGAGACGTGCGGCCGGCGGGTCGCGGGCGAGGCCGACCTCAGCCGCCGCGTGCTCGGCGTCTGCACCGACATCACGGATCGCAAGCAGCGCGAGCGCGAGCGCGAGCGCATGGTCGACGAGCTCCGCCAGGTCCGCCAGTTCCGCGCGGAGCTGGGGGGCGTCATCGCCCATGACCTGCGCAATCCCCTCGCCGGCATCAGCACGACCGCCCAGTACCTGGCCCGGACCCGCGACATGCCCGCAGCGCACGTCGGTTCGCTTCGCAAGGTCGACGCCGGCGCCCGTCGCATGGCGCGGATGATCCGCGACCTGGTCGATCTCGCTCACTGCCGACTCGGCGGCGGCATCCCGATCGAGGCCGAGCCCACGGAGCTCGGCGCGCTGGTCCGCCCGCTGATGGGCGAGCTGGGCGCCGCGCATCCGACTCGTGCGCTCGAGCTCGTCACCGACGGCGACCTCGCGGGCACCTGGGACCCCGACCGCATCGCCCAGCTCGTCACCAAGCTGCTCGGCAACGCCCTCGCGCACGGCGAGGACCCGATCCACATCGCCCTGCGCGGCGAGGACGCCACCGTCGTCGTCAGCGTCCGCAACCGCGGCGAGGCGATCCCGACCGACGCGATCCCGCACCTGTTCGAGCCCTTCCGCCAGCGCCGCGCTCATCGCGCCGGTCTGGGCGTCGGCCTCTACGTCGCCTCCGAGATCGTGCGTGCCCACGCCGGCCAGCTCGAGGTCCGCTCCTCAGCCACCGACGGCACGACCTTCACCGTGACCCTACCCCGATCCCCGCCCCGACTTTTCTGCCCAGGACCTTGACGCCCGCCGCCAGCCATGGCATTTAGCCCTCCCAGTCGAGACAGAACGACGGCACCTGATGCGGGGTGGAGCAGCCTGGTAGCTCGTCGGGCTCATAACCCGAAGGTCGTAGGTTCAAATCCTACCCCCGCTAC
>JBKJLC010000220.1:0-23377 GCA_046597055.1 Kofleriaceae bacterium | reverse complement strand
GGCGCGCGAGGAACCCCGGCGGGTGAAAGCCACCGCCGGCCCTTGCCCGCATCCTTTCCCCGATTTCTAATCCCTCGCGTCCTCAGCGGAAATGCAGTCACCGCAGCATCACATCATCAAGGACACCTCGGACACGCTGTCGAGGTTCCTCCAGGATGAGTTCCGCCGCGCGGGCTACAAGCGCGTCCACATCGTCGGTCAGGCGCCGAAACCCGACACCATCGAGGGCAAGCTGCCCGCGGTCTCGGTCTACCTCTACCAGCTCGCGCTCGATCCGGAAGGCCTCAGCGCAAACGCGACCTCCGAGATCGTCGAGGTCGCGCAGGACGACGGTACGGTCAAGGAGTTCATGCGACGGCGTCGCTTGTTGATCCGTTGCGACTATCTGGTGTCGGCCTGGGCGCAGACGCCGGAAGACGAGCAGCTGCTGCTCGGGTTGATCCTGCGCACCGTGATCGACAACCCGGAGATCCCAAAAGACCGGCTCAAGGGCACCACCTTCGAGGAGTCCCTCGATGAGGGGGAAGGCTTGCCGCTCATTCTTTCGACCCGCCTCGATGAGGGGACGCTCGCGCGCTTCTGGGGCAGCCTGAACCAGCCGGTGCGCCCGGCTGTCTCGGTGTGGACAGCTGTGCCCATTATTCCCGAGAAGATGGACGAGTTCCAGCGTGTGCGGACGCGCCAGCTCCAATACCGCAACATCCACGATCCGCAGGTGCGCGAGGAGGGGCCCAGCCCCAACCCATTCGCGCGCCGTCTCGACCTCCGCGGAGGTCGCACCAAATGATTCGGCCGGGCTGAGCTCGGCGAAAATCGGTGGCCCACTCTGGGCCGCCAACCAAAGAAACATCTGAGGGAGGGTTACGAAATGGCGACCAGCTATCTGTCTCCAGGCGTGTATGTGGAAGAGGTCGATCGCGGCTCCAAGCCGATCGAGGCCGTGGGTACCAACACCGTCGGCTTTCTTGGCGAGTCCGCCAAGGGCCCCGTCAACGAGTCCGTGCTCATCACCAACTGGTCGCAGTTCGTGAAGACCTTCGGCGACTTCAAGGAGTGCTCGGAGTCGTTCGTGCACGGCGTCTACGGGTTCTTCAACAACGGCGGCTCGCGCGCGTTCGTCGTCAACGTCGGTGCGCCCGAGGGTGCGGCTGCGCCGCCGGTGAAGGCGGCCCCGACCAAGGAAGGCGAGAAGGAGGCCGCCAAGGCGGCCCCCGCCACCGGCGGCGGCGGCCGTGAGGCGCTGTACATCGGCAAGGACGGCGGCCCCGGCGCTCGTACCGGCCTGAAGTGCTTCGAGGAGATCGACGAGATCGCGCTCGTCGTCGCCCCCGGCCAGACCTCGCCGGCTGTCCAGGACGCGATCCTCTCGCACTGCGAGACCCGCAAGGACCGCTTCGCGATCCTCGACTCGCCCGAGACCATCACCGGCGGCGTCGACAAGCTGCCGAAGCCGCGCGACTCGAAGTACGGCGCGTACTACTTCCCCTGGATCCAGGTTTACGATCCGGACAAGGGCAACGTGTTCGTGCCGCCGTCCGGCCACATCGCCGGCGTCTACTCGCGCGTCGACTCGGAGCGCGGCGTCCACAAGGCACCCGCCAACGAGATCGTTCGCGGCGCTCTCGGCCTGAAGTACAACGTGTCCAAGGGCGAGCAGGACCTGCTCAACCCGAAGGGCATCAACGCGATCCGCTTCCTGAACGGCGCGATCCGCATCTGGGGTGCCCGCACCCTGTCGACCGACCCGAGCTGGCGCTACATCAACGTTCGCCGCCTCTTCATCATGGTCGAGTCGTCGATCGAGCGCGCGACCCAGTGGGTCGTCTTCGAGCCCAACGACCATCGCCTCTGGAAGCGCGTGCAGCGGACGATCTCGTCCTTCCTCACGCTGCTGTGGCGCAACGGCGCGCTCATGGGGACCGCCCCAGAGCAGGCGTTCTACGTCAAGTGCGACTCCGAGACCAACCCGCCCGAGGTGGTGGATGCTGGTCAGCTGGTCTGCGAGATCGGTCTCGCCCCGGTCAAGCCCGCGGAGTTCGTGATCTTCCGGATCGGTCAGATGGCGTCCGGCGGCGGCGTCGAGGAGTGATTCACGACGGGTGAGGGAGCAGGGGAAGAATTTCCCGCTCCCCCCCGTACTACGAACGACTACTTATTCTGTTTGAAACAGGGGGGTCGCCGCGAGTCATCGAGCCTGACAGGGCTCGATGATTCTCAGCAGCCTCCGTGCAACGACTCAAACCGTTACACGCAAGGGAGCGATGAGCATGGCACTGAAAGCTGGATACAACGTTTCGAACTTCATGTGCACGATCGATAACGGCGAACCTGGCTACCTGTCGTCCTTCACGGCGCCGACCCTGGAGACCGAAAAGATTTCGCAGGCGCTCGGTCCGGGCGGCGAGACCAAGCAGATGCACGGGAACGTCAAGTTCGGCGACCCCAAGCTCGTCGTCAACATGGCGGATGCGGGACCGATGTGGACTGTCATGGAATCGGTGCTCAACAAGAGCTGCACCGAATTCCAGATGGCCGTGATCCTGGCTGACCAGAACTACAAGGCCAAGCGCCGCATCGACATGGCGGGCTGCCTCGTGAAGGAGTTGTCGTTTCCCAAGCTCGATGCCAAGGACGGCAAGAAGCACATGGAGATGACCGTCACCGCCGTGTGCGAAGGCGCCACGTACGCTGCCGGTGACAACAACGTCATCAAGGCCGCGCTGAGCAAGAAGGCCAAGAACTGGCTCGTCTCGAACTTCGAGCCGAGCGGGATGCCTGGCGGCATCGATCCGCTCGGCGTGACAGCGATTACGCTGCCAAAGAGCGTGGCCAAGATTGCCGAGGAGCATACCGGCATGATGCGGTTGTCCACGAAGCATTACGCGGCGTGGGAGGTCTCCGGCTTGACGACCGAGCACTCGTCGCACAACTATCTGCCGGTCCAAGACTTGTGCGTCAAGGTGCTACAAAACGGCATTATTGAAGATCACGAGTTCGAAGACTGGGCAGTGTTTGTCAAGGACCAGACGATGGCGAAGGAGCTCGCAAGCTTCACGTTCGAGGCCACTGCGCCTTCGAAGTTCACCTGGGCACCCGAGCTCAAGGGTGGTGCGGACGGCATGGCCATCCTGACTGTGGAGTGGATGCTGGAGGGTTGCCGGCTCAAGCGGACCTGGGTCTGACCCTCCGCCTGTTTCCTCCGTCTCTGTGATACCTTTGCGGCCCGCCTTCGATCCCGAAGGTGGGCCGTCGTGTTTCAGGGGACCCGACGTCTAACTCTCACCTCGAGACCGATTCCACATGGGAATGAAGACCGAGTTTCGCTTCCGCCTGCCCCGCGGGTTTGTCGACGGCGAGGGCAACGTCCATCGCGACGGCGTGATGCGCCTCGCTACCGCGCGCGACGAGATCATCCCGCTACAGGACTACCGGGTTCAGTCGAACCGCGCGTACCTGGTGATCATTTTGCTGTCGCGGGTGGTCACCAAGCTGGGTGACATCGAGCGGGTGACCGTGGACCTGGTCGAGAACTTGTTCTCGACCGACCTCGCCTACTTGCAGGAGTTCTACCGCAAGATCAACGAGGAGCAGGGCACGCCGAAGCACCACGTGGCGTGCCCGAAGTGCGCGCACGAGTTCGACATCGACATGGCGACGGGCGCCGTCGTCACGGCTGAGGGTGGGGAGGGCCGGCCCCCGGGGTAGTCTGGGCGGCGGTCGCGACGTATCCGCGTGAGCAGCTTTACCAGGAGATGGCGTACATCGCCTATCACTTCCACTGGCCGCTCGACTCGGTACTCGATATGGAACATGAGGAACGGCACACCTGGCTCCGCGAGATCGCGCGCATCAACCGCGAGATCAACGAAGCCCGCCGCCAGTAGCCGCCTCCGACCGCCGCCCTGAATTCTGACCGCTTCCTGCCACCTGTCCGGGTGCCGGACAGGTCGCTACGTTGTCTCGCGTCTGCGTTCGTCGAAGAGGGAAGCCATGCGATCTGCTGCCGACTACCGTGCCCCGGGCGTGTACGCGACGTTCAGCGAGCCCGAGCGTCCCATGCTCGAGGTGGCGGACACCCGCGTCACCGGCTTCGTCGGGCTGACCCAGAAGGGGCCGATCAACGACCCGGTTCGGGTCGCCAACTGGGACGAGTTCATCGAAGGCTTCGGCTACGCCGACGAGTTCTACACGTCCGATTCGGTCTACGCGCACTTCCGTAACGGGGGCGGGCCGTGCTGGATCACGCGCATCGCGCACATGCCGGCCGCCGACGAGGCGATCGGCCTCGACCACGCGGTCTGCGCCGAGCACATCCAGGTCGACGACTGGCGCAAGCCATCGCTCAAGATCCGCGCGCTCAACGAGGGGCGCTGGGGCAACAGCATCTGGGTCAAGTGCGAGCACAAGACCGGCGCCAGCACGCTCTTGACCCGCGACCTCGACATCGGGGCCGGCGAGGCCCACGTCAAGTCGACCCGTGGCTTCGAGGTCGGCAGCCTGGTCCGCATCTTCGACCGCGAGAACTCCGACTACGTCGTGCTGACGGAGATCGGCGACCGCCTCATCAAGTGGGGCAAGGAGACGCCGGTCAACCGCCGTCACCGAGCGGCGGCGCCGACTCACATGGAGGTGCTCGAGTTCGACCTCCACGTGACGCTCAAGGATCGCAAGGAGGTCTTCAAGAGCCTCCAGATGCATCCGCTGTCACGCAACTACGCGCCGCGGGTGGTCTCGCAGCGGTCACGGCTGGTGCGCCTCGACGACCTGCTCACGAAGTCGCCGGTGCCGCACAACCTGCCCGAGTCGCTGCCGCTGACCAAGCTGGCGGGCGGTCGCGATGGCACCGAGAAGCTCACGCCCGAGGACTTCGTCGGCGTCGACTTCGGGCCGTCGGAGCGCAAGGGCCTGCTCGGGATGGCCGCGATCGACGAGGTCGCCATGCTGGCCTGCCCGGATGCGATGGTGCTGTACCAGCGCGAGCCGGGGCCGGCGGGCGAGATGCGCGCCCAGCGGGTCCAGGACCAGATGATCGCGATCTGCGAGAACCAGAAGGACCGGTTCGCGATCCTCGACATCCCGCACCCGCCGGTGAAGCAGGTGCCCCCGAACCAGGTGGTCGAGTGGGCCAAGTCGTGGCGCCGGCGGACTGACTCGTCCTTCTGCGCCTACTACTGGCCGTGGATCAAGAGCACGACCGTGGCGGGCGTGCAGCGTGACCTGCCGCCCTCGGGCTACGTCACCGGGGTCGCCGGGGCCAAGGACAAGGAGCACGGGGTCCACGTCTCGCCGGCAAACGTCGAGCTCGTCGGCGCCGATGACCTGAGCCTGCGGGTCAGCGAGGACGATCTCGGCCTCCTGAACCACGACGCGGTCAACACCTTCCGGATCCAGCGCGGGGTACGGCCCTGGGGGGCCCGGACCGCCTCGAGCGACCCGGAGTGGCGCTACCTGACCGTCCGACGCCTGTTCATCATGCTGCGGCGCAGCCTCGAGTCGGGGTTCGCCTGGGTCACGTTCGAGCCCAACAACTATCCTACATGGGACTACGTCCAGCGCACCGTGGCCGAGTTCCTGACCGGGCTCTGGAAGCGCGGGATGCTCGCCGGAGGGAAGGGTGAGGACGCGTTCTTCGTAAAATGCGATGCAGAGACGAACCCGCTCGAGAACATCGATAACGGGATCTTGATCTGCGACATCGGTGTGGCCCCGGTCTCCCCGACCGAGTTCATCATGGTGTCGATGGTGCAAGAGATGAATACCCCCGCTGCTGGTTGAGCGCTCCAGGAGTCACCCGAACATGGCCAACCCGTCCGACCGCCGCGACCCCTTCCTCGCCTTCTGCTTCAAGGTCACCATCGTGGGCGTGACCGGGTTGAGCGAGGTCACCGGCTTCTTCAAGAGCGTGGGCGGTCTGTCCTACGAGACCGAGGTGGTCGACTACCGCGAGGGCGGGGTCAACAACTCGACCCACAAGCTGGTCGGCGCCACCAAGTGGAAGAACCTCGTCCTCAAGCGGGGGTTCGGCGGGGCCGAGCTCATCGCATGGCGCGAGCTGTGGTTGGCCCCGGCTGGAACCAAGGTGCGCGTGTCCGGGACGATCGAGCAGCTCGGCACCAATCCGAACGACACGACGGCGAAGGCCAAGTGGACCTTCACCCGCGGCTGGCCGGTGAAGTGGGAGCTCTCGGAGCTCGACGCCTCGAAGAACGAGATCTCGATCGAGACGCTCGAGATCGCCCACGAGGGCCTGACGTTCGGCTGAGCGAGCTGGCACTCGTACCGGAGACACCATGACCGAGACCCGCGCCCTCAACGCTGCGCTGTCGGGACCTGCCTTCCAGGGGGCGGCGACGCGTTCGGCGCTGCACACCAGCGAACGTCACGTCGAGCGCTGGGCGCCAGAAGGTGCCGCGGTGACCCGTTCGCGCGGTCTCGGCTCGCTGGCGTTCGCGGACCGGGTCGCGTCGCCGTGGATGAACGTCGCGATGCAGTCGCGCGGTGCGCAGATGCTGGGCAATCCGCTCGGCGAGCGCAACGCGCCGGGGGTGTCGTGGCTGTTCCCGCGTCCGTGGTTCCAGGACGAGCTGGACTGGATGGCGGCGGCTCGCCAGGGTGCCGAGGCGCGCCCGCAGTTCCTCACGACCCGCGGGACCTACGAGAGCACGCACTCGTCGCCGCGCGACGTGGCGATGCCGATGATCGCACCCGAGATGGTCGCGCCGTCGCTGTCGGCCGGATGGCCGGCGATGCCGCCGGTCGCGACGCGCGAGGATGCGCTGGTGTCGTCGCTCGACAGCGGCGCGGGGCAGATGCAGCGCGGCCTGCGTGCGTGGAGCCCGTCGGTGTCGTTCGCTGCCGCGTCGGCGGCCGAGGTGATCGCCGGTGCGGTCAGCGCGGCCAGCCGCAGCGGGCTGTCGACCGCGGCCGACCGCTCGCCGATCGTCGCCGGCCTGACCATGGTGACGCCCGCGGCGCTCGCCAGCGCGCGCCGGGCCGAGGCGCCGAGCCCGTGGGCGCCGGCGGCGACCCGGGCGTTCGAGGAGGCGAGCACCTCGCCGTCGGCCCTGTCGACGGCCGCCCCGTCGACGTCGACCTATGCGCCCTCGACCTCGACGTCCGCGCCGGCGCCGTCGACGTACTCGATGGCGAGCCGCCCCGCGGCCGCCGCGACCGCGCAGCAGAGCGCGACCATGCAGGCCGCGATGGAAGCGATCGCGCGGGTCGACCAGCAGCGCCGGCACGATGCGGCGCCGCCGACGGCGGCTGCGGATGCGTCGGTGGCGTCGATGACGGAGCCGACCTCGGCGGGGTCGGCTGGGGCCGCGATCCCCAGCGCATCCGACGTGTCGAGCTCGAGCTCGAGCGAGACGGACGCCACGACCGCGCCGGCCTCCGCGGCCGAGCGCTCCCTGGCGGTCGCGGCCTCGGCGTCGCCGCGCATGTCCGGCGCCCTGCGTGCGATCGATCTGCTGCTGCACTCGGCGTCGCCGTCGGCGGCGACCGTCCGTGCCGACGGCAGCTACGCGCCCGCGGCCGGCCCGACCCTGGCGCCTGCGGCCGGTCCGCGGGTCGCGATGCCGGCTGGCCTTGGCGGCCTGGTGATGTCGCTCGGCGCGTCGCACGCGATCAGTCATCCGATGGCGCGCATGCTGGCGGCGACCGAGGCAGCCCCCGAGACCGGCGCGCTCGCCGCGCCGCGGGCCGCTCGCTCGTTTCCGATGCCCGCGCTCGCCGCGGCCGAGCAGGCCGACCGGCCGCCGATCGGCGCGATGACGCTGCCCGCGGTGGCGGCGCGTGGCTTCGCGCCGGTGTGGGCGCAGCCCGCGACCGCGCTCGGGTCGATCGCCGGCGATCGCGCCAAGGCGGTAGATCACCTCGCGTGGAGCGATCGCTGGCTGGCCCGGTTCGCCGGCGCGTCGCCGGTCGCGCTGGCCGCGCTCGACGTGGCGCAGAGCGAGAGCGCGCCGCAGGGCCGGGTCTGGTCGCCGAACGCGCCCGAGGCCGTGTATCTGCGTCCGCCGATCGCATCGCGCACGCTCGCCGATGCGCTCACCGCATCCGCGTTCGTCGCGCCCGGCGAGGCCCGCCCGGTGCCGGCGCGGCCGTCGTTCCCGGGCGCGCGGCCCGATCGCGCGTTCCGCATCGACGACGGGGAGGCCGTCTCGGACGACGTCTTTGCTGCGATCGCCGCGGCGTCGGTCGCGCCCGTGGCGCCGACGGTCTCGCCGGTGGCCCGCGCCGCGGCCGCCGCTGCAGCCGCCGCGGCTGCGGCCGAGCCGCCCCGCGCGACGGCGGCCGATCGGGTCCGTGGGGGCGCGCGTCCGACCATGGCCGACCTGATCTCGATCGCGGCGCCGCCGGCGCCCGATGCCGGGCTCGCGCCCGGGCTCGCGTCGTCGCCGATGGCGCCGGCGATGGCCGGGGTGCTGCCGCTGCCGGTCGCCCCGACGTTCGATCCGCGCTCGCTGTTCACCGAGGGGGTCAGCGCCGCGTACCTCGGCGGGCTGCTCGCCCGCTCGGCCGCGCCGATCGGCGTGCTCACCGGCGCGCCGACCGCGGCGGCGCTGGTCAGCGCGGGTGGGTTCGCCGCGCCCGGGTTCGCCGGCCGGCCGGGGGCTGGGTTCGACCCCGGGTTCGGATTCGCACCGGGCACCCCGAGCGCGCTCGGCGCCGGCGCGCCGTCGATGCCGGTGGTCTCGCCGCTCGCGCCCGCGACGGGTCGTGCGCCGTTCGGGCCCGGCGGGCCGACGCCCTTCGCGGGTCCCGGCGGCATCGCCGCGATGGCCGAGGCCCGCGCGTGGTCGCGCCGCGATCTGGCGATCACTCCGGCGAGCCTGCGGGTCGCCGAGGCGGCGCCCTCGCAGGTGATGACCGGTGGTGACGTCGACGTCGTGCTCCGCCGTGGCGGCGCGCGCCCCTGGGATCACAGCCCGGCGGGGCTCGCCGTCCAGCTCGCGGCGGGTGAGCGCCAGGTCGTGAGCCCGGACCAGCCGGTCCTGGCGCCTGCGGGTGCTCCGACCGGGGTGTCTCGCGCCGAGACCGCGCGCCTGATGCGCGACGCGGTGACGCGCGAGCCTCGCGAGGTGCAGGCCGAGCTCGCGGCGACGCCGGCGACGCCGGCGACCGCCGATGCGGCAGATGCGGCCGCTGGCGCCGATGCACCGGGCGTGGCTGCTGCGGTGGCCGCGGCCGATGCGGCGCTTCGTCCAGTCGAGCGCGCGAACCTCGAGCCGGAACTCCTGGCGCTGCGCTCGGCGCTGCTCGCCGCGTCCGACGTGACCTCCGCGCCGCTCGCGCACGCCGGCTACCGGCCGCTGATGAGCGCCCCGGCCTGGTCGTTCCCCGGGACGCCGGATCTCGATGTCGACGCGGAGGGCGCTCCGGCGACGGCGTCGGTGCTGGCACGCCGCGCCCCGGCGTTGCCGCTTCCGTCGGTCTCGGGCGCGACGACCCCGAACGCGACCACCGCCATGATGCCGGGCATGCCTGGCATGTCGCCCGTCGCCGGTGCGGCCGGCATGGCGAGCTCGGTCTCGGGCATCGCGGGTGAGCTCGCCACCGGGGCCGCCAGCATGCACGCGCCGTCGCCGCAGATCTCCGCCGGTCGTCCCGGCGCGCTCGCCGAGAGCGCGCTGGCGTGGTCGGTGGCCGAGGAGCGCGCGTCGGCGGACCTGTCGTTCGACTTCGTCGCGCCCGAGATGGTGCTCGCGGCGAAGGTATACGGCTTGACGCCGGCGGCCGCCGCGCAGGCGACGCGCCTCGCGGTCGCGGGACCGGGCGCGATGGCCAGCCTGGCGACCTCGCTCGACCTGACGTTCTTGCGCACGTTCCAGCAGGCGCAGGCCCAGCAGTCCTCCCAGCTGCACGGCCAGCAGGCCGGTGCGGGTGGCCCGGCACCGCGCGCCACCCAGGCGTCGCCGGCCGACGCGGCCGGCGAGCCGATCCGGTTCGAGCAGCTCACCGGCACCTCGTCGACGTCGTCGCTCGCCCCGGGTACTGCAGGGCCCGGTGCCTCCGCGCCGGCCGGCGGCGCCGGCCCGCTCGCGACCGCACCGTCGGGTACGGACGTCGATGTCGCGTGGTCGGACATGCCAGCGATGCCGGGCGCGCCCGGCGCCTCGAGCCGTCTGCCGCGCGGCGCGTTCTTGTGGCCGGCGGCCACGGTCGCGGCGCTCGGCCTGAAGGCGCTGTCGCCCGACGGCGTGGCGGGCATGCCGATCGTCGCGCTCGAGCTGCTCGCCGCAGCCGCGGTCGCGGATCTCGGCACCTGGGTCACCGCGTTCCCGAGCGCCGACCAGGCCGCGATCAGCAACATCATCCGCGGCGCCGGCGGGCCGATCGTCGCGCCGACGGCGCTGGCCGCCTCCGGCGCGACGGCTCAGGCGGCAGGCTCGCCCGCGTCGCCGTCCGCCGCGGGTCCCGACGGCAGCGCGCCGGCTGGAACCGCCCCGTTCCTCGAGACGCTGCGCCCGCGCACGGCCGCCGAGCGGGTCGCTCGCGCGACCGCCGAGGGCGCCGGTGCACCCGATGCCGACGAGGGCGCCGCCTGGACCGGCCCCGGTGCGGTCGCCGAGGTGCGCGCCCGCTTCCAGGCGATCTACGTCGCGCTCGCGCAGTCGAGCGAGGGCCAGTCGCTGTCGCCGTCGGCGCGCGCGGCCCGCGCGATGGCGATGCTCGCTCGCAGCGACGGCGGCCAGCTCAGCGCACGCGACCGCGCGGTCGCGGCTTGGTCAGTGCTGCCGCAGATCTACGACGGTGGCCTCGACGTGGTGGCGCCCCGTGCCAGCGCGGCCACCGACGGTGACGCCGGTGACGACTTCGTCCATGTCGACATGCGGCCCGGGCTCGCCGGGCTCGCCGCCCGCGCGGGCGAGTCGCTCGGCTCGTTCGTCGCGCCCAGCGGCCACGAGCTGGCGACCGCCGGCGGCTACGACGACCAGCGCAGCAGCGGCTCGCGCGCGGCCGACCGGGCCCAGGCGCCGGTCTATGTCGATACCAGCAGCGCGTCGGCGTCCGCGCCCAGGCAGGCGATGGCGCGGCCGGGGCGGACCTTCAGCCAGGTCGGCGGTAACGAGCCGGAGATCCCGGCGTGGTTCGAGTCGGCGGCGCGCCGCATGCTCGACGCGAGCAATCCAGGGAGCGGCATGTCGCTCGCGGAGCTGGTGCTGGTGACCGCCACGCCGTCGCGCGCGATCGCGGCGGCGACCCGCGGCGCCTCATCGACGCCGGCGTCGGCTGCGCCGGCCGGTGGTGGGGCCCGCGGCGCGCAGGACGGCGAGAAGCCTAACATCGACAAGCTGGCGCACGAGGTCTACCTCGAGGTGCTGAAACTCATCGACATCGCGCGTGAGCGCAGCGGGGACCCGTTCCAATGAGCATCACCTTCACGCCGACGACCAAGGTCACCATCATCGGGCTGGACAACGACGTCGAGGTCATCGCGCAGTACAACCCGAAGGAGGTCCAGGTCGACAAGTCGGTGCCGTGGTCCAAGCACAAGGACTCGAAGTCGGATCAGCCCCACGTCGAGTTCAGCGGTGCCGAGGGCCGGTCGATGTCGTTCGAGCTCATGTTCGACACCTACGAGCTCGGGATCGACGTCCACTCCACCCACGTCGCCAGGCTGCTGTCGCTGGCGATGGTGATGGACCCCAACGGGACCGAGGACAGGAAGCGTCCCACCCGGGTCCAGGTCCGGTGGGGCGCCGGCATCCTGCCGGTCTTCGAGGGCGTGATCGAGTCGGTCGGCACCAAGTACACGATGTTCCTCCCCGACGGCACGCCGGTGCGCGCTACCTGCAACGTGAAGATCAAAGAAGCCAGCCGGGCCTCGTTCAAGAAGAAGTGACTGAGCCGGTGGGTTCGATCTCAGGCGAGGTGATTCTGTGAGCAACACTGCGGCGACCGTAGACTTCGATGTGCTGGTGAATGGGGCCGAGATCCCTGACGGCGACGTCGTGGGGTTCGTGGTCGATCACGACCTCAACATGCCGAGGATGTGCGTCGTCTCGCTGCGCAACCAGAACCACGTCTACAACGACAAGTACAAGCCGGGCCAGCCGGTCGAGGTGAAGGTCGGCGGTGACACCCGCAACAGCGAGGACGGGACCGGTGCCGGCGCCAAGCCCACCATCTTCAAGGGGCTGCTGGTCGGGATCGAGCCGACCTACAAGCAGGGCGGCGAGAGCAAGATCGTCCTCCGCGCCTACGACAAGCTGCACAAGCTCACTCGCGGCCGGGCCTCGAAGACGTACCAGGACCAGAGTGACCAGGACATCGTCAGCGCGATCGCCCAGGAACACGGGCTGACCGCGACCTGCGGCTCGTCGCCGAAGATCACGCACAAGCACGTCTATCGCCACAATCAGTCGTCGATCGAGTTCCTGCGCACGCGCGCGGCCCGGCTCGGCTTCGCGATCTGGTGCGAGGACGACAAGCTGTTCTTCGACGCGCCCAAGCTCGGTGAGGACTCTGGCCTCGAGTTCAAGCTCGACAAGGACGCCGCGCAGAAGCTGAAGTCGTTCCACGGCCGGCTGTCCAACGCGCAGGTCGTGAAGAAGGTCACCGTCCGCGGCTGGGATCCCGAGAAGAAGAAGGAGATCGTGGGCGAGGCGTCGGCGGCGAGCTCGCCCCTCGGCTCGAGCAATGGCGCGGCCTCGCTCAGCGACTTCGGCGAGGTGTTGACCTTCACCGTCGACAGCCCGATCGCGTCCAAGGAAGAAGCCGACGCGATCGCGAAGTCGCGGCTGGGCGAGCTGGCGATGAGCTACCTGACCGCCGAGGCGGAGGCGATGGGCAACAACAAGGTCAAGGCCGGCATCGTCGTCAAGATCACGGTGAACCAGGACACCCCGACCGATCGCTTCAACGGCAAGTACCTCGTGCAGGGCTGCACGCACCGGTACGCCGAGCAGAAGGGCGGCGAGGGCGGCTACACGACCCTCATGCGCCTGGTGCGCGACGCCGAGAAGGGCAGCTGATCGGTGCTCGCGGGCGGGGCGCGGCCGTGGAGCAACGACGGGACGCTGTGCGGCGTCTACTACGGCATCGTCTGCCAGAACAAGGACGCGGAGAAGAAGCTCGGCCGCCTCAAGGTGCGGTTCCCGTGGATGCCCGGCGGTGATCAGGACCAGGCTCACTGGGCCCAGCTCGCCACGCCCATGTGCGGCAACAAGTTCGGCTGGTGGATGCTGCCCGAGATCGACGACGTGGTCGCGGTGGTGTTCGTCGCCGGCAGCATCTGGCAGCCGATCGTGCTCGGCGGCATCTGGAGCAAGACCGACGCCGCGCCCGAGCCGGTCACCGACGGCAAGAACGAGTTCCGCGGCTATCGCAGCCGGTCGGGCAGCCGGTTCCTGCTCGATGACTCGTCGAAGTCCAAGGTCTCCATGCGCGACAAGAGCAACGCGCTGCAGCTCACCGTCGGCAACTTCGACAAGGGCGGCGGCGGCCCCAACGCGCACGAAGCCACCAAGTGTGGCGGCGCGGCCGGCACCGGCGTCGCGATCTCGTCGACCTCGGGCAAGCTGAACATCCTCTGTCCCAACGGGAAGCTGTCGATCGAGGGGATGAAGGTCGAGATCCGCGCCGATGACAAGATGGACATCAAGGCCACCGGCGAGCTGAGCTTCAAGGGAAGCGGCTCGGCCGAGTGCGTGTCCTCGCAGGCCGGCAAGTACGAGGGCGCGACCACCACCGTAGGTTAGCCGTGATCAACCGCGACAGCTTCCACCCCGCCTCGACCCGCGCCGAAAAGATTCGGGGCGTGCATCTCGCCGTGGTCGTCGACAACAAGGACGACGGCCAGCCCTACCGGGTCAAGGTCCGGTACCCGTGGCTGCCCGGCGACGAGAAGACGTTCTGGGCGCGTATCGCGGTGCCGATGGCGGGACCCGACCGCGGGACCTATTTCCTCCCGGAGAAGGAGGATCAGGTCCTGGTGGTGTTCGAGTACGGCGAGATCGAGCGGCCGATCGTGATCGGCTGTCTGTGGAACGAGACCGAGCCGCCGCCCGAGACCAACGCCGACGGCAAGAACGACGTCAAGGTCATCAAGTCGAAGAGCGGTCACCGCATCATCTTCGACGACACCAGCGGTGCCGAGAAGGTCACGATCGTCGACTCGACCAAGAAGAACAAGATCTCGATGGACGTCGCCGAGAAGACGACGAGCATCGAGTCGTCGGGCGACATCACGATCAAGGCGCAGGGCAACGTGATCATCCAGGGCAAGGCCGTGAAGGTCACGTCCAAGTCCGGCGCGATCAAGGCGGAGGGCGCGACGATCGCGGTGACGACGCAGGGCGCGCTCAACATGAAGGGCTCGGGCGAGCTGAAGATCGGCTCGCAGGTGCAGGTCAACATGGGCGCGATGGCGGCCATC
Source organism: Kofleriaceae bacterium (assembly GCA_046597055.1). Taxonomy (GTDB): domain Bacteria; phylum Myxococcota_A; class Polyangia; order Haliangiales; family Haliangiaceae; genus UBA2376. The sequence continues at coordinate 8,994 of JBKJLC010000220.1, read as the reverse complement.
GTGCAGGCCGTGGTTGCCGCGGTGCAGGCGCTGACCGGCGCGGACGCCGGCAGTCAGGTCACGCCGGGTGGTGGCGCGGGCGGCGGCGGCGGTGGTGGCGCGGGCGGCGGTGGCGGGGCCGGTGGCGCGGGCGGCGGTGGTGCCGGCGCCGGTGGTGCGGGCGGTGCCGCGGGCACCGACGCCGGGGGCGCGCCCGCGGGCGGCACGCCCGGTCAGCGCGAGGCGGCGTCGCGGGACGCATCGGCGCCTGGTGCAGCCGCGGCCGGGGGGGCCGCGGCCGCCGACGCGCCGAGCGCGCCTCCTGCGGGTGGGACGCCAGCCGCGCGCGACAGCGCGGCCCAGGGCGGGTCGACCGCGGACGTGAGCGGGTCTGCGACCGCGTCCGGATCCGCGAGCGCGTCGGGCGCGGCCGGCGCCGCCGGGGTGTCGGGCTCGGCGAGTGCGTCGGGCTCGGCGAGTGCGTCGGGCGCCGCCGGTGCGGCGGGCGCGTCGGGCTCGGCGAGCGCATCGGGCGCGGCCGGGGCGGCGGGCGCAGCGGGCGCGTCGGGCTCGGCCGGCGCGTCCGGGGTGGCGGGCGCAGCGGGCGCAGCGGGCTCGGCGAGCGCGTCCGGCAAGGCCGGGGCGACCGGGGCGGCGGGCGCAGCGGGCGCGTCGGGCTCGGCGAGCGCGTCCGGCAAGGCGGCCGCCGCGGGCAACGTCTCGGCGGCGGCCGGTGGCGGGGCGGCCGGCGCGGCCGCGAGTGGCGACGTGAAGGGCGCGGTCGGTGGCGGGCAGGCCGGCGCGGCCGCCTCGGGCAACGTGTCGGCAGCCGCGGGGGGCGGCGCGGCCGGCGCAGCCGCGAGCGGTGACGCGAAGGGCGCGGTCGGTGGTGGTGCCGCGGGCGCGGCCGCGAGTGGCAACGTCTCGGGTGCGGCCGGTGGCGGCGCCGCGGGCGCGGCGGCCAGCGGCGATGCCAAGGGCGCGGTCGCCGCCGGTGGTGGCGCCCAGGCGGGCGCGGCGGCGTCGGGCAATGTCTCGGGCGCGGCCGGTGGTGGCGCCGCCGGCGCAGCGGCCAGCGGCGACGCCAAGGGCGCCGTCACGGCGGGCGCCGGCGCGCAGGCGGGCGCAGCCGCGAGTGGCAACGTCGCGGGCGCGGCCGGTGGCGGCGCGGCGGGGGCCGCGGCCAGCGGCGACGCGAAGGGTGCGGTCACCGCCGGCGGAGGCGCCCAGGCCGGGGCGGCGGCATCCGGCGACGTGAAGGGCGCGGCCGGTGGCGGTGCGGCCGGCGCGGCCGCGTCCGGTGATGCGACCGGGGCCGCCACCGCTGCCGGTGGCGCCAAGGCGGGCGCGGCCGCGAGCGGCGACGTTGGTGGCGCGACCGGCAGCGCGGCCGCCGGCGCGGCCGCACGTGGCGATGCTTCGGGTGCCGCGGGCGCGGCCACCAGCGCGCCCGCCGCGCAGGTCGGTGCCAAGGGTGACGCTGCCAAGGCCGGCGCGACCGCGGCCACCAGCACGTCGGGCGCGGCGTCCGCCAACGTCGGCGGCGCGAGCGTCGGTGGCGCCGGAAGCGCGGGCGTCGCCTCGGGTGCGAGCGGCAGCGTGAGCGTCGCGGCGCCCACCGCGGGTGATGTCGGCGGCCGTCCGGCTTCGGCGGCGGCGTCGGGTGACGTCGCGGGTATGGCGGGCGGTGGTACCGCAGGCGCCGCGGCAAGCGGCGACGTCAGCGCGGGGACCGGGCGCGTGCCCGATGGCTCCGCGGCCGAGGCCCAGACCGGGCGCGCGACCGCCCAGGGCAAAGATGCCTCCGGACTGTCTGACGCCCAGACCGCACAGCGCGGTGCGGAATCGAAGGCGGGCGGTACGCAAGCGCGCGCCGAAGGCGACGTGCGCGGCGCCACCGATGTCGACGGCAAGGCGCGCGCGCAGGCGGCGCCGGCGCAGGCCAACGTCACCGGTGGCCAGTCAGAGCTGCGCGGCAAGGAGCGCGAGGTCCGTCAGCTCGATGACGTCGGCGACGTCAGCGACACCCGGGCAACGATCGACACGAAGATCGACACCACGGCCGGTGCGCCCAAGGGCGCGGCGACCGCGGCAGCGACCGAGGGCACCCGCGACAGCGTCGAGGCGACCCGCGGCGCGCGCGACGCGCAGGGCTCGGCGAAGCGCTCGACCGAGGCCGGCATCGATAGCGTCGCCGACCCGGGCATGCCCGACACCCGCGCGACGATCGACGCCGATCCGTCCGGGGTGAAGGGCAAGATCGACTGATCGGGAGGCTCGGTCGACGCCCGGCATGGGCCCGGCGAGCGCGGGCGGTGGCGCGAGTGCTGGGTGAGGTCATGCACGGGAACCTGCAGGTCCCGGCGGCTACCTCGGGCAGGTTCCGGCAAGCTCGAGCGCGGCGCTGGTCTCCGGATTGACGCCGCATCGTTGCTCTGCGATGACGACGCCATGGTCATGCCGCAGCGCGGCCTGGGGATGCTCGACAGTCGAGTTTTTCCGCCGGCTTCCGGCCGGAAAACAAGGGTCGACGCGTTGACCGCTTCTGACCGGTTCCATAGGATTACCCCGCGGCGGGAACTGTCCCCCGCGAAAGGACCGCGGTGGACGAGGAAGAGCTGATCGTATGGCAGGACGTGCTCGATCAGATCATGGCAGGGCGGCCGGGTGATCTCACGTGCCCGCTCTGCAAGCACCGGCCGCTCACTGTCGAAGAGCTCGAGTGGTCGACGCGCATCTCGTGCTCGAAGTGCGGCAAGTACATCCAGGGCCGGTTCGCGCCGCCCTGAGCTCGAATGTTCAGCGTCATCGCGTCGGGGGACGCTCATGACGACATCCACGAAGGTCCGCCTGTCACAAACCGGGCGGTCACGACTCCAATTACGGGGGACTGATTGATGGCCGACGACCGTGCTTTCCTCGGCAAGGGCTGGCGCTTCCCGGTGGCGATCAACCTCACCGGCGGCATCTCCTCCTCGTCGCTCGAGGAGAACGTTCGCGAGTCGATGTTCATCATCATGGGCACCGCGCCGGGCGAGCGCGTCCGGCGCCCTCAGTTCGGCTGCCGGATCCACGACCTGATGTTTGCGCCGAACAACTACGTCACCTCGGCCCGCGCCGAGTTCTTCTGCGAAGAGGCGCTCTACAAGTTCGAGCCGCGCATCGACGAGCTGACGGTCAAGGCCGAGCCGTCGAAGACCGAGCCGAACCGCCTCGACATCCGGATCACGTACAAGATCATCGGCCAGACCCACGTGAAGAACCTGGTCTACCCCTTCTACCTGCGCCAGCCGGACGAGGTGGCGAGCTGATCGGCGTCGCCGCTCCCTCCGCCACCACCGCTGCACTCACACCTGGGCGACCACATGATTCCATCTCCCAAGCTCGACGACCGTAGTTACCAAGACATCGTCGATGAGGCCGTGAGCCTCATCCCGCGGTACGCGCCGGAGTGGACCAACCACAACCCGTCCGACCCGGGGGTCACGCTGCTCGAGCTCGCCGCGTGGATGACCGACCTCCTGATCTTCCGGCTCAACCAGGTCCCCGAGAAGAACTACGTCGCGTTCCTCAACCTGCTCGGCATCAAGCTGCGCGCGCCGCGCGCGGCCAAGGCGCTGCTGCAGTTCAAGCTCGTCGACGGCTCGCACAAGCAGCGCGTGCCCCGTGGCAGCCAGGTGTCGACGCCGCAGGCGGGCGACGACTCCACCGTCACGTTCGAGACCGACAAGGATCTCGTCGTCACCAACGTCGCGCTCGACCGGGTCTTCAGCTACTTCGACGACACCTACTCCGACAACTCGCGCTACGCTGACCAGGCCACCGACGGCTCGTTCGAGGTGTTCGGCGGTGCCCAGCGCGTCGAGCGCTTCCTGTACCTGGCCGACGCCCGCTTCGCCGGCGCCGGCGAGGCGGCGGTGCTGCGCATCTACCTCGGTTGCCCCGAGCGCGGCGGTCGCGACATGGCCCGGATGCTCGAGTGGGAGTACTGGAACGGCGAGCGCTGGAAGGAGCTGACCCAGGCGCCGATCGAGGTCGATCGCGGCGAGGTCGCGTTCTTCGGTCCGCTCATGTTCATCCCGACGATGGTCCACGACATCGAGGGCCTGTGGCTGCGCGGCCGGCTGGCGGAGGTCCCGGGCTCGCCCGAGGAGACCGAGATCGACACGATCCGGACCCGGGTCGAGATCTCCGGCGAGGGCGTGCTCCCCGAGCGCGCGTTCGCCAACCTCGACAACGGCGCGTTCATTCCGCTCGACCTTGGCAAGAACACCTACCCGTTCGGCAAGGAGCCCAAGGCCGACTGCGTCCTGTACCTCGCCTGCGACGACCTGGTGCAGACCCCCGACGCCTACGTGACGGTCGATCTGCAGCTCGCCGATCAGGGCGCGTTCCCGCGGCCCAACCCGTCCGATCAGCTGGTGGTCGCCTGGGAGTTCTTCGACGGCAAGCGCTGGCGCTTCTTCGGCCGCTCCAGCCCGCGCGGCATCCTGCCCGGCGCCGGTGACGAGTACGGCTTCCATGACGACACCCGCGCGGTGACCCAGTCGGGCACCGTCACGTTCCGCCGGCCCAAGGACATGGAGCCGGTCGACGTCAACGGCGAGGTCAAGCGCTGGGTCCGGGTCCGCATCGAGAAGGGCGACTTCGGCGTCGCCCCCGAGTACGTCCTCGAGGGCGACAAGTGGATCACCAAGGACGAGCGCCCGCTGCGGCCGCCGGCGCTGAAGACGATCACGTTCAAGTACCGCGAGGACTACAAGGACGTCCGCTTCGCGCTGGCCTACAACGACTTCACGTACACCGACATCACCGAGGCCGCGCGCACCGAGTACACGATCTTCCAGCCGTTCACGCCGAAGAGCGACGAGTCGCCGGCGATCTACCTCGGCTTCGCCGACAAGCTGCCCAACGACTTCATCACGGTCTACTTCCAGATGGCCGAGGAGCTCGGGCTCGGTTCGCTGCCGAGCGAGGAGGCCGACGTCCTCACGCCCGAGCTGGCCAAGTACGAGACCAGCAAGAAGCAGGCGTGGGAGTCGGAGCAGCGGGTGGTCTGGGAGTACTGGGCCGGCAAGCTGTGGGAGCCGCTGACGGTCACCGACGAGACGGTCGGCTTCACCGGCTCGGGCTTCGTCTCGTTCATCGCCCCCGACGACTCGGCCAAGATCCTCAAGTTCACCGAGGAGCGGCACTGGATCCGCGCCCGGCTCGAGATGGGGGGCTACGTCAAGTTCCCGCGCGTGCGGCGGATCCTCACCAACGTCGTCGACGCGCACCACCACACCACGATCGCCGAGGAGATCCTCGGCAGCTCCGACGGCAGCCCGCTCCAGCACTACAAGTTCCTGCACGGGCCGGTGCTCGAGGGCGAGCTGATCGAGGTCCGCGAGAAGCAGCGGCCCAAGGACGACTTCATCGCCGACCTGGGCCCCGACGCGGTCCGGCTGGTCGACGCCGAGCAGCAGCAGTCGCAGGAGTGCTGGGTGCGCTGGAAGCGGGTCGACAGCTTCTTCGAGTCGACCGCGGAGAGCCGGCACTACACGCTCGACTTCCTCACCGGGACGGTCGCCTTTGGCGACGGCCGCCGCGGCAAGTGTCCGCCCGAGGGTCGCAACAACATCGTCGTCCGCTACTACCAGGTCGGCGGTGGCGCCACCGGCAACGTCAACGCCAACACGGTGACGTCGCTCGTGCGCGCGCTCTCGTACATCGACGCGGTCGCCAACCCGCTGCCGGCGTCGGGCGGCTCCGATCGCGAGAGCGTCGAGGAGGCCAAGTCGCGCGCGCCCTACACGATCAAGAGCCGCGACCGCGCGGTCACCGCCGAGGACTTCGAGATGCTCGCCCTGCGCGCCTCGACCTCGCTGGCGCGCGCGAAGTCGGTGCCCGACCGCTCCAACCGCGGCCAGGTCACGCTGGTGCTCATCCCCAAGGCCGAGACTCGCATCGACGACCTGACCCGGCGCCTGCTGCCGTCGAACGAGATCCTGCGCTACATCAAGCGCTACCTCGACGATCGCCGCCTGGTCGGCACCGTCGTGAACGTGGTCAAGCCTCGCTACAAGGACCTGTCGATCAAGGTCACGCTGCTGCGCCGCACGGTCGGCAGCTCGGATCGCCTGCGCCGGGAGATCGAGCTCAAGCTCCGCCGGTTCCTGCACCCGCTGGTCGGCGGCAAGGACGGCAAGGGCTGGGAGTTCGGCCGGCCGGTCCTGAAGAGCGACCTCATCCACCACATCGAGGAGATTCCCGGCGTCGACGGCGTCGATGCCCTCGAGATCCGCGACGAGCTCAAGGACGTCGCGGTCGAGCACGTCCGGGTCGATGACGACGAGCTGCCCTTCCTCATCCACGTCAACATCGCGGAAAAAGTCCGCGACGACATTCGCTGACCATGGTGGCCGAGCTCGTCAACCGCAAAGTCGTCCGGGTCCCCGAGGTCGCCGGACTCTCGATCGAGAAGGCGCGCATCCTCATGGAGGATGCCAGCCTCGGCAAGCTGGTCGTGCTGTTCCGCGAGGGCTACGAGGAGCCCGACACCGTCGTCGATCAGCGGCCGGCGCGCGGCCAGATGGTCTACGAGGGCACCGAGGTCACGCTGTGGATCGCGCGGCGCGGCTATCTGCAGCACCTGCCGGCGCTGTACCGCCGCTCGGACGCGATCGGCCACAACGTCGTCCGCGACCTGTGCTTCCTCTTCGAGCACATGTTCGGCGCGATCGACAAGAAGATCGAGAGCAACTTCAAGTACTACGATCCGCACACCACGCCGACGGAGTTCCTGCCGTGGCTGGCGTCGTGGATGGCCTTCACGGTCGACCTCGACTGGCCGGAGTCGCGCAAACGCGCGCTCATCAAGCGCGCGGTCGACCTGTACCGGATCCGCGGCACCAAGCGGGCGCTCGCGCTGTTCCTGAAGCTGTTCACCGGCTACGAGCCCGACATCACCGAGAACGTCTGGCCGTTCAAGGGCTTTCGCGTCGAGACCGAGGCCCGCATCGGCATCGACTCGGTGATCCTGCCGCCGGTCAATCTGGCCCACTGCTACATCATCACCATCCCGGTGAAGTTCGACGACGTGACGCCGGAGCTGGTGTTCCGCGTGCACCAGATCGTGCAGATGGAGAAGCCGGCCCACACGCACTACTACCTGCGCTTCCTCGAAGAGGAAGGCGACGTCGAGCTGCGCGAGTTCTTCTCGATCGGCACCCGGTCCGGCATCGGCATCGGGGCCGAGGTCGTCGAGGAAGACTCGTAGTGCTCGCGCGAACTCACACCTACTCGGCCACGACGCCCGCGGACCAGCACTCGGTTGGAGCACCTACATGAGCGAGCAAACCGGTTTCAAGCGCATCAACTTCTTCAAGGGGTTCCTCACCACCGAGAAGGACTGGAACGAGGCCGAGAAGTATCACATCGACAAGCGGGCGCTGCACAACCGGATGTTCCACTCCCCCGGAGTGGCGTTCGGGCACGGCGGCGATCTGCGCGTCAACGCGCGCGCGCGTGGTGACCTGTCGGTCGAGATCCAGCCGGGCTACGCGGTCGATGCGCTGGGCCACGATCTGGTCGTGTTCGACGCGCAGATCAAGAACGTGAACCCCGAGGAGTTCCGGCTGCCGCAGACGATCTACATCGTCCTGCGCTTCTACGAGGAGCTCACCGACTTCATCGCCTACAAGGAGAACCTCGAGTACAAGGGCCACCGTCGCGTCCTCGAGAGCTGCAAGGTCGAGATCTCGCAGACCGAGCCCGACATCGCCCGCGAGGTCGAGCTCGGCCGCATCTACCTCGAGAAGGGGGCCAACCGCATCCGCGACGCCCGCGATGCCGCCGACCCGCGCGCCAACGAGATCGATCTCCGCTACGTGCCGCGGGCCGGCCGCGCCGGCTCGTTCATGGCGCCCGCCCAGCGCCTGCGCCTGCAGAACCTCCTGTGGCAGATCCGTCGCTCGTCGCTCGAGTACTCGCGGCGCGGCGTGCACTCGGCCAACAACGTCGTCCAGTGCTGCAACACCGCGCTCATGCTCGACGCGTCGAACATGATCGACCTGCGGAACATCTTCGACATCTTCTACCTGCTGATCGAGAGCGAGGGCGAGATGGCGCTCGACGTCGACGCCCACCACCCGGCGATCGCGCAGAAGAAGGAGTTCTCCGAGTTCCGGCGCCACGTCGAGATCCTCCGCGGCCTCATCGCCGAGGGGAAGTTCACGCCCGAGTCGTTCAACAACATGCTGGCCTTCCAGTCGAAGCTGAACGAGATCTCGAACGCGGCGATCGCCGGCGAGAAGCTCCTGGTCGACGTCAAGGAGACGCCGAAGGAGCCCGAGATCAAGCTCGCCGACATCAAGGACTGGGAGGGCGTCAAGGTCATGCCCAATCCCAAGGAGTCGATGGACCTCGACGGCCTCACCTGGCTGATGGTCGACGAGATCAAGATTCTCGACACCGACTCCGAGACCAAGCACGCCTTCAACATCAAGGAGGCGCGCGACAGCTACCGGTCGCGGCAGAAGCTCAAGTACCCCGATGGCACCGTGATCGAGGGCGTCGGCCGCGCCCACGTCGGTGGCTTCACCGAGTTCAAGATCCTGAACGCCACGCCCGGGCGTCCGCTCGTGATCCTGCGCCGCATGGACTACGTCTATGGCGACTACGAGCTCGAGTTCCAGATCAACGGGAAGTCGATGGGCGTGGTCCCGTGCGTCGGCACCGACCGCGTCCACCGCTGGCGTAACTGGCCGGCGATGGTCCCGGCCGAGCTGGTCACCGACTCGACGCTCACCGTCAAGCAGATGGCGCTCACCGCCGGCCGCGACGTGAACATGTTCCACATCTGGGTCTATCAGCCCAAGTGACCCGGCCCGGGTTGGCCGGCATCCTGCCGGTGCCTGCCTAGTCAGTCGGGTCGCGGCCGCCTCGTCGCTAGTGTTAGAATCCCCGGCGGGTCGGCGCAATGCCGCCCCGCGGAGGCATCCAGCCCGCCATGTTTTTCAAGAAGCTCGATCC
>JBKJLC010000068.1:0-48251 GCA_046597055.1 Kofleriaceae bacterium | reverse complement strand
GCATCGCTGGAAAATGTACGAGAGGTCACGGTCTGTGCTCGCGCGGTGTTGGTGACGCGCAGCGTGTGATCGGACGTGGTGGCGGACCCCGACACCGCGACCCCGACATGCGTGGTGTCGGAGCGTTCGGCTTTCACCGAGCGGACCTCCGACGCCAGGTCGAGGCCGCGGGCCAGGACGCCCAGTGCGCGCAGCTTGGTGGACAGATCGCTGACGATGCTGCCCTGGCGGCCCAGGTTCGCGACCTTCGTCTGCATTGCCCGGGCTGGAGCCTTCTCGGCGGCGACCAGCTGGTCGACCATCGCACCGGAATCCATCCCTGAAGCAAGGCCGCTGAAGGAGACTGGCATGAACCCTCCTGGTCAGTATCGTCGTGTCAGATTACCGGAGCAGCGACAGCGCCGCGTTCGGCAGCTGGTTGGCCTGGCCGAGGACCGCGAGCCCCGCCTGGCTCAGGATCTGCGCCTTGGTGAGCTGCGCGCTCTCGGTCGCCACGTCGACGTCGCGGATACGCGAGTTCGCGGCCGACAGGTTCTCCTGGACCACGCCGAGGTAGCTGATCGCGACCTGCATGCGGTTCTGCACCGAGCCGACCTTGGCGCGCGCGCCCGACAGCTGGTCGATCGCCTTGTCGAAGGCGCCCATCGCGGCGCGGGCACCGGTCACGGTCGACAGCGTCGCCGACGCGATGCGGAGCGAGGTCGAGCCGAGGGTGGACGTGGTGAGCTTGGTGATGCTCAGCGACAGGCGGTCGTTGGCCGTGGCGTCCTTACCGATCTGGAACGACAGGCCGGTCGAGGCCGAGCCGTCGACCAGCTTCTGGCCGTTGAACTCGGTCACCGCCGAGATGCGGTTGATCTCGCCGCGGAGCTCTTTGAACTCGGTCTGGATGTAACCGCGCTCGGTGGTGCCGAGGGTCGAGTTCGCGGCCTGGACCGAGAGCTCACGCATACGGGTCACGATGCCCTGCATCTCGTTCATCGAGCCTTCGGCGACCTGCGACATCGACACGCCGTCGTTGGCGTTGCGCTGGGCCTGCCCGAGGCTGCGGAGGTCGGACTTGAGGCCTTCGGAGATGCCGAGGCCGGCGGCGTCGTCGGACGCCTGGTTGATGCGCTGACCCGACGACAACCGACCGATCGACGCCGCGAGGCTCGACGAGGTGGCGGCAAGGTTGCGCTGAGCGTTCATCGAAGCGACGTTGGTCAGAAGTGAGATGGCCATTGAGATTGTCTCCTGCGGTCTGTCTGGTTACTGGCTGCGCGTTCGATGACTGATTCGCCCGCTTGGGATTTTGTTTAGGGCTGATGCGCGGCTTCAGCGCGACGGGCTGAGCAGCCCGGCCAGCCGAGCCGTGATCGCGCGCGACGCCTCGAGCGCGGTGGTGCCGCGGGCCAGGTCGCTGGCGGCGCGGACGAAGTCGGTCTCGGTGAGATCGGCGATGCGGGCGGTGAGCTGCTCGGACAGCTCGGCGCGGGCGGTGTCGGACTCGTCGAGCGCCTGCACCAGCGTGCCGAGCGAGCTGCGCGCCTGGTTGACCTGGCGGTGGGCCCGGCCCAGCTCCTCGATCGAGCTCTGGATGGTCGGCAGATCGTTGGCGGCCAGGGCGGTGGCCAGGCGGTCCAGCACCGGCAGCACGTCGACGCCCGACGCCGCGGTCAGGGCGTCGCCGGCGACCGTGATCGCGCCGGTGACGCCGTCGCCCAGCTCGATCGAACGGGTGGCGCTGTCGCCCTGGTAGAGGCCGGTCGCCGCGAACGGCGGGGTCGCGCCCTGGCCGCCCGCGAGGACGTACTCGCCGGTGGTGCCGCGCGCGTTGGCGGCGGACAGCGCGGTGTCGAACAGGCTGCGCGCGCGCTCGGCCATGGTGGCGCGGTCGGCCGCGCTGATCATGCTGTTGTTGGCGCCGATCGCCAGCTCGCGGGCCTGGGCCAGCGCGTCGCTGACGATGGCGAGCGGCGTCTCGGTCGCCCGCAGATGATCGCGGCCGGCGGCGACCGCCTCGCCGCGGCCGGCGTCGATGGTGGCGCGCACGGCGGCGCGCCGGGCCTGGGCCCACGCCAGCGGATCGTCGGACGCGCTGCTGACGCGCTTGCCGCTGGTGAGCTGCTCCGAGGACTTGGCGATGTCGGTCTGGGCCTTGCTCGTCGCGGTGGCGGCGAGCTCCAGCATGCGGCTTCCCGTGATGCGCATCGTGGCTCCTGGGGTTACAGACGGTCGAGCAAGTTGCCGAGCATGCCGTCGACAGCGCTCAGGAACCGGGTCATCGCCTCGGAGGCGTGCTGGAAGTGGACGAGCTTGGCCAGCTCCTCGTCGAGATCGACGCCGGACACCGCGTCGCGTAGCCCGGCCAGGTGGCCGGCGACCTCGCCGTCACGGGCGGCGGTGGCCTCGGCGGCGGCGGTGGTGCGGCCGAGCGAGGCGCTCAGGTCGATCGCGGCATCGGTGAGGGTGGCGGTGCCGCCGGCGCCGAGCTTCTGATCCTTCAGCGCGAGCAGCGCGGTAGCGCCGCGGTTGTCACCGGAGCCGGCGCCTGGCGCGGCGGTCGCCAGCCGGGCCGGATCGGCGGCCAGCCCCGGATCGATCGCCATGGTGGCGGCGGCGCGGGCGGCCGCCCCGGGCGGCACGAAGATGTTGCGTCCGGTCACGCCGTCGCTGCCGGCGTTGGCGCTATGGACCGCGTTGAGGTTGGTGACGATGTCGAACGCGAGCTGATCGAGGCCGTCGGCGGTGGCCTTGGCATCGACATCACGAAACCGCAGCTCGCCGCCGATGCGCCCGCCGGTCAGGCTGGCGGTCACGTCGCGGCGACTGGCGCCATCGACGATCTCGACCGCGCGGAAGCCGGTCGCCAGATCGACCCGCGTGGTGACGGCGGCCGCGCGATCGCCGTCGACCAGGACCGCGCCGTCGGGCAGCTCCCAGCGCATCTGACCGTCAGGATCGATCCGGCCGGCGCCGCCGACCAGCTCGGCGAGCTTGCCGGCGGCGAGGTCGCGCCGGTCGCGCAGCACCGGATCGTCCGAGGTCGCGATCGCCTTGTTGGCGTTCGCGATCTCCTTGGCGTAGCCGGTCGCCTGGTCGGCGATGTCACGGATGCGGGTGTCGGCCTCGGCGCGCGCCGAGCTCACCTCGCCGGCGCGGCGGCGCATGCCGTCGGCGACGTTGGCGACCGACGCGACCGCGGCCTGGCGCACCAGCGGGTCGGTCGGCACCGCCGACAGGCGCTCGAAGCTGGCCCACATCGTGGCCAGATCGCCGTCGGCGGACGTCATCCGCGCCTCGAGATCGGCCAGCGCCGGCGCCAGCGCGCTCGACGCGCCGCGCGAGCCCTGCGAGACGCGGGTGCGGCCTTCGAGCAGGTTGTCGGCCATGCGGGTCGGCGTGCCGATCCGGACGCCGCCGACGCCAGGATGACCGAGCTCGCTGGTCAGATCGACGCGCTGCCGCGAGTAGCCCGGGGTGTTGACGTTGGCGGCGTTGTTGGCCGCCACCGCCACCCCGCGGTGCTGTGCGGCCAGGCCGTTGCTGCCCATGCCGAGCAGGCCGAGCAGGTTCGACACTAGAGGGTCCCCGCCAGCCGGGGTCGCATGAACGCCCCCTGGCGACGCGCCATCCGGTCGTAGCCCTGGTTGGGCTCCTGACCGAGCAGGACCGCGACCGCCTCGCTGGCGGCCCGCAGCAGCGCCGCGTTGGCCCCGAGCTCGATGCGGAGCTGGACGACCAGCCGGGCCAGCGCCGGATCTCGGGTGGCGCGATCGGCGGCGGTCGTCAGCGCCGGCGCCAGCGCCTGCTTGCGGGCGGTGAGCTCCGCGATCGCGTCGAGGTCGAGGCGGGCGATGGCGCGACGCTCGTCGGCCATGATGGTTCGAAGCAGCTCGAGCGCCTCGGCCAGGGGCCGCGGCTCCGCCGGCGCCGGCTCGCTCACGCCCGCCCCGATCGCGCCATGTCGTCGTCGAGGATGCGCGACGCCAGCTGCTCGAGATCGACGGTGTACTTGCCGGCCGCGATCATCTCGCGGAGCCGTCCGATCCGCTCGGTGTGAGCGGCGTCGAGCGGCGGCGCCGCCGCGCTGGCGGCAGCCTCGCCGAGGGACACCACGCTCGACGGACTCTGCACCGGCGGCGACGGATCGGGCTCGCGGACGCGCAGGTTCGTCGGGGCGGCGACGGCGGACAGGGTGGACGGGTCGATGCGCATAGGCCTCCACCCCCCTGGGTCGCCCGAGACCCGGACCTGTTTAGGGCACCATCACTTGTTTCTTGGCGCGCCGGGGAGTAGTGGCCGCGGGTCGACCGCGTGACCGTCCTTGCGGACCTCGAAGTGCAAGTGCGGCCCGGTCGAGTTGCCGGTGTTGCCGACATCACCGATACGAGCGCCGGCCGCGACCTGATCGCCGCGCTGCACGCGGACCACCGACAGGTGGGCGTAGCGGGTCTCGGTCCCGTCCGCATGGCGGATGGTGACCAGGTTGCCGTAGGTGCCGGCGGGACCGGCGTGCGTCACCCGCCCGTTGGCGGCCGCCACCACCTCGGTGCCGGTCGGCGCCGCGATGTCGAGGCCGAGGTGAGCGCTCTCGAGGTGCGTCACCGGATGGATGCGGGTGCCGAACCCGGAGCTCAACCGGCCGACCGCGGGCTGCACCAGCCGGTCGGGACCGAGCCCGGTGGCGGCCGCGCCCGGCCCGGCGATGACGGGCGCCGGCACGGTCGAACGCCCGCCCGCGGCGGCCCCGGTCGCGGCGGTCGCGGTCCCGGTGGTCGGCACCGCGTACGCGGCCGCGATCTCGGCTGACGCGCGCGGGCGCTGACCCGACGGCACCGCCGGCTCGCCGCCGAGCGCGGTCTCGAAGGTCTGGGTCATGCCCAGGCCACCGGCGCCGGCCATGGCGTCGGCGAGCGCGCCGTCGAGCATGTCCTGGAAGGTGTCCCCGGCGAACCCGCCGCCCATGACGGCGTTGTCGGGCCGCGCCTCGGCCAGGAACTGACGGAGGAAGAACGCCTCGAGCGACTTGGCGGCCGCGCGCGCGGGCGTGTCGGCCTTTGGCCCGTCGAGCTTCTGGCCGGCGCCGAGCGGCGGGACCGTGGGCGGGACCGAGGTCAGATGACCTCGAGCTCGGCGCGCAGGGCGCCGGCGGCCTGGAGCGCCTGCAGGATCGCGATCAGGTCGCGCGGCTTGACGCCGAGTGAGTTGAGCGCGGCGGCGACGTCGGCGACCGAGGCCGCCGCCGGCAGCGGCCGCAGCTCGCCCGACTGCTCGACGACGCCGATCGTGGTGCGTGGCACCACCGCGGTGTCGCCCTTGGCCAGCACGCCGGGCTGGCTGACCTCGGGTCGCTCGTCGACCGACACGGTCAGGCCCCCGTAGGCGATGGCGACGCCGCGCAGGCGGACATCGGCGCCGACCACGACCACGCCGGTGCGCTCGTCGACCACCACCCGCGCGATCACGTCGGGCTCGATCTCGATCAGCTCGAGGCGCGCCACCATCGCCGTCACCTTGCCGCGGTCGGCCGCGGTGATCCGCACCGCGACCGCGCCGGCGTCGCGCGCGCGGGCCGCGCCGGCCCCGAGCACGGCATCGATCCCTGCCGCCACCCGGGCGGCGGTGGTGAAGTCGGGGCGATGCAGCACGAACACCAGCTCGCGGGTCGGCATCTCGGTCGGGGCGCCGTTCTCGACGGTGGCGCCACCGGGGATGCGCGCGACCGTGACGTGGTTCTTGCGCTGGGTCCCGGCGCCGCCTTCGACCAGGAAGCCGCCGACCGCGACCGGACCCTGGGCGAGCGCCCAGGTCTCGCCGTCGGCGCCCTTGAGCGGGGTCGCGATCAGGGTGCCGCCGCCCAGGCTCTTGGCCGAGCCCATCGACGACACCGTGACGTCGAGCGCCTGGCCCGGCCGCGCGAACGGCGGCAGCTCGGCGGTGATCAGCACCGCCGCGACGTTCTTGGCCTTGATCTCGGCGGCGTCGATCGTGACGCCCAGCCGCTTGAGCATCTTCGCCAGCGACCGTCGGGTCACCGGCGAGCTGGCATCGTCACCGGTGCCGGCGAGCCCGACCACCAGGCCGAAGCCGGTCAGCTGGTTGCCGCGCACGCCTTCGATCGTCGCCAGATCTTTCAGGCGATCGGCGCCAGCCGGCGCCACCGGGCCGGCGATGGCGGCGGCGAGCGAGATGATGGCGACGGTGATGGCGGTGCGCATGATGATTCCTTCGGTCAGAACGGCCACAGCTTGGCGACCACGCGGCTGGCCCAGCCCCGACGCTGCTGGTCGGTGATGTCACCGCGGCCGGTGTATTCGATCTCGGCATCGGCGACCCGCGACGACGGGACCGAGTTGTCCTCGGCGATGTCGCGGCGACGGACGATGCCGCTCAGGTAGATGTGGTGCTCCTCGGCACCGACCATCACGACCTTGGTGCCCTCGACATAGAGATCGCCGTTGGGCAACCGGCGCTTGACGCGCACCGGCAGGGTCGCATTCAGCTTGCCCTTGCGCTCGGTGGCACCGGCCCCGGCGAACGACATCTTCGACTCGGTCGAGAACAACGCGCTCGGATCGACGTCGGGGTACTTGGTCTGCAGCGCCGCCAGCACGCCGACCACGGCGGGCACGCCGTAGTTGGCCTCGTCCTTCTTGTCGAGCTTGGTGGTCGCGGACCGCGAGGCCACCTCGTTCTCGTCGATGCGGATGACCAGGATGTCACCGAGGCGGCGCGCGATGTCGTCCTCGAACAGGCCGCCACTCCCGGCGTACAGGCTGCCACCGCTGCCGACCGGCTGGGACGCCTCGTAGTCGCCGGCGTCGAAGCTGCGCCGCTTGGGCTTGTAGGGCGCGACGTGGGTGGTGCAGGCGGTGGCGAGGATCGCCAGCGCGGCGGCCGCGAGCACGGCGCGGGCGGTCACGAGCCGTCTCCGACCACGACCACCGACGGGGACGTGAGCATGCCGTCGACCAGCATGCGGGTGGCCGCCAGCCGGACCCGGGCCGGCCCGCCCGGACGTGCCGCAGCCTCGAGGCGGCCGCGGGCGACCACCTCGACCCGGCCCCGGCGGACGCGGACGGTGACTTCGGTGCCGCGGGCAACCGGCGGCGGCGTGGTGAGCCGGGTCGGCTCGACCACGTCGCCGGCGCGCATCGCGGCGGTCACTTCCTGGCCGATCACGGCGGGCGCCGCGGCCCCGGCCGACCCGGCGCGACGCTCGATCCGGATGTCGGCGGCGGTGAGCCGCTCGCCGATCGCGAGGTCGCGGGTCGCGACCGCGACGTCGACCACCGCGGCCAGCGTCACCGGCACGAACACGGTGCGCACCCGGCCGGCGCGCAGGCGGACCTTGACGCTGGTCCGGCCGACCCGCGGCGCCGCCAGCCACACCACCTCGACCTGATCCGGTGCCACGTCGAGCGCGGCCAGGCTGCGCGCGAGGTGGACCTCGGTGACCGCGAGATCGGCCGGCAGCGCCGCCGTCGCGCGCGCCATGACGATGGCCGCCAGCGGTTCGGCGTGCGCCGGCGCGCTCGCCAGCGTCACGATCGTGGCCAGCGCGGCCATCGTCAGCGACTTCATCGCAGGTTCGCCGTCTGGCCGAGCATCTCGTCGGCGGCCTTGATGACGCGGGTGTTGACCTCGTAGGCGCGTTGACCGCTGATGAGGTCGATCATCTCCTCGACCACGTTGACGTTCGACAGCTCGACCGTCCCCTGCATCAGCGAGCCGGCGCCGCCCTCGCCGGGGGCGCCGATCACCGCCGCGCCCGACGCGCCGCTCTCGCGGAACATCGTCTTGCCCAGCGGCGACAGGCCGGCCGGGTTGGTGAAGGTGGCGAGCTCGATCTTGCCGAGCACCACCGGCTGCGGGTCACCCGGGATGGTGGCGGCCACGGTGCCGTCGGCGCCGATCGACACGTTCTGGGCCTCGGGCGGCACCGCGATGTCGCCGACCAGCGGGAAGCCCTCGCCGGTGACCAGGCGGCCCTCGGCGTCGGTGTGGAGCGCGCCGTTGCGGGTGTAGCCGACGTCGCCCGACGGCAGCTGGACCGGGAAGAACCCCTGGCCCTCGATGGCGACGTCGAGCTGGTTGCCGGTCTGGCGCATCTCGCCCTGGCTCAGCAGGCGCTGGGTGGTCGCGACCCGGACCCCGAGGCCGACCTCGAGGCCGCTCGGCGCCGTGGTCCCGTCCCCGGTCGGCGCGCCGGCGGGTCGGGTGGTCTGGTACATGAGATCGGCGAACTCGGCGCGGCTCTTCTTGAAGCCGGAGGTCGAGACGTTGGCGATGTTGTTGGCGGTGACGTCCAGCTTGGTCTGCTGGGCTTCCATGCCACTGGCGGCGGTCGATAAGGCGCGAAACATGGTCGGTCCTCCTCAGCTCACTTGGGCCCGCCGAGATCCCGCGCGGCGCGGCTCTCGACCTGATTGAAACCTTCGATGAGGCGCAGCAGCGACTCGTACGTGCGCGAGACCTTCACCAGGTCGACCACGCCGCGCACGATGTTGACGTTGGAGCCCTCGATCGCGCCCTGGAGCACGCGCGGGGGATCGCCGTCCAGCCGCGGGCCGCGCGCCGACATGAGGGTGGAACCCTCACGGCGCATCGCGCCCGGCTCGAACCGGGCCAGGTCGAGGCGACCGATCTCGGCGCCATCGGCGCTGACCGAGCCGTTCTCGCCGATCATGATCTGGGTGGTGCCCTCGGGGATGGCGATCGGCCCGCCACCCTGGCCGCGCAGCGGATGGCCGTCGGCCGTGATGAGGGTGCCGACCGGGTCCATCTGGAGCGCGCCGGCCCGCGTGTAGCGCACGCCGGCGGCGGTATCGACCGCCAGGTAGCCGTCGCCGTCGAGGGCGAGGTCGAGCGGGTTGCCGGTCTGCGACATGGTCCCGGCCTGCTGGTCGACGCCCACGGTGGTGTTGCCGACCAGGGCGATGTCGACCGAGCGCGCCGACGCCAGCGCTTCCTGGAAGCTGACCCGGGTCCCCTGGAACCCGGCGGTCGACGCGTTGGCGATGTTGTTGGCGGTGACGTCGAGCGCGTTGGACTGCGCCACGGCGCCGGACACCGCCACGTAGATGCCGCTACCCACCGATCACCTCCAGGCTGGTCGCCGCCGCGCGGGCCGGCGGGTTGGTCTCCATCTCGGTGCGCAGGCGCACGATGGCGCGCGAGTGGAGCTGGGACACCCGCGAGACGGTGACCCCGAGGATCTCGCCGATCTCGAGGTACGTGAGCTCCTCGTTGTAGTAGAGCGACAGGAGCAAGACGTCGCGTTGGTCGAGGCCCTTCAGCGCGTGGCCGATCCGCTTGAGGTTCTGACGGCGCTCGGCCTGGACCGCCGGCGACCCTTCGGCGTGGGGCAGCTCGGGATCCAGCTCGTCGAGCACGCCGACCGTCACGTGGACCAGCTGCTCGAGCTCCTCACGATACGCCTCGAGCGACACCCCGAGCTCGGCGGCGACCTGCTCGTCGGTGGGCGCGGCGCCGAGCTGCTGCTCGAGCTGCTTGATGGTGGCGCCGACCTTGCGGGCCATCTGCCGGACCCGACGCGGCATGATGTCGCCGCGGCGGAGCTGGTCGAGCACCGCGCCGCGGATCCGCTTCTCGGCGAACACCACGAACGGCTCGGGCCGGCTCTGGTCGTAGCGCTCGGCGGCCTCGGCCAGGCCGAGCATGGCGGCCGACACCAGGTCCTCGCTGGCGATCCAGGCCGGGCAACGCCGGGCCATGCGCAACGAGATGCGGCGCGCGACCTCGACGTGCTCCGTGATCAGCCGATCACGCTCGGCGTTGGGGCGACGCGACTGGTTGACGTACGCCTTCATCGCGTCTCTCCTTGGACATTGTCGAAGTGGCGGCGCCAGAAGCCGCGGGCAGCGCCGGCGCGTTCGTCGGGGGACGCCACCGCATCGAGCGCGCTGGACAGCCGCCGGATGGCGCGGGCAGCCGGTGCATCCGGCCGGTGGTGGACCAGCGGGATTCCGTAGTGGGCGGCCTCGGTCGCCGACGGATCGGCGGGGATCGCAGGCAACGCGACCAGGCGTAGATCGAGGAAGCGTGACACCAGGTCGGTCAGCCGACCGACGACCTCGTCGGCCTGGGCCTGGCCGTTGATGCGGTTGGGCACCACGTACGCGATACGGCGGCCATGCTCCTGGGCCAGGACCTTGAGGCACGCGTAGGCGTCGGCCATCGACAGCGGCTCGGGGTTGACCACCACGATCGCGTCGGCCGCGGCGGCGGCGAAGGTCGCCTGGTTGGCGCCGATGCCGGCGGCGATGTCGAGCACGACGGTGTCGAACTGGCTGGACAGCGAGTCCATCAGCTCCAGCGCGCGGGCGCGCGCGCCGACGCCCAGCGTCGCCAGCGCATAGCTGCCATTGAGCGCGGGCAGCAGCTTCAGGCCGTGGGCCGACACCAGCACGTCCTCGACCGGCGTGCCGCCGAGCGCGTCGAGCAGGCTGTGGGTCGGGGCCACGCCGAGCAGGAGGTTGAGGTCAGCCATGCCGAAGTCGCAGTCGACCAGCAGCGTGCGGGCGCTCGACTGCGCGTAGACCGCGGCCAGGTTGACCGCGATCGTGCTCTTGCCGACGCCGCCCTTGCCGCCGGTGACGGCGATCGCGCGCTCGCGACGGCGCGGCGCGGACGCGGGCGCCGCCCCGACCTCGGTGCCACCGCGGATGACGCGCAGGGACGCGGCCTGGTCGCGCATCAAGCCGCCCTCCGCTGGTCGCGCAGGCCGACCTGCGCCAGCTCGGTGAGACGCTCGACGGTCACGCGCTCGAGGTCCTCGGGCACCTCCTGGCCAGTGGCTACCCAGGTGACCGGCAGGCCGAGGCGCGCGGGCGCCTCGGTCAGCTCGGGGGTGCGACCGCATTCGTCGATCTTGGTGAACAGCAGCCGGCGCGGCCGCAGCGACGCGAACCGGCGGTGGAGCTCGTCGAGCTGCTCGGCCGACGAGCCGGCCGGGACCGTGAGGTGAACCTCGATGTGGGTCAGCTTGGCGAGCGCCTGGCTCAGCGACGCCAGCGCGCTGCGATCGCGCGGGCTCTTGCCGGCGGTGTCGACCAGGACGAGGTCGAGGCCGGCGAGCTCCTTGAGCTGGTCGCCGAGCTGGGCCGGATCCTCGAGCACGTGGAGCGGCACGCCGATCAGGTCCGCGAAGGTGCGGATCTGGTCGATGCCCCCGACCCGGTAGGTGTCGAGGGTCACCAGGGCGACCCGGCGGTGCTCGACCAGCGCGGCGTGGGCGGCGATCTTGGCGATGGTGGTGGTCTTGCCGACCCCGGTCGGGCCAACCAGCATCACCACGGTCGCGGTCGACGGCCGAACGATCGACGCGACCTCGGGCGACTCCGCCGGCGCCGGCGCGGTCGCCTGCGGTGCGCGCTGGAGCTGCTCGAGGGCGCGGCGCAGCGCGGCGACCTCCTGCTCGAGCTTGGCCGGCTGGGCGTCGGAGCGGGCCCGCAGGATCGCGCGCAGCGAGCGCATCTCCGTGCGCAGCGGACCGACCACGCGCTCGACCTCGTCGTCGAGGTTGGCTCGGCCGGGCGCCGGCTCGAGCGAGCGCGGGCCGGTCCGCGCCAGCGCGCCCGACGCGGTGAAGGCGGGCGCGGCCGGGCGGTCGTCCTCGATCGCGGCGGCGATCTCGAAGGCCTGACCGAGCAGGCCCTTCTTGATCTGACGGCTCGAGACGATGACGGCCTGATCGCCGAGCGCGGCCTTCACCTTGGCGAGGGCATCGCGCATCGACGTGCCCTCGAACTTCAGGATCTTCATTCGGTCTCCAGGGCGGGCACGAAACCGGGGAGCTCACACGCGGCCGTCAGGTCAACCTCACCCATCGCGGCAGCGATCGCCGTGCGTGGGATGGGGTGCAGCGCGTCGGTCATGCGCCGGCGAATTGCAACCGTTGCGCCACCACCTAACCAGCCGTAATCAGTCGTCCCGCGGTCACCGCGTCAGCGCGCTGTCGCCAGGCCTGACAGCGCGCAACCCTGCGATCTCAGCAGGCTTGGCGTGGGCGAAACAGCCCCGTGTCCGGGCGTGTGGTGCGGCGGAACGCGGGACCTTCACGGAGCGTCGAGTGCCGACACCACGCCACGCGTCACGAACGGAACCGTCGCGTCGACCTCGCGATACGACATCACCGCCAGCCCGGGGACGTGGCGGGCGGCCACCCCTGCGACGATCCGGCGAATGTCGGGGGCGACCACCAGGACCGGCATCTCGTCGTTGCGGGTCAGGTCCCGCGCGCTGGCGGCCAGGTCGTCGGTCAGCCGCGACAGCGGTCGGGCGTTGCGCGGATGCTGATCGCGGAACAGCGCCTCGGCCCGCGGGTCGAGCACCAGCGGCCGCAGGCTGCCGTCGTTGGCGAGGTTGGCGCGCGTGATCCGGCGGGCCAGCCGCTGCCGGACCATCTCGGTCAGCTCGTCGGGGTGCTTGACCGCGGCGGCATGGTCGGCGAGCGCCTCGAGGATCGAGCGCAGGTCGCGGATCGAGACCCCCTCGCGCAGCAGGTTGCGCAGGACCTTGATCACGTCGCCGACGCTGAGCAAATGCGGGATCAGCTCCTCGATGACCTTGCCGTCGGTCTTGCCGGCGACGTCGAGCAGCTCCTGGACCTCGCGGCGGCCGAGCAGCTCGTGGGCGTTGCGCCGCACCAGCTCGGCGAGGTGGGTGGCGATCACCGCCGCCGAGTCGACCACGGTGCAACCCGCGGCCTCGGCGCGGGCGCGCTCCGATGGCAGGACCCACTTGGCGGGCAGGCCGAAGGTCGGCTCGGTCACGGTCTCGCCCGAGATGCCGTTGGTCGCCGAGCCGGTGGGATCGAGCGCGAGCAGGCGATGGACGTGGACGTTGCCCTCGGCGAGGACGACCCCGGACAGGAGGATCCGATAGCCGCCGGGCGCCATCCGCAGGTCGTCGCGGATGTGGATGGGCGGGACCAGCACGCCGAGGTCGCCGGCGACCTGCTTGCGCAGGCTGGCGATGCGGCGCAGCAGCTCGCCGCCACGGCCGGCGTCGACCAGGTTGAGCAGGTCGAGGCCGACCTCCATGGCCAGCAGCTCGACCGGCAGCGCCGACTCGAGCTCGGCCCGCGACGCGGTGCCGGGATCGGCGGCGTGCGGCTTGCCGGGGCCGCCGGCCAGGAGGCCGGCGTTCGCGGGCGCCTGCTCGCTGAGGATCCGGTCACGGTCGCTGCGGACCGCGCGCCAGCCGATGAAGCCGGCGAGCGCGAGGAACAGCAGGTGCGGCATGCCGGGCAGGAGCCCGAGCACGCCGATCAGCGCCGCGGTCACCATGAGCGGCCGGCGCTGGCGGGTCAGCTGGCTGGTGATCGCCGAGCCGAGCTCGCGGTTGTGGCCACGGGTGATGAGCACCGCCGAGCCGGTGGAGACCAGCAGCGCCGGGATCTGCGAGACCAGGCCGTCGCCGATCGACAGGACCGCGAAGGTGGAGGCCGCCTCGCCGAGCGACATGTCGCGACGGGTGACCCCGACGATGATGCCGCCGATCACGTTGATCGCCAGGATCAAGAGGCCGGCGATCGCGTCGCCACGCACGAACTTCGAGGCACCGTCCATGGCGCCGTGGAAGTCGGCTTCCTTCTGGATCTCGCCGCGGCGCTCGCGCGCCTCGTGCTCGTTGATCATGCCGGAGCCGAGGTCGGCGTCGATCGCCATCTGCTTGCCGGGCATCGAGTCGAGGGTGAAGCGCGCCGCCACCTCGGAGATGCGCTCGGCGCCCTTGGTGATGACGATGAAGTTCACCACCACCAGGATCATGAAGATGATCGCCCCGACCACGAAGTCGCCGCCGATCGCGAAGTTACCGAACGCAGCGATCACCGCGCCGGCGGCATGATCGTCCTCGCCGCCGTGGGTGAGGATGAGGCGGGTCGACGCCACGTTGAGCGCGAGCCGGAACAAGGTCACGAACAGCAGCAGCGTGGGGAATGCCGAGAAGTCGGTGGGCTTGTCGACGTAGAACGCGACCAGGAAGGTCAGCGCGGAGATGCACATCGCCAGGCCGAGCATCAGATCGAACAGGACCGGCGGCAGGGGCGCGACCGCGATGCCGAGCACGCCGATCAGCCCGACCGCCATCGACCAGTCGCCGCGGATGCCCAGGTTGCGGTCGTTCGCGGTCACGACACCCTCCGGCCATGGCGGATCCGGTAGACGTAGGCCAGCACCTCGGCGACCGCGTGGAACAGCGGGGCCGGGATCTCCTTGCCTTCGGGGCACAGCTTCCACAGCGCGCGAGCCAGCGGCGGCCGGCTCACCACCGGGACGCCGGCGGCGCGTGCGGCCTCACGGATCCGGGCCGCGAGCTCGTCGGTGCCCTTGGCGACCACCCGGGGCGCCCCGCCGTCCTTGGCGCGGTAGCGCAGCGCGATCGCGTAGTGGGTGGGGTTGACCAGCACGACGTCGGCGGTGCGGGTCTCGGCCACCACCCGGCGCTTCGCGAGCTCGCGCATGCGGCGCCGCCGGTGGCCCTTCACCTGGGGATCGCCCTCCTGCTCCTTGCCCTCGCGGCGGACCTCGTCGGTCGACATCATCATCTTGGCGTTGATGCGGCGGCGGGCGAGCAGGTAGTCGCCGACGCCGAGGACGGCGAACGCGATCGCGGTGATCAGGGTCAGGCGCAGCACGGCGCCACCGAGTCGCCCCGCCACCAGGTGCGGGTCGCTGACGGTGGCGAGGTCATCGAGCTCCCCGGCGAGCACCATCACCATCACGCCGCCGAGCACCGCGACCTTGGCGAGCGCACCGAACAGTTGGCGCGCCATCGCGCTCGGCGACAGCACCTGGGTGATGCCCTGGAACGAGAACGGGCGGATGAAATCGAAGGTCGGCGCCTTGAGCGCGGGTGGCCACCCCAGCTGCAGGCCGCCGGCGAGCAGGCAGCCGACCAGCGACACCACCATGACCGGGCCGACCGCGGTCACGAACGCGCCGCGGCTGGCGGCGGCGACCTGTTCGAAGGTCGCGCCCGACATCGCGGTGCGGGTCAACCCGCACAGCGCCGCCCAGCTGGCGGCGGCGCCCATCGAGGCGCCGAGCACGCCGGCCAGCAGGGTCAGCGACGAGGTCAGGTCGCGCGACTGCGCGATCTCGCCACGCTTGCGGAACTCCTGCTGCCGCTTGGGCGTCGGCTTGTGGCTCTTGTTGCCGTCGCTCACGACTGGCCCCAGCCGTTGAGGAAGTCGACCGCGGCGCGGGCGGTGTCGTCGATGGCGCCGGCGGCGGCCGGGGCGGTCGCGTAGAGCACCAGCCCGCCGCCGAGCAGGACCATCGCCAGGCTGATCGAGAACGCGTTGAACGCCGGCGCGGCGCGGTTGATCAGCGCCAGCCCGAGGTTGAGCACGGTTGCCGCCAGCAGCACCGGCGCCGCGAAGGCCAGCGCGTGCCCCATCACCGAGGTGGCGAGCGCGGCGATCCCTAAAAAGCCGGCGCCGAGATCGATGGACGAGGCCGGGGTGGCGACCGCGCGCACGCCGGCCTCGAGACCGCCGGCGGCGAGGAACGCGAGCCCGGCGATGGCCGAGACCAGGCGGCGCGCCGCGCTGGCCGACTCGCCGGCGCGCGGATCGTAGTCGGCGGCGAAGCCGAGCCCGAGGTGGAGCCCGACCAGCTGGCCGCCGGCGGCGACCCGGTCGAGGATGAACCGCGCCGAGGTGCCGGCGAGGATCCCGGCGCCGAGCTCGAGCGGGATCATCGCGATGGCGGTGCCGGGGTCGGCCGCGGGCGCCGCGCCCGCGACGGTGGCGGCGACCGCGACCGAGAATAGCAGGCGGGCGCGCACCGGCGTGGTGGGCTCGCCGAGCAGCGGCGCGGTGAACGCGAAACCGGCGGCGCGCGCGAAGACAGGCAGGAAGCTGCCCACCACCGCGAAGTCGCCGGGAGCGATCACGGCCGTTCGCCGGTCGTTCGGGCGGCGGTCGCGATCGCCTCGGTCGAGAACTGGCCGAGGCGATCCAGCATGTAGTGGCCGCCCAGCGCGAGCACCAGGAGCGCGCCGATCAGCTTGGGCACGAACGAAAGCACGCTCTCCTGCAGCTGGGTCGCGGTCTGCAGCAGCGCGACGGCGAGGCCGAGCACCAGGGCCACCATCAGGAACGGCCCGGCCACCGTCGCCAGGACGGTGAGGGCTTCGCGCCAGAGATCGAGCGAGGTCACGACGCTCCGACGAGCAAGGATCGCACCACCAGGCTCCAGCCGTCGATCGCGAGGAAGACCAGCAGCTTGACGGGCAACGCGAGCACCTGGGGCGGCACCATCACCATGCCGAGCGCCGTCAAGATCGACGCGATCGCCAGATCGATGACGAGGAAGGGTAGCAGGATGGCCAGGCCGATCTCGAACGCGGCCCGCAGCTCGGAGACGATGAACGCCGGGATCGCGATCCGCAGCGGCACGTCCTCGGCCTTGGTCGGGCGCGGCGCGGTCGAGACCTCGTAGAACAGCGCGAGGTCCTGCTCGCGGGTGCGCTCCAGCAGGAAGCGGCGCAGCGGCGGGGTGGCGGCGGCCAGCGCCGCCGCCTCGTCCATGGTGCCGGCCATGTAGCCCTTGCCGCCCCGCTCGTACATCTCGATCGCGACCGGCGCCGACACGAACATCGTCATGAACAGCGCGAGGCCGACCAGCACCTGGTTGGGCGGCGCCGCCGGGGTGGCCAGGCCGGTGCGCACGAAACCGAGGACGACCACGAAGCGAACGAAGCAGGTGCACGACAGGACCGCGGCCGGGATCAGCGTCGCCAGGGTCAGGATGCCGACCATGGTCAGCGCGCTGGTGGGCCCGCCGTTGGTGACCTGCGCCACCGGGGTGACCGGCTGCGCGAGCGCAGGTGCCGCGAGCGCGGCCAGGACCGCGAGCGTACCGAGGCCGATCCGGGTGGCCCTGGTCACCGCGGTCCCCCGTTGGTATTGGCCAGGACGTCGCGCGCCCACTGCTCGTCGGCCTCGGGGTCGTCGCTTGCGTGGTCAGACGGCGGCTTGCTGTTGGTCTCCGCCCTGGCGGCAGCTGACTGCCCACGCAGCCGCAGGATTCCGGACACCGCCGCGCTGGGCTGCAGGTGCACCGAGGAGCCGCGCGCGACCTCGGCCCGCGGGCGCTCGGTGTCTGGCCGGACCGGGCGCTCGAGGTCCCGCCGGGCCGCGCGCTCGTCTTCCTGCCGGGCTGGTCGCTCGGCCAGGGCCGGCTCGAGCTCGAGCTCGCCCAGCTCGTCGAGCTCGCCCAGCTCGCCGAGGCCGCCCAGGGTGCGGTCGGTACGGTCGCCGCGATCACCGCGGCGCCACGAGCCGAGGAGCCGGACCGCCTGCGGCGACACCGCCACCAGCACCTCGCGGTCACCGGCAGCCAGCCACACGATCCGCGACTTGCCGCCCAGTGAGCGGCTGGCGATCACGTCGATATCGGCGCCAGCGACCAGCGGCTTGCGGTTGCGCTTGAGGACGGCCGCGACGCCGCCACCGACCAGGACCAGGCCGACCAGGACCAGCAGCCAGCGGCTGCCGGCGAACGGGGACCGTGGCTGCGGGCGCAGCGGCGTGACCGACGGCGCGGTCCCGGTCCCGGTCCCGGTGACGGACGGTGGCAGCGGGGGTTCGGCGGTGACGACGACGGTCGCGGCCGCGGGGGTGGTGGCACCGCCGATCGACGGCTTGCCCGGCGTGGCACCGGCGGTCGCGGCCGCTGGCGGGGTTTCGACCGACGCCGACGTGACCGGCGGGGTCACCGGGGGCGTGACGACCGCCGCCGGCTGGGTCGGCGCGGTCGCTGTCACCGGCGCGGCCGCCGCGGTGGTTGGCAGCTGCCGCGGGATCGTCACATGCAGCGTATCGCCGGTCTGGACAAAGGCGGCGAGACCACGCACGGCGACCACGCCGTCGTGCTCGAGCCGGAGCTTCATGCTGAGCACCCGCCGGCTGCCCCGGATCTCGACGATCTGGACGGTGGCGTCCGCGCTCTCGCGCGCGCCTGGTCGCGGCATGCCGGCCAGCTCGATCTCGAGCCGCTCGCGCACCACTGCCACCTTCGCACCAGGCTTGGCCGTGACGCCGGTCGCGATGACCTCGACCTGATCGCCCCGGTCGAGGACCTCGAACCGGCGATCGGGTGCGGCCGTCGCTCCCGCGGCGGTGACCATCAAGATGAGGGACGCCACGGCGACGACCAGCCGCATGTCAGCCTTCCTTCTCGACGATCTCGAGGATGCGGATGCCGCAACGGTCGCCGACGGCGACCGCCTCGGCGCGGGCCACCAGGCGCGCGTTGATGCGCACATCGAGCGGCGCACCGGTGACCTTGTCGAGGGTGATGATCGAGCCCGGGCCGAGGCGGCCGGCCAGCTCGGACAGGCTCAGCTTGACGCGACCGAGCTCGACCGTGAGCTCGAGCGGCACGTCGTGGAGGAGCATCTCGAGGCGTTTCACGTCGGTGATCGCAGCAGGGTCGTTCATGGGCGTCCTCCTCCAGGCGTGGCAAGGGCTGAGATCTCGACGGCGAGCACGCCGCGCGACACGACCGGCCGGCCCCACGCCTTGAGCACGCCGCCGCAGTAGATCGGCAGGGGCTCGTCGACGAAGACCGGCAGCGTGATCTCGGAGCCGGGACGAAGGGCCC
Organism: Kofleriaceae bacterium; assembly: GCA_046597055.1. Classification (GTDB taxonomy): domain Bacteria; phylum Myxococcota_A; class Polyangia; order Haliangiales; family Haliangiaceae; genus UBA2376. The sequence continues at coordinate 29,625 of JBKJLC010000068.1, read as the reverse complement.
GCAGCTCCGACAGGCTCATCGGCATGGTGGCGAGATCGACCCGGACCTCGACGGTGACCGCGCCCAGGGCCGCCGCGATCGCGCGCGAGTCGACCGCCACCGGGGCGCGCGCGGTCGCGGGCACGGTCAGCACGCCGGGCAGCGCGTAGATGCGGATGCGACCGGTGGCCGCTCCGGAGATCGCCAGGGTCGCGACCAGCACGCTGTCCTTGCCGAGCGCGGCGGCAACCGCATCGGGACCGACCGGCTCGCGGCGGACCGGGGTGCGGTCTAGCTCCGTCCACGCCTCTTCGAACGCGCTCATCGCGGCCTCGCCGGCGGGTGCGAACAAGCGCAGCGACACCGGCGACGGCCCCCGCTGCGACGTGCCGGGCTGACGGGCACCGCAGCGGCGAGCGGCGGCGGCCTCGACCAGCCCGCCGCCGATCGCGACCACGATGGTCCCGCGGCCCTCGACGACGATCAGCGCCCGCCACATCGACCGCAGCTCGTCAGCCACGGTGGGGGCGTCGACCAGCTCGGCGCCCATCGCGTCGACGCCGATGTCGCCGAGATACCCGCGCAGGACCTTGCCCAGGCGACCGGCCCAGCGGACCGCCAGATCGCCGAGCCGCGGCCGGGCCGCGAGCGCGTCGCGATCGGTCGCGAACAGCGACAGGGAGGAAACCTCGGTGGACGGCTGAAAAGATCGACCGGCCGGTGCGCTCTGGCGCATGGCCGCCTGAATCGCCTCCAGCTCGGCAGGATCGAGTGCCTGCTCGCTCATGCCGCCGGTCGTGCACCCGCCATGCCACGCTTCAAGAGCCCGGACTTCCTGCCCTCGAGCCGCCAAGCTGCTGTCGATGTCGGCAGGGCTGACAGCGGGTCGCGGTGATCGGCCACGAGCCGTGGCTCGGCGAGCTGTGCGCGCCGCGTGGCTGCACGCGCCTGCCGCACCGCTAGCAGCTGGTGCGGCGCGCCAGGATCGCCTCGATCCGGTCGAGGTCGGGCGGCTTGATGATGTGCTCGTCGAAGCCGGCCGCGCGCGCCGATGCGATGTCGCTGGGTGCGCCGTAGCCGGTCAGGGCGACCAGCACGACGCCCTTCAGGTGGGGGCGCCGCCGGATCTCCTGCGCGACCTCGTAGCCGTTCATCCCGGGCAGGCCGATGTCGACCAGCGCGACCTGCGGCCGCTCGCGCTCGATCACCTCGACCGCCTCGAGGCCGTCAGCGGCCTCGACCACGATGTGGCCGTTGCTCTCGAGCAGGAGCCGGAGCATCTCGCGCGAGTCGGCCAGGTCCTCGACCAGCACCAGCCGGCACCGGCCGGCCACCACCGGCTCGTACACCTCGGCCGGCACCGGCCGGCGCAGGAGCGGCAGGCGGACCGTGAACTCGCTGCCGCGACCGACGCCCTCGCTGCGCGCCTCGATGGTGCCGCCGTGCAGCTCGACGATCGTCTTCGCCAGCGACAGCCCGACCCCGAGGCCGCCGAACGAGCGGTCGAGCCGCTGATCGGCCTGCACGAACAGCTCGAAGATCTGGCCGATCATCTCGGGCGCGATGCCCATGCCGTGATCGCTGACCCGGATCACCGCCTGGTCGCCGCGACGCTCGAGGTGCAGCAAGACCTCCGAGCCCGGCGGCGAGTAGGTGGCGGCGTTCGACAGGAGGTTCACGATGATCTGCTGGAGCCGGTTGGGATCGCCGTGGATCGGCAGCGGCGTCGGGGGCAGCAGGACGGTCAGCTGGCTCTTGCGCTCGGTGAACCGCGGCGCGGTCGACTCGACCGCGGCCTCGATCGGCGTGCGCAGATCACCGTCGGACTTGCGCAGCTCGAACTTGCCGCGGGTGATGCGCGACACGTCGAGCAGATCATCGAGCAGGCGCGCCATGTGGCGAGCCTGGCGCTCGACCACCGCCTGGCCCTTGCCGAGCGCCTCGCTGTCGAACCGGCCCCGCTGCATGACCCGGATCGCGTTGAGCACCGCGGCCAGCGGGTTCCGCAACTCGTGCGACAGCATCGCCAGGAACTGCTCGCGTCGGCTCGAGGCCAGCCGGATCTCGGCCTCGGCCTCCTTGCGCTCGGTGATCTCCAGGCAGGTGACCACCGCGCCGACCACCTCGCCGTGCTTGCGGATCGGCGTGCTCCAGTACTCGATCGGCACGGTGGTGCCGTCGGGTCGCTGCAGCACCTCGTCGTCGGCATGGCTGGCGACGCCCTCGCGGACCGCCCGGTAGATCCGGGGCTCGGTGTCGCCGGGGATGACGTCGTCGTCGGGGCGACTGGGGTCGAACCGCGGCTGGAGCGGCTGGCCGATCAGTCGATCGGCAGCGTCGACCTGCAGCATGCGCAGGAACGCCGGGTTGCAGAACGTGCAGCGGCCCTCGCGGTCGAGGCCGAAGATCGCCTCGGCGGTCGAGTCGAGCAGGAGCTGGATGCGCTCGCCCCGGTCGATCAGCTCGCGCTGCGCGGCGAGCAGGGCGGTGATGTCGCGGGCGATGGCCGAGGCACCCGTGATCCGCCCGTCGCGCCCGTAGATCGGCGAGAGGGTCACCGACACGTCGATCCGGCGGCCGTCCTTGTGCATGCGCGCGCTCTCGACGTGCTCGACCTTCTCGCCGCGCCGGACCCGCAGCAGGTGGCTGGACAGCTCGCGCTCGGTGTCGGGCGCCATCAACATGCGGAAGCTCTTGCCCACCGCCTCGTCGGCCGGGTAGCCGTACAGGCGCTCGGCGCCACGGTTCCAGGTCTGGATGATGCCGTCGAGATCCTGGCCGACGATCGCGTCGTCGGACGACTCGACGATCGCCGATAGCTGGGCGAGCCGGGCCCGCGCCTTGTCGAGCGCCGAGATGTCGGTGAGGGTCAGGACCACGCCCTCGATCGGCGCGAGCTCGGCGGGCCGGCGGACCGGCTCGCCCTCGCGCGCGGGCGCGACCCGGTACGGCAGGATGCGCAGGAAGTAGGGCGTGCCGGCGCCATCGCGGACCTCGTCCTCGATCAGGGTGCCGTCGCGGCGAACCCGCTCGATCTCGGCCATCAGCTCGTCGCGCTCGATGTTGTGCGAGAAGTCGCTGATCTTCCGGCCGAGGTCGTGGGGCAGGATATGGAACACCGACGCGATCCGCGGGGTGAACCGGCGGATGTGCAGCTCCTTGTCGAGGAACACCGTGCCGACGTCGGTGCCTTCCAGGAGGTGCTGCATGTCGGTGTTGAGCTCCTTGAGCTCGGCGATCTTCAGCTGGTACTCGGCGTTGACCGTGTACAGCTCCTCGTTGACCGAGTGCAGCTCCTCGTTGGTGCTCTGGAGCTCCTCGTTGGACGCGACCAGCTCTTCGTTGGTCGCCTGCATCTCCTCGTTGGAGGTCTCGAGCTCCTCGATGGTCGCCTGCAGGGTCTCGCGGGTGTAGGCCAGCTCGGTCTCGAGCGTGGTCATCCGCTCGCGCGACAGCTGGTCGGCGCCGGTCGCGGGCGCGGCCCCCTCGGCGTCGATGACCTTGGGGGTCGGCGGCGCCGCCAGCCCGGCAAACGAGACCAGCACGTGGCGGGTGCCGGTCCGCGGGTGCAGGAAGGCCTCGGCGGTCAGCGTGCAGCGCCGCTCGCCGTCACCCTCGCTGGCCGGGACCCGGACCCCGGTGTACGCGACCGGCGCCGGCTCCTTGAGCGCGCGCTGGATCGCCCCGCCGACCACGGTGCGCAGCTCCCCGTCGAGCAGGTCGAGGATGCTGTTCGAGGGGCGCCGGCGGCGGATCTTCAGCAGATCCTCGGCGCCGGCGAAGCTGTCGATCAGGCCGAGCTCGGCGTCGACCAGGAAGCTCGGCGGCATGAATCGATCGAGCAGCTGGTCGTAGGTCGACAGCAGCACCGGGTCCGGCGCCGAGGCGCGCGGAAGATCGAGCGGCTGGGTCGGGCGCCGCGGACCGCCGCGCGCCAGCGGCATCCGGACCTGGGCCAGCAGGTGGACGTCGCGCCGCTTGCGATAGATCTTCCAGTGCTCGTGGACGGTGAGGAACTCGTCCGCGAGCGGGCCGATGCTCTCGCTGGCGCCCAGGAACAGCACGCCGCCAGTCGACAGGCCGAAGTGGAACAGCGACATCACCGTGCGCTGCGCGGGCGGCTGCAGATAGATCAGCATGTTCCGGCACGAGATGAAGTGCATCTTCGTGAACGGCGCGTCCTTGGTGACGTTGTGGCGGGCGAAGATGATGAGCTGACGCAGGTCGGAGGACACCTGGTAGCCGCCGGCGCGGCGGGTGAAGAAGCGGTCGAGTCGGGCCCGGCTGACGTGCGCGAGTTGGTCCTCGCCGTACATGCCGGCGGCCGCGACCTCGAGCGACGTCGCGTGGACGTCGGTCGCCAGGAGCTTGAGGTTGATCGGCCGCTCGCGGGCCTGCATCTGCTCGTGGAACAGCATCGCGACCGAGTAGGCCTCCTCGCCGGTGGCGCAGCCCGCGGTCCAGATCCGGACCTCCTGGTCGGGCGGGATCTGGTCGAGCAGCTGCGGGATCACCTCGCGCTCGAGCACGGTGAACGCCTCGGGGTCGCGGAAGAACTGGGTCACGCCGATCAGCAGGTCGTGGTAGAGCGCGTCCAGCTCGTCAGGGTCGGCCCGGACCTGGTCCGCGTACGCCTGGAGGCTCGCGACCTGAAGCAGGCCGGCGCGGCGCTCGATGCGGCGGGTGACGGTGGTGGTCTTGTACAGCGAGAAGTCGATCCCGCAGTGGTCACGCAGCATGCGGAGCAGCTCGTCGGTGGCCGGGTTGTCGCTGAGCGGCTCGGGGACGTCGGCGGCCTCGAGCGGCGGCAGCCCGCGCAGGATCCGGGCGAGGTCGCGCGGAGCTCGGGTGTGGTCGACCACGCCGGTCTCGATCGCGGACAGCGGCATGCCGTCGAAGCGGGCGCTGACCGCGCTCTCGGCCATGACGGTACCGCCGGCCCGCTTGACCTCGACGATGCCGCGCGACCCGTCGGTGCCGCTGCCCGACAGCACCACCGCGACCGCCAGGGGCCCGACGTCGAGCGCGAGCGACCGAAAGAAGTGATCGATCGGCAGCGACAGCCCCTGGTTGGGATCCCGGTCGGCGAGCCGGAGCTTGCGCTCGCGGATGATCATCTCCTTGCCGGGCGGCATGAGGTAGATGTGGTTGGGCTCGACCGGCAGCCCGTCGGTGGCGAGCAACACCGGCATCTCGCTGCGGCGCGCGATCAGCTCGTCCATCAGGCTGCGGAAGTCCGGCGACAGGTGCTGGACGACGATGAACGTCATGCCGGTGTCGGCCGGCAGCTCGCCGAACAGTTGCTCCAGGGACTCGAGCCCCCCGGCAGAGGCGCCAATCCCGACGATGCGTGAGGGCACGGGCGGGGGCGCGGAGTCGATGCCAGTGGCAGGCTCGGTCGACATCTTTCTGGCCGGCGGGAATTGCAAGACGTGTGCACCAGCCGCGTGTGCCCCAAGTCATGGAAATCGGTCGCATTGCGAAGCGCACCGAGTGGCATCGGCGTGAGTCGCCTGCGCTCCGTCGCACGGGGGTGTGCGAGGACGCTACGTCAGGTCAAAGTCGACGCCCGGCGAGACCCCTTATCGATCATCGACCAGGAGCGCGGTCGCCGCGAGGATCGCGTCCCGGCTGCCGGCGAGCGCGAGCAGGTCGCCGGCCTCGATGGTGTCGTCGGCCGACGGCACCGCGATGCTGTGGTCGCCGCGCTGGATCGCGAGCACGGTCGCGCCGGTGCGGCCGCGCAGGTTGGCCACGCCGAGCGACTGACCGGCCACCGTGCTGGCGGGGCCGACCCGGACCGCGGTCGGGGTGCCCAGGCCCGGCAACATCTGATCGACCATCTCGAGGGTGGGGCCGGTCGGCGCCGCCGGCTCGTCGTGCTCGGTCGGCTCGCGCCGGCGGGTCTGGGCCGCCAGGACCTCGACGATGGCCTGGGCGCCGGCGCTGACGTGCTCGTCGAGGTCGCCGGCCGAGCGCCACACCCGCCACGCCTCGACCACCACCAGGATGCCCATCACCGCCAGCGCGAGCCACGGCCGGATCGCGCCGGTCGCGGCCAGGGTCGGAATCATCGCGACCAGCAGCAGCGGCACCTGCAGCGCGACCACCAGCATGCGGCGCGGCGCCGCGCCCAGATCGACGCCAGCGCGCGAGGGCAGCGCGCGCTCGGCCAGGCCGAGGGCGATCGCCCGCGACAGCCGGCCCATGCCGAGCAGCAGCGGGATCGCGAGCACCGCGGCGCCCGCGAGCACCGCGGCGCGCGCGACCTCATGCACGAGCTCGAGCTCGGCGACCAGCGCCGCGGCGGCCCGCTCGAGGTGGATGCCGGTCGCGATCACCAGGCCGGCCAGCAGGCCGGCGTCGAGCACCAGGAAGACCGCGCGCCGACGCAGGCGCGGGCCGGGCACCCGGCGCAGCTTCACGCCCCGCAGGCCTTCGATCCACGACCCGTACAGCACCGCAAAGGTTGCCAGCCGGTGCGGTAGCCGCGGCTCGAGCCAGGCGGCCACCGTGGGGCCGCGCCGGACCAGGGTCGGCGTCAGCGCGGTGGTGACCGCCGAGACCGCGACCGCGACCGCGTACCAGGTCGGTGGCAGCAGGCCGGAGGTGACGCCGATGCTGGCCGCGACGAACGACAGCTCACCGATCTGCGCGAGCGTCATGCCGGTCGCGACCGCGGCCTGGATGCCGCGGCCGGCGAGGAACACGCCAAGCGTGACCGCGACGATCTTGCCGATCACCACCACGCCCAGCGTCACCACGATCTCGAGCCAAGCGCTCGCGATCGCGTCGGGGTCGATCAGCATGCCGACCGAGACGAAGAAGATGCCAGCGAACAGGTCGCGCACCGGCTCGACCAGCGGCTCGATGGTGTGGTTCTCCCCGGCCTCGGCCACCAGCGCGCCCGCGACGAACGCGCCGAGCGCGACCGAGTAGCCGGCGGCGGCGGCGGTGAGCGCGAGCGCGAAGCACACGCCGATCGACACCATCAGCGAGGTCTCGCGCCGGCCCAGCGCGACCGCGGCGCGCACGATCCGCGGCACCACCAGCAGGCCGACCACCAGCGTCACGACCAGGAAGCCGAGCAGCTTGGCCACGGTGATCGCGAGCTCGGTCACGCCGAGGCCGGCGCCGCGACCGACCGCGGTCAGCACGGTGAGCAACAAGATCGCCAGCAGGTCCTCGACCACCAGGACCGAGAACACCAGGGTGCGCTGGGCCGGCGGCGGCGGGTGATCGGCGAGCGAACGCGCGATGATCGTGGTCGACGAGATCGCGACCATCACGCCAACGAACAGGCTGGTCTCGCCGGCGAGGCCGAAGGCGCGCCCGACCGCGGTGCCGAGCACCGCCATCAGCCCGACCTCGATCACGGTGGCGACGATGGTGCCACCGCCGACGCCGAGCACGCCGCGGATGCTGAGCTCGAGCCCGAGCGAGAACATCAGCAGGATCACGCCCAGCTCGGCCAGCGTCTGCACCACGCTGACGTCGGCGACCCACCAGAACGTCGCGTTGGGACCGACCAGGAAGCCGGCGACCAGATAGCCGAGCACGACCGGCAGGCGCAGGCGCTGGAACACCAGCGTCGTCACCGCGGCGGTGCCGATCACGAGGGCGAGCGTCTGGATGAGCTCGTGGCCGCCCATGCGGCGAGCATGGCACGGTGGCGGTGATCCGCGGTCGAGCCGCGGCTACTCGTAGGGCGCGAACACCGTCTTCGAGGTGCGACGGGAGTTCAGGGTCGCGAGCTCGGCCGCCAGGTACGCACCCGACGAGCCGGCCGGGAGCCGGGCGCGGATGAAGGCGATGATCGCGAGGCGCGCCTGGGTCCCGGCCTCGATGGTCGCGGGCTCGCCGTCCTCGGCGCACTCGTCCCACATCTCGAACAGCGCGGCGCGCCGGGCCGCCGCGTCGAGCTCGGCCCGGCCCCACAGCGCGCGCAGGTGCTTCTGCACGGTCTGCTGGGTGCTGCGGAGCGCCTTGGCGCGGTGGGCGCGGCCGAGCTCGGCCCGCTCGTCGCGGGTGCGGTCCATCCAGGCCAGCTTCTCCGACTGGTACGGATCGATGCCGGCCTTGCGCATGATCGCGTCGCTCGGGTTGAAGGCGCCGCCGACCACCGGAATGAAGACGCCCTGGTCCTCCTGGACCTTCGCGACGTGGTCGGTGAGGTCGCCTTCCTCGTCGGTGATGACGCAGCCATCCTCCTCGACCTGGCACAGGCGGGACGGGTTGCGCACCGCGCGGCGGACCTGCTTGTAGGGATCGCGCTGCCAGCTGTCGAGCCCCCTGGCGACGCCGCGCACGACCTTCTTCGGTGTGGGCAGCCGGATCTCGTAGCTGAACGCCTTGTCGTCCGCGAACGACACCTTGCCGTCGCGCGCGACGTTGCCGGTGAAGCCGGGCCGATCGCTGGAGTGGGTGCCGCCCCCGGAGGGCGCGAGCTCGCCGGTGGGCGCGGGCGGCTGGTAGTCGGGCGGGTGGATCTCCGGGCTGCCCTCGTCGGGGAGGGTGTAGGCGCGGGCGACCGAGGGGGGCGCGAGCCGGGTCTGGCCGGGGTGGCCGCGCATGGAGAGCCGGCCGGGGGCGCTGTCGGGGGTGGATGTGGTGTCGGGGGCGGGGACGGCGGTGTCGGGGACGGCGGTGTCGGGGACGGCGGTGGAGGCGGAGAGGGCGGGAGTGGGAGAAGGAGCGGGAGAGGGAGAGGGAGAAGGAGAAGGAGAAGGAGAAGGAGAGGGAGAGGGAGAGGGAGACGGCGACGGCGACGGCGGGGGGGCGGGCAGGGTGAAGAGGGCGATCTCGATCGGCGTGGTGACGAGCTCGAGGCGCGGCGGTGGCGCTACGGCGAGCCGCTCCCGGGGCTCGATCGTGATCAGCGCGACCAGCACTGCGAGGTGCACAATGGCCGACACACCGATGGCGATCGCCACGCCCGAACGCACGCCGGTGGGACCCTCGGCCGGGGGGAAGCGTTGCCCGTCCGGGAGCGCGCTGCCGCGATCTGCCGGGGCGGGCGACACCTCGGGACGGCTCGGTGACAGTTCGGGGGGCATGGCAACGCGGCTGATTCGAGGAGCCCAATGAGCCTACCCCTGGCGAGCCTGTTATCACGCCTGTTCCGCAGCGGGCCAGCGGCGGAGCTGGCGGCGGCCGGCCGGGGCGACCCCGACGCCCTCGGGCGCTTCTATGACACCCACGTCGATGGCCTGTATGCCTTCGTCTTCTATCGGGTCGGGCGCGACCAGGAGCTGGCCGAGGACATCGTCCAGGACACGTTCGCCCGGGCCATGACGCAGCTCGGCAGCTACGACCGGGCCCGCGGCTCGGTCGGCACCTGGTTGACCACCCTGTCGCGCAACGTGATCCGCGACCACCTGCGCGCCCACCACCGTACCGACGCGGTCGCCGAGCGCTGGGATCGGATCGACGCCTCGCTCACCCAGCTCTACGACGCCCTCGAGCGCGCGCCGCTGCCGGGCGAGGTGCTGGCGCGGGCCGAGACCCGCGACCTGGTCAACCTGACCATCGCGCACCTACCCGAACAGTACCGGCTCGCGCTCGCGCGCAAGTACGTCGACGAGCGCAGCCTCGAGGATCTGGCGTCGGAGCTCGGCCTGTCGGTCGACGCCGCCAAGTCGCTCCTCGCCCGCGCCCGCCGCGCTTTCAAGGAAACCTTCTCCACCCTCGGCCACGCGCTCGAGGAGGTGCCGTCATGACCACCCCCCTGGCTCCCGATCCCGATCGCGACGGCGAGATCCTCGAAGGCAACCTGAAGACGCTGCTGGCCGAGTCCGAGCCATCGGCGATGCGGCCCGAGGCGCGCGCGCGGATCCGCGCCGGGCTGATCGCGCGCCACGGCCGCCGCCGTCGCGAGCATTCGCCGGTCGCGATCGCCGGTTGGGGGCTGATCGCGGCGGCCGCCGGCGCGCTGGTGATCGCCAACCTGCGCGGCGTCGATCCGGGTTCGGTACCGGCGGTCGCGACCGAGCCCGGCGCCCGGCCCGACCACGCGACCCTGGCCGATGGCACCACCGCCGAGCTCGGCGCCGGCGGCGCGGTCGAGGTGATCGGCCCGCGGCAGGTCCGGATCCGCGGCCAGGTGCTGCTCGACGTGGTCCCCGGGCAGGGCGTCTTCACGGTCGAGACCGCGCACGGCGAGGTCGCGGTGCTCGGCACCCGCTTCCTGATCGAGGCGTCCGCCGACCGGACGACCGCCGCGGTGCTGCGGGGCCGGGTCGCGATGCGCTCGGCCGGGGCCGAGGCGGTCGTGGCCGCCGGCGAGCAGGGCACGATGACGAAGACGACCGCGCCGACCCGCGGCCCGGCGCCGCGGCTGTCGCACCTGGTGAGCTGGGTGGCCCAGCGCCGCCGCAAGGACGAGCACGCCGACCGTGGCCCGGCCCGGTCAGGGGTGCTGGTCGCCCGCGATCCGCAGTGGCCCGAGCGCGAGTGGCCGCTGCCGCTGCGCGCGCTGACGATCGACGTCCACCTGGAGAACCAGATCGCGCGGGTCGCGCTCGACCAGACCTTCCACAACCCGCAGGACCAGACCCTCGAGGGCGTCTACAAGTTCGCGCTGCCGCCCGATGCCGCGGTGGCGCGGCTGGCGATGTACGTCGACGGCCGGCTGACCGAGTCGGCGGTGGTCGAGCGCATGCGGGCCCGGCGCATCTACGAGGACATCGTCTACCAGCGCCGCGATCCGGCGTTGCTCGAGCAGATGGGGGCGTCCCGGGTGTCGATGCGGATCTTCCCGCTGTTCCCGCGCCAGGAGCGGCGCGTGATCCTCGCGTACACCCAGCCACTCGCGCGGACCTACGACGACCTCACGCTCACCGTGCCGCTCCCCGATCTGGAGGCGCCGGTGGCCGAGGTCGCGATGCAGGTGAAGATCGTCGGCTGTGACGGCTGCGAGCTGAGCTCGCCGTCGCACCGCATCGACGTGCAGCGCAATGGCACCGACGTGCTCGTCAGCCACCGCAGCCAGGGCGCGCGGCTCGGCGACTCGCTGGTCCTGCGCCTGCGCAAGCCGGGCGCCCCGGCGGTCTCGGTCGCGACCACGATCCGCGACGCCCAGCAGTATCTGCTGGTGCGGGTCCGGCCCGAGGTCGACCCGGCCGCGGTGGTGCCGGCCGCCCAGCGCCCGCACCGGTGGGTGATCCTCGGCGACACCAGCGCGTCGCGCGGCGTGACCGAGCGGCGGGCCCAGGCCGACTTCGTCGACCAGCTGATCCAGCAGATCGACGAGACCGACCAGGTCCTCGCGATCGCGTTCGACGCCACCCACCGCCGGTTCGGGACCTGGCAGGACGCCCAGGCGATCGACCGCAAGGCGCTGCACCGTCACCTCACCGAGGATGGTGGGCTCGGCGAGACCGATCTGGTCACGGCCCTCGACGGCGCGGTCCGGCTGCTCGACGGGCAGCCCGGGTACATCGTGTACGTCGGCGACGGCGCCGCCACCGGCGAGCGGCGGACGATCGACCAGCTCCGCGACGCGGTCACCGGCGGTGGCGCCGCGGGTGGCAGCCGGGCGACGTTCATCGGCGTCGGGGTGGGCGATGGCGTCGACCTGCCGACGCTGTCGGCGCTGGCCGACGCGACCGGTGGTGCTGCCGTGCATCTCGATCTGGGCGACGACCTGGCCTGGCGCGCGCTCGACCTGGTCGCGTCGCTGTACACGCCGCGGGTCACCGGGTTGGCGGCCACGCTGACCACCACGGTCGGGCCCGGCGCCGCGCTCGCCGACGGCGAGGTGACGACCTACCTGCGCGACGGTCAGGTCGCGGCCGGTGACGACATCGAGCTGATCGCCCGGGTGCCGGCGCGGGCCGCGGTCGACGCGGTCACGCTGCGCGGCCAGGTCGGCGGCCGGCCGTGGTCGCAGACGGTCCGGATCGCGGACACCCGCCGGGCCGCCGGGGACGCCGGCTACCTGCCGCGGATGTGGGCCGAGCGCCGCCTCGACGCGCTGGTCACCGCCGGGGACCGGGCGCTGGCGCCGTGCACGACCACGCCGTGCCCGAGCGACGACCAGCGCGCGATCGCCGCCTACCATGCGCGCAAGGCCGAGATGGTCGCGCTGGGCAAGGCGCACTTCCTGCTGTCGGCGCACACGTCGCTGATCGTGCTCGAGAACGACGCGATGTACGCGCAGTACGGCGTCGCCCGCGGCGCGGGCGTGACCTGGGCACCGTACGCGACGCCGGCGACCCTCGCGGCCGGCCCGGTCGCGCCGCCGGTGATCGATCAGGGCCCGGTGTGGCGCACGCCGGTGCCGTGGCGGTACGACCCGCAGGCGATGCTGGCCCAGCAGCAAGCCGGCGGCTTCGTCGCGGCGCGTGGCACGCTCGGCACGCTCGGCAGCGGTACCGGTGCCGGCTACGGGGTCGGTGGCGGCGGCCGCGGCCCCGAGGCGGGCAAGGCCGCCAGCGAGGCGCAACCGGAGAAGGAGCCAGCGGCGACCGCGTCTGGCGCCGTGGCGACCCGCGCCCCGGCCACCCCGTCGGCCGATCCCGGTGCCGGTGCCGACCTCGGCATGAAGCTCGAGGACAAGCTCGCTCGCGGTCGGGCCGGGTTCGCCGATCGCGACCAGCCCCGGCTGCTCCGGCGCGAGCGCGTCGACCTGCGCGGCAGACTCGCGTCGCGGCGCCCGACCTTCGACCCGCAGCTCGGTGGCGGGCTGCTCGAGGGGGCTGGGGGCTGGTCGCGGCAGCCGGCGTGGTCGGGGCTCAGCCCGATCGCGTTCCAGTACGCGGGCGACTGGCGCCTCGACGATCTCACCGAGTGGATGCCGGGGCTCATGCGCACGCGGTTCGACGAGCTCGCCGACCAGCTCGTCGCCGGCGCGGCTGGCGCGACCGGCTCGATCACCGACGACGCCCGGCGCATGCTGGCTGAAGCGCGAACGCGGGTCGCGCCCGGGCGCTGGCGGTGGCGCGCCGACGCCGAGCTGACGGTCGACCGCGACGGCCACTTCATCCAGCGCGAGACCCTCGCCACCGGGCTGGTCCAGGAGCAGGTCTACGACGGGGTCACGCTGCGCCATCGGTATCCCGAGCTGGGCGTCGAGACCACCCGCGCCGTCGGCGATCACGAACCCGCGCTGCTGGCCGCGCTGCTGCCGATCCTGCCGCCGCGCCCCGAGCAGCTGGCGCGCTTCTACCAGGTCACGCTGTCCGGACCTCGGACACTCCGGCTGGTCCCGGCCGGGGTCGGCGACCCGCTCGAGCTCGAGCTCGGCGCCGACGGCGTGATCGTCGCGATCCGCCGGCTCGCGGCCGCCGGCACCACCACGGTCCTGACCGCACGCCGCGCCGGTGCCGGCTTCGAGCTGACCCTCGGCGGGCGCGCCACCACCATCGGCTACCAGGCCGACCCGGCCGCGACGGTGCCGGTCGCCGCGACGCTGCCGGTGGTGATCGCGCTGCCGCTGCGGGCGCCGACCCACTGGCAGGCCGCGCTCGCGACCCTGACCGCCGGCGATCCGGCGTGGGCGTACGCGCACCACCAGCTGATCGCGTCGTGGCTGGCGCAGGGCAACCCGAGCCTTGTTGCCGCCAGCGTCCGCGCGCTCGCGGCGCGCGGCCCGCTGCACCCGGCCGAGCTCGGGTTGATCGGCGCCAGCCTGCCGTGGATGACGCCCACCGACGCCACCGCGGCGATCGGCGCCGCCGTGGGTCCGGTCGCCGACTACCAGCGCGCGAGCGTCGGGTTCCGCGCGCGGCCGCGGCCCGACGGGTTCGGCGCGGTCGCCGATCGCACCGGCGGCCTGGTGGCGACCCTGGCGCGCTTCCGCGAGGTGCTGGCCCTCAACGAGCGGGGCGATCTGCGGGCGACCCGGGCCGCGTTCGACCGCTTCGTCGTGCGCCACCCGGGCGCCGACGACCTGCGCGTGATCGCCGCCAGCCGGATCGCCCAGCAGCACGCGTGGCGCGATCCGCGCGCGGTCGACGTGCTCGACACCGTCGCGGTCGGGCCGTGGCGCAACCGGATCCGCCAGGAGGCGGCGCGCATGGCCCAAGGCACCTCCGCGACCGGGGCCCGCGAGGACGCCGCCGACCGCTGGGTCGCGTTGCTCACCGACGTCGACCTCGACGCGCCGCCGCCGGTCATCCACCACGACGCGAAGTACACCGTCGAGCAGAGCGCGCGCGGCCCGGTCGGCTGGCAGCTCGCGATGGCGGCCTGGAAGCAGCGGGTGCTCGGCGCCGGCGATCTCGAGCACGTGATGGCGTTCGCCGCGGCGGCGGCCTTGAGCCCCGACGCCGATCTCGACCTCGCGCTCGAGCGGGCCAGCGCCCTGGCCGCCGATGCCGCGCAGCTGGCGGAGGTGATCGCGGCTGCCACCACCTGGAACCGGCTCGACCGCGCGCGCTCGATCCTCGCGCTGGCGCGGCACCGTTATCCGCGCGAGCCCGCGCTGCTGCGGCTGGCCAGCGGGCTCGCCGAGCGGAGCGGCGAGGCTGGCCCCGCCGCCGACCTGCTCCACCAGGCCCTGGCCGCCGAGGTCGACCGCCCGGTGGCGCTCTCGCAGCTGCGCGTCGATCACACGCACCTGATCGGGCTGCACGGCCAGCTCGCGCGCACCGCGGTCGGCGTCCAGCGCGACGCGGCGGTCGAGCGCGCCCTGGCGGTGGGCCGCGCCTGGCGGGCGATGGACCCCGAGTATCCGGCCCGCGAGCGGCTGCTCGGCGAGCTGCTCGGCGCGGTCGGCCGCGACGACGAGGCCTGGCGCTATCTGTCGACGCCGATCGATCTGAACCCGCGCGACGGTGCGTCGTTCCAGGTCGCCGCCGAGTCGCTCGAGCGCACCGGCCAGCTCGAGCGTGCGCTCGGCCTGTGGCGCCGCGCCTTTGCGGTCGACGCTACCAACCCGACCTGGCTCCAGCGCCAGGCCCAGACCGAGCTGGCCCTTGGCCGCAAGGATGACGCCCACCGGACCCTGCAGCGGATCGCGGGCGGCCGATGGCACGCCCGCTGGGCCGGGGTGAAGGCGTGGGCGCAGCGGGTGTCGCCTCGGTAGTATCGATGCTGGTCACGTGGGCCGACACGCCCCGGGCTGGCGATGCCTCACGCTCGACGCCGGTGCCCACGGGGGGGTGCGGCCTCGGCCAGCGGCGGGGGTGGCGCCGCCGGCTCGTCGTCCGCGTAGCTCTGGAAGAAGCCGGCACTGCCGGCGATGGCCAAGGCGATCCCGAGCGGAGCCAGCGCGTAGAGGGGCGACTGGGAGATCCCGTCGTCGCCGTGGGGCTCGTCCAGTGAGAGCAGGGCCACGCCCGCGACGGTCATCAAGCTGCCGCCGCCGATGAGGGCGCCATTGAGGACGTTGGTCGCCGGGCGATCCGCGCCACGGGCACCGCACCCGCTGGCGAGGACCGAGGCCACGAGGAGGACGGCTGACCGCGAGCGTGACATCCGCGGACCCAGAGCACGTCGCGTGCCGCCGGCTCCGCCGTGGCCAACTGCCTGCAGCGCCCGCGGTCCCCGATCTTGCCGGTGTCCGCTCGTCACCACGATGCGCAGATTTCGCCGCGCGTTCCGTCGGTCAGCGCAGGGTGGCGAGCCAGCGCTCGACCTGCGGGCCGACCTGCGCCTTCCACGCGATGCATTGATCCATGCTCTCGATCGCCTGCGCCACGATGCGCGCGCCGCCGGGGAGCGACGCGAACCGGGTGGTCACGAACGCGGCCAGCTCGTCACGGCGGGCCGGCTCGCAGGCGCCGGTGAACAGCGAAGCGAAGACCGCGCCGCCGCCGGTGGTCGCGTCCTTGGGGAACCGGGCGAGCAGGGTGTCGAGGTGGTCGCGGACGAAGCGCTCCGCCAGCTCGCGCTCGGGCGCGCGCCAGAAGCCGTACGGCAGGTACATCACCTCGCGGACGTCGACCCTGTCGTCGAGCAGCAGGTGCAGGGTCTGCGTGACGCGCGCGGGATCCCGGGTCGATGACAGCGCGCTGTACAGGTCCTCACGGGTGTCGCGATCCTGCTCGGCGCGCGCGTCCGCGAGGATGCGGTCGTAGGTGGCCCCGTCGGCGCGGACCGCGGTGCGCAGGACCAGCCCGCGGGTGTCGCGCGGCAGGCTGCGCCACCCGCGCGCCAGCTTGATCGCGTCGCGCACCATCGCGCGGTCGCCGGCGGCGGCCACCAGCGGGACCAGGGTGGCGCGACGGCTCGCCACGTCGAGCGCCTCGCCCGGCTTGCGCTGCCAGCCAAGCTTGCGCGCCGTGGGGCCGAACGTCCGGGCCAGCCAGCGATCGTAGGTCGCCATCCGGGCGTCGGGCACCAGGTTCCGGACCCAGGCGAGGGCGGCCGCCATGCCAACGGCAGCCCGGCTGCCATCCCGCATCAAGGGCGGTACCAGCGCCATCCCGAGCGCCACGTCGAGCTCGCCGGCCTGGATCATGGTCGCGATCTCCCCGGCGAGGACGACCCGCTCGACCGGCGACATCCGCGACCAGCCGTAGCCGGTCGCCTGCGCGACCAGCGCGGGCGTCATCGACAGGCGGTAGTGACCGAGGCCGCCGGCGTTGGGCACGACCCAGCGCGGACAGGTCTTGGCGTCGAGGGCGAGCTCGGAGGTGGCCTCCCGGACCAGGCCGCAGGTCTCGCCGCGGGCGCCGTCGCGATCGTGGGCGACGCACAGCGGGATCGTCCACGGCGTGCTCGCGACCGCGGGCGTGGCGGCACCCGGTGGCAGGTAGCGCGCTTGCCTCAAGGTCAAGGTCGGCGGCTGGCCGGCCTCGCAGCGCAGGTCCACCCGCAGGTGCGGCGCGCCGGCTTGGTCGAGGTAGCTCGACAGGCCCGACACGTCGCGTCCGGCAGCGGCCCCGATCGCCGCCAGGAAGTCAGCGGTGGTGACCACGCCATCGGCGTGCTGCTTCACGTACGCGCGGATGCCGCGCTGGAACGCGTCGGCGCCGATCCAGCGCTCGTACATCGCGAGCACCGCGCCGGCCTTGGCGTAGCTCACGCCGTCGAAGACGTTCTCGATGTCACCGGCGGCGGCGATCGGCTGGCGCACCGCGCGCGCGGTGGCGAGGCTGTCGGCCCACAGCGCCTGGCCATGGGCGTCGGCGATGCTGAAGGCGTCGTCGGGCCGCGGGGCGATCGCGTGGACGATCCGGTCCTCCATCCAGGTCGCCAGGCCTTCGTTGAGCCAGATGTCGTCCCACCACGCCATCGTCAGGCTGTTGCCGAACCACTGGTGAGCCAGCTCGTGGGCGGCCAGCGACGCGATCCCGCGCCGGTCGTTCGGCGTTGGCTTGGCGGGATCGAACAGCATCGACCGGCTCACGACGGTCACCAGGCCCGGGTTCTCCATGGCCCCGAAACCGACAGTGACCGGGATCGGGACGAAGTCGAGCTTGTCGTACGGGTAGGGCTGGTCGAAGTAGTCCTCGAGCAGCGCGAGCGCCTGCGGCACGACTTCCGCGGTGATGGCGGTGTGGCTCAGCTTGCCCTTGGTGGCGACGATCCGGATCGGCACGCCGGAGCGGCTCTTGCCGGCGTCGGCGATCTCGAACGGACCGACCGCGAACGCGATCAGGTAGGACGGCAGCGGACGAGTCGGCGCGAAGCGCACCCGCTTCCAGCCCGCGTCGGCCGGCTGCTCGTCGACCGGGCGCGTGTTGGCGAGCGCGGTCAGCGCCGCCGGCACCTCGAGCGTCAGCGTCCACGGCGTCTTGCGATCGGGCTCGTCGAGGGTCGGGAACACCCGGCGTGCGTAGGTCGCCTCGAGCTGGGTGTACGCGTACCAGGCATCGCCCTCCTGCTGGTGGAACAGGCCGGTCGTCCCGGTCGGCTCGACCGCGCCGCGATAGCGCAGCTTCAGCGTCCACGCGCCTTCGAGCGGGGTCGCGGCGTGGAGCGCGAGGAGGTCCTCGCCATGGGGGGTGACCGTCAGCGCGACGCTGTCACCGCCGCGCTCGGCGGTCGCCGCCTCGACCTGCAGCTGATAGCCGTGCAGCCAGATCACGGGCGCCGGCGTCACGATCTTGACGTCGATCTCCATCGCGCCGGTGAAGGTGGTGGCCGCGGGGTCGACCCGCAGGGTGGCGCGGTGCGCGACCGGCTCGACCCGCCGCGGCAGCCGCAGCGTGGGCGGCGCCTCGACCGGGGCAGGCATGGCGGCGCCGCTGGCCCGCGGCGTCGGCGGAGGCGGCGCCGCCGGGGGCGCCGAGCGTGGCGACGTGCGGCCGCACGCGACGGCGAGGAGGAGGACGGCGACCGACGCGAGCTTCACCACGCGAGCCTACACGGGGTCCGCGCTCGACCCCGGGGTTCACTCCTGGCAAGGTCCTGCAGAACCGGCGGGGCGAGCGGCGACGATCGGCGTGACCCGATCATCCCCGCGTCGCGCTCCATGCACGTGGGGCTCGTCCCCAGCGAGGTCCCGATGAAGAATGTTTCAAGGCTGGGTCGATATCGGTGGGTGGCGCTGGCGTTCGCGGCGTGTGCGACCGCCGCGGCGTGTGACAGCGGCGCGGGCGATGACGCCGCGCTCGTCGACGGGGGCGGCGGCGCCGATGGCGCGTCCACGGTCGACGGTGGCGATCCACCCGCCGGTGGCCTCGGCCATCCGTTTGGCACCCACAGCGGCTATCACGGCACCGGCGTGCGCTACCCGGGCAACCACACCCGCGCCGAGCTCGACGCCGCGACCGCGGCGTTCTACACGACCTGGAAGTCGCGCTACCTGGAGCCCGCCTGTATCGCGGGCCAGTACCGGGTCAAGACCACGCCGGCGACCGCGGCCTACACGGTGTCGGAGGGCCACGGCTACGGGATGTTGCTCGCGGTGCTGATGGCCGGCCACGATCCCGACGCCCGCCAGATCTTCGACGGGCTCCACGCCTACTACGTCGGGCACCCGAGCCCGATCACGCCCGGCTTGATGGCGTGGGCGCAGGACCAGAGCTGCCAGAACGTGTCGGGCTCCAACTCGGCGACCGATGGCGATCTCGACATCGCGTACGCGCTGCTGCTCGCCCATCGCCAGTGGGGCTCGACCGGTGCGGTCGACTACGCCGCCGCCGCGCGCACCGCGGTCGCCGGCGTGCTCGCCGGCGACATCCACCCGTCCAACTCGATTCTCCTCGGCGACTGGGTCAGCGCGAGCGACTCGCACTACACCGGCACGCGGTCGTCCGACTTCCTGCCCGGGCACTTCAAGGCCTACGCCGCCGCCAGCGGCTCGGCCCGGTTCACCGCGGTGGTCGATCGGCTGTACGCGACCGTGGCGTACCTGCAGACCAACGCCGCGCCGAGCACCGGGCTCTTGCCCGACTTCGTCATCAACGCGACCGGCGCCACGCCAGGACCGGCGCCGGCTGGCTGGCTCGAGGGTGCCCGCGATGGCGCCTACGGCTACAACGCGTGCCGCGACCCGTGGCGGCTGGCCACCGACTACCTGATGACCGGCGACGTGCGGGCCCAGGCGGCGGTGCGCAAGATCAACACCTGGATCCGCACCACCACCGGCGACGACCCCGGTCGCGTCCGCGACGGCTACACGCTCGCCGGCCAGGCCACCGGCAGCAGCGCGACCATGTCGTTCGTCGCGCCGTTCGCGGTCAGCGCCATGGTCGACCCGGCCACCGGCACCAACGGTCCGTGGCTCGACGCGCTGTGGGACCGCATGGTCGCGGCCGGGCCCGACGGCTACTACGGCGACAGCATCAAGCTGCTCTCGATGATCGTGGTGTCGGGCAACTGGTTCACCCCGTAGTCCCTCGACCGCGGGCCAGTGACGGCACCACTGTGGGGCGCCGTCACCGTGAGATGACCGCGAGGCGGCCGAGGCGGTTTGGGCTTGATCCACTCCCGTGGACGCTTTCCGAGAGGCGGATACTGTGGCCAAGATGGAAACCAAGCGCGGGAGCGGACCGGGCCGGCAGGGGAAGCGCCGGCAGTTCACGGATGAGTTCAAAGCCGGCGCGGTGCGGCTCGTGCTCGATGAGGGCAGGAAGGTGGCCCAAGTCGCGCGGGAGCTCGACCTGACGCCGTCAGCTTTGAGCGGGTGGGTCAAGCAGGCGCGGGCTGATCGCAGCAAGGGCAAGGCCGGGCTCACGACCGAGGAGCGCGCCGAGCTGGCCGCGCTGCGCAAGGAGCTGCGGGTGGTGCGGATGGAGCGCGACATCCTGGGAAAAGCCGTGGCCTTCTTCGCGAAGGTGAACGCATGAAGTTCGCGTTCATCCTGGCGGAGAAGGCCTGCTGGCCGGTCGTCGTGATGTGCGCCGTGCTCAGGGTCTCGACCTCGGGCTTCTATGCGTGGCTGCGGCACGTGCCGTCGAAGCGCGCGCTGCGGGACGAGCGGTTGAAGGTTCGGATCGGCGAGTCGTTCACCCGGAGCCGTCGGACGTACGGCAGCCCGCGGGTCCACGCAGATCTCGCCGACGAGCGCGTGGGTCGCAATCGCATCATCCGGATCATGCAGTCCGAGGGACACGTGGCTCGGGTTCGTCGGCGCCATCGATCGACGACGATGAGCGATCACGACCAGCCGATCGCAGCCAACCTCCTCAACCGCGAGTTCGAGGCCACGGCGCCGATACTGCCTCGACGAGATCGATCACACGCTCTACCGGATGCCCGAGGACGGCGGCGCCCCCACCGCGATCGCGACCGGCGTGCACGTCCGCTCACCGTGGGCGGTCGCGGTCGACGCGACCCACGTCTACTGGGGCGACGCCCTTGCGGGGGCGATCCGCCGCGCGCCGCGGGCCGGCGGCCCCGCGCCGGCGACGAGGGTGCCAGGGTTGCGCCGGGATGGCGCACGGTTGCCCGCTTGCGCCACAGATCGGGGGTACCGGACCTCGCTTCATCGCAGGTACACCACGGTATGCCTTCGCCCGGACGCTCCTCGATCGCCTCGCTCACCCTCGCGGCGCTGATGGTCACGGCCAGCTGCGGCGAGGACGTCAGCTATACCGATGCCGGCCCCGGCGACAACGGCGACCTGCCGGACACCCAGCTGGTCTCCACTCCCGCGGCGCGCAGCAACGCCGCGCGCGCGGTCTTCGAGCTGGCGTCGACGCCGGGCGGGCTCGATCTGCAGTGCAGCCTCGACGGCGCCGCGGCGACGCCCTGCACCTCGCCGCACGAGGTCCCGGTCGCCGAGGGCGAGCACACCTTCACGGCGACCGCGGTCGACGATGCCGGCGTCGCCGACCCGACCCCGGCGACCTTCACCTGGCAGGTCGACCTGACCCCGCCCGACACCACGATCCCGGTCGCGCCCGAGCCGGTCGACAACAGCACCACCGTGACCTTCGAGCTCATGGCTGACGAGGCCGCGACATTCGCGTGCAGCCTCGACGGCGCGGACGCGACCCCGTGCACCTCGCCGCTGGTCATCGCGGACCTGCTCGACGGCGCCCACCTGCTCGAGGTCACCGCCACCGACCTGGCCGGCAACCCCGATCCGTCGCCGGCGACCCACGCCTGGGCGCTCGACACCTCGACCCCCGACACCCAGCTCGTCACCGGCCCGACCGGCGTGGTGGCGTCGACCAGCGCGACCTTCACGTTCTCGTCGCCGGACGCCGGCGCCGGCGCGCGCTACACCTGCCGCCTCGACGGTGCCGCGGTGGTCGCCTGCACCTCGCCCCGCACCCTCACCGGGCTGGCCCAGGGCGCGCACACCTTCGCGGTCCAGGTCGAGGACGCCACCGGCAACCTCGATCCGACCCCCGCGACCCGGACCTGGACGGTCGACACCGTCGCCCCCACGGCGGCGATCACGGCCGGCCCGGTGGGCCCGACCAGCGACGCCACCCCCGAGTTCACCTTCACCACCGCCGGCGCGCCGACCGCGGTGCAGTGCCGGGTCGACAGCGCGGCCTTCGCCGCCTGCACCTCGCCGCACACCACCGCCGCGCTCGCCGACGGCGCCCGCACCTTCGAGGTCCGGGCCACCGACGCCGCCGGCAACACCGGCACCGCCACCCGCGCCTTCGCCGTCGACACGGTCGCGCCGACCGTGGCGATCACCGGCGGACCGAGCGGACCGACCAGCGACGCCACGCCAACGTTCACGTTCACCACCGCCGGCGCGCCCACCACGGTGCAGTGTCGGGTGGGCAGCGCGGCGTTCGCCGCCTGCACCTCGCCGCACACCACCGCCGCGCTCGGCGACAGCGCCCACACTCTCGAGGTCCGCGCCACCGACGCCGCCGGCAACACCGCCACCGCCACCCGCGCCTTCGTGGTCGACACCATCGCGCCGACCGTCTCGATCACCGGCGGTCCCGCCGGCCTGACCAACGACGCCACACCGACGTTCTCGTTCACCACCGGCGGCGCGCCCACCTCGGTGCAGTGCCGGATCGACGGCGGCGCCCCGGTCAACTGCAGCTCGCCGTACACCACCCCGGTGCTGGCCAGCGGCAATTACACCTTCTCTGCCACCGCCACCGATGCGGCCGGCAACGCCGCCACCGCCAGCCGCAGCTTCGCGGTCGACGCCATCCCGCCCACGCTGTCGATCACCAGCGGTCCCGGCGACGGTGAGGTGTGGTTCAACCAGACCAGCGTCACCTACGGGTTCAGCGCCTCGGGCCACACCGGCACCCAGTGCCGGTTCTACCTCAGCGGCCAGGCGGCGCCCGCCTTCACGGCCTGCACGTCGCCGCAGACCTACGGGGTGACCATCAACCGATACACGTTCGAGGTCCAGGCATACGACGCCGCCGACAACGTCGTGACGCGGTTCCGGACCTTCGTGAACGCCGCGTTCATCTGATCGTCCCCCGCCGCGCCGCCGCCGCGGCCGGCTTTTTCGATCACAAACCGCGGTTGCTGTCTCGGGCCGGATCTTCTCGGAATCCCCCGCCGGCGTCGACCGAGCCGGTCAACGGCTACCCGTACGCCGAGTCGACCCGGTTCGCCCTGGTCGACTGGCGCGCGGTCACGCGCGGTCGGTAGCCCCGACCGCGCGCGTCCCCGACGAGCCGGGGTCCTCGGGTTGCCGCTGGCCCCCGGGGCGTGGCACGGTCCGATGATGGCCGCCCCGTCCGTTGCCGATCTCGAGCTGGCCTTCGTCGACAAGTTCTTCTGGTCGCAGGGCCGGCAGCCCTACCCGGTGCAGGAGCAGGCGATCTCGATGATCGTCGCCGGCAAGAGCGTGCTGGTGTGCGTGCCGACCGGCACCGGCAAGACGCTCATGGCCAAGGCCGGCATCCACGCCGCGCTCGAGCGCGGCCAGAAGGTGATCTACACGACGCCGCTGCGCGCGCTCACCGAGGAGAAGTACCGCGAGCTGTGCGCCGACTTCGGCGAGGGCTACGTCGGCTTCGCCACCGGCGACTACAAGGTCAACCGCGACGCGCCGATCCAGGTCGAGGTCGCCGAGATCCTGTGGAACCGGATCATCGGCGAGAAGAACGTGGCGCCGGCTGACCTCGTCATCATGGACGAGGGCCACTACTTCAACGATCCCGAGCGTGGCTACGTGTGGGAGCAGTCGATCATCGGCCTCGATCCGCGCGCCCAGCTGGTGATCCTGTCGGCGACCGTCGGCCACCCCGAGCGCTTCACGCACTGGATCGAGCTCACCCGCAAGGTGAAGATGGAGCTGATCGACTCGCGCGAGCGCCGGATCCCGCTCGAGCACCAGTTCCGCGAGGAGTTCCTGATCGACACGGTGCGCGACCTGTTCGCCAAGGGCGACGTGCCCGCGATCATCTTCTGCTTCGGTCGCGAGCTGTGCTTCGAGGTCGCCCGCCTGCTCAAGAGCTGCCGCCGGTTCACCACCGACGAGGAGAAGGCCAAGATCGAGGCGCTGTGTGATCAGGTGCTGCTGCCGGCCGGGGTCAGCAAGGAGCTCAAGCCGCTCCTGGCCCACGGCATCGGCATCCACCACGCCGGGATCCTGCCCCGCTACAAGCAGCTGGTCGAGCAGCTCGCGCTCGACCGCCTGGTCAAGTTCGTGGTGTCCACCGAGACCATCGCCGCCGGCATCAACCTGCCGGCGCGCACGGTGGTGTTCCCGGCCCTGCGCAAGTTCATCAAGAAGGAGGCCCGGCTGATCTCGCCGGCCGAGTACCACCAGATGGCGGGCCGCGCCGGCCGGCCCCAGTTCGACGACAAGGGCCTGGCGATCGCGCTGGCGCCCGAGCAGGTGGTGACCGACCTGCGCAAGGAGATGAAGGACGCCGGCAAGCGCGGCTCGGTCGACGAGGTCAAGATCCGCAAGGCGGTCTACGGCCGCGCTCGCAACGACGCGATCCGCAACGGCGAGCTGATCTGGGGCCCCGAGACCCACGCCGATCTGGTCGGCGGCGAGCCGGCCGAGCTGCGCTCCCGGACCCGCATCACCGCCGAACAGGTGCTGGCGATCGGCCTGCCCGATCTGACCGTGACCAGCTTGCCTGGCCACGTCGCCGGCACCCCGCAGGCGCTCGACGCGATCGAGGCCTCGCTGCCGCCGTCGATGCGGCTCGACGTGGTCACCGTGATCGACCACCTGCTGCTGACCGATCGCGAGAAGCGCGAGCTGCACAAGCAGCTGGCGATGCTGGTCGACAACATGAAGGCGATCGGCGTCATCGACGAGCATGGGGCCCAGGTCAAGGGCCAGATGATCAAGGAGCTGCAGGGGATGGACGGCCTGTTCGTCTACCACCTGCTGCGCAACGAACAGCTCGAGTACGCCGACGACCGCGACCTGGTCGAGCTGCTGGTCGATCACGACTCGATCCAGCGCCTGCTCAACCGCAAGGGCGACGATGCCAAGCGCGAGTGGTGTCGCAACCGCCTGCGCGAGATGCGGATGGAGAACGGCCAGGTCGCGTGGGAGGACGTCGAGGCCGAGTGGGACAAGGACCACCCCTACGTGCCGTCGCGGGTCGAGGAGGCGCTGGCGCGGTTCCAGGCCCAGGTCCCGCACCCCGAGATCCACGGCGGCAAGAAGCAGAAGCGGATCTGGGCCGCCATGGAGGAGCAGCAGTGCGGCTTCATGGACTTCATCGAGCGCGAGAGCCTGCAGCACGAGGAGGGCAGCCTGTTCTCGTACCTGGTGCGCTGCATGAACACCGCGCGCAAGCTGGGCGAGGCGTCCGAGCTGTCGGAGTTCGGCGAGCTGGCCGAGCGGCTGCGCAACGTGCTGGCCGCGGTCGACGCCCGGCTGTGGGACGGCAAGTAGGCCCGCCCGGTGCTCGGCGTGATGAGCGCGATGCCCGACGAGCTGGCGGCGGTGCTGGCCGACGCGGGTTCGGACCGGGTGGTGACCGTGGGGGGACGCGAGTTCCACCAGGTCCGGCGCGGCGGGGGCGACGCGGTGCTCGTGGTCAGCCGGATCGGCAAGGTCGCGGCGGCCACCACCGCGGCCATCCTGCTCGAGCGGTTCGGCTGCCAGGCCATCGTGTTCACCGGGCTGGCCGGCGCGGTCGCGCCCACGCTGCGCGTGGGCGACGTCGTGATCGCGACCGAGCTGCTCCAGCACGATCTCGACGTCCGGCCGCTGTTCCCGCGCTGGGAGGTGCCGCTGCTTGGCACCGCGCGGTTCGCGACCGATCCGGACCTGCGGGCGCGGCTCGCCGCCGCGGCGCGCGGGTTCGTGGCCGCCCCCCCGGCCGGCCTGGCCGAGGTCGGCGTGATCGCGCCGGCGGTGCACGAGGGCCTGGTGGTCTCGGGCGACCGGTTCTTCTCGTCGGCAGCCGAGGTCGCGGCCCTGCGCGCCGACCTGCCCGACGCGCTCGCGGTCGAGATGGAGGGCGCCGCGGTCGCGCAGGTCTGCCACGAGCACGGGGTTCCGTTCGCGATCGCGCGCGTGATCAGCGACACCGCCGATCACGCGGCAGCGGTCGACTTCGCCCGCTTTCTCCGGGTCGCGTGCGCGCCCTACGCGCGCGCGCTGGTCGCCGCGGTGCTGGCGTGACGGTCAGGGCGCGGCGCAGGTGCCGAGGTACCCGTCGGGCGGGGCGCTGCAGGTGACGTGGCAGGTGGTGCAGCGCGGCTCGTCCTGCGAGACCACCACGCGGTCCGGATCGACCTGCTGCCAGCGCCAGCCAAGCCGCGCGGTGGGCTCGGCCCCGGCGAGGCGTTCGAGCGCTGACCAGCGCACGATCGGCCCTGCGCACGCGGCGTCGGCCAGGGCGTACTCCTCGGTGAGCACGATCGAGCCGGCCGGGAACCCGGCGTTGCGGCCGACGTACGCGTTGAGCGCGGTCACGTCGGTGAGGACGCGGATGCGGCTGAGGTCGTGGTCGGCGCTGGTCCGGCAGGCCCGGACCTCGACGTAGCTCGTCGCGTAGTCGGCCGGGAACAGCGGGACGGGTTCGTCGCCGCCGCAGGCCGCGAGGAGGAGCGTCAGGATCCCGAGCGCGAGGCGGTTCATCGCCGCGCACTGTATGCGCACGAGCCGAGCGGGGGGTCGCCGGGGGCCGCGAACCGGTCGCCGGCCCGGACCGGCGTCACGCGGTGCGGAAGCGGCGGCTGTCGGCGACGGTCTTGCGGTAGCTCGCGAGCTGACGCTCGGTCTCGGCCGGTGACCAGCCGAGCAGCCCGGCCAGCCGCGCGCCGACCCGGTCGCACACGTCGAGGCCCTGATCGCGGCCGACCAGCAGCAGCGGCGCCCGGCGCGACAGCACGTCGTCGACCGTGCGCGCCCGATCGTGGCGAACCGCGAAGTCGACCTCGGCCCACAGGTACGGCACGTCGGCGTTGAGCCGCTCGCCCAGCGAGCGATCGGCGGCGATCGACGCGGCCAGCGTGCGGGCGCGGACCCCATACACGCCGCACAGGTGGGTCGCGCTCTCGCCGTCGAGCCCGAACTCGGCGATCAGCGCGCGGCCGATCGCGGCGACCGCGTCGAGGCTGGGGTTGTCGAGCCCGACCGCGCCTGGCAGCGGCCGGTGCTTGGTCCCCGAGCGTTCGCGGCCGGCGGCGTCGAACTGCTCGTCGTGCTCGCGCAGCCACTTGACCGCGGTGCGCACGCCCTCGCGCGCCATGCGCCGGTAGGTGGTCAGCTTGCCGCCGGCGATGATGATCAGCCCGTCGTCCCGGGTGAAGATCTCGTGCTCGCGCGACACGTCGGACTCGGCGCCGCCGTCCTCGCCGCGGATCAAGGGCCGCAGGCCGGCCCAGGTCGCGATCACGTCGTCGGGCGTGAGCTTGGAGTTGGGGAAGTAGCCGTTGGCGCTCGCGCACAGGTACTCGGCGTCGGCGCGATCGGCGTGGACCTCGTCGGCGGTGCCCTCGAAGTCGGTGTCGGTGGTGCCGATCACGGTCCGCTCGCGCCACGGGATCGCGAACATCACGCGGCCGTCGACCGGCGAGATCACGGTGATCGCGCGGGCCAGCGGCAGCCGCTCGTGGGGCACCACCAGGTGCACGCCCTTGGTGCGCCGCAGCAACTCGCGCTTGAGCGGGATCTCGAACCGCCGGATCATCTCGTCGGTCCATGCCCCGGCGGCGAGCACGACCGCGCGACAGCGGACCTCGTCGGTGGCGCCGGTGAGCACGTCCCGGACCCGGACCGAGCGGACCCGGGCGGCGCCGTCGCGCACCAGCGAGGTGACCTCGGTGTAGTTGCGGCAGTCGGCGCCGAGCACCTCGGCGTCGATGACGTTCTCGAGCACCAGCCGGGCGTCGTCGGTCGCACAGTCGTAGTACTCGATCACGCCGCGCAGCGAGTCGGCCTTGAGGCAGGGCTCGAGCGCGCTGGCGGCCTTGGCGCCGCGGATGGTCTTGTGCATGCGCGGCGCCCGGAACAGCGCCAGCGAGTCGTAGATCCATAGCCCGAGGTTCATCAGCTCGAGGCCGGGGCGGGTGTCCTTGAAGATCGGGAGCAGGAACGGCAGCGGCCGCACCAGGTGCGGGGCGACCTGGGTCTGGACCCGGCGCTCGCTGACGCTCTCGAAGACCAGGCCGATCTCGCCGTGCTCGAGGTAGCGCAGGCCGCCGTGGACGAGCTTCGAGGACTTCGACGAGGTGCCCGAGCCGTAGTCGCCCTTCTCGAACAGCGCGACCTTGAGGCCGCGCAGCGCGGCGTCGCGGGCGATGCCGGCGCCGGTGATGCCGCCGCCGACGATGACCAGGTCGTAGATGCCGTCAGCCAGTGCCGGTGCCACAGCCGTCATCCGACCACGATTTCGCGGATGGGCGAGCGCGTCAAGCGCTGGCTGATGCGCTGGCGCGGCGAGCGATGTTCACGGCGCGGTGACCTCACGCAGGCGGGCGACGTCGAAGGTTGCCAG
This sequence comes from Kofleriaceae bacterium, assembly GCA_046597055.1. GTDB lineage: Bacteria > Myxococcota_A > Polyangia > Haliangiales > Haliangiaceae > UBA2376. The sequence continues at coordinate 1,447 of JBKJLC010000068.1, read as the reverse complement.
CTCGCTGCCGGTGACCCGGGCGCCGGCTGGCGCCGGGATCGCGACGGTGGCACCGGCGCCGGCGAGGCCGTCGAGCACGGCGGCGAGGTCGGCGACCACGGCGTCCTCGGCCAGCAGCTCGATCACCCGGTCGGTCGCGACCGAGTTGGCCACGGCCCGCCAGCGCTCGGCGACCGGGCGGTCGGGGAACGGCAGGGCCGCCGACGCGCGGACCTTGCCGCTGGCGTCGATCGCCGCCACCCGCAGGCTGCCGAGCCCGAACCGCAGGCGCGGACCCGTCGGCGCCGACGCGGCCAGCGGCATCGGCTGGGCCCCGATCAGGCCCCGCCACAGCCCGGCCGGCGCGGCGACCGACACCGCCAGCGAGACCTGGTGGGTCCCGAGCGCCGCCAGGGTCTCGAGCACCCGCCGCGCCGGTGCCGCGCGGGGCGCGATCAGCACCGGCCGGTCGATGCGGTCGGGCAGGGCGGGCGCGCGCGGCATGGCGGCCGCGACCAGCTGGTCGAGCGCGGCGGCGAGGCCACCGGCGGGGACCCGCGTCCCCGGGTACGGCACGCCGCCGTCGAGCACGCGCAGGCCGTCGGGGGCGAGGTCGGCGAACGGCAGCCAGCCGACGTAGGTCGCCTGATCGGTGATCGTGAGCTGCAGCCACGGCGTGCCGGGCCGGACCCCGCCGGGGGGGACCACGAAGCCGGTGCCGACCGTGCTGAGCGGTGGCAGCGGCAGCAGCAGCGCCGCCTGGGCGGCGTCGAGGCGTCCCTGCTCGGTGGGCGGCAGCGTGGGCCGCGCGGCGCGCATCCGCTCCGTGATCGTCGCCATCGCATACCAGACCGCGCCCACGAACCGGCCGCTGTGATCGTCGGCGCGCAGCGGCGCCGGGCAGGCCGCGGCCAGCTTGCGCCAGGGACCGGTCGCGGGGCGGCCGGCCGCCAGATCGGCGAGCCCGGCCTTGAGCTCGGCGGCGGCCCCGCGGGTGCACGCCCCGCCGCAGGCCTGGATCACCCGCCACACCTCCTCGCGGTCGACCGGCGCGCCCTCGTCGGCGCGGTCGGCCACGATCACCGGATCCCAGGGTCGTCCGCACACCGGACAGCCGCGCACGATCGCGCCGGCGCGCTCGGCTGGCGGCAACCGGCCCGCGCGCTCGAAGCTCGCCAGGCAGCGCGCGAGGTCGGCCGGGCTGGCGCCGCCGGCATCGACCGCGCCGGCGGCGGCCGGCCCGGCGTCACGGCCGGGCGTCGCCCTGGGCTTGCAGCCGATCGCGGCCACGGCGAGGGTCAGCGCGAACGTCGCTCGGGTCGTCGTCATCGAAGGGCCCGCGCATGGATAAGTCGATCGATGATCGCGGCCGAGGCGCCCGGATGGCGAGGCGCGAGGAGGGCGCATACTCTCCGTATGTAACCGACGAGCAACGAAGCCAGCCGGGATGGATCGGCCGCGAGGGCGA
>JBKJLC010000118.1:0-3183 GCA_046597055.1 Kofleriaceae bacterium | reverse complement strand
AAGAACCTGCAGGAGGGTACCGACGCCTGGGAGCTCGAGTACTCGAAGGTCATGGGCCAGATCAAGCAGAAGCACGGCATCAAGGAATAGCGGCGGCGGTCGCCACGACCTGCTGCTCGCGACCCACGGCCCCACTCGGGGCCGTTGCCGTTTTCGGCCGCGAGCCGCGGGGGTCGCGACCGACGATCCGCGCCGGTTACCGACCTGACGCGAACGCGACCGACCGGTCGCGCGGCGCGGCGTGCCCCCCGCGAGCTCGACGACCACCGCCAGGAGGCCCGCGGTCCGGGCAGATGCGCCGCGACAGATCGACCGACTTCGCGGTCGCTGCAGCCCTCGTCGTGCGCCTGCGGCCATGACCACGCCGGGACCGCCCGCGACGGGGCGCGGCCGCCGGGCTTGACAACCAATAAGCATACGCTTATGTATTGTCCATGCAGAGCACGGCGCCCGAAGACATGGTCTTCCACGCGCTGGCTGACCCGAGCCGGCGAGCGATCTTCCAGTCGCTCACGCGCGGCGAGGCGGCGGTGAAGGACCTCACCGCGCGCTTCGACATCTCGCAGCCGGCGGTCTCGCAGCACCTCGCCACCTTGAAGCAGGCCGGCCTGGTGAACGCGCGGCGCGAGGGGCGCTGCACCTACTACCGCGTCGAGCCGCGCGGGATGAAGCCGCTCATCGACTGGATCGCGCACTACCGCGCCTTCTGGACGGAGCACGTCGATCGGCTCGAACAACTGCTGGAGAAGATGGACAAATGACCGTCGTCGACAAGACCGAACCCTCACAGCGCGAATCCATCTCGTTCGAGTTCGAGTTGCGGCATCCGCCGGAGAAGGTGTGGCGCGCGCTCACCGAGCCGGCGTTGCTCGCGGAGTGGCTCTTGCCCGTCATCGATCTGAAGCTCGAGCTGGGGGCGGCGTTCACGTTCAAGACCCAGCCGTATCCCGGCTGGGACGGCACCGTGAGCTGCCGGTTCGTCGAGATCGAGGCGAATCGAAAGCTCCGCTACACGTGGACAGTGCCCTTCCTGGACACCGTCGTGGAGTTCACGTTGACGCCGACCGCCGCGGGCACGCGACTGTCCCTCGTGCAGTCGGGTTTCAAGGCCGAGCAGAAGCAGGAGTTCGGCGGCGCGCGCTACGGCTGGGACATGATGGGCGGCAAGCTGGTCGACCTGCTCGCGAGGATCCCGTGAACGTCTTCTTGTGGATCGTCCAGGTCCTCCTCGCCGTGCACACGGCCATTGGCGCGGTCTGGAAGTTCTCGAACCCCGAGCAAGCCGTGCCGTCCTTGCAGGCGATCCCACACCAGGCGTGGCTGGCGATGGGCGTCCTCGAGCTGCTGTTCAGCCTCGGCCTGATCCTCGCGGCGTTCAACAAGCCGCTGGCGATCCTGGTCCCGATCGCGGCGGCCGCCATCGCCGCGGAGATGCTGCTCTTCACGGCGTTGCACCTCGGCGCCGGCGACGCGAACCACGGCCCCGTGATCTACTGGCTCGTCGTGGCGGCGGTAGGCGCGTTCGTCGTCTTCGGCCGGCTCGCGATGAAGCCCCTCTGAGCGCCTCTACGTCGAGCGATTCCCGATGGCACGAGCAAGACTCGAGCGCACCACGGTGTCCGCGTCAGTGCAGGCCGGGCAGCGCGAGGCGTGGGTCGAGGCGGCGATGCTGGCGCGCGAGGTGCGAGGCGGACTGGGCCAGGTTGAGCGCGCGCGGTACGTAGGCGGGCCAGCGCTTGCCCAGGCCGTCGCGCTCGTGGAGGAGGCCGGTGGTGATCGCCCCGGCGAGGACGGCGGCGAAGGTGATCTGGGAGTCGCCGTCGGGGTTGTGATCGAGGTAGTCGGCCGACGCGCGCAAGCAGGCGCGGGCGCTCGCGGCGAGCGCGCTGGCGGTGGGTGCGGCCGCGTAGACGCTGGGCGCGGGTGGCGGCGGTGCGGTCGGATCGACCTCGACCGGCACCGCGGCCGGCGCGGCGGCAGGGGCCGGGAGGTCAGCCAGGTGGCGGGTGGCGGCGAGGCACGCGGCGGACAGGGCCGCGAACGACCCACCCACCGGGGTCGGCACCGCGGCGCGCGTGGTCGTGGCGGCGGCGTGGAGCGTGTGGCTGACCCGTCCGAGGCGCTCGAACAACCGGCCGAGCTCGGCGGCCAGCGCGTCGGTCGATGCGCCCGGGGCGTGCCACGCGCCGACGAGCTGCTGCAAACGCTGGGCGTCGGCGAGCACGGTCGCGTGATACTCGCGGATCGCGGCGTCGAGCGTCGGGACCCGGGGCTCGGTGGTGGCGAGCGCGGCCAGCTCGCGGCCCAGGATGGCCAGGTGGAGGTCCGACACCCAGAAGGGCCACCGCCACGCCGGGCTGGGACCGGTCGGCCGCCAGGTGAGGCGAAGCCCGTGAAGCGCGAGGTCGAGGTCGGCGAGGACCAGATCGAGGCGCGCGAGCTTGAGCCCGAGCGGGCCGACCTCGCCGGCTTCGGCCAGGCCCGCGGTCGCGGCCGGCAAGCCCGGGCGGGATGCGATCGGCGGCGGCGCCGCCGGGGCGACGGCTGGCTCGGTCGGATCCCGGCGCGAGGCCGGGTCGAGCGCCGGCGCCGGGGCGACCGGCGCGGGCCGTGATGGCGCGCGGTTCTCGCACGCCGAGAAGCCGATCACCGTCGCCCAGGTGCCCACCATGACCACCGAGATCCCCGCGACGATCCATGGACCCGCGCCGCGCCCTCCCCCGCCCGGGCCCGAGCTCACCGAGCGGCGGGCAAGCCGCTGCGCTTCCCGGTCCATCCGGCCGAAACCCATCGGCTGATCTTACGCTGCTCGACAGTGCCGCCGGCAGTGGCAAACTGACAAGCATGGGTGCGTTCCGACGGTGTGAACGCTGCGAGGAGCGCCCGCGCAGTCGCTGCGGTCGCTGTGCGCTGCCGGTCTGCGGCAAGCACGCGCCCGCGCCGGGCCGACGGTGCCGCAGCTGCGAGCGCGACTACCAGGACGACGCGACGCTGCGCAACCGGATGAAGGCGGTCCTGGGGCTGCCGCCGGCGGCGCTTGCGACCGTCGCCGTGTTCAGTTTGCTCCTCCCGCTGACCGGCGCGGGGCTGATCGGCACGCTCGCGATCGCGACCAGCGCGGCGCTGTCGGGGAGCGGGACTGCCGCCGCGGTCTTCCGCGCGGTCGACCGGACCGCGCGGGCC
>JBKJLC010000266.1:0-11625 GCA_046597055.1 Kofleriaceae bacterium | reverse complement strand
GCTGCCGACGGCCGGGGCCGCCGGCAGATCATCACGGTCGCGGTGTACGGCACCCGCAGGTGGCCGGTCACCACCTCGGGCGCGACCGTCGCGAACCGGTCGCGGGCCAGCGCGGCGTAGCCGTCCGGGGACCGGACATTCTGGCCGCGATCCCGGGCGGCCAGGAAGCGCGCGATCGGCGACTGACCCGGCGTGAAGCACGGGTCGTAGGTCACCAGGGCGCCGTCGGGCGCCAGCGCGACCGCGGCCAGGTCGAGCAGCGCGCTGGCCGCCGCGTCGTCGAGGTGATGGAGCACGCCGACCGCGAGCACCCGATCGAACGCGCCGAGCCGGCCGAGGGTCGCCCGCTCGACCCGCGCCTGCCAGAACGTGCCGCGGTCGCCGAACCGGCGCCGGGCCGCGTCGAGGTAGCCCGCGCTGTCGTCGAAGCCGTGGTACTCGACGCCGGCCGGGACGTGCTCGAGGATCGCGGCCGGGCCGCAGCCGATGTCGAGGACGCGGTGTCCCGGCCGCAGGCACAGCCAGTGCTCGACGAACCGACGCTGGAACCTGCGGGCGCCGAGGAGATCCTGGAGGCCCTGGTAGATCCAGCTCGCGCTCAGCAGCCGGTGCAGCCCACGCTCGCGTTGCGCCATCAGAGCCCGCGTGGTGGCGGCGGCGGCGGGACCGCCGGCAGCGGCGGGTTGGTCGCGGTGCGCGGCCGCACCAGCGCGCCGTTGCGGCCGACCGCCGGGACCGGCAGGGCGGGGGCGTCGTCGAAGCCCCAGCGGCCACCGACGACGTAGAGGGGCCGACCCTTGACCTCCTCGAAGATGCGCGCGAGGTACTCGCCCTGGATGCCGTTCGAGATGATCGACAGGGCGTTGAAGAACAGCACGATCGAGAGCAGCGACGCGTAGCCCGGCACTTCGATCCCGAACCACAGGACCTGGATGATGGTCACCGCCGCGTAGATGAACGAGCCGGCGGCGCACGCGAGCCCGACGTAGGTCCACACCTTCAGCGGCACGGTCGAGAACGAGAAGATCCCGTCGAGCGCGAACCGCCACAGCTTGAAGAAGCTCCACTTCGAGCCGCCGCCGCCCTCGCGCAGCGCGGCCTGGAACTCGATGGTCGCGGTCTTGAAGCCGGGCCACGCGAAGATGCCCTTCATGAACCGGTGTCGCTCGGGCATCTGGTTGAGCACGTCGACGACCTTGCGATCGATGAGGCGGAAGTCGCCGGCGTGGGCGGGGATGTCGACCGAGGTCAGCATCCGCAGCAGGCGGTAGTACAGCCCCGAGGCGGTCCGCCGCGGCCACGACTCCTCGTCGCGGCGATGCCGGATCGCGATCACCATGTCGGCGCCCTTCCGCCACGCTTCCATCATCTGGAGGATGAGCTCGGGCGGGTGCTGGAGGTCGCAGTCGATCGGCACCACCGCCTGGCCGCGGGCATGGGCCAGCCCGGCGGCCAGCGCGGTCTCCTTGCCGAAGTTGCGCGCGAAGCTCACGACCTTCAGGCGGGGATCCTGGCTCTGGGCCGCGACCAGGAGGCCGAGCGAGTTGTCCCGGCTACCGTCGTCGACGAAGACGATCTCGAACGGCTCGCCGGTCCGCTCGAGCACCGGCAGCGCTGCCGCGAGGAACGACGGGATGTTCCGCTCCTCGTTGTAGACCGGCACCACCAGCGAGACGGTAGGCGAAGACATGGCTGGCACGTATACCAACAGGTGGCCGGGGCCGCGACCATGACGTTCCGGCAACCGGCTGCAAAGGCCTGCTGGGGCTGCGTCACGGCGTGATCGGCGTCATCGGGCTCACGCCTGCTGTGGCAGACTGCGCGCCCATGTCGGCGCCGCCACGTCCTCGCCTGCGCCGCGCGCTCGTGTGGGCGCTGCGGCTGGGCGGCACCGCGGCCGGCGTCGCCTACACGCTGACGGTGGTGGATCTCGACGAGCTGGGCTGGGCGATCGGCCGCATCCCGATGGCCGGGTTCGCGCTGGCGGTCGCGCTGGTCGCGGCCAACGTGGTGGCCGGCGCGCTGCGTTGGCGCGTGCTGATGTCGGCGTACGGGGCGCCGGCGCCGCCGCCGATGGCGCGCTTGCTGGCGCTGTCGTTCGTCGGCTTCTTCTACAACAACTACCTGCCGGGGGCGGTCGCGGGCGACGTCGTGCGCGGGGTCGCCACCCGGGCCGCGTTCGGTGACGACGGCCTCACCGGCAACCTCGCGGTGGTGCTGGTCGAGCGCGCGCTCGGCCTGTTCGCGCTGTTCGCGCTGCTCGCGGTCGGCCTGGTCCTGGTCGGCGACACCGTCGACGTGCGCGGGTTCTGGCTGTGGACTGGCCTGGGTGCGGCCGGCGCGATCGCGATCGTGCTCGGGCTCCTGCTGGCGCGCCAGCTGGCGCCGCGCCTGCCGGGCGCGCTGGGCCGGATCGCGGGCCGGCTGCCGTCGATCGTGCGACCGGGCGCGCTGGCGCAGGGCGTGGCGCTGTCGGCGGCGACCCAGCTGCTGGTCGCGCTGGCCGGCTGGGTCTTGCTGCGCGCCGGGCACCCCGAGGTCGACCTGGCGCGCGCGCTGCTGGTGGTGCCGCTCGCGCTGGCGACCCAGTTCTTGCCGATCACGGTCGGCGGCGCCGGCGCCCGCGAGGCGGTGTTCGTCTCGCTCGGCGCCCGGCTGTTCGGCATGGCGCCGGCCGACGCGCTGGCCGCCTCGCTCGGGCTGTGGCTCGCCCACCTGCTGGTCGGCGCCGCCGGCGGTGTGGTGATGGCGGTCGGCGCGGCCCGGGCCCGGTCGCAGCCAGTCGGATCGGAGCCTTGAGCGCGGGCCGCTGCCTCTGCGATGCTGGCCCGACGTGCGACAGGTCCTGGTCACCGGCGGCGCCGGCTTCATCGGCTCCAACTTCGTCCGCCACCTGCTGGCGGCGCGGCCCGACGTCGGCGTCGTCACCTACGACCTGCTGACCTACGCCGGCAGCCGCGAGAACCTGCGCGACCTGCCGGGTCCGGACGGTCCGGCCCGCCACCGGTTCGTGCGCGGCGACATCTGCGACCGCGGCGACGTCGACCGCGTGATCGCCGAGCACGCGATCGACACCGTCGTGCACTTCGCGGCCGAGTCGCACGTCGATCGCTCGATCGCGTCGCCGGGCGAGTTCGTGGCCACCAACGTCACCGGCACCTTCACGCTGCTCGAGGCGGCGCGCCGGGCCTGGGCCGGCCGCAGCCCGGATGAGGTCCGCTTCCACCACGTCTCGACCGACGAGGTCTACGGCTCGCTGGCGCCCACCGATCCACCGGTGGCCGAGGACGCGCCCTACCGGCCGCGCTCGCCGTACGCGGCGTCGAAGGCGGCCGCCGACCACCTCGTGCGCGCGTACGTCACCACCTACGGCCTGCCGGCGACGCTGTCGTCGTGCTCGAACAACTACGGGCCGTACCAGTTTCCCGAGAAGCTGGTGCCGCTGATGATCGTCCACGGCGCGCTCGGCAAGCCGCTGCCGGTCTACGGCGACGGCGGGCAGATCCGCGACTGGTTGCACGTGGACGACCACTGCGCCGCGATCCGGCTGATTCTCGAGCGCGGCCGGGTCGGCGAGACCTACCACGTCGGCGGCGGCAACCAGCCGACCAACCTCGCGCTGGTCGAGCAGCTGTGCGCGCTGCTCGACGAGCGCTATCCCGGCGCGGCCCATCACCCGCATCGCTCGCTGGTGCAGTTCGTCACCGACCGGCCCGGCCACGATCGCCGCTACGATCTCGACTTCACGAAGCTCCAGCGCGAGCTGGGCTGGCGCCCGGTCCATGCGCTGGCCGACGGCCTGCGCGCGACCGTGGCCTGGTACGCCGGCGCCGGCGCCTGGCTGGCGGCGATCCGCGACACCGCCGACTACCGGGCCTGGATCGATCTCAACTACGGATCGCGTGCGCGCGATCACGACGAGGACGGCGCGCTATGAAGGGCATCATCCTCGCCGGCGGCAAGGGCACCCGGCTGTATCCGATCACGCGGTCGGTCTCCAAGCAGCTGCTGCCGGTCTACGACAAGCCGATGATCTACTACCCGCTGTCGGTGCTCATGCTGGCCGGCATCCGCGACGTGCTGGTGATCTCGACCCCCGACGATCTGCCGGCCTACCAGCGCCTGCTGCGCGACGGCGCCCAGTGGGGCCTGCGGTTCGTCTACGCCGAGCAGGCGACCCCGCGCGGCCTGGCCGACGCGTTCCTGGTCGGCCGCGACTTCATCGCCGGCGAGCGCTGCGCGCTGGTGCTCGGCGACAACATCTTCTACGGCTCGCGCCTGCAGGAGACCGTGCGGCGCGCCGCCGAGCTCGCCCGCGGCGCGGTGGTGTTCGCGTATCCGGTGCGCGATCCGCACCGCTACGGCATCGTCGAGCTCGGAGCCGACCGCCAGGTGCTCTCGCTCGAGGAGAAGCCGGCGACGCCGCGGTCCAACCTGGCGGTGCCCGGCATGTACTTCTACGACGAGCAGGTGTGCGATCTGGCCGCGCAGGTCACGCCGAGCCCGCGCGGCGAGCTCGAGATCACCGATCTCAACCGGCTCTATCTCGAGCGCGGCCAGCTCGCGGTCGAGGTGTTCGGCCGCGGCACCGCCTGGCTCGACGCCGGCACCCACGAGTCTTTGCTCGAGGCGTCGAGCTTCGTCCACGCGGTCCAGCGCCGCACCGGCCTCATGATCGCATGCCCCGAGGAGATCGCCTGGCGCATGGGCTTCATCGACGACGCCCGCCTGGCCGAGCTGGCCGCCGAGCTCCCCGACGACTACGGCGAGTACCTGCGCGGCCTGCCCGGGTTCCGGGGTTGAACCGGTGACCGCGCGCGCGGTCGGTCAGGACCTGAACGACGTGACCGCGGCGATCACGCGGTCGATCTCGGCATCCCCGAGATCGGCGTACACCGGCAGCCGCAGCATCGCGTCGGCGACCGCCTCGGTGACCGGGCACGCGCCGGGCTGACCGCCGAGCCGCCGGCCCATCTCCGACAGGTGGAGCGGCTGGTAATGAAAGGTCGCGTGCACCCCGGCCTTTCGCAGGTGCGCGAGCAGCCGGGTCCGCGCGTCGAGATCACGCGTGCGCAGCCAGTAGATGTGGGCCGGGTGCGCGGCGCCCGCCGGCAGGTGGGGGCGGACCACGCCGGCGCGGTCGGCCCAGTCGGCCAGCTCGGCGTGGTAGCGGGCCCACACGTGGTGACGCGCGGCCTGGATCGTCGCCGCCGCCTCGAGCTGTGCGGTCAGCACCGCCGCCAGCAGGTCCGACGGCAAGTAGCTCGAGCCGAGGTCGACCCAGGTGTAGCGGTCGACCTCACCGCGGAAGAAGCGGCTGCGATCGGTGCCCTTCTCGCGCACGATCTCGGCGCGCGCCTGCAGGGCCGGGTCGCTGATCACCAGCGCGCCGCCCTCGCCACAGCCGAGGTTCTTGGTGTCGTGGAAGCTCTGGGTCGCCAGCGCGCCCAGGCTGCCGAGCGGCCGGCCGCGCCAGCTGCCGAACAGGCCGTGGGCGTTGTCCTCGATCAGGACCGCGCGCGGCGCCGCGGCCGCGATCGCCTCGACGTCGCACGCGACCCCGGCGTAGTGGACCGCGACCACCGCCCGGGTCCGCGCGGTCACGCACGCCGCCACCGACGCCGGCGCCAGGTCGAGCGTCGCCGGATCGATGTCGGCGAACACCACCCGCGCGCCGCGCAGCGCGAACGCCCCGGCGGTCGACACGAACGTGAACGCCGGCACGATCACCTCGTCGCCCGGGCCGAGCTCGAGCAGCAGCGCCGCCATCTCCAGCGCGTGCGTGCACGAGGTGGTCAGCAGCACCGGTGCGCCGCCCAGCAACCCCGACAGCAGGCTCGAGGCCCGCCGCGTGAACGGCCCGTCGCCGCGCCAGTGATCCGACGCCAGCGCCTCGGCCACCAGCGCCGCCTCGCGCCCGGTGCGGTGGGGCCGGTTGAACGGGATGGGCGTCAGCACGGCCGGCTGCGCTCGTACGTTTGATCGAAACAGGCACGCGACCACGAGACCAGCCAATGCCCGTTCGCCCTGAGCCGGCGCCGCAGGCGCCGTGTCGAAGGGCGGGTGTCCGTCGGGGTGGAGGCCGTCCTTCGACACCGAGCTCGCTTCGCTCGCTCGGGCTCAGGACGAACGGATCTCGGCAGTCGCGCGTTCTCGAAGCTATTTCGAGCAACCCCCTCAGGGCGAACGGGGGAGGACCGAGCCGGACCCATGCGGTTCCGATCGACCTGCTCGAAGTCCAGGGGCGCCCTGTCGCGCATCGTGCCCTCTAGGTACCATGCGCGGCGTGCCGGTCGCCGATCCTGCCGTCGAGACTGTCGCCGTCGGCGGGGCCGCGCTCACCTGGCGATCGACCCCGTGGGACCAGGCGTCGCTCGGGATCGCGACCGCCGAGATCCTCGACCTCACCGGCGCGTCCGCCGAGCTACCGGCGCTCCTGGCCCGCTTCGACGCGGTGTGCGCCGAGCGCGCGGTCGGGCTGGCGATCACCCGCATCCCGGCCACCGATCGCGCCGCCAAGCTCGCCCTGCAGGAGGCGGCGTGGCGCTTCGTCGAGACCTCGCACCCGCTGCGGCTCGAGCCGATCCCGGCCGACCTCACCACGCTCGGTCCGATCGGCCGGCGGCGGGTGCCGGTCGAGCGCGCGACCGTCGCCGACTTGCCCGCGCTGTCCGCGATCGCGATCGCTGCTTTCGACCACTCGCGCTTCCACGAGGACCCCCGGGTCCACCGCGACCGCGCCCGGGCCCGCCACGCCGGCTGGATCGCTGACACCTTCGCCCGCGGTGACGAGTGCCTGGTCCACCGCGATCGCGCCGGCGCGATCGTCGCGCTCATGACCTACCGGATCCGCGGCGACGCCGTGGCGCTGTACCTCGGCGGGACCCGGCCCGGCTCGGAGCTGGCGGCCCCGATGTTCTGGACCGGGGTGCTGGCCGACCTGCGCGATCGCGGCGCCCGCACGATCGACACCCGGGTCTCGGCGGCCAACCTGGGCGCGATGCGCCTGCACCTCGCGCTCGGCTTCGTCGCGCTGGGCTGCGATCTCGGCTTCGCCCGGCTCTATCCGAACGGCGCGTCGGTCAGCTCGCCACCGGGCTCGCCGGCGTCGCCGGCGCCGGGCTGAGCCGGTGCCGGCTCGTCGCCCCGTCCGACCGTGCGGACCACGTAGGGCGGCCGGTCGAGCAGGCGAAAGTGCGCACGCCCGAGGTACTCGCCCATGATTCCCAGGCACAGCAGCTGGGCGCCCGAGAACACCGACACGATGCAGGCGAGGAACGGGAAGCCCGGCGAGGCGCTGCCGCCGTCCGCGACGTAGCGCACCAGCACGAAGCCGAGCACGACCAGGCCGAAGCCCGTGAGCAGGAAGCCGACCCAGCTCGCCAGCTGCAGCGGGATGGTCGAGAACCCGGTCATCATGTTGAGCGCGTGCGTGACCAGCTTGCGGAACGTGTAGTTCGAGTGACCGATGCGCCGCGGATCGTGGCGCACCACGACGTGGGTGAACCGCTGCGTGCCCCAGGTCAGCAGCACGTCGAGCGACACGAACGCGCCGCGGAAGTCGGCGAACGCATCGCGCAGCCGGGTACGGAACACCCGCAGCGCGCTGACCTTGCGCGCGGTCGCGCCCATCGCCTCCTGCAGGACCCACTTGGTCACCCGCGACGCCACCCCACGGAACAGGCCGTGGGGTTCCTGGTCGGGCGCGCCATAGACGACGTCGATGTCGGCGGTCAGCGCGGCCAGCAGGCGCGGCAGCTCGGCCGGCGGATGCTGCAGGTCGTCGTCCATCGTGATGACGACGTCGTAGCGGGCGACCCGGACGCCGCACAGGAGCGCGGCGTGCTGGCCGTAGTTGCGCATGAGCTCGATCGCCGTCACCTCGGGATGCGCGGCGGCGAGCTCGGCGGCGACCGCGCCGGTGCGGTCGCGGCTGGCGTCGTTGACGAGGATGATCTCCCAGGCTGACGCGAGGGTGGCCAGGACCGGCCGCAGCGCGGCGACCAGCGGCGGCAGCGAGCCTTCGCTGTGGTAGCAGGGAATCACCACGGACAGGCCGCGCGCCAGCGGGGCAGTGGGCAGCGGCGCCTCGGCGAGCATCGCCCCTTGTACCGCAAAGTATCAGTGATGGTCGCGGGCGTGCCACATTGCACACCTTGCGCCCTGCGGGGGCGCATGCTGTCCTGGAAAGGCCATGGCCGTGACCGTGCTGCTCGCGGAGGACGATGACGCGCTTCGCGAGGTCACGGCCGAGCTGCTGCGCGACGCCGGCTACCAGGTGGCCACGGCGCGCGATGGCGCCGAGGCGCTGCGGGCGATGCGCGGGACCCGCCCGACGCTGCTGCTCCTCGATCTGATGATGCCCAACGTCGATGGCTGGCAGGTCGTGGCCCAGATGCAGGCGGATCCGACCCTGGCGTCGATCCCGGTGTGCGTGCTGTCCGCGGTCACCAACGGTCCGTCCGTGCAGCGGACGCTGCGCAAGCCGGTCTCGCTGCGGGTGCTGCTCGATGCGGTCAAAGAGCTCGCGACCGCCAACGACTCCTGACGACATCAGACCGCTGACGACATCAGACCGCGACTCGGCGCGTCAGGCGTCGCCGCGCATCGGCACCGTGAAGGTCACGGTCGTACCGCTGCCCACCTCGCTCGCGATCCGGAACGTCCCGCCGGCCTTGCCGATGAGCCGCTGGCACTGCGAGACGCCGAGCCCGGTGCCCTGCCGCTTGGTCGTGAAGAACGGGGTGCCGATGCGCTCGAGCACGTCGGGTGGCATCCCGCCACCGTCGTCGCTGACCTCGAACTTCACGTTGCCGGCGTCAACCGTGGCGCTGACCACGACCGTGCCCCGGCCGGTCGTCCGATCACCGACCGCCTGGGCGGCATTGGTGACGACGTTGATGAGGACCTGGGTCAGCTCGGTCGAGCTGATCCGGATCGCGGGCAACATGTCGGGGCCGTCGTACCGGAGGAAGCCGCGCGAGCGCACCGCGACGTCCTGGCAGACGCCGAGCGCGTGCCGGATCACCGGGACCGGCTCGGTCAGCTCGGGGCCCTCGCGGCGGCCACCGCGCAGGAACTGGTGCAGATCGGCGGTCATGCCGCGCATGTGGTTGGCGCCGGCCGCGAGCTCGCCGGTGATCTCGGCGAGCTCGGCGCACAGGTCTTCGGTCACCTCGCGCTCGGCCGCCGTGAGCTCGGCCGTGGCGAGCACCCGGGCCACGGTCGGAATCGCCTCGGCGAGGTAGGCCAGGCGGTCGCAGTTCATGAGCATGCTGACGACCGGCTGATTGAGATCATGGATGACCGCGCCGACGATGCTGCCGAGCGTGGCCAGCCGCTCGGTCTCGAGCAGGCGGTGCTGGAGCGCGGACGAGTCGCGCGAGAACTGCCAGGCCGCGATCGCCCAGCGCAGCAGCTGCTCGAGCTCTTCGCGGTCCCACGGCTTCAGAATGTAGCGGGCCACCAGGCCTTCGTTGATCGCGGCCAGGATCGGCTCGATGTCGGCATAGGCCGTCATCACCACCCGGACCACGTCGGGGTGGTCGCGCTTGACCCGTCGGAGCAGAACATCGCCGGTCATGATCGGCATGCGCTGATCGGTCAGCAGCACCGCGACCGGCTCCTGGGCCAGCACGGTGAGCGCCTCGTTGCCGTCGGCGACGGCCTTCACCCGGAACTTCGCCGCGAATGCGCGCTCGAAGACGATGCGATTGGGCCGCTCGTCATCGACATAGAGCACCAAGGGGCCGGTCTCGGTCGTCATCAGCTCACCTCCCGCGGTTCAGGGATCTCGACCGAAAAAACGGTTCGTTCACCCCGCACGCGGACCTCGAGTGTACCCCCATGGCGGTGGATCAACTCGCGAGAAGTCGACAAGCCGAGCCCGGTGCCCTGCCCGGGGGGCTTGGTCGTGAAGAAAGGCTCGAAGATTCGCTCACGGAGGTCGGCCTGGACGCCGGGCCCGCTATCCGAGACGTCGAAGATGATGTGGCCCTCGGCTCGGTTGACCGCCAGCTCGACCCAGCCGCCCTTGCCGGCGGCGTGGGCGCCGTTCTCGAGCAAATTCACCAGCACCTGCGTGATGATGGGCGGCGAGCACCGCACGATGCCGGTGTAGTCGTAGCGGGTCCGCAGCTCCACGCCGGCCAGGGCGGCCGAGGCGTTGGACAGGGCCCGGGTCACCGCGTCGGCGACCGGGATCCGCTTGAACTCGAGGTCGCCGCTCCGACGAACCCCGAGCAGCTGCCGCGACAGGAACGCGACCTGGGCGGCACACTCGGCCATCACGTCGATGAGCTGACCGACTGGCTCATCCGGATTCAACAGTTCGGGCGGCAACAGCTCCTTGAGCGGTCCGATCGCGTTGACGATGCCATTGGCAGGATTGCGGAGCTCGTGGGCGAGCCCGGCCGACATCGACCCCAGCGAGGCCAGCTTCTCGACGCGGAACAGGCGCTGCGCGAGCGCCCGGTGGGCGAGCTGGGTCCGCACCCGGGCCCGCAGCTCGGCCGGGTCGAACGGCTTCACCAGGTAGTCGACGGCGCCCGCGGCCAGACCGGCCAGCCGGTTGTCGAGATCGGCGCGCGCCGACAGCACCAGCACGGGCGGCGCGTGCCCGCCAGGGATCTCCTGGATCCGCTCGGTCAGCTCGACGCCGTCCAGGCCCGGCATCTGCACGTCGGTGACGACCAGGTCGGGCCGGTGCTGCTGCACCAGCGCCAGCGCCGAGATGCCGTCGTGGGCCAGGTGGACCACGTGCTCCAGGGCTAGCAGCCGCGCGATCGCCTCGGCCAGGGCCAGATCGTCCTCGGCCACGACGATCACGGCCTGGGCGTTACCCGCCGGGGCCCGGTACGGGGCCGGGACCTCGCGCGAGGTCGCGATGCCGAAGTCCGAGGGCATCAGGCGGGGCGGCGGCGCCGGCCGCACCGCCTCGTCCTTCGAGGGCGGCAGCGTCAGCCAGAACTCGGTGCCGCCGCCGGGGTTGGGGCGGCAGCCGACCTCGCCGCCGTGAGCGCCCACCAGCTCGCGGACGATCGACAGGCCGATGCCGCTGCCACCGCGGGTGGCGCGGCCGGTGGTGCCCTGCTCGAAGCGGCCGAACAACCGGCTGGCCAGGTCGTCGTCGATGCCGAAGCCGGTATCGAACACCGACAGCCCGATCGGGTCGCCGGGCGTGACCTGCACGGTGATGGTGCCGCCGGTCGGCGTGAACTTGAGCGCGTTCGACAGCAGGTTGGACACCACCCGCTCGAGCGCGACCGGATCGACCCGGGCCGCCACGTCGGGCGGCGCCGCGAGCACGATCGTCAGCCCGGCCACCTCGGCGGCCAGGCGCCAGCCGGCGACGATCTCGCCGAGCGCCTGGTGCAGATCGGTCGGCACCGGCGTCACCCGCAGCTCGCGATCCTGACCGGCCGCCAGCAGCAGCAGCTCGTCGACCAGCCGCACCAGCTTGCGCGCACTGGTGGTCACGGTGGTCAGGTGCTCGACCGCGCCGTCCTCGAGCCGGGCCCGCTGCGCGGTCATCACCGAGTCGACCGACAGCAGGATCAGCGACAGCGGCGTCCGGATCTCGTGGCTGATGTTCTGGAACAGGCGCTCGCGGCTCTGCTGCGCCTC
>JBKJLC010000151.1:0-23329 GCA_046597055.1 Kofleriaceae bacterium | reverse complement strand
CCGTCGCGAAATAATGTTTCACCTGGCCGAAGATCCAGGGCGAACTCATCGCCGCGCGGCCGATCATGGCGCCGGCACAGCCGGTCTCGGCGAACGCGCGCACGACGTCGCTGCCGGTGCGGACGTCGCCGTTGACGATCACCGGGATCCGAACGGCCTCGCGAGCGCGCGCGGCCCAGCTCCAGTCGGCATCGCCCTTGTGGCCCATCTGCGCGGTCCGGCAGTGAATCGTCAGCGCCGCGATGCCGGCGCCCTCGAGCCGCATCGCGAGCTCGACGATCGGCATGTGCGACTCGGGTCCCCAGCCGATCCGGGTCTTCACGGTGACAGGCAGCGCGACCGTCTCGACGATCCGCTTCGCCATCGCGACCATCGCGTCGGGCTCGCGTAGCCATGCCGCGCCCGCGCCGCGCCCGACCACCTTCGGTACCCAGCACCCGCAGTTGATGTCGAGGAACGCCGGCTCGGCCTCGGCCGCGATCTGCGCCGCCGCGAGCAAGCGGCCCGCGTCCGCGCCGTAGATCTGGATCGCGGTCGGCCGGTCGTCGGCGGCCAGGGTCGCCTTGCGCCGCGCGACCGGGGCCCGCGCGATCATGAGCTCGGCCCGGATGAACTCGGTCACGCACAGCGTGGCGCCGAGGCCGCGGCAGATCCGGCGGAACGGCGCGTCGGACACGTCCTCCATCGGGGCGAGGATGATCGGCGTGGCGGCGAGCAGCGCGGCGACCGGAGGCGCGGCCGTGGGCGGGGCGGACAGCATCAGCGCCCCCGGACTACCTGCCGCGGCGGGCGACGTCAACACCTGGGTTGGATATGACCCGTGTCGCACCTCGCGCCCGGCCCGGCCGGCCGGGCTGGGCGGATGGGACGGTAGAACATGTTTCACCGATGCCATGACCCTGCTAGCCTGAGCGCGGTTCTGCGAGGAGGTACCGGATGCTCGGAGGGAAGATATTCCAGGCAGCCGCGATCACGGCCGTGCTGGCCGCGTGCGCGAACGCGCGCACCGGCGCGGGCCCCGACGGCGATGGCGGTGACGGCGCGGTGACCACCGACGCCCCCGCGGACGGTGCCAGCCCGGACGATGGCCCGCCGCCACCGATCCTGTTCGTCTCGATCGACGGGCACGACTCGAACACCGGGCGCGACCCGGCCCAGCCGCTCCGCCACGTCGCGGTCGCGATCGAGCGCGCCGGCGGCTGTGTCCCGGGGCCGTGCGCGGTGCGGATCGCCGAGGGCCTCTATCAGGAGTCGATCGCGCTGGCGGCCGGCGTCGACCTCGAGGGCGGCTGGGCGCCCGGGTTCGCGACCCGCGATCTCGTGGTCTATCCGGTGGTGCTCACCAGCGAGCTGCCGGTCACGGTCACCGCCGAGGCGCTGATCGCCGCCACGGTCGTCGACGGGGTGACCCTCCGCGGCGCGGACCTGAGCGCGCGCACCGATGGCAGCTCCAGCATCGCGCTGCGCGTGCGCGACACCGGCGATGCGGTGCAGCTCCGCTCGGTGCGGATCGAGGCCGGCCGCGGCGCGCGCGGCGCGCCCGGCGACGATGGCGCGCTCACCAGCTGTCTGGTCCGGGGCGGCGACGGCGGCACCGCCTACGACTGCGGCGGCAACAGCGGCCGGCTGGGCGACGCCGGCGGCGATCCCGCGAGCGCCAGCGCGCCCGGCACGTCCGGCGGCAGCAACTGCCCCAACGCCTGCCCGCTGGTCGGCAGCGACGGCATCAGCGGCGGGGGCGTCGGCGGCAACGGCAACAACGGCGGCGCCGGCGGGTCCGGCGTGCCCGCGACCGACGACGACGGCCGCTTCGAGGAGGACGTCTGGGTGGCAGCCGCCGGCGAGCCCGGGCGGCGCGGCGCCCACGGCACCGGCGGCAGCGGCGGTGGCTCGGGTGGCAGCAAGCGGTTCCGGGTGTGTTTCGGCTGCGGCACGCTGCCTGGCGGCCGCGGCGGCGACGGCGCGCCGGGCGGCTGCGGCGGCGGGGGCGGCGCGACTGGCGGCGGGGGCGGCGGGGCGTTCGGGGTCGTCATCATCCGCGCGACCCTGTCGGTCGAGGCGGTCGCGATCATCGGCGGGCTCGGCGGCGCCGGCGGCGTCGGCGGCGACGGCCATCCCGGCGGACCCGGCAGCACCGACGGCAGCGCGGGTCGGCAGGGCGCACCGTCGCAGCAGTGCGGCGCCATCACGTACCGCGCCGGGGCCGGCGCCGCCGGTGGGATTGGCGGGCATGGCGGCCACGGCGGGGGCGGCGCCGGGGGCGCGGGCGGCCCGTCGATCGGCGTCGCGGTGGTCGCTGGCGGGCTCAACGCCACCGGGGAGCCGGGCGCCAACGTGATCGAGATCGGCACTGGCGGCCTCGGCGGCGCGGGTGGCACCGGCGCGGTCACGGCCCCGGTGGGCCCGGTGGGGCGCGCCGCCAACCTGGTCGATTATTGACCGGGCGTCGCGAGGGTGGCGATGACCAAGCGCTGACCGGCGCGGTCACGGCCGCGGCCGCGGCGTCGGGGGGCGGGGACGGCCGGCCCGGCGGGGCCGGTCCAGGCCGCGCTCGGGCGAGAACCAGGTGTCGACGTTCTCGCGCACGCCGGCGAGCACGATCCGGGTCGCGCGATCGGCCAGCGCCAGGCCGACCCCACGCGCCCGCAGGCTGACGTCACCCGTCCAGCGCAGCGCGTACGGTGGCGTGCGCAGCTCGTAGAACGGCTCGGGGCCGGCGTCGTCGAGCGCGCGCTCCCACGGATCGTCATCGCGCTCGCCCTGCAGGTAGATCTCGTGATCGAAGCTCGCGGTCAGCGGGACCCGGCCGTCGTGCACGTGGGTGGTCGGTACGAACAGGCGGTCGGGGAACCGCCTGGTGAGCTCGAACGCCATCGGGTGCACGGTCTGGGGATCGGGCCGGCCCGCGAGCTGGAACACCACGAAGCCCCAGTCGCGGTAGCGCGGCAACGCCCGGATCACGTCGGCGGCGAGCCGGAACCGGGGATCGAGCCGGCCGAAGTCGGCCGGGCTCGGCACGAACTACGCGACGAAGCTGCCGACCTGGTGCACCGGCAGCGCCGGCAGCGGCGTCTCGTGCGCGGACAGCCCGGGGCCGAAGGTCCAGGTCGCGAACGCACGGCGCAGATCGGCGAACAGGTCGGGGTAGCCCGCCAGATCGATGAAGCGCACCGCGTCGTCGCCGGCGCCGACCGGGGTCGGCACCGGCACCACCATCGCGACCGGCTCGGGTGCCACCAGGGTGAGCTGGTACACCAGCAGCTGGCGGTCGCCGACCGGCCGCACCAGGATGCTGGTCGCCGAGACCTCCCCGACCGGGCCCGAGAACATGCACATGCCAGGTGGAGCCCCGCCGGCGCCGGATGTGACGCGCGCCGACGATCAGGCGAGCCCACCACGCGCGTCGGTGTGCGGCTGGCGCGGGATCCGTGACGCCAAGGAGCCGGCGACCCTGACGGGCGCTCGGGGGCGGCGCTCGGCCGGTCAGCTCACGGGACGATGAAGCAGTCGATCGTCGTCTCGATGCGGAAGTTCGAGGCGTCGGTGTGACGCTCGGCGTGGAAGATGTCCATGTCGTAGAGGTTGCCGGGGACCAGGCCGAGCGCGGCGGCCTGCGCGTCCATGTCGACCGAGCCCGGCAGCGAGGGATGGAGGCCGCCGAGATCGAGCGCGAGGCGCCCGTTGATGAACAGCCACAGGTCGTCGTCGCCGCGGAAGTTGAAGACCTCACCGCCCCGGTACTGGAAGCTGGTGTGGATCTCGGTCGAGAAGTGGAAGTTGTGGGGGCGACCTTCGTTGCCGAGCCCGGTGCCGTCGAGCGGGAAGAACGCGGAGCTGTCGAACACCCGGCTGCCGCCCTGCTCGACGAGGTCGAGGACGTAGGGATACGAGCGATTCACGCCCGGCACATCGTGGTACCAGTCGGCGAACTCTGCCGCCCCGGTGGTGTGGGGATCGACCGCGCCGTCGGGCGCGTACACCGGCGTGCGGTCGGCGCCGAGGAGCGGCTCGACCAGGCCGGGCCGCGCGAAGTCGCTGAACCCGTCGGGCTCCTCGAAGTCCGGGTGACTGGCATTGAAGTCGCGGATGGTCGCGAGCAGTTGCCCACATCCGACCTCCGGCGGCACGGCCGCGTCGATCGGCGAGTCGTCGGACCCGCCCGCGCCGCCACCGTCGCCGCTGCCGCAGGCGGCCAGCGCGAGCGCGAACACCGCGAAAGTGCAGACATTGGCAGGACGGGTCGAATGCATCATCCCTATCGAGAGCCGGCACCGCGCGATCGGGTCACGGCTTCCGGTGCAGCAGCGCCCGGCACTTCTGGCAGGTGACGGCGGCGTGGCGCTCGGTGGCGATGCCCTCCATCTCGGCCCGGTGGGCGGCCTCGCGGTCGCGCGGGTTGCAGACCAGCATCCCGTTCTCGTCCAGCGCATGCAGGTCACGTCGCTCGCGGTCGTCCGTCACGGCCGGCAAGGTACACCCGGAGTGCCCGACCCGTGGACGGCGCCCGGGACCCGTGCGACGCTGGTTGCAACTGCGCCGGGTGTCCTGCCCGCGCTCGAGAACCGACGATGCCCGCCGTCAAGATCGTGGTGTCCGCGCTGACCGACGTCGGCCGGGCGCGCACCACCAACGAAGACGCCTTCGCGATGATGGATCTCGCGAGCGGGACCCAGCTCGACGACTCCGGCGAGAGCGCCGCGGTCGACGTGCAGGAGCGCGGCGTGCTGCTGGCGCTGTCCGACGGGATGGGCGGCCACCAGGCCGGCGAGGTTGCCAGCGCGCTGGTGCTCGAGTCGCTGCAGAAGGCGCTCCAGAGCGACAGCAAGGGCCCGGTTCACGAGCAGCTCGAGGCGGCGGTCAAGCGGGCCAACCAGAGCGTGATCACGGCGGCGCGGACCGGCAACCGCCACGGCATGGGCGCGACCCTGACCGCGGTGTTCGTGCGCGGCGGCGAGGCGTTCATCGCCGAGGTCGGGGACTCGCGCGCGTACCTGCTGCGCCAGGGCCGGCTCCGCCAGATCACGCGCGACCAGAGCCTGGTCCAGCTGCTGGTCGATCACGGCGTGATGTCGGCCGAGGAGGCGCGCCACGCCCCCGGCAAGAACGTGATCCTGCAGGCGGTCGGGCTCAACGACGACGTCCGGGTCGCGATCGCCCGCCTCGTGCTGCGCCGCGGCGACCGCTTCCTCCTGTGCTCGGACGGCGTCACCAATGCGGTGTCCGACGCCGAGTTGCTCGCGATCATGACCGGGACCGAGCCGCGCGCCGCCTGCGAGGCGATGATCGCGCTCGCCAACGATCGCGGTGGCGACGACAACGAGACCGCGATCGTCGCCGACCTGACCGGCGACGGCCTCGACCCGGCCGACGAGTTCGAGACCGTGACCTCGACCTACGAGGTCCTGCAGGCCTACGAAGCCACGGTCAACGGCCAGCCGGTGACCGGCGGCGCGGCCGAGGCGGCGGCCGAGTGGGCGTCGACCCAGCCGGCGTTCGGGCCGTCGCCGGCGCGCGCGCCGCGGGCCCCGACCCCGCGCGCGGCATCGCCGGCCGCGGGCGCGGCGGATGAGCGTGCGGCGGCGGGGGCGGAGACCGGAGGCGCGACCGCTGCGCCCGACGCCGGCGCGACCCAGCAGCTCCGCGGCCGCGGTCGGGCGCGCCGCGGAGAGATGTCGACGACGATGACGATCATGATCGCCGTCGCGGTGCTGGCGGCGCTGGCGGTCGTGTTCGGCCTGCTGCGCTGAGCCACGCACGATCCCGCACAACGTTCCGGTGGCCCTGCGCCGGGGTTCGCGCAGCGAGGAGGGTCGAGGAAACGTGCTGCACCCGGTGCGTCTGCCCTCAGGATCCCGCACATCTTCCCGGTGGCCCTGAGCCAGGGCGAGCGCACGCGAGCCCGCCGTCGAAGGGCAGCCCGTCGGAGCGGCGTGCGGCTCCTTGCCGCGCTGCCCTTCGACGCGGCGCCTTCGGCGCCGGCTCAGGGACACCGGGCAAGGGTGAGCGCTTCCGATCGCATGGAGACTTGGGATCAATCCTGAGGTCTGCCCTTCGACACGGCGCCTTCGGCGCCGGCTCAGGGCCACCGGAAATGGGGAGAGGGAGAGGGAGACGACCGGGATCACGGGGACCCGTTCGCGCATGCGGTGCAGGTCACCGCCGCCGGCCGCTTCGCCGCGGTGACCGCGCGCGTCCACGGCTGGGGCCAGATCATCGACGTCTACTACCTGCCGACCGGCCGCCTGATCGCGCGCCTCGTGCTCGAAGGATCGACCCGAGTCTCGAAGCGTTTCGCCGACCGCTGCCTGTGCGTCGGCGACGACCGCGGCCGCGTGATCGTCCTCGATCTCCGCACGGGCGCGCTGCGCCGCGATCTCCGCAGCCGCTGATCCCGCCGCTCAGGGCAGCGTCATCGACGCGTCGCCGCCGGCCCGGGCCAGAAACTGATCGACCCCCGACAGGATGTGGCGGTTGCCATCCTGCTGGTAGCTCGCGAGCGCGCGCGCGCAGTCGGGCAGCCGCTCGAGGAACCGCGCCACCAGGGCCGGGTCGTCGACCTCGTCGGCGCTCAGGCCGTAGCCGAGCCGCTCGAGGTAGCGCGCGTTCAGGATCTGCTCGAACTGCCCGGCCAGCGGGATCGACAGCATCGGCTTGTGCAAGAACACCGCCTCGCCCATCAGCGTGAACCCGCCCGGCGCGATCACGCCGCGACAGGTCGCCAGGTCGGCGATGAAGGTGGCCTCGCTGAACGGCAAGAACCGCAGGCGGCCGGCGCGCTCCTCGGCCTCGAGGCCCGGGCGCATGCCGTAGATGCGGCACTCGACCCCGGCGGCGGCCAGCGCGGCCTGCAGCGGCTCGTTGGGGCCGGGCTGGTAGACCAGCAGGTGCTCGCCGGCGCCGGGCGTCGCCGCCAGGATCTCGGGACGCAGGATCGGCGGGAACAGATAGGTGCTGGGCTTGCGCGGCGGCGGCTGGAAGAACGACGTCACGAAGTAGGCGTCGCAGAACGGCAGCTTGGACTTGATGAACGCCTTGGTCAGCTGGAACGCGACCTGGTGGCCCTCGATGATCTCGTCGGGCAGCGTGCACCGGTGGATCACTTGCATGTTGTCGATCGACAGGATCGGCAGGCCGTGATTCTTGCCGTAGAGGTACGTCCACGACTCGAAGTCGCTGATCACGACCTCCGGGTGGAACTCGGTGATGAGCTCGAAGTACGCGGCGATGTTGCCGGGCAGGCCGAGCACGCCGTTGATCACGTTCGACCACAGGGTCTTGCCGAGCCGGACCCGGTTCTCGTCGAGGATCATGTGCAGGCCGTGGATCGGGTTGACGTCGGCGAACCGCTTGCCGAGGAACCCGGCGGCCCGGCCCGACGCCATGATCTCGACCGTGTGTCCGGCCGCGATCAGGTGCTCGAGCACCACGCGGGATCGCATCGCGTGCCCCATGCCTTCGCCGACGACACCATAGAGAATCCTCATCGCGGTCGATACTATCGACATCGTGCGCCGACGGGTGTGGTGCGAGACGTTGACGTACGACCAGGTCGCGCAGCCGCCGCTGGCCGCGCTGCTCGGGCGCTACCACGTCGACCTGCTGCTGGCGGTCCGGCCCTGGCAGCTGCCCGAGGTTGCCGAGCTGGTGCGTCGACTGCAGGGCGCCGGGCTGTACGTCGCCCTGTGGCCGATGCTGGCCGATCACGATGGCCGCTGGGCCAGCGTCGCCTCGAGCGCGAAGTTCGCGGCGTTCGGCGACCAGCTGCTGGCGCGGGTCCCGTTCGTCGACGAGGTGATCCTCGATCTCGAGCCGCCGCTGGCGCTGCTGACCCGCTGGAAGGAGGGCGACCCGACCTGGCGGCAGACCCCGTCGCCGCTGGCGTACCGGACCGCGCGCGCCGACCTGGTGGCCGCGGTGACCCGCTGGGGGGCGACCCGTCGGGTGACCACCGCGGTGATGCCGATGCTCGCGGTCGAGCTGCGCGGCCAGTGGCTGCAGCGCGTGCTCGGCACGCCGGCGTCGGCGCTGCCGGTCGACAGTCACAGCATGATGGCGTACACGTCGCTGTTCGAGGGCTGGTCGCGCGGGCTGGTCGGCCGCCGCCGCGCCGAGGCGCTGCTGGTCGGCTGCGCCCGGCTGGCGCGCGCCCGGTTCGGCGCGCGGGCCGCGCTGTCGCTCGGCACGGTCGGGACCGGCGCGTTCGGCGACGAGCCGGCCTACCGCGACGTGGTCGAGCTCGCGCGCGACGTGGCGCTGGCCCGCCGCGCCGGCATCGACGAGCTGGCCCTGTTCGATCTCGGCGGGGTCTTGCGGCGGGGCCCGGCCGAGGCCTGGCTCGAGGCGCTGTGCTTCAGCGAGCCGTCCGCGTGAGCCACTCGCGCAGCTTGGCGTAGACCTCGGGCCGGGCGAGCAGATCCATGTGGGTGGTGCCGAGGCAGATCCACTGGTGCTCGGGCAGGAAGCCCAGCGTCATCGCCTTGTGCGCGTGCTGGCCGAGCGCGCTCGAGACCGGCACCAGGCCGTCGCCGGGCAGGCTGCCGGCATCGGCGCGCGCGGTGGTCGCCGCGATCGCGTAGCACTGGACCCCGGCCGGCAGCGGCACCGGCCCGCGCGGGTCGTCGCCGTGCGCGAACCGATCGCGGCCGACCCAGTGCTCGTCGAGCACGTTGCCGAAGCGCAGGTCGGTCACGCCGGCGCTGCGGATCTGACCCAGGCGCGCGAGCGGCGCGCTGTAGCGGCTGATGCCGAGCAGCTGGTCGATCCAGCTGCCGCCGCGCTCGAGCGGCGCGCCGTGGTGGGGCGTGCCCAGGCACACCAGGCTGCGCAGCAGGGGCCGCCAGCGGTGGCCGGCGGTGTCACCGGCATGGCACGCGCTGCGGGCGACCAGCCCGCCCATGCTGTGAGCGACGATCGCGAGCTCCTCGAGCGGCACCGGCCAGGCTGCGACCAGCTCCTCGAGCAGCCCCGCCAGCGCCGCGCCGTTGGTCGAGACGTGGAGGCCGCTGTTGTAGTGCAGGTAGAGCGGCGTGTAGCCGAGGTCGCGGGCGAGCGCGGCGGCCTGGTCTTGCCCGCGCCGGTTCCACTGCAGGTCATTTCCGCACGCGCCGTGGATCAGGAGCAGGACCCGTCCGGCCGCGCCCGGGTGGGCCGCCTGCAGGGCGGCCGCGCTCAGCTCGAGCGGCGCGCCCAGGTGGCGCAGGCGCATCGTGATCGCCAGCGGGTTGCCGGTCTCGTGCAGGTAGTCGCCGAGCACGCCGCTCAGCGCGGCGTGGACCGCCTCGCGCTCGGGCCCGGGCGCGCTGGCGCCGAGCACGGCGCCCAGCCGCACCAGGACCTGATCGATGCCGGCGCCGACCAGCGTGGTCACGCCGCGGATGCCGCCGTAGACGACCCGGGTCAGGATGCGACTCGGCACCGCCAGCGGCTTGCCCAGCAGCTCCGGGCCACCGGCGATGGTGTGGTGCATCGCCTCGACCACCGCCGTCACGCCGCGGGTCGCCTCGATGATGAGGCGGGTCGCGCCGCGCAGGTCGTCACCATGGTGGCGCCGGCGATCGGCTTGTTCGGACACGACCGCGGTTAGTATCACCTCGGCGCCGTCAGATCGAGTAGCCCCCATCGAGCAAGAGCCGCTGGCCCGTCACGTAGCTGGCCCGGCGCGACGCCAGGAACACCACCGCGTCGGCGACCTCGCCGGCGTTGCCGAACCGACGCAGCGCCACGTTGCGGCGGGCCGCCTCGACCCACACTGCCGACAGTTGCCCACCTTCGACCAGGCGCGGGAACATGCCAGCGTCGATCACCCCGAGGGCGACGCTGTTGGCGCGGACGCCGTGGCGGCCCTCCTCGCGGGCCAGGCCGCGCAGCAGGGCCTCGACCGCCGCCTTGGGGGCGACCGACAGGATGTCGCCGGCCGGATAGCGCTCGAGCCCGGCCGAGCTGAGGAAGACGTAGGAGCCGCCGCCGTCGCGCAGGAGCGGCAGCGAGCTGTGGACCACGTCGAACACCCCGTTGACGTCGGCCTCGATCACCGCGCGCCACTGCGCGGGCTCGACCTCGCCGATGAACGGTTGACCGATCGCCGAGCCGGCGGCATGGACCACGGTGTGGACCCGCCGGTAGTGGTCGCGGAGCTGGTCGAAGAAGTCGCGCACCGCGGTCGGATCGCCGAGCTCGAGCCGGTGGGTCGAGGCCGCGACGCCGGCGGCGCGGGCGGCGCGGGCCGCCGCCTCGGCCGCGGCCTGGTTGCCGCGATAGGTGAGCGCGACGCTGGCGCCGTGCTCGGCGAGTCGCTCGACGATCGCGCGGCCGATGCCGCCGCTGCCGCCGAGCACGGCGGCGACGCCGGCGGGGAAGTCGGGCTCGGTCACGGCGCCAGGCAGGCGAGCAGCTGGAGGTACGGCACGTCGACCGGCGCGGGCGCCGCGGTGGTCGTGGTCACGTGGGTGCCGGCCGCGCCGTAGCCCCCGCCGCAGCAGCCGCTCGCCAGCCCGATGCCGTGGGCGGCCGCGGCCAGGGTGGCGGTCACCGGATGGACGTGGGTGCGCGCCTCGCCCGGCGCCAGCGGCTCGCCCCCGAAGGTCGCCCCCGGGGTGCCGCCGGCCGGCAGCGCGACCATCACCCGGCCGTGCAGCGCGGTCGCCGCCTCGGTCCACGGCGCCGGGCACGCCGGGGTGGCGAAGAACGCGATCACGCCGCGCGGGGGTGTCCGGTCGCCGGACGGCGCGGTCTTGCGGCAGACCCGCAGCTGCGCGTAGGGCACCGCGTCGACGGTCGCGTCGGTGGCCGCGGTGCCCTCGACCCGGCCGCCACGGGTGACGCCGTGGTTGCCGCCGCCGACGATGCCGACGTAGCTGACCGCCGGCAGATCGACCGCGATCGCGAGGGCGTGGCGGTGGGCCGGCTCCTGGTTGGCGGCCCACGCGGTGCCGACCGGCATGCCGGCGCCCGCCCCGGGCGACGGGATGATCGTGCGCCCGACCGCGTCAGCGTACGGCGACCAGCCGGCCGGGCAGAACGTCGCCATGAAGAACGAGATCGCGCCGGGCGGGAAGCCGTCGCCGCGCGTGGTCACGGCCGCGTCGGGCTCGGGCTCGACCACGGCGTCCACCGGCGCGTCGCCGCCGGCCGAGCTGCCGGCGCACGCGCCCGCGAGCGCCGCCGCCAGGATCGTGGCGAGCCGGCCGCCTCGCTGCGCGCGGCTCACGGCGACACGCACGCGGGGAGCTGCACGAACGGCAGCCCCGAGCTGGCCGCCCCGGTGGTCCCGGTGAGCGGCTGGGCGCCGGAGGCCGCGCCGTTGTGGTTGCCGCCGTCGGCGCCGGCGATCGCCCGCGCCGGCAGGGTGAGGTTCGCGACGCCCAGCGCGTGGACGTGGGCGCGATCCTCCTCGGCGCCGAGCGGCTCGCCGACCACGCGGCCGACCGCCTCGGCCCGGTCGGTGCCGACCAGCACGCGCCCGGCGGCGAGGGTCGAGACCTGCCACCCCGGCGGGCACGCGGCCCCGGCGACGAACGCGACCATGCCGCGCGGCGCCTCGGCGGCCGCGACCGCCGCGGAGGCGGCCGGCGGCACCGGCGGTGGGTTCGAGCTCGCGGCGCGGGCCAGCAGCCCCACCGACACGATCACACCGACGATCGACCCGGCCCGGGCTGTCATGGCCGAGACGCTAGCACGCGGGCCCGGGGCCACGAGCTCGAAAATAGAACATGTTCCACCTGCGCCCCGGGTGTGCCGCGGTCAGCGCCCGATCCAGCGCAGCAGGCCGTCGCCGTCGCCCTGGGCGGTGAGCACCACGCCGTCTCCGATGACCGCGGCCAGCTCGGCGAGCGCCCGCGGCAGGCCGAGGAACTGGCGGCCCCCGACGCCGGTCCGGACCGGCTCGCCGGCCTTGAGCTCGAGCGCGTAGGCGCGCCGGTGGCGCGGCGCCGACATGTCGATCGCGACGAAGTCGCCGCAGTAGCGGCGCTGGTTGGTCCGGTACAGCCACAGGTTGCGCCGGCGCTCGAGCATCACGCGCGCGAACCCGAGCTCGGGGCCGCTGAGCGCGAACATCTCGCGCAGGATCCACGCCTCCGACCACGGACAGTCGAGCTGCGCGACCAGCAGCTGCTCGAGGCTGAACCGGGCGGCGGCGTGGAAGGGCAGGCGGAGCGTCGACGGGACGATCGCCATGCCGCCGGCCGTTGCTAGCGAGCGCCGAGATAGCCGTCGGCGGTCAGCAGCTCGGCGGTCAGCACCGCGCCGCCGGCCGCGCCGCGCACGGTGTTGTGCGACAGCGCCACGAACCGCCAGTCGAAGACCGCGTCCGGGCGCAGCCGACCGATCGTCACCGCCTGGCCGTTGCCGGCGTCGCGATCGAGCCGGGTCTGCGGCCGCGACTCCTCGTCGGTGTAGTGCAGGAAGGGCGTGGGCGCGCTGGGCAGGCCCAGCGCCTGCGGCCGGCCGCTGAACTCCTTCCACGCCGCCAGGATCTCGTCCTTGCCCGGCTTGCGCTCGAAGGCGACGAACACCGCGGCCATGTGGCCGTCGGACACCGGCACCCGCAAGCACTGCGCCGTGATCGCCGGGGCCGTCGCGTTCACGATCTTGCCGTCGTCGAGGTGGCCCCAGATCTTGAGCGGCTCCTGCTCGCTCTTCTCTTCTTCGCCCTTGATGAAGGGGATCACGTTGTCGACCATCTCGGGCCAGGTCTCGAACGTCTTGCCGGCGCCCGAGATCGCCTGGTAGGTGCACACCGCCAGCCGCTTGGGGCCGAACGCGAGCAGCGGGTGGATCGCGGGCACGTAGCTCTGGATCGAGCAGTTGGGCTTGACCGCGATGAAGCCGCGGCGGACGCCGAGGCGGCTCCGCTGGGCCTCGATCACCGCCGCATGATCGGCGTTGATCTCGGGGATCATCATCGGGACGTCGGGCGTCCACCGGTGCGCCGAGTTGTTCGACACCACCGGGACCTCGGCCCGCGCGTAGTCGAGCTCGAGCTTGGCCGTCGCCTCCTTCGCCATGTCGACCGCGCAGAACACGAAGTCGACCTGGTCCGCCATCGTGGCGACGTCGGACGCGTCGGTCACGCGGAGCCGGGCCGCGGCGTCGGGCACCGGGGTGGCGAGCGACCAGCGTCCGGCGACGGCATCGGCGTAGGCCTTGCCGGCGGAGCTGGGGCTCGCCGCGACCGCGGCGACTTCGAACCAGGGGTGATCAGCGAGCAGCGCGACGAAGCGCTGGCCCACCATACCGGTGGCGCCGAGGACGCCAACCTTCAGCTTGCTTGCCATGTCCTGGCAAATCTAGCAGAGGCTCGGGCGCCGAGGTGCCCTCAGGCAGCGCGGCGCCGGCGGCGCACCAGCAGCAGGCCGAGGCCGACCACGAGCAGCGCGGTCGAGGCGGGGTGACCGCCGCCGGTCGAGCAACAGCCGCCGGCGTCCTCGTCGGGCACGCACAGCGCAGGCCCGACCGCGACCTCGGAGCAGGCGAAGTCGGACGGGCAGCTGTCGCTGGCGACGTCGCAGGTCTGGGTGCAGAAGTTCCCGTCGGCGCTGGTGGCGCACACCGCACCGGCACACTCGGCGCTCGAGACGCAGACCTCGCCGGCCGGCAGCTTGGCGACGATGACGCTGATCTGGACCATCGCGACGTTGCCGGCCTGGTCGCGCGCCTCGACCGCGAGCGTGTGCTCGCCTTCGGCGATGTCGGTGACCGCGATCTCGTAGCGGTCGCCCACCGCCTCGTAGTCGTTGCCGATCTCGAAGCCGTCGAGCAGCAGGGCCACGCCCTCCATCGCCTGGTCGTCGGCCGCGGTCGCGACCACGGTGAAGGCCGGCGATAGCCGGTCGTCGTCGCCGGGCGACACCAGCGTGATCGTCGGCGCCACGGTCTCGGTCGGACGGGTCCCCACGAACTGGGCGAGGCGCGCGTGCGAGTTGGTCTGGGCGGTGCCGCACGAGCACGGCTGGTTCTGGCCGGGCTGGACGCCGCACGCGACGTTCTGATCGATGAACGCCTTGGTCGACGAGTCGGCGATGAGGACGTACGACATCACGTCGGTGGCGAGGGTCTCGTGCTCGAGCGCGAGCAGGTGGCCGACCTCGTGCGCGATCGTCGCGCACAGCTCGTCGTCCTTGCGCGGGACCTGGCGATGGGTCTCCGAGAAGTTGAACGCGATGCCGCGCTCGGTGACCCCGCAGAAGTTGTCGGCCGAGGCGATGCCGAACAGCTCGTCGGACCCGAAGCCGAGCTCGGTGCCGAAGCCGCCGACCACGGCCTCGACGTAGTCGCCGCTGGTGGGCTCGGTCTCGACCACGCGGATGTTGTACTTGTCGTAGTGGACGCGGACGCAGGCCGCGATCGCGGACCAGTTGAACCCGGCCGCCAGCGGCGGGATGACCGCGGTGCGGCCGCGGCCGTCGGCGCTGACGCTCGACGAGGCGACGTTGGTGCCGGCGTTGGTCGCGCCGCCGCCACCGATCTGATACGTGCCGCCGTTGCGGTTCAGATAGACCGTGCGCTGGCTGCCGGCCGCGCGCTGGTGCTGCTGCACGGTCCCGGCGCGATTCACCTGATGGGTGCCGCAGCCGTCGGCCGGGCGGATCCAGTGCCCCTCCGGCGTGAGCTGGAGCCTGGGCGCCGCGGCGGCGCCACCAGGCGCGGCGACGGCGATCACCAGAGTTGCGAGGACAGCGCTGCCGATACGAAGGGACTGGCTCAAGGGGCGGTGCTCCGAGCTGGGCGTTGGCGGGGGCTAGACACTACCGCGCACGTCGGCGCAGGGGCCGGACCGCATGCTGTCAGTGAAGCGCAGCAGATGCCACCACGACGTCTCACCGCGGTCCGCAGCACGCCCCCGCGGATCGGACGCGCGGCAGCCCTCGTTCCAGCGCGGCCCGGAACGTTCGCACTATCGCGCTGTTGCAGACGGGTGGCGCGCGCGATCTCGGCGGGTGCGGGGCG
Source organism: Kofleriaceae bacterium (assembly GCA_046597055.1). Lineage (GTDB taxonomy): Bacteria > Myxococcota_A > Polyangia > Haliangiales > Haliangiaceae > UBA2376. The sequence continues at coordinate 8,383 of JBKJLC010000151.1, read as the reverse complement.
CGACCACATGCGGCGAGCACCGCGCGGTCGGGTGCGGCGGCCGGCCCGAAACCGCCGATCCCTTCCGGGGCGCCGGCCACCAACCTGCGCAGGCGCTTCACCTGCCGAAACTGGAACCGGTTCCACCACGCCGGGGCGTCGCGCGCGACCCCCCGCGTGATCTCGATCGCCACCGGATGCCACCCGTGGCCTTTGAAGCTGGCTCCGCCGCCGTGCGAGCTTCGATGAAGAAGGGACCAGTTCATGAACCAGCAGCTCGTACCGATGGTGGTCCTGGCGGGCATCGCGGCGACCGGGATCGACGCCCGTCCGGCCCACGCCGACGACGCGACCGCACGGCGGATCGCCGCGCTCGTCATCCAGCGCGCGCGCCGGTCGGTCGCCATCGGGCCGTTCGTCGGCGCCGGCATCCAGGTCGCCGATGGCGGCGGCACCGACGGGACCCTCGGGTTCGGCTTCGACCTCTCGATCTTCAAGGTGCAGATCGTCCCCGACGCCGAGACCGTCAAGGGCATCGTGACCGACCGCGCCAAGGCCCGCGTGGCGGAGGCGATCGAGCAGGCCGCCGCGGGCGGCCGGCCCCTCGAGGGCGCCGAGCTCGCGGCGACCAGCCGGCAGATCTACCAGGACGTGCTCGCCGAGTTCCTCGAGGAGCGCACGCCGAAGACGTTCGAGAAGCCGCGGCTGCGCGCCATGATCGAGGCCGGACGCACGCTCGACGGTGGGGACTGGTCCGGGCGCCTCGGCGCCGCGGTCGGGGTGAAGCCGGTGTCGCTGGGGCTGGCCGCCACCACGCGCTTCGCCGACGAGACCGTGCTGCTCCTGGGCCCGGAGCTGACGCTCCAGATCCTGCCGGGCAAGGGTCCGCGATCGCCGATCATCGATGGGTATGCCCGGGTCGATTTTCCGGTGCTCGGCGACGGCGCGACGCTGTACGGGGGCGGCGTCCGCGTGATCCTCGACCTGATCTGATCGCGGCCCGGGCCCGGTCGCGCGGCCACTTGCCACGCGTCGCGGTTGCCGCCGGGGCCGGCCGGGCGCAGCATCGCCGGATGCAACAACTCTGGCTGCAGGTACGGGCCGCGGACGGCGGTGACTGGCTGCTCGGTGTCGCGCTCGGCTTCACGGCGTGGTTCGTGATCCGCTACGTGATCATGGGCTTCTACACCGTCGATCAGAACGAGCGCGCGGTGCTGTGCAGCTTCGGCCGGGCCCGCCGCATCCTGGGCGCGACCACCGTCTACACGCCCGAAGGCGACCTCATGCGCGACAGCGAGAAGGCGCGCTATGCGTATCCGCAGGTCGACGTGATCGGCCCGGGCGGTCCGTACTTCTGCTGGCCCTGGCAGCAGGTGCGCAAGGTGTCGATCGCGACCCAGACCGTCAACATGGCGTGGGACCCGGAGAACCTCGCCGCCAACCACGGCGGCACCACGCTCGACGCGGTGACCAAGGACCAGCTCGACGTCGGCCTGACCGGGCAGATCCGCTTCCGCGTCTCCGAGCAGAACCTGTACGCGTACCTGTTCGGCGTGAAGAACCCGCCGGCCCACGTCATGGGCTTCTTCATCTCGATCCTGCGCGAGCGCATCGCCAACTTCGAGGCGCCCAGCCACGACCAGGCCGGGACCGCGATCGACCAGTCGTCGATCTCGGGCATCTCGATCAACGACCTGCGCAAGAACCTGCGGCTGCTCAACGACATGATGGATGCCGAGTGCGCCGCCTCGGTCGCCCGCTACGGGGTCCACCTCGACGCGTCGCTCATCACCGAGATCGCGCCGCCCCACGAGGTCGAGTCGGCGCTGGCCGCGATCAACACCGCCCACAACAGCGTGTCGTCCGACATCAGCCTGGCCCAGGCCTCGGCCGACCAGCGCATCGTGCTGTCGCGGCGCGCGGTCGAGATCGAGACGCTCAAGGCCCAGGCCGAGGTCGAGCCGCTGCGCGCGCTGGCCGCCCAGCTGGGCGCGCTCAAGCAGCTCGGGCCCGACACCCTGGCCGCCTACCTCCGCAACGTGCGGCTCGGGCTCTACCCGCGCGCCGACCGCGTCTTCATGGAGCTCCGCTGATGTCGCTGTTCGCCATCGCCGTCGTGTCCGCGGTCGCGTTCACCGTGGGGGTGCCGCTGCTGCTCGCGCTCCTGCGCATGCTCGGCTTCTACATCGTGGTCGAGGAGCGCCAGGCCCACGTCTACACGCTGTTCGGCAAGGTCGCGGCGGTCTACGACCAGCCCGGGCTGGCCTCGCTGTGGCCGCGCATGGGGCTGAAGGCCCTGCTGGTGCCGCTGCTCGGCAAGCGCTACGTGCTCGACCTGCGCATCGACCAGACCTACCTGCGCTCGCAGCCGGTCAACTCCGAGGAGGGCGCGCCGATGGGCATCGGCGTCTGGTACGAGATGTTCATCTCGGATCCGGTCGCGTACCTGTTCAAGAACCAGGATCCGCGCGGCTCGCTGCGCGCCAACGTGTCGAACGCGACCGTGCGCTGCCTGTCGAACATGAAGCTGGCCCGGCTGCTCGAGAACCGCCACGAGCTGTCGCAGACCGTGCGCGAGGAGGTGTCGCCGCGCTCGCACGACTGGGGCTTCAAGGTCGGCTCGATCTACATCCGCAAGGTCCACTTTCGCGACGCCGGGATGACCAAGCAGATCGAGGAGAAGGTGGTCAACCGGCTGCGCCAGGTGACCTCGGCGATCCGGCAGGACGGCGCCAACCAGGTCAGCGTGATCGCGAGCAGCGCCGAGCGCATGGCCGCGGTCGAGTTCGCGCGGGCCGCCGCGATCCGGCCCGAGATCGTCGGCGCCGCCCTGCGCGAGATCTCGCGCGATCGCGAGATCGGCGACGCGATGTTCGACGTGCTCGAGGTCCAGCGCTTGCTCGAGAGTGCGGCGCGGATCACGCTCCTGCCGCCGGGCAGCAGCGGCAGCCTGCTCACCTCGCAGCTCGCCGGCGCCAGCACCACCGTCGAGCACGCGGCCCGCGCCCCGCGCCCCGACCCGGCGCGCACGACCCATGCCTGAAACCGTTTCCGGCTGAGGTAGAACGTGTTTCATTCGCGGTCCGGACCTGCTAGCTTGCGCGGCAGGAGGGCAGTGGATGGCGAAGACTGGATCGCGCCGCGTGCAGCCGGGACCGTTCGTCGCCGCGAGCCGAGGCCTCGCGGGCCTGAGCGTGATCATCCTGGCGTGTGCGGCCCCGAGCCGGGCCCGCGCGGCCCCTGCGCCCGACGCGCTCACCGAGGCGCCCGCGCGCGCCCCCGCGGCGTCTGCGCTCGCGGTTGCGCCGGACCCGGCACCGGGCACGCCGCGGCCCAAGCGGGTCCACCAGCACGGGCTCGGCCTCGGCTACCACGGCGTGGTGTTCGCAACCGAGCGCTCCGACCGCTACGTCATCCATGGACCGGCGCTCGTGTACGACTACTTCATCGGCCGGCGCTGGGGCTTCATGGCGCGGGCCTCGGCGTTCGCGCTGGTGTCGGGCCGGATGAGCGGCCCCAGCGGCGAGTTCACCGGCGCGCTCGGCAGCTACTACGATCAGCGCAACGAAGGTTTCGACGGCATGTTGATGGTGGGGCGCCGGCTGCCGATGACCCCGCGGCTGGTCGTCACCGCCGGCGGCGGGGCCCACTTTCAGGCGTTCGCGCTGACCTCCACGTACTACTCGCCGGTCGAGAACGTCAGCGTCGGGCTGGGCGGGCTCGGCAAGCTCGACTACGTCCTGAACGGCTGGCTGACGGTGTCGGGGCAGGTCGCGGTCGGGCTCGACCTGATCGATCTCGCCGACCACAAGAACCCCGCGAGCTGGGTCATCCCGATCGCGACCTCGTTCGCGCTCGCCGGGTACCACTGACCGCATCCGACGAGCACCTCCCGATGCGCACCCGCCTCCTGCTCTGTCTTTTCGCGCTCGTCGCCGGGTGCGACCCGTCCGGCATCCACGGGCTCGGCCGGCTGCGCGACGCGCTGGTGCCGTGCGACGTCGACGCGCTCGGCCGGGTCGAGACCACCAGCACCTGGCTGCGCTCGACCGCCGAGGGCACCGAGATCCTGCTGCTGGGCCGGCCCGAGCCGACCGCGGTGGTGCCGCTCGGTCAGTCGGCTTGCTACGGCCGCGGCTTCGTCGCGCACGACAGCTCGACCCGGCTGGAGTTCGGCTCGTACACCCTCGGCGCCAACGGCGAGGGCCTCGCGGTCCACGAGCTCGTGTACACGTTCCCGCACGAGCCCGACATCTCGGTCTACTCGCGCGACGGCGCGGTCCGCACCGATCTCGACGCGCCAGTCGATCAGCGGCTGTCGATCGAGCCCGACGGCGCCCAGTTGATCGTCACGATCGACGGGGAGCCCCGGCGCATGACGGCGCTGGGTGCGGTGGTCGAGGCGCTCGACATCACGACGCAAGCCGGCGCCGAGGACGTGTTCCGCCTCTACAACCTGCCGCTGTTCACGTCGCAGACCCGGCTGCTCGGGTTCGGCAGCACGGGCATGACCCAGTACGTCGGAACCACCGCCGAGTTCGGCGGCGCGGTCCGCAATCGCTTCACGGTCAACGTCGAGGCGCTGCTCGATCCGAACACGCTGATCTCGTACTACCAGCTCGAGGATCTGACCGGCATCGTCATCGATGGCCCGCAGACCACCGACGTCGATACCGGTGGGGCCGGCATGATGCGCGGCGTCCTCAACTTCGTGATGCGCGGCGCCGGCGGCGCCACCGACGTGATCGTGCGCGGCTCGGTCGACTATGCCGCGCTCGAGATCTACGACGGCATGGCCGCCGGTGGCAGCTATACGCTCAGCCTCGACGGGGTGTCGACCCCATACACGATGTCGTACCTGCTCGCGACCGACGTCGATCTGCGCGACGTGCTGCCGGTCGCGACGCCCTGAACCTCGCGCCAGGAGTTCCTCATCATGCACGCCTCACCTGCTCGCGCTGGATTCCTGCCGAGTGCGGCCGGGATGCTCGTCGTCGCCGTCATCGGGGCGCTCGCGCTCGCCGGCTGCGGATCGGGGACGTCGACCCCCACCGACGCCGCCATCGACGGTAGCGGCCCCAGCAGCGGTCGCGCGGTCGGCTCGCCCTGCACCCTGGCGTCGCAGTGCGAGAGCCCGACCTCGCCCGAGTGCCTGGCCGAGATCAAGCCGCTGGCTTCGCTGGCCGGCGTGCCCGCCGAGCTCGCCGCGCTCGGGCTGGTGTTCCCCGACGGCTACTGCTCGAGCGTGCTCAACTGCGCGAGCGACGCCCACTGCGGCGCGCGCGGCGCCTGCTACCGGCCGTTCCGCGACGTGACCGCCACCACCCTGCGCGAGCTCGAGCCGCCGCTCGGAGTCTCGGCCGGCACCCTCGACTTCCTGCCGAGCTACGGCGTGTGCCTGCGCACCTGCACGGCCGCCTCCGACTGCGAGGTCGGGCAGCTGTGCGAGCCGCCGCTCACCGACTTCGTGACGCTGGTGCCGGGCGCGATCAACGACGCCTCGTTCTGCGTGCCCGACCCGAGCTGCCCGCCCGAGGGCTGCACCGCCGGCGCCTGCAGCCCCAACCCGTGCCAGAACGGCGGCACCTGCGCCACCGCCGGCACCAGCTTCACCTGCACCTGCGCCGAGGGATTCTCGGGCCCGACCTGCGGCACCCAGTCGGTGGTCCCCGATCGCGAGATCGGCGAGGCGTGCAGCTCGGACGCGCAGTGCGACGTCCGCGGCACCCCGCGCTGCCTGACCGAGGTCCATCCGCTCGAGGCGGCGCTGCCGCCGACCGAGTTCCTGGCTTCGATCGGGCTCGACTTCCCGCGCGGCTACTGCTCGAACCAGCCCAACTGTGCGTCGAACATCGAGTGCGGGCCGCACGGCAAGTGCCTGGCGCCATTCCGCAACGTCACCGACCAGACCTTGCGCGACCTCGAGGGGACCTTCGACCCGCCGCTCGCCAGCGGCGCCCTCGACTTCCTCGGCGGCTACGGCGTGTGCCTGCGCTCGTGCACCGACGGGCTCGAGTGCTTCTCCGACCAGGCCTGCAAGCTGGTGATGCCCGAGTTCATCTCGCAGGTGCCGGGCAGCACCAACCCGCAGACCTTCTGCGTCCCCCACGAGGACTGTCGGTTCTGCAACTCGCACGCGTCCTGCTCGGTCGACGGCAACGACGATGGCCGCTGCGTCTGCGACCCCGGCTACACCGGCAACGGCCTGACCTGCACCGCGACCGGGGCCGGCGCCTGCGCGGCCAACCCGTGCGTCAACGGCGGCACCTGCACCGATGGCCCCGACAACAGCTACACGTGCGCGTGCCCGACCGGCTACGGCGGGACCAACTGTCAGATCGCCGCGGCGTGCACGCCCAACCCGTGCGCCAACGGCGGCAGCTGCGCGCCGACCGGCGCGACCACCTTCGCGTGCACCTGCCGGCCCGGCTACTCGGGGCCGACCTGCGACACGGTCGCGACCTGCCCCGCGCTCACCGCGCCCAGCAACGGCGACCTCACCGTCTCGTCGCAGGTGGCCGGGGGCGTCGCCCAGTACGAGTGCGACACCGGCTTCACCCTGAGCGGCAACCCGACCCGCACCTGCCAGCCCAACGGCACCTGGACCGGCGCCAGCCCGAGCTGCGTGGCGGTCTCGGACCCGTGCTCCACCACGCCCTGTCAGCACGGCGGCGTGTGCACCCCGGGCAGTGGCACCAGCTTCACCTGCAGCTGCGCCGGCACCGGCTACACCGGCGCGACCTGCGGCACCGCGGTCGACTGCGGGCCGCTCGGCACGCTGGGCAACGGCACCATCACCACCGCACCGACCGCGTCGACCACGTTCGGCACCACCGCGACCTATGGGTGCAACCCGACCTTCACGCTCAACGGCAGCGCGACCCGCACCTGCCAGGCCAGCGGTACCTGGAGCGGGACCGCGCCGACCTGCATGATGCAGACCGCCAACCCGTGCTCGCCCAACCCGTGCCTCAACAACGGGACCTGCAGCGCGACCGGCGCGACCACCTTCCTGTGTACGTGCGCGAGCGGCTACGCGGGGACCACCTGCCAGACCCCGTTCGACTGCGGCGCGCTGACCGCGCCGGCCAACGGCACCGTGAACGCGGCCGCGACCACCCTGGGCGCCACCGCGACCTACGCGTGCAACCCGAGCTTCACGATCGTGGGCGCGCCGACCCGCACCTGCGGCGCGACCGGGTGGAGCGGGGCAGCGCCGACCTGCCTGGCGTCGTCGTGCGGCACCCATACCGACGTCGTGTACCGGCTCACCGCCACCTTCGAGATCGCCGGCACCACCTTCGGCGTCGGGAACCAGACCTTCACCGGGCTCACCAACAACGCGAGCACCCCGCCGTTCACCAGCACCACCAACTCGTCGCCCTTCATCGGCGGCGGCACGTTCGCGCGCGGCTTCGCGCGGCTGCGCTTCACCAACAGCGCCAGCGGCGTGCCGGGCGCCGGCACCGTGCGCCTGGTCGAGTGGTACCTGCCGCTCGAGTTCACCCAGACCAACGGCGCGACCCTCCACGCCAACAACGATCACAGCCTCAACCTCCTCAACAACCCCGGCTCGCTGTCCAACTGCGGCGGCGGCGACGCGACCTGCACCAACCACACGCCGACCGTGAACCGGACCTGTGCGAGCAACGCGACCGGCACCCTGTCGGGCACGATGCTGAGCTGGGGCACCTGCAGCCCGACCGCGACCGGCACCAACAGCTGGAGCTACGCGAACAGCGCGCGCAGCGCGGCCGGCGCCGGCTGCGCGACCGGCTTCGTGCAGTACGGCAACAACACGACGTCGTCGGGGCTGGTGCCCGCCTCGGGCAAGGGCGACGCGTACCAGGTCTACAACCAGCAGCTCGCGGCGATCACGTTCAGCGGGACGACCTACCCGACCGCCACCTGGACGATGGCCAGGTTCCAGATCCCCAACGGCACCGGCCAGTCGAACACGTGGGTGACGATCACCAGCGCGACCCCGATCGGCACCGATTGTGGAACCACCGCGGGCGTCGACCTGGTCTGCAACGTCCAGTAGGACCGCGGGGATCCGCGGCAACGCCGCTGGGGAGCGCCGGCGGTTCCGGGCGCTGGGCGCCACCGGCTGACCGGTCGATCGCGGGGCCCGCGACGGGCGCCGCGGCCGCCCACGGGGTAGACCCGGGCATGGCGCAGGCGCTGCTCAAGACCTCGGCCGCGATCGCGGCGCCGGCCGACGGCCCGCTGCGGATCGCGGTGGTCGCCGACACCCACTCGCACCCGCATCCGCGCGCGACCGCGTTGCTGGCGGCGTGGGCCCCGACGACGATCCTCCACGCGGGCGACATCGGCGATCTCGGCGTGCTGGAGGAGCTGGCCGCGGTGGCGCCGGTGCTGGCGATCCGCGGCAACATCGACG
>JBKJLC010000211.1:0-31327 GCA_046597055.1 Kofleriaceae bacterium | reverse complement strand
CCTCGGCGATGGCCGCGTGCGCGCGGTCGCCATGGATTCCACCGACGGCCTCGGCCGCAACGCGGTGGCCACCGACACCGGCAGCGCGATCAGCGTGCCGGTCGGCGAGCGCACGCTCGGTCGCATCTTCAACGTGATCGGCGAAGCCATCGACCAGCGCGAGATCGAGGATGGTGAGCGTTGGGGCATTCACCGCCCGGCGCCGGCCTACTCCGAGCTCAACCCGTCGGTGGAGCTGCTCGAGACGGGCATCAAAGTCATCGACCTACTCGCGCCCTACACCAAGGGCGGCAAGGTCGGCCTGTTCGGTGGCGCCGGCGTCGGCAAGACCGTGCTCATCCAGGAGCTCATCAACAACATCGCCCTGCAGCACTCGGGTCTCTCCGTATTCGCAGGCGTCGGCGAGCGCACCCGCGAAGGCAACGACCTCTTCCACGAGCTCGCCGAGGCCAAGCTGTTCGATGGCTCGTCGGTGCTCTCGAAGACCGCGATGGTGTTCGGCCAGATGAACGAGCCGCCCGGCGCCCGCCAGCGGGTCGCGCTCGCCGCCCTCACGATCGCCGAGTACTTCCGCGACGTCGAGAAGCAGGACCTGCTGCTGTTCGTCGACAACATCTTCCGGTTCACCCAGGCGGGCTCCGAGGTGTCGGCGCTCCTCGGCCGCATCCCGTCGGCCGTCGGTTATCAGCCGACCCTGTCGACCGAGATGGGCGGTCTCCAGGAGCGCATCACCTCGACCAAGGACGGCTCGATCACCTCGGTCCAGGCGATCTACGTGCCGGCCGACGACCTGACCGACCCGGCCCCGGCCACCGCGTTCGCGCACCTCGACGCGACGACCGTGCTCAGCCGCGCGATCACCGAGAAGGGCATCTACCCGGCGGTCGATCCGCTCGACTCGACCTCGACGATTCTGACCCCGGCGGTCGTTGGCGACCGCCACTACAAGGTCGCCCGCGAGGTCCAGCGCCTGCTGCAGCGCTACAAGGATCTCCAGGACATCATCGCCATTCTCGGCATGGACGAGCTGTCCGAGGACGACAAGATCACGGTGTCGCGCGCCCGCAAGATCGAGCGCTTCATGGGCCAGCCGTTCCACGTCGCCGAGACCTTCACCGGCATCCCGGGCGTGTTCGTGTCGCGCGAGGACACGGTCCGGTCGTTCGAGGAGATCCTCGCCGGCAAGTGCGACGACCTGCCCGAGCAGGCCTTCTCGATGACCGGCACGATCGACGACGCCCGCGCCAAGGCCGCCGAGCTGGCCAAGAAGGTGAGCTGACCGTGGCGGACGCCAAGCAGTTGACCGGGCTGTCGACCACGCTCGGCGTCAACCTGGTGACGCCGAAGGGCGTCGTCGCGCATCAGGACGCCGATGGGCTGACCGCGCCGGGGGAGCTCGGCGAGTTCGAGCTCCTGCCCGGACACGTGCCGCTGCTCACCGCGCTCAAGCCGGGCGTGCTGACGATCGGCGAGAAGACCCGCACCCGCTACGCGGTCTCGTCCGGGTACCTGCGGGTCGACCCGACCGGGGCGGTCGAGGTGCTGGTCGAGCAGGCGATGCTCGGCAGCGAGGTCGACGTCGCCAAGGCGCGGGTCGATCTCAAGGACGCCGAGGCCGAGCTGGTGAAGTGGGGCGACCGCCCCACCGACGGCGACTGGCAGGTCCTCGTCAACCGGGTCGCCTGGGCGCACGCGCGCCTGGCCGCCGCCGGTCACGCCGCCCAGAACTGAGCCGCCGCGTTGGCCGCGTGCGGGGTCGAAGGGCGCCCCTCGGGATCCCGCACATCTTTCCCGGTGTCCCTGAGCGAAGGGCTCGTTGCGAGCCCGAAGTCGAAGGGAAGCCGGCCCGGGCGTGTCCGCCGCTGCGACGGTGCTCAGTCTTCGATCGACCGGTAGAGCAGGAGCGTCGCGGCCGCGACCGCCGCCGACTCCTGCAGCTCGGCTGGCGCGCCGCGGTCGATCCAGACCGCGCCGCTGTTGACGGTCTGCACCGCGCCGACCATCTGGCCGTCGACCAGCATCTCGTAGCCGAGCGGATCGAAGCTCTCGAAGCGGGTGCCTTCGCCGCGGCCCGACGGGACCAGGTCGATCGCGATGTTGCGGTGGTACATGCGGCCCGACGGCTTGTGGCGGCTGCCCTCGGTCATCACCAGCTCGCCGCTGGGGCGGCCCTGGGCGTCGGTGAGCGTGCAGCCGAGGCCGTGGCGGCCGTCGTCGATCCGGAGCCGGCCGTAGGTCCGGGCGGTCTCGGCGTAGACGGTCTCGCAGCGGACCCGGTCGGTGATGGCGCCGGCGGCCGCGAACACGAACCGGTAGGTCTGCCGCGACGAGGTCTCGGTGCGGTTGCCGCGCTGGTTCGAGTTGCTGCGGGTCCAGCTGCGGTCGATGTCGTCGGCGACGTACTGGCCGAAGACCAGGTTGCTCCGGCCGAACAGGCTCGGCTTCGACACGCTCATGCGGTCGTCGGCCAGCGCGGGGTCGACCTTCAGCGCGAGGGTGTGGCAGGCGGTGAGGGAGGCGAGGGAGCAGGCAAGGGCGAGGCGAGCAGCGTGGGCCATGATGGATCTGCTCCATCGCAAGGGCGGTGCCATCGCGCGCGCGCGCCGACCACCGCGATTCGTCGCCGCTAGGGGCCCGGAGCGTGAACGAGCGGGCGTGAATTCCCGCTTGGATTCACAGTCGCCGACTGGATCGCCATGCCCTGCCAGGTCGCGCCAGCGCCTGCCAATCCGCGCTGTCCTCGGCCTGGCGGAGGGCCGCCGGCCGGGATCAGCGCGCGCGTCCGTCGTGCAGCTCAGGCCAGGACGACAGGATCCCGCCGGGGCGCGCCGCCGTGCGGTCGTGCGAATGGTCGGGCTCGGTCCCGCGTTGTACCGGCATGCGCCCACCCGTCCTCGCCGCCATGCTGCTCGCCGCTGCGACCGCTGCCTGCGGACGGACGCCCGGCGCGGCCATGCCGCCGGGGACTCGCGCGCCGCGCGAGGCGCGCAGCTCGACCCAGACCGAGCCGGCCGCGCTGGCGGCCCTGGCCGCGCTGGCGCCGACCGGCGCCGACTGGGAGGACCGGCTCGCCGAGCTGCCCGACGCCGCGGTCCGGCCGGTCGCGATCGCGCTCCTCCGCGCCGGCGACCTCGCGTGCACGGCGATCCACGAAGAGGAGATCGGGTGTGGCGACACCGAGCGCTCGTTCGAGCCGGTGCCGCCCGACGCCACGCTGGCCGACCCGTGCCTGCGCCGGCACCTCGCCCTGTGGGCGCTCGAGCACCTCGAGCCGGGCGACGTGCATGCGGTCGCCGGTGCGCTCGAGGCGCTGCTCGCGCTGCCGGCCCCCGAGGACGAGCTGGCGCGCGCCGCCTTTGCGGTGGTGCCCGACCGCGACGACGAGCTCCGGCTGCGGCTGATCGCGGTCGCGGCCGCTGGTCACCACACCGCCCTCGCCGACGAGCAGGTCGGACGGCTGTCCCCGGCCGGCGCCGCGCGCGCGCTGATCGAGCACGGCCGCGAGGTCGGCCTCGACCACCTCGGCGCACGTCCGCCGGTCGGGGTCCTGCGCGCCGCGCTCGCCGGCGGCCTGTCGTCGGCGCGGGCGCTCGAGGTGCTCGAGCGGCTGGCCCCCGCCGACCTGCGCGACCTCAGCGTCGCGACCACCGTGCGCACGGTCGCGGCCACGGCCGACTGCGAGGTCGCGGCCCGCGCCGCCGGGCTGCTCGCCGAGGCCGACGATCCGGGCTCGCTGCCGGGCGCCGCGCCGCTGACCGACGAAGCCGCGGCGGTGCGCGCGCTGTGCGTCGCCGGTCATCTCGGCGAGGCCGAGCTGGCGGCGGTGGTGGCGACCCTGATCGGCGGCGACCTCGAGCGCGTCACGATCGACCGCACCAGCTGGTACGACCCCGACGACGTGCCCGCCGACGACGGCGACGGCGATCCCTACACGACGACGACCCGCGACACCGTCGCCGCCGATGCGATCGGCGCCGGCGCGCTCGCCGACTGGCTGCCGACCTCGTGCGACTCGGGCGCGTGCTACGCAGCCGGCAGCCCGGTCACCTTCCAGTTCGGCGCGCGCGCCGACGGCACCCTGTCGCTCGATACGGTGACGCTCGAGCGCCAGGCGTCCGAGGGCTGCGGCTGCTAGCCATCGAACGGCGCAGCCGGCGTCGCCCGTGATCGCTCGGCGGCAGGACCCGCGGGCCGCGCACTCCCGGCGCGCGTCCCCGGCCCCTTACCGCGCGACTCCTGCCAGGAGCACGGAGCATCGCGATCGTGAATAGCCTCACCGGTCGCGTAGCCCGGCGATTCACGCACCGCTTGACCGGATGAAGGCCGCTACTTCTTCGGCCTCATCCTCTTGTCGGACGCTGGACGCGTGCGCGCCCGCGTCGGGGCGCGCAGGGGTCACCTACCTACATGCGCCGTTCACCGTTGAGCGACGAGACCTGCTTGTCGGCGGGCGCGCATGGCGCCATCATGGCGGGATAGGCCGCGGGACTGCCCGAGGTCGCCAGGGGGATCATGCTCGGACGTCGCACGCCGGCCATCGGCATTTTGATGTTGTGCGCTGCACTGGCAGCGGCATGCAACGTGAGGGAGTACACGCTGGGTGGCGCCGTCGACGATGGCGGCGGCGGGGGCGACGGTGATGTCGACCCGGGCGACGGTGCCGTCGATGACGGCGGCAATCCGATCCCCACCGACGGCGGCTCCGGCGCTGACGCCTGCGTGGGCGTGGTCGAGAGCTGCAATCTGCGCGACGACGACTGCGACCTGCGGGTCGACGAGACGTTCGATCTGACCCGCAACCCGGCGCATTGCGGCGGCTGCGATCGCGCGTGCCGGCAGCCGAACACCGCCGGCACCTGCGTCACCAGCCAGTGTCAGTTCACCTGCCTGCCAGGCTGGGTCGATCGCGACAACAACCCGGCCAACGGCTGCGACTACTTCTGCACGCCGACCAACGGCGGCGTCGAGCGCTGCGATCTCGTCGACAACGACTGCGATGGCAACTCGGACGAGGGCCTGATGCTCGACAGCGACGAGCAGAACTGCGGCACCTGCGGCAACGTATGCCGCGCGCTCAACGCGACCTCGACCTGCACCGCCGGCACCTGCGGCTTCGGCGCGTGCACCCCGGGGTTCGCGGATCTCGCCCCGGCGACCGTGGGGTGTGAGTACACCTGCCCGATCTTCCCGACCCAGGCCGAGACCTGCGACAACGTCGATCAGGACTGCGATGGCCGGGTCGACGAGGGCGCGATCGCCGGCGTCGGCGGCACCTGCACCCAGGCCGGCCTCGAGGGCCTGGGCGACACCGGCGCCTGCACCTTCGGCACGGTCGAGTGCCGGTTCGGCGTGCTCGCCTGCGTCGGCTACGACGGGCCGTCGAGCGAGGTGTGCAACGACGTCGACGACGACTGCGACGGGCCGGTCGACGAGCCGTTCGACAAGCAGAACGACCCGCGCTTCTGCGGCGGCTGCACGCCGTGCAACCTGCCGCACGCGATCGCTGGCTGCACCGCTGGCCTGTGCAACGTGGCGACCTGTCAGCCCGGCTTCGTCGATCAGGACCGCCTGCCCGGCAACGGCTGCGAGTACGCGTGCACGCCGTCGGGCACCGAGGTGTGCGACGGCCGCGACAACGACTGCGATCTGCGCACCGACGAGGCGCTCACCCCGCCGGCCAACTTCTGTCGCACCGCCGGGGCCTGCGGCGGCACCGTCCCGACCTGCGCCGCCGACGCGTGCAGCACCACGGTCACCTGGCAGTGCGAGTACGGCGCGGCGACCGAGGCCACGGCCTGCGGAGACCTGCCGCTGCAGGAGGCGCGCTGTGACCAGCTGGATGGTGACTGCGACGGCCGCATCGACGAGGCGTACCCGACCAAGGGCCAGGCCTGCGCCGACAGCGGGGTGGGCGCCTGTCGCGGCACCGGCACGCTGGCGTGCGCGGCCGGCGGCGGCGGCCTCGCCTGCAACATCACCAGCCCCGGCGCCGCCGTGACCGCCGAGGTCTGCGACGCGATCGACAACGACTGTGACAGCCGCCTCGACGAGGGCGCGCCCGACCAGATGGTCGCGGTGACCCGCGGCCCGACCAGCTTCTATGTCTACACCTACGAGGCGTCGCGGCCCGACGCCGCGCTCGACGACTTCGGCTCCGCCGGCCATCGCGCCTGCTCGCGGCCGGGCGTGCTGCCGTGGCGTAACGTCACATACAACCAGGCCACCGCCGCGTGCGCGGCCGCCGGCAAGCGGCTGTGCACCGAGTCCGAGTGGCAGATCGCGTGCGAAGGGCTCACCCCCCGGCTCTACCCGTACGGCAACGTCTACCTTCCCGCCGCCTGCAACGGTCGCGACAACGATCCCAACTGCGTCGGCGTCAACGACGACGACGTGGTGGCGACCGGGACCCGGCACGGCTGCCCGGCGCCGGCCCAGAGCCAGTGCGTGTCGACCTACGGCGCCTACGATCTGTCGGGCAACCTGCGCGAGTGGACGTCGACCCCGGTCGGCACCAGCTCGTTCCGGGTGCGCGGCGGCGGGTTCGACAACGTCGAGCAGGGCCTGACCTGCGACCTGTCCTTCATCGCGCTGGCACCGACCTTCGCCTTCCCGAATCTCGGGTTCCGCTGCTGTTCGGCCACCCCGTGAGGAACGCCATGAAGAAGCCCACGCCTCATTCCCCGGCCAGCCTGATCGCCCTCGCCGGGATCAGCGCCCTCGTGCTCGGCGGGGCGCTGATCCAGTCCGCGCGCGGCGAGGGTGTCGCCCAGGTGATGACCTCGAAGTCGCTGCCCGACGCGACCGTCGCCGTGATCGACCCCGAGTCGGGCACCTCGACCGGCACCACCGGCTCGGATGTTCGCATCGCGGTCGGCGATATCATCCTGTTCAAGTTCGCGTTCTCGCCGGTGCCCGACAAGATCAACCGCGGTCTCCAGGGCTATTTGACCGAGTACCTGCCGCCGAACACCCAGGTGGTCGGCGTCCGCCTCACCGACCTCGACGGCAACACGATCGAGCCGCGCTACCCCGGCGTCGCGATCGACGGCTGCATCGGCGGCTCGGTGTGCAACACGTTCACCAGCCTGCCATGCAGCAGCACCGGCACCTGTAGCTTCTCGACCGGCTCGATCGCCCAGCTGCACGGCGACACCGGCGTGTTCTTCAGCAACGACGCCCGGGTCGCCCGGACCCCGAGCAACGTCTTCATCACGACCAACAACGGCATCACGATGTCGCCCCAGCCGGCGTCGATCGCGCCGGGCATCGTCGCGCTGCTCGGCGACACCACCGGGCCCTACTTCGCGCACAACCAGTGGGACTGGGATCAGATCCGCGCCTACGGCACCGCCAACGCGACCGCCAACACCGGCGGCGACGGCAACACACCGTATCTGTACGGGTCGCCGGTCGCGGGCGCCAACACCTTCTACCGCTTCGAGGCGACCGCGCTCGCCAACGGCAACCTGCAGTTCAACAACGTCGTCGGGCCCTGGACCCGGGTGCGCTACCCGGGATCGACGATCGGCATCGGCAACCCCGACATGGGCACCACCGGCACGATCACCCGGTCGCTGCTCGACACCGCCACGGGCGTCGATCTGACGCCGGCGAATCCGGCCGCGGCCCGCGCGGTCCGGGTCGCGCTCGGCGAGACCCGCACCGGCGAGCCCGGCTACGTCGAGGTCGCGCTGCGGGTCACCGGGGTGCCGCTCGATCCCGGCTTCGGCGCGACCGGCGGCAACGTCGACTGCGGCGAGGTCGTCGGCAGCGACACCTCGTCGCGTGGCGGCAACACCGGCGCCCGCGACAACCCGTGGCCGACCTACGTCGCCTCGCCGGCGTGCGTGTTCCTGCGCCTGCTGTTCGACCTCGAGGTCGACCGGGCCCTCGCGGTCGGGAGCAACACGCTCGAGTACTCGCTGCGCGGCAAGAACCTCGCGGTCACCGCCGAGACCGGCGTGGTCGTCCGGCTCAAGTACGACGGCAGCCGGCAGAGCTTCGTGTCAGCGACGCCGGCGCCCAGCCTCCAGGGCGCCTGCACCGACGACGGCACCAAGCTGTGCCTGCAGTGGAACCTCGGCACCCAGCAGCCGTCGGCCGAGTACCTCATCACCGCGACCTTCGGCGTCGGCGGCACCGGCCAGACCACCAACGTGATGGAGGCCAACTACCGGTCCGATCAGCTGCCGGCGCCGGGATTTTCGACCCAGGCGCTCACGATCGTCGCTGGCATCGCGGTGCCCAGGATCACGCTGGCGTATCCGACCCCGACGACCACGTTCGCCAGCGCCGGCGGCACCGCGCCGATCACCGGTCAGGTCAGCAACGTCGGCACCGAGATCTGGGGCCAGGAGTCGCTGACCCCGGTGCTGCCGACCGGCTGGTCGATCAACGGGAACGTCACGCTCGCCACCACCACCGCGCCGGTCGTCACCTCCACGCTCCTCTGTGCCAGCGGCTGTGGCACCAACCGGCCCACCTACAACGCGTCGCTCAACTACACGCCGGGCCAGGTCCGCAACCTGGCCTTCAACGTGACCGTGCCCGGGCCCACGGCCACCGGCCTGTACCGCCTCGACATCTCGACCTGGGGCAACCAGTCCGCCTTCGGCGGCAGCTTCGAGACCTACTTCAAGAAAGCGGCGCAGGTCCCGGTCGGGGCGGTCCGCACCGCGCGCCCGGTCGTGACCTGTCCGATCGGGTCGACCGCGCCGACCATCGTCGGCACGTCCGAGGCGACCGCGGCGGTCGCCGTGCTCTTCAACCTGCAGAATCGCGGCACTTCGACCGCCGGTGCCGGCGGCGCCTGGTCGTCGAGCGACTACGCCGGGTTCGGCGAGCTCTACGGCGGCCTCGAGGTCACCGCGGTGGCGACCGCGCCCGGCAAGCTGGCCAGCATCCCGTCGCTGCCGTGCTTCGTCACCAGCGTGCGGGCCTGCTCCGATGGGCTCGACAACGACGGCGACGGCTTCATCGACTTTCCGGCCGATATCGGCTGCGACGCGCCGGCCGACAGCAGCGAGGCCAACCCTCCGACGCCGCAGTGCGGCGACGGGCTCGACAACGACGGCGACGGCGTGCGCGACTGGCCGGCCGATCCGAGCTGCAGCAGCGCGACCGATCCCACCGAGACCGGCGCGCCCGCTTGCGGTGACGGGCTCGACAACGACGACGACGGCACTACCGACTGGCCGGCCGACGCCGACTGCACCAGCGCGATGGACGGCACCGAGGTCGGCTATGCCGCGTGCCAGAACGGCCTCGACGACGACGGCGATGGTCGGGTCGACTACGCCGGGCGCGGCGCCGCGCTGGCCGATCCCGGCTGCCACTCGCTGTTCGACCCCGATGAGGCCGATCCCAACTCGACCCCGGCCGACGCCAAGCCGCGCCTGCTGATCGCGTTCGACAGCTCGGGCTCGATGAACTGGAACACCTGCGCCGACGTCTTCACCGGCGGGGATGGCTCGTCCGAGTGCCCGGGCTCGCCGGTCAGCTGCGCGACCTGCGGCGGCGTCGGCAACACGAGCTGCGCGAACGCGATCGCCGACGACTCGCGCCTGTTCAAGGTCAAGGCCGGCATCACCGACGCGGTCGCCTCGTTCGGCGAGGTCGAGTACGCGCTGATGCGCTTCCACCAGCGCGCGACCGACTTCACCTGTCCGACCGTGGCGGCCGGCCTGCGCTCGGGCGGCTGGCAAGGCGGCGGCGCCGCGCCGTGTGGCGGCGGCTTCGCGGCCGGCGACCTGGTGGTCTCGTTCGCGCGCGACAACGAACAGACCTTGCTCGGGTGGATCGACGGCGACAGCAACTACCTCGGCACGCCGCCGATCGGCACCGACCAGGAGATCCGCGGCAGCGGCACCACCCCGCTGGCCGGCATCCTCGGCTCGGCCCGGAGCTACCTCGAGCAGCTCCGGACCCCGGCCAACGACCCGCGGCTGGCGTGCCGGCCGTACCGGGTCGTGCTGGTGACCGACGGCGCCGAGACCTGCGGCGGCGATCCGGTCGCGGCCGCGACCGCGCTGCGCAACGCCGGCGTGTTCGTCTACGTGATCGGGTTCGCGACCCCGGACCAGGCGGTCATCGCCAATCTCGCCGCGATCGCCGCGGCTGGTCGGCCGCCGGTGAACGGCGGACCGGCGCCCGCGATCTTCGTCGACGACGAGGCCGAGCTGTCGGCCGCGATCGCCCAGATCATCACCGAGTCGGTGGTCGCCGAGCGTTGCAACGGCCTCGACGACGACTGCGATGTCCGGATCGACGAGGACTTCCCCGACCGCGGCGAGGTCTGCACCAACGGCCAGTCGGGCACCTGTCGCCGCGACGGCACCCGGGTGTGCGCGGCTGGCGGCCTCGGCACCGTGTGCGACGCGGCCCCGGTCACCCCGGGCACCGAGACCTGCAACGGGCTCGACGACGACTGCGACCAGCGGGTCGACGAGGGCCTGGGCGCCGGCTGCACGTGCAGCCCGTCCTCCGAGGTCTGCAACGGCCTCGACGATGACTGCGACGGCACGACCGACGAGGCGCCGCTGCCCGGCGTCGGCACCTCGTGTGGCTTCGACGTTGGCGAGTGCGGCCCCGGCACGCTCGCCTGCGAGAACGGCCAGCTCACCTGCGCCGGCGGCACCGGGCCGGTGACCGAGGTCTGCAACACGCTCGACGACGACTGCGACTCGTTCACCGACGAGGTCGCGGTCGCCTGCTACACCTTCCCGACCGGGTGCGGCCCGGCCGGCTGCGGCGGCCAGTGCCGGCCGGGCCTGCAGACCTGCACGCCGCAGGGCACGCTCGGCGGCTGCACCGGCCAGGTCGGGCCGACTGCGGAGCTGTGCAACGGCCTCGACGACGACTGCGACGGCAGCGTCGACGAGAGCTTCCCGACCCTGGGCGACACCTGCAGCAACGGCCAGGGCGGCCTGTGCGCACAGTCGGGCACCATCGTCTGCACCGCGGCCGGCACCGGCACCACCTGCACCGCGCCGACCGTGACCCCGGGCCTCGAGTCCTGCAACGGCCAGGACGACGACTGCGACACCCGCGTCGACGAGCAGCTGGGCGCGCCGATCGGCGAGACGTGCGGCGGCGGCGGCTCGTGCACGGGCGGCGTCTTCCAGTGTGTGATGGGCGCGGTCGAGTGCGTCGGCAACGCCGGCGGCCAGGCCGAGGTGTGCAACGGCCGCGACGACGACTGCGACGGCTCGATCGACGAGCCGCCGCTGCCGGGCGTGGGCGGCGCCTGCACCGACCCCCTCTTCGAGACCATCGGCGACACCGGCGAGTGCACGTTCGGCGTGCGGGTCTGCGAGGGCGGGGTCGTCGCTTGCGATGGCTACATCGGCCCACGGCCCGAGGTATGCAACGGCCTTGACGACAACTGCGACGGCATGACCGACGACACCGCGACCTGTCCGGCGGGCGGACAGACCTGCATCGCCGGCGAGTGCGCCATCGCGTGCAACGACAGCGAGTTCCCGTGTCCGTTCGGGTTCTACTGCAGCACCGGCGTCGAGGGACGCTTCTGTTTGCGCGACCCGTGCCTGACCGTGACCTGCAACCCCGGCTTCGCGTGCGACCTGGTGACCGGCATGTGCGCCGATCTGTGCGCGGGCGTGAACTGCCCGACCGGCCTGAGCTGCTTCGGCGGCGTCTGTCAGGATTGCTTCGCGCTCGGCTGCGCGACCGGCGAGATCTGCGTGCGCGTCGGCAACCAGGGCGCGTGCCAGGCTGACCCGTGCGCGGGCGTCGCCTGCGCTGGCAACGAGGCCTGTCGCGATGGCACCTGCGTCGTGGTCACCTGCGACCCGGCCTGCCCCGGTGGCCAGCGCTGCGTCGACGGCGCCTGCGTCGGGGACCTGTGCGCCAACGTGAGCTGCACCGACCAGCGGATCTGCCGGCCGACCGACGGGCTGTGCGTGCGCGACCCGTGCGGCGACGTCCGGTGCCAGCCGGGCCAGGCCTGCAATCCAGGCGACGGCATGTGCATCAACGACCCGTGCCAGACGATCCAGTGCCCGGCCGGGCTCGACTGCACCGTCGGCTGGGACGGCAGCGGCGTCTGTGACGTGCCGCGGGTGCCCGAGCGCGTCACCGTGACGGCGGCCGGAGGCGGCTGCTCGACCGGCGGCGGACCCAGCAACGGGCTGGTCGCGATCGCCCTGCTCGGGCTGATCGGTCGGCGTCGGCGGGCGACGCGGGCGGGCCGCGCTACTTCGCGGCGGTGAAGGCGAAGGCCGCCTTCGTGGTCTTGCCCTTCTTCACCTTCACCTTGGCGGTCTTCACGCCGAGGGTGGGGTGCCACGCCTCGACCGTGTAGGAGCCGACCGGCACGTCCTTCAGCACGAACGCTCCATTGGCCCCGGTCACCGCGAAGAACGGGTGGTCGGAGATCACCGCCCAGCCCGCCATCCACGGGTGCACGTCGCAGTGAAGCGAGACCACGTCGCCGGGCTTGCCGAGGTCCTTGCGCGTGAGCGGCGGCTGCTGCGCGGCCTGGCCGAGGTTCCACAGGATCTTGCTGCCGAGGTTGCCGCGCACGTTGTGAAAGGTCGCATCGGCGTTGCGGATCTCGAGCGGCTGGCCGGCGACCACGCCGACCACCCGTGGCCCATACATGCACTCGCTCTGGATCACCACCGCCGGCGCGGTGGGTGCGGCGTGGGTGCCGGCCGAGCCGTTCTCGAGGCGAACGTGGACGTCGCGGACCCGGCCGGCCTCGACCACGACGTCCTCGCCGGTCCGCTGGGTCCGAGCGCACACCGGATCGCTCGCGCGATCGAGGGCGGCGCGCGCCGGGGCCGCGCCGGTCCAGCGCACCTCCCCGGCGATCGAGCCAGTGGCCGGCGCAGCGACGGCGCTCCCGGCGCCGAACAGGGTGGCCGCGAGCGCGGCCAGGACGATCCTCTCGGGGGACATGTGCACCCGTGGACGGTAGCGCGCCCCGGTTGCTTCAGCCCGTGCGAGCGGCCGGGCCGGGGCGCGGTCAGGTCGAGGTGTAGCCGCCGTCGACCACCAGCACGGTGCCGGTCGTGAACGAGGCCGCGTCCGACAGCAAGTACACCGCGGCCCCTGCGATCTCGTCGGGTTGCGCGTGGCGCGCCAGCGAGGTCCGCTTGATCACGTGCTCGCGGAGCATCGGGTTCTGCACGATCGCGGAGGCGAACTTGGTCTCGACCAGGCCCGGCGCGATCGCGTTGACGCGGATGCCCGAGCCGCCGAGCTCGTAGGCCAGGGTCTGGGTCATGCTGATCACGGCCGCCTTGGTCATGCCGTACACGCCCTGCATCGGCGCGGCGCGCAGGCCCGCGACGCTCGCGATGTTGACGATCGCCGCGTTGCCGCCGCGCGCCCGCGCCTGGCGCACCAGCGCGCGCGCCGCGTAGAAGTAGCCCTTGATGTTGACCTCGATCGTCTTGTCGATCGCGAGGTCGGGCGTGTCGATCATGGGGCCGAAGTGCGGGTTGGTCGCCGCGTTGTTGACCAGGCCGTCGACCCGACCGAAGCGCTCGACCGCGCGCGCGAACAGCGCGTCGACGTCCTCGGGCTTGCCGGTGTGGCACGCGAACGCCGCGACCTCGCCGGCGCCGCCGAGCTTGGCGGCGACCGCGTCGAGATCGGCCTGCTTGCGCGACGCCAGCACCACCCGCGCGCCGGCCGCCACGCAGGCGGCGGCGATCGCCGCGCCGATGCCGCGGCTCGCGCCGGTGACGACGATGACCTTGTCAGCGAGAGAGATATGGCTGGTCGCGCTCATCGCGGCGACCTTATCACGCACGCTCGCATCGCTCGCTTCACGCTCGCATCGCTCGCTTCACGCTCGCTGGCTGTCCTCGACCCGTCCCGGCGCCCGGCGAGCACGAGGTAGCAGCGAGCGAGGAGCCGCGGATGCGAGGCGGCCGGTGGGGCCCCACGAGGAACCGGTATCCCTGAGCCGGCGCGAAGCGCCGCGTCGACGGGCCGTCTGGTCGTGACGAAGTGGGGCCCGGAACCTGTGACGCCGCCGACGCAGACGAGGCCCGCAGCCGCTGCTACGCGCTACGCGTCCTCGAGCCGCACGCCGAGCCAGGCCGCCAGCTCGCTGCGCTCGGTCGGCACGCCCCGACCCTCGAGCGCCTTGCCGAGGTCGGTGTAGTGCCAGGCCTCGGTGCTCGCGACCAGCGCGGCCAGGGTGGCGCGCACGTCGTCGTCGAGGTCCTCGACCACCAGCTCCTCGCCGTCGTGGGTCGGCACCCACAGCCGCGCGATCCACATGCCGAGATCGGCGGCGTCGTGCGAGTGGCTGGTCGCGACCACCGCGGCCAAAGCGGCCGGTCGCAGCGCGGCCTGATCGGCGCCGGCGCTGCCGAGGTAGGTCGTGCAGAACACGAACGGCGGCGAGTCGATGCGCAGCCACGGGAACTCGTCGGGGCGCACCGGCGGGACCCCGAGCTCCAGCACCGCCTCGAGGTACTCGCGCACCGCGGCGGTCCGCGCCGGCTCCTCGTAGCGCACCAGCGCCAGCGCCAGGCAGCGGCGCTCGAGGTCGCCGAGCGCCAGCGGCCACCGCGCCATCAGCAGGTCGAACGCGCGCGCGCGCAGGGTCGGGTCGAACCGACAGGCGTGCGACAGGCCGAGCGCGGCGCTGGCGCGGACCGGCTCGCTCGGGTCCTCGCACAGCCGCTCGAGCGCGGGCGCCGAGGCGGCGGCGCGCGGGGTGAGGAACCCGAGCAGGAACGGCAGCGCGATCCGCAGCGCCGGGTCGGCGCCGTCGAGCGCGGCCAGGTAGCTCGGCACGCCGTCGGCGACCGCGTCGTAGATCTTGCGCAGCCCCGAGTCCTCGCCGAGCTCCAGGCGATTGTCGATCAACGATGGAAAGCCGCGGGTCGCGAAGCTGCGCCCGCGCACGACCGCGCAGGCCTGGGCCCGGGCGGCGCCGTCGCACTCGTTCTGGAACGTCGGGTGGATGCCGTCGTGCAAGAACCAGCAGGTGTCGCCGACCGCCAGCTCGGCGAGCAGCCGGACCAGCGCGGCGCGGTCGGGCGTGGCGGGATCGGCGACCAGGCCGGTCAGAAACGGGATCGCGCGCAGCGTCGCCTCGGTCCGCTGCACGCCCTGGTGATCGAGGCTGGCGTGCAGGCTATCGCGGGCGATCGCGCGCTTGGCCGGGTTGGTCGAGACCAGCGCGCGCAGGAGCTCGGGGACATCGTCGGCCGGGCCGTAGGCGTGATCGAGGGTCGACCACGCGATCTCGTCGAGGCGGTCGAGCGACATCGGGTCGTGATCCATCCCCGTCATCATCGCGCCCGCGATGGGCGCCCGTCCGGCTCGCGCACCGGAATCGCGCCGCGGTCAGCGCGTCCGCAGGTCGCCGCCGCGCGCGGTCGATCGCGACTCGCGCGCGAACCGCATCGTGAGCTCGGTGCACACGCCGGACGCCGCCGGCTGGAACCGCCACGCGCGGACCGCATCGATCGCGTCGGCATCGAAGCCGTCGACGCCGCTCGCGGTGGTGACGTCGACCCGCGCGATCGTGCCGTTGCCGGCCACGCAGACGTCGAGCCCGGTGGTGGTCTCGGCCCGATCGGCGGCGACGATCGCCTCGCGCACCGGTCGCGACGGGAACTGCGAACGAGCGGTGGCGAGCCGGCGCGCCGACAGCTCGCTGACCCGCACGCGCGGCCAGGCCTGGACCGCCTGCGCCGACAGCTGGGCCGGGCCACACCCCGTCATCACCATCGCCAGGCTCAGCAATAGGCTGTGCTTCGTCATCGGCTCCATGTACGCGGTGGAAGCGCCGCACCGCAATGATTTCGAGGGCATGTGCCGACAACTGCCAGCCGCTGGTCCGGAGTGGGCAGTGGCCGGACGCGGGCACCGACGGGCCTCTTGACGCGCCGCACCGCGTCGTCCATAAATGAATGACGGTTCATTCATGTCTGTCCTCGGAGGTACCTGATGTCCCAGCCGATCAACCGCTACAAGGCCGACCTGCGCGACTTCCGCTTCGTCCTGTTCGAGCAGTTCAAGCTCCAGGAGCTCCTCAACAAGGCGCCGTACGCCAGCTGGGGTGAAGAAGAGGTCACCACCGTCCTCGGCGAGATCTACAGCTGGGCCAAGGAGCACCTCGGGCCGCTCAACGCGGTCGGCGACGCCGAGGGCTGCAAGCTCGAGAACGGCAAGGTCAAGACGCCGACCGGCTTCAAGGCGGCGTGGAAGTCGCTCTACGAGGTCGGCTGGCGGCGGCTGTCGGTCGCCGAGAAGTTCGGCGGCATGGAGGGCCCGTTCGCGCTCCACGTGCTCGCCGAGGAGCTCATGTGCGGCGCCAACGTGGCGTTCAACATGTACCCGGCCCTCACCCACGGCGTGGCCGAGGTGGTGCAGGAGTTCGGCACCTCCGATCAGATCGCGGCCTACTGCCCCAAGCTGCACGACGGCACCTACGGCGGCACCATGTGCCTGACCGAGCCCCAGGCCGGCTCGGACGTCGGCTCGGCCACGACCAAGGCGTTCGCCATGGGCGGCGGCAAGTACAAGATCAAGGGCACCAAGATCTTCATCTCGGGTGGCGACCAGGATCTGTCGAAGAACATCATCCACCTGGTGCTGGCGCGCACCGAGGATGCGCCGGCCGGCACCAAGGGCCTGTCGCTGTTCGTGGTCCCGCGCGATCGCGCCGACGGCACCTCCAACGACGTCCAGGTCGGCTCGATCGAGCACAAGATGGGCATCAAGGCGTCGTCGACCGCGGTGCTCAACCTCGGCGAGAACGACAACTGCATCGGCGAGCTGGTCGGCACCGAGGAGCAGCGGGGCATCAACCAGATGTTCCACCTGATGAACAACGCCCGCATCGGCGTCGGCGTGCAGGGCCTCGGCGTCGCGTCGTCGGCCTACCTCAACGCGCTCGAGTACGCGCGCGAGCGCAAGCAGGGCCCGTCGATCAAGCAGTGGAAGGACGCGTCGGCGCCGCGGGTCGCGATCATCGACCACCCCGACGTCCGCCGCATGCTGCTCGACATGAAGGCCAAGGTCGAAGGCATCCGCGCCCTGATCGTGAAGCTGTCGGTCCACATCGACAAGATCAACGCGGCCGGCGCCGACAAGGCGGCGGCCGAGTATCACCAGGGCCAGGTCGATCTGCTGGTCCCGCTGGTGAAGGCCTACGGCTCCGACCAGGCGTTCCAGGTCTGCGTCACCGCGATCCAGACCATCGGCGGCGCTGGCTTCCTCAAGGATCACCCGGTCGAGCAGTACTGTCGCGACGCGAAGATCTTCTCGATCTACGAGGGCACCAACCACATCCAGGCGCTCGATCTGGTCGGCCGCAAGCTCGGGCAGCGCGGTGGCGCCAACATGCAGGCGTTCGTGAAGGACGTGAAGACGTTCGTCGCGACGATCGCGAACGACCCCGTCTACCAGGACGCGGCGGCCAACCTCGACGCGGCGACCGACGCGATCATGGGCACCGCGATGCGGTTCCTCGGCTGGTTCGGCGGCGGCAAGATGGAGATGGTCCCGCTGGCGGCCAACCGCTTCTTGGAGATGATGGCCGAGACCGCGATCGGCTGGCTGCTCCTCGACCAGGCGGTCATCGCCGACAAGGCCGCGGCCGCGCTGCCCGAGGGCCACGCCGACAAGGCCTTCTACAGCGGCAAGCGCTACGCCGCGCTCTTCTACGCGATCAACGTGGTGTCGTCGGTGCCCAGCAAGGCGACCCTGATCAGCAAGGAAGACCGGTCGCCGGTCGAGATCCCGACCGAGGCCTTCGCGACGGTCTGACGCCGCGCACGTCGGCCCTTCGACACGGCGCCTCCGGCGCCGGCTCAGGGCCACCGGAAAGGGGGGCGCTTTGGATCACATCGAGCGATGCGATCAATGTCGAGCGGCGACCACAACTGTCCGGTGTCCCTGAGCGAAGGGCTCGTTGCGAACCCGAAGTCGAAGGGCCAGCGGCCAGCGGCGAGCGCGCGCTCGCCGATCATCGGCTGGCGGTGCTGGTCTCGGAAGTGATCGATCCAGCGGGCAGGTCGTCGAGGCGAGGTCGGGCCCTGCTTACTCGGTCTTGACCTCGCCGCGGCGGTTCTGGGCGTTGGCCGCCTCGCCCTCGCCGGCGGTGGCCGGCTTCTCCTCGCCGAACGACACGGTGGCGAGGCGCTTGCGGTCGACGCCCAGGGTGGCGAGGTAGTCGGCGATCGCGGCAGCGCGGCGATCGCCCAGCGCCACGTTGTATTCGCTGGTGCCCTGCTCGTCGGTGTGACCCTCGATGCGGAGGTTCGAGGAGCTCGTGGCGAGCCAGGCGCCGAGCGTGGCGAGGAGGTCGCGCGAGGGCTGGGTCAGGGTGGCCGAGTCGAACTCGAAGTAGACCGGGCCGCTCGGCGGCGCATGGTCGGCGTCGGGGCCAGTGACGGCGAGGCCGACGTCACCCTTGGTGGTGTCGGGCGCCTTCTTGGCGGACGAGGCCGGGGCCGGGCCTGCCGTCGCGGTGGTCGCCTTGGCCGGAGACTTGGAGCACGCAGCGGCCGGCACGAGCACCAGCGAGAGCAGGGTAGCGAGTCGAATCACGGTACGCATGGCCGAGACGTTTACACGGCTCAGGGCCGCTGCAACCGTTGACGGACCATCAGGCTCGCAAGGTGGTGATCTGCCTGGGCGACGGCAGCGGCCCGACCCTCGACAGCGAGCGAGCGTTCGGGCACGTTCGGCCTCGATGTCCGGATCGCTCACGCTCGCACCAACTGCCGACCCCCGCGTCTTCGTCGCGCCCGATGGCACCCGCATGTCGCCGCCCGAGACCTGGGCGTGCCTGCCGCCCGGCGACGCCGGCCTGACCCGGCGCGTGAAGGCGGCCGGTCCATCGTGGGCCGTGATCGAGAAGCGCGGCCGCAAGGCGTTCTCGAAGGGGCTGTGGGCGCCGCGCGAGAACATCGGCGCCGCCCGCGCCGCGCTCGAGGCCGAGCGGGCGACCGAGGGCTACGCCAAGAAGCGGGTCGCCGACGTCGCGCGCCGCGAGCGGACCCAGGCCGCGTACGTCCAGACCTTCGAGCAGGAGGTGCGCGGGTTCCTCGCCTTCTCGCCGATCTGGGAGGTGGCCGGCGCCATGATGGCGAAGCGGGTCGCCGATCACGCGACCCCGGTCGGCAGCGGCACGGTCGCGCGCACCCAGCGGATCTCGGTCGCGGAGCGCGCCGAGGCCGCGGTGATCGCGTGGATGCGGCACCAGACCACCGCCTACGATCAGATGAAGATCGAGCGGGTCGCCGGCCGGCGCCGCGAGGTCCGCCGCGAGCTCGCCCAGATCTCGCGCGCGATCCTCGACCTGCACCGCCACGACGTGGTTCACGCGGTGCGGGTGTGCCCGCTGTGCATCGCGCTCAAGGGGTAGTGCCCGCGGGCCCACGCGACCGTCGCGGCGATCGCCGGCGCCCACGGCGTGGCGCCGCGGCCGAAGGTCGTGCGGAAGCGGGTGTCGTCGAGCACGAACGGCGCCTTCCACTGGTAGGTCATCTCGGCGATCTCGCGCATCATCGGTGAGACCACGCCGAGCCCGCGCAGGAGCCAGGTCGGCACGCTGGTGGCCGCCAGCGGCGCACCCAGCGCCGCGCCGATGCGCGCGATCAGCGCGCGGGTCGGCTCGGCCGGGTTGGCGGGCAGGTGCCAGAGCTGGTTGCGGGCGCGCGGATCGGTGCCGAGCGTGACCAGCCCGTCGGCGACGTCGGGCACGTACGAGTACGCGTGGGGCTGGTCGGGATCGCCGAGGACCTCGCCGGCCTTGCCGGCCAGCGCGCGCGGCCAGAACCGGTCGCCGAACACCGCGGCCAGGGTCGCGCCGGGGCCGATGAAGTCGCTGGCGCGGCCGATCGTCACCGCCAGGTCGCCGCGGTCGCGGGCCGCGATCATCGCCGCGGCGGCGGCCGCTCGCAGCGCCCCCTTCTTCGAGCACGGCGCCACCGGCGTGTCCTCGCGCATCACGCCGCCGGGCGCGCGGCCGTACATGTACAGGTTGTCGAGCACGACCAGGTGCGCGCCGGCCCGGCTCGCGCCGGCAACGATGCCGTGGGTGAGCGGCAGCAGCTGCGCGGCCCAGTCGGTGTAGCGCGGGTTGACGCAGTGATAGACCGCCGCGGCGCCGGCCATCACGGTTGCCGCCGCGGCCGGATCGGCGACGTCGGCCGACGCGGTCTCGGCGCCGACCGGGGCCTCGCCGGGCGCGAAGCGACCGCGGCGGACCAGCCGCACCCGCAGGCCGCGCGCGAGCAGGCGCTCGGCGACCCGCGGGCCGATCTGGCCGGCGCCGAGGACGACCTGGAGCGGAGGTGGGGCGGGGGCGTCGTTCATGACCGTCACCTTGCGCCTTGCACGCGCGCGGCGGAATGCCGATGATCGCAAGGTGGCATTGCAAGAACGCAACACGGGCCGGGGCGCGCGGGCCCGGGTCGAGCGGCTCGACTGGGACCTGGTCCGCGTCTTCCTCGACGTCGCGCGCACCGGCCGCCTGGCCGGCACCGCCACCCGGCTCGGGCTCGACGTGTCGACGGTCAGCCGCCGGCTCGATCGGCTCGAGGCCGAGCTGGGCCTGACCCTGTTCGAGCGCGGCACCACCGGCGTGGTCGCGACCGCGGCGGGCGAGCGGCTGGTGCCCGCCGCCGAGGAGATGGCGCGCGCGATGGGCGAGCTCGGGGTCGCGCTCGACGCGGTCGAGGCCGAGGCCGAGGGCGTGGTCCGCCTGACCGCGCCGCCCGGGGTCGCCGACGTGTTCGTGGCACCGGCGCTGGCGCGGTTCCACGCGCGCCACCCCAAGGTGCGCATCGATCTCGACGCCAGCGTCGGCTACGCCGACCTCACCCGCGGCGAGGCCGACCTCGCGCTGCGAGTGCGGCGCCCGGCGCGCGGCGACCTGGTCGCCCAGAAGCTGGTCACGACCCGCTCGATCCCGGCCGGCGCGCCGGGCTACGTCGCCGCGCTCGGCGCGCTGCGAAAGATCGAGGCCGCACGCTGGATCGCATGGGGCCACGATCTCGCCGCGATCCCCGAGGCGCGCTGGCTCGAGCGCCACGTCGGCACCGCGCCGGTCCTGCGCACCAGCTCGTTCTCGGCCCAGCTCGCCGCCGCCGCCGGTGGCCTCGGCCTGGTGCTCGCGCCCGAGCCCTACCTGCCGCGCTTCGGGCTGGTCGCGGCGCGCGCCGGCCGTGCGCTCAGCGCCGCGTGGACCGAGCTACCGGTCGGCGAGCTGTGGCTGGTCGGCCACGTCGCGCTGCGCCGGGTGCCGCGGGTCGCCGCGCTCTGGCAGTTCGTGGTGGAGGAGCTGATGGGGGCACCGCGGGCCCCGTTGCGGCCTCCGCCTAATGGATGCGGGCCCGGGCCGGCAGGGTCGCGATGATCGCGGCCTCGGCCTCGGCCAGCACGGTCAGGCGATCGCGCCACTCGGTCGGGGCGGCGTCGGCGGCCAGCTCGAGGAAGGTGTCGCGATGCCGCACCTCGGCCGCCGCCAGCGAGCCGTACAGCTGCGCGGTCGCCGGATCGGGCAGGTGGTCGGCGAGGATCGCGAGCCGCTCCGCCGAGCGCGCCTCGATCAGCGCGAACACCAGCAGGCGGTCGAGCAGCCGCGCCGGCTCACCCTTGCGGACCAGGGCGCGCAGCTCGGCGGCGTACTCGTCGCCGAAATCGTGCGACGGCGCCAGCCCGCGGCGGGCGAGCAGCTGGGTGACCTGCACGACGTGCGCGGTCTCCTCGTGGGCGAGCCGCGCCACCGCCAGCACCAGGTCGGCGCGATCGGGGTAGCTGCGCACCAGCGACAGCGCCGACTGCGCGGCCTTGCGCTCGCAGTGCAGGTGATCGCGGATGACGGCGTCGAGATCGGCCAGCGCGGCCGCGAGCCACGCCGGCGCGCTGGGCGAGAGCGGGAGCCGATCGACGAGGGGCTGGGCCGGCACCGGCGCATCCTGGGACGGCCTCCCGTGCCGGTCAAGCCAGATGGTGGCCCGGGTGATCATGCCGCACCGTCATGCTAAGACGCTGCCGATGCGCCTGCGCCGCCTCGGGTTCCTGGTCGCTGCGACTGCGACCGCCACCCTGGGTTGCGGCCCCAGGCCGGAAGCGGAGATCGCCGTGAAGGACCCTGTGATCAAGCCGGTCGAGAAGCCCCCGACGCCCGAGGCGCAGTTCCTGGGCGAGTGCCGCCGCGGGCTCGCGATCGCCCGCGCGATGTTGCCCGAGCTGCTGGCCGTGCCCGGCGCGCGCACGGTCGACAACACGCTGAAGGTGCTCAACGAGATCCAGCTCAACGTGAGCAACTCGTACGCCCTGGCCGGGCTGTTCTCCGAGGTGCACCCGTCCGAGACGATCCGCGAGGCGGCCCGCACCTGCGAGCAGGAGGGCGCCAAGTTCATCGCCGAGATGCAGCTGAACCGGCCGATGTTCGAGGCGGTGGTCGCGGTCGCGGCCGACGGTGCCGACCCCGATACCCAGCGCTTCCTGGCCCACACCGCGCGCGACTTCCGCCGCGCCGGCGTCGACAAGGACGAGGCGACCCGCACCCGCCTCCAGCAGATCGAGGATGAGCTGACCAAGCTCAACCAGGCGTTCTCGAAGAACATCTCCGAGGACGTGCGCTCGATCGACGTCACCCCGGCGCAGCTGGCCGGCCTGCCCGACGACGTCATCGCCGCCCACGCACCCGACCGCACCGGCGCGATCAAGATCACGACCGACTCCCCCGACTACAACCCGTTCATGATGTACGCGGCCGACGACGGGCTGCGCCGCGAGCTGTACGTCAAGTACCGCTCGCGCGGCGACAAGGACAACGAGCAGATCCTCGGCCAGGTCCTCGGGCTGCGCGCCGAGAAGGCGCGGCTGCTCGGCTACGCCAACTTTGCCGACTACATCACCGAAGACAAGATGATCGGGTCGGGCAAGAAGGCCGCCGACTTCATCGAGCGGGTCACCAAGCTGGCCCAGAAGCGCGCGCGCAAGGACTACGACGAGCTGCTCAAGGAGCTGCGCACGCTCGACAAGCAGGCGGCCCGGGTCGAGGACTGGCAGAAGACCTACCTCGAGAACCGCGTGAAGCTGAAGAAGTACCAGGTCGACAGCAAGGAGATCCGCCCGTACTTCCCGTACCGGCAGACGCTGCAGGGCCTGCTGGAGATCACGTCGGCGGTCTACGACATCCAGTACGTCGCGGCCACCGACGCGCGGACCTGGCACGCCGACGTCCAGGCGTTCGACGTCACCCGCGGCAAGGCCAAGCTCGGCCGCATCTTCCTCGACATGCACCCGCGGGACGGCAAGTACAAGCACGCCGCGCAGTTCACCCTGAAGGACGGCGTCGCCGGCATCCAGCTGCCCGAGGGCGTGCTGGTCTGCAACTTCCCCAAGGGCGACGAGCTGATGGAGCATGACGACGTCGTCACGATGTTCCACGAGTTCGGCCATCTGATGCACCACGTGCTGGGCGGCCATCACCCGTGGCTCAAGCAGAGCGGGGTCGCCACCGAGCACGACTTCGTCGAGGCGCCGTCGCAGATGTTCGAGGAGTGGGCGTGGAGCCACGAGACGCTGGCGCGGTTCGCGAAGAGCGCGGCCGGCGAGGTCATCCCCACCGAGCTGGTCGACCGCATGCGCAAGGCCGACAAGTTCGGCCTCGGCACCCAGACCGTGCAGCAGATGTTCTACGCGGCCCTCTCGCTGCGGTTCCACACCATCGAGCCCGACAAGCTCGATCAGCTCGGCGAGGTCAAGCGGCTGCAGGGCATGTACACGCCGTTCCGCTACGTCGACGGGACCCGCTTCCACGCCAGCTTCGGCCACCTGATCGGCTACTCGGCCATGTACTACACGTACATGTGGTCGCTCGTGATCGCGAAGGACATGCTGACCCCGTTCCAGCAGCAGGGGCTCATGAACACCGAGACCACCTACGCCTATCGCGACAAGATCCTCGCCGCCGGCGGGAGCCAGGACGCCGCCGACCTGGTGAAGGACTTCCTCGGCCGCGACTACGACTTCAAGGCGTTCGAGAAGTATCTCGGCGAGTGATGCGGGCCATGGCCATGGCCGCGGCGTTCGCGCTGGCCACGCCGGGGTGTGGCGGTCGGCAGCGTGCCGCGGGTCCGCCGTCGTGCGCGGATGCCGCCGGCGGCGCGACCCGAAATCTGTTGCTGGCCCGGCCCACCCTGGTCGAGGCCGACATCGATCCAACCCCCGAGCTGGCGGCGGTCTGTGCCGCCGATGGCTGGACCGAGCCGTCGCGGCGTTGCTTCACGGATGCCACCTCGCCGACCGAGGCGCGGGCCTGCGCGCGCCGGCTCACCGACCCTCAGCGCGACCATGCCCGCACGGTGCAGACCGAGATGATCGAGCGCGCGACCGCGGTCCTGCGCACGCGCGGCGGCGGCGACGCCAGCACCGGGATGCCCGAGTGCGACCGGTACCTGGCGGCGATCGACGCGCTGATCGCCTGCCCGCAGACGCCCCAGCCCGTGCGCGATAGCCTGATCCAGGCGCGCGCAGCGAGCGGGGACGGCTGGGCCTCGATCGAGGACCTGGAGGGCGACACCTACAAGACCGCGCGCGACAGCGCCGTCCTCGGTTGCCGCCAGGGCGCCGAGGCGATCGGCCAGGCCGCGGCCGGCCTCGGCTGCTGACCGCGCGCGGCCGCACGACGCCGGCGCCCACCGTGCCGGCGACGACCTCGGCCTTGTGACCCCGTCCGCGTCCGTCATCGCGCGAAGCGGGCGCGGAACGCCGCGACCTCGGCCGCCGGGACCCGCGGCACCTCGGTGAGGTCGAGCGCGCCGCCGATCGTGCGCAGCGCGTCGAGGCCGGCGAGGCTGGTCAGGCCGAAGCCATCGAGCGCCAGGCCGCCGCCGATCGTCTGGAGGCCGGACACCCCGGCGAGCTCGACCAGCGCGTCGTTGCGGGCGATCTCGACGTTTTCTCCCACCGACGTCAGCTGCTCCAGCCCGGCCAGCGAGATCAGCGCGCGGTTGCCCTGGATGGTGAGCCGGCCGGTGATCGTGGTCAGCCCGTCCAGGCCGGCGATCGAGGTGAGCGCGCCACAGTTGCTGACCTTCAGGCTCGCCAGGCGGGTGAGCCGCTGGGCTCCGCGGAGATCGCGCAGCTCGCTCAGGTCAGACAGCGCGAGCGACCCCACCGCGTCGAGGTTGGCCATCCCGGACAGGTCGACGACGGCCACCGCCTGCAGCTCGAGCGTGCCGGGCACCGTGGCGAGCTGCGCCAGGCCGAGCTGCCGCAGCGCCGGCAGGCCGGTCGCGCGCAGCTCGTGTAGCGAGCGCATCGCGGGGGCGTCGAACGTATCGAGCACGGGGTTGTCGCGGAGCGTCACCGTCGCCCCGGCCGCCAGCAGCGGGACGCGGATCGCGCGCAGCACCGCGCCGTTCTGGACGACGAGGTTGCCCCCGAGGGTCGTCAGCGCCGGCAGCTCGAGCTCGCGGAGGCCGGTCCGCATGACGGTCACCCCGCCGCGGCTCCCGACGCCGGGCGTACCGTTGATCACCGCGAGCCGCGGTAGCGCCAGCGTCACCAGCTTCGGCGTCCCGCTGATGCTGAGCTGGCCGTCGATCTGGGTCAGCTTGTCCAGCGCGACCGCCTCGAGCTCGACCGCGAGCTGGATCGAGACGCTGCCGCCAACGGTCTCCAGGGCGGGCAGCGAGGCGGTCCGCAGCTTGCGCGCAAAGTCGAGGCGCAGCCGGCCGCCGATCGTCCGCAGCGCCGGCAGGTCGAGGCTGGTGAGCGGGAGCCCGAAGGCGCTGACCTCGACCTCGCCACCGACCGTGGCCAGCACCGGCAGCGTCAGCGTGATCAAGCGCTGGTCCCCGACGAGCAAGCGCCCCCCGACCGCCACCAGCTGGGGCAACGCGAGCGACGTCAGCCTACCGCCGAGCTCGAGGTGGCCGTCGATGGTGCGCAGGGCCGGCATCGCCAGGGCACCGCGCGCGTCGGAATTCACGACGAGGTTCCCGCCGATGCGCGCCAGCGCCGGCACGGTGAGGGCACCTTGCGGGTCCGTCGTGGGCGCGTAGATCAGGTTGCCGAGCACGGTCGTCAACGCCGGCAGGCTGGGGTCGCCACTGGCGATGAGGGTGAGCGAGCCGGTGACCACGGTGGCGCGGCGGAGCTCGGCGACCTGGTCGGCATCGGCCCAGTGCTGCGCGGTGAAGTCGCCCTCCCAGACGTCGTCCTGCTCGACGCCGGTGCACACGTACGAGGTCGCGTCGATCTCGCCGTCCTGCAGGACACCGTCGCGGTTGTCGTCGGTGCCGGTGTGGATCGCGGTGCCGCCGCGCGGACAGTTGAACCCCGCGGGCTCGGGCTCCTGGCGGACCTGGGTTGCGCCCGGCGCGGGCTCGATCGGCTCGACCGGGTCGGTGGGGTCCGGATCGGTGCACCCGGTCACCGCGATCAGCAACGAGCAGGACAGGGCCGCAAACAGGCGAGGTAGATGACGCATAGGCGACCCACCACTGCGAACGTCGCGCCAGGGCCTGATCGCGTGCAGGATGCCGGAGCGGGTGGCATCCGCCGGTCGAACCCGGCACGATCGGTCCGGCGCTGTAGCGGTCGGTTGACACCCGACGCACCGAAGCAACGACGCACACGGACCACGGCGTTCCGGCGCAGGCTGCCGCGCCGTGGGCGCGGCTCAGGCCTCGAGCCGGGCGAAGTCGACCAGGCGATCATGCTTCACGTACGCGACCCCGAGATCGCCGGGCACGATCAGCCGGCTCAGGTGTGCGGGGCACACCCGCTCGAAGCGCTGGCCGTCGTCGCGCTGCAGGGTCACGTGGTACCGGGTGCGGATCGGCTGGCGGTCGCGGCCGCCCGAGATGGCGGTGCGCTCGTCGATAACGACCACGACGATCCGCTCGAGCGGCGCGGCCTGGTACCGGATCGCGCTTGTCAGGAGCCAGGCCAAGGCGCCGGACCACGCGACGATCACGAGCAGCCCGAACCTCGCCAGGTCGCCGGACGCATGGGCGCGAAACTCACGAAAGAAGTAGACGCCGAAGACGCCCATGGCGATCGGCGCCAGCAGCTCGACGATGCCGGACGGCGCGTCGGGGCTGGCGACCATCGCGTCCTGGTACGCCGGCAGCCGCTGAGCGCGCGCAAAGCGGGTGTCGAGGCTCGAGCCGGAGTCACGGGGGAGCAGGGCGGCGCGGGTCAGGATGTTCATCGCCCGGACCTGACCCCGCAGCCGGGCGATCTGCGCACGTTGATCGCGGGCGCCGGTGACACCCCTGCCGTCTACAGTCCCGCGGTGCAGCTGGTCATCGCCGAGAAGCCGTCGGTGGCGCGCGATCTCGCGCGCGTGCTCGGCGTGCGCGCGACCGGCGGGCGGGGCGTGCCCGCGTTCGAGGGCGAGCACCACGTCATCACCTGGTGCATCGGTCACCTGGTCGAGCTCGAGGAGCCGGCCGCGTACGATGCGGCCTGGAAGCCGTGGCGGCTCGATCGGCTGCCGATGATCCCCGATCAGTTTCGCCTGCGCGGCTCTCGCCACGCGCTCGGTCAGCTGCGCGGGGTCACGCGGCTGCTGCGCGAGCGGCGCTTCAGCGCGGTCGTCAACGCGTGTGATGCCGGGCGCGAGGGCGAGCTGATCTTCCGCTACGTCTACCAGCACGCCGCCAGCCGGCTGCCGATCCGCCGGCTGTGGATCTCGTCGCTCACCGACGAGGCGATCGGGCGCGGCTTCGCGGCGCTGCGGCCCGGCGCCGCCTACGAGCTCCTCGCCGACGCGGCCCGGTCACGCTCGGAGGCCGACTGGCTGGTCGGGATGAACGCGACCCGCGCGATCACCGTCCGCGGCCGCGACGACGGCCACGACGCGCTGTACTCGGTCGGGCGAGTCCAGACGCCGACCCTGGCGATGCTGGTGGCGCGCGAGCACGAGATCACCGCGTTCGCGGCGCGGCCATACTGGGTGGTCACCGCTGAGCTGCGCACCGCTGACGGCGCCCGGTTTGCGGCCCCCTGGCGGCACGGCGTCGCAGCCCGACTGGCGACCGCGGCCGCCGCCGACGCGCTGGTCGCGCGCGACACCGCCGTGGGCGAGGCCGTGGTCGAGCGGGTCGAGCAGCGGATCGTGCGCGAGCCGCCGCCGCAGCTGTTCGATCTGACCTCGCTCCAGCGCACCGCCAACCGGCGGTTCGGGTGGGCGGCCGCGCACACGCTCGAGGTGGCCCAGGCGTTGTACGAGCGCCACAAGCTCATCACCTATCCGCGCACCGACTCGCGGCACCTGACCCGCGACGTCGCCGCGGCGCTGCGCGCGCCGCTGGCCGCGCTCGCCGAGGTGCCCGCGTACCAGCCGTTCGCGCGGGTGCTGCTCGACACGCCGCCCCGGCCCGGCCGCCGGATCGTCGACGACGCCAAGGTGCGCGACCACCACGCGATCATCCCCACCGGCAACCCGGTGCGGCTCGGCGGGCTCGATCGCGACCCCGCGCGGCTGTTCGATCTGATCGCGCGGCGGTTCCTCGCCGGGTTCTTCCCCGACGCCGAGCTGGCGGTGACCGAGGCCTGGCTGCGGGTCGGCGCCGCCGCCGGTCGGCCGCCGCGGTTCGCGCCGGCCGATCGCGAGGCGGTCGTCGACGTCCTGCCGCCGCCGCCCGATCGCTACCTCGCGCGCGGGCGGACCCGGCTGGTCGCGGGCTGGCAAGAGGTCGCCGGCATCGCCGCCGAGGGCACGGCGCGAGGCGCGCCGGCCGGGACCGACGACGACGAGCGCGAGGCCACGACCACCCTGCCGCCGCTACAGGAGGGCCAGCGGCTCGCGGCCGGGTTCGTCGCCACCGCGCGCGAGACCACGCCGCCGCCGCGCTACACCGAGGCCACCCTGCTCGGCGCGATGGAGACCGCGGGCAAGCGGATCGACGACGAGGCGCTGCGCGAGGCGATGAAGGAGACCGGCCTGGGCACGCCGGCGACCCGCGCGGCGATCATCGAGACGTTGCTCCGGCGCGGCTACGTGGTGCGGACCAAGCCACACCTCACGCCGACCCCGATGGGGCTGGGCCTGATCGCCGCGATCCCGGTGGCGTCGCTGACGTCGCCCGAGCTGACCGGCGCCTGGGAGGCCCGGCTGGCCCGGATCGCGCGCGGGCTGGAGACCCGCGAGACGTTCATGGCCGACATCGCCCGGTACGTCACGGAGCTCGTCGACGCGATCCGCGGCGGCGCCGCGCCGACCGGCGCGATGCCGGCGGGGCCGGGTCGGGCGGCGCCGTCGCCGCGACGAGCCGCGAGCCCCCGGGGCCGCGGGTCGGGCGGCGGTACCGCCCGGCGCGAGCCGTCATCCGGCGTGCGGACGGCGGCGCCCGGGCGGCCCCCGCCGCGCCATCGCGATGCCCCGGCCGCAGCGGTCGCCCCGCGCCCTCGCAGGGCGGCGAGCAAGGCCCCGCCGCCGATGCCGCCCGCCGCGCCGCTGACGTGCCCGCGCTGCCGGCAGGGCCCGCTGATCACGGGCGCCCGCGGCTGGGGCTGCGCGCGCTGGCGCGAGGGGTGCGGCTTCGTGATCTGGTTCGAGACGGCAGGCCGGCGCCTCACGCCGGTCCAGCTGCGCGCGCTGGTCGAGCGCGGCAAGACCCGCCCGGCGCGCTACGTCGCGCCCGATGGAGCGGCGCGCCTCGGCCGCCTGGTGCTCGCGCCCGACCAGGCCGGCGGGGCGCGCTTCGAGCCGACCTGACCGCGGGGCGTCAGCGCCGGTGGTCGCGGCCGCGGCCACGCGAGCGGTGGGCCGGGGCGACCTGATGCTGGCCGCCGCCGCGATGATCGCGGGCCCGGATGCGGGCCCGGCCCTCGCCGCGATAGCGCACGTAGCCGCGCGGCCGATCGATCTGCGCGATCACGTGGGGCGCCGACTGCACCCGGACCCAGCCGCCGCTGTAGTACCCGGACCGGTACCAGTAGCCGTCGCGCTGCGCCCAGTAGTAGTTGTCGGAGTAGAAGACCGGCTCGTCGTAGTCGGCGACCACGTACACGCCCGGGCTGACGTAGACCAGCTCGGCCTGGGGCTCGACATACGCCCGGGCGCCGACGTTGCCGCGGACCACGCAGCCCGTGGTCGCCGTGGCCAGCAAGAGGGTAAGCAGCAAGGTGAGTCGCTTCATATCCACAAGCGTGGCCCGTGGTTGGCTGCGAAACAACCACCACCTGGTCCGATGTCCGCCAGCTCGGGCCCGGGAGTGCCAGGTCGGGCCGCGTGCGCATGGATGCGGCCGGTCGACGTGCGCACCGTCACGTCGGGCCGCCGGTCGTGGCGTCGCGCGCCGAGCCCGCGCGGGCCCGGGTCAGCCCGGCCGGGTGAGATCGCGCGTGATGTTCTTCTGGTGCGCCTCGAGCGTGCCGCCGCCGATCTCGATCAACTTGGTGTCACGGAAAAACTGCTCGATGCGGTACTCGGTGCAGTAGCCGTAGCCGCCGAGCACCTGCATCGCAGCGTCGGCGACCTCCTTCGCGGCGGTGGCGGCGAACAGCTTCGCCGCATCGGTCCCGAGCCGATTGCGGCTGCCGGGCGTCAGCGTGGCGGCGACGTTGTACGTCAGCGCGCGCATCGCCTCGACCTTCGCGTAGCTCTCGCCGATGTAGCGCTGGATCTGGCCGTGCTCGGCGAGTGGTTTGCCGAACGTGCGGCGCTCGGTCGCGTACTGGACCATCGCGTCGAGGCAGCGCCGCGCCATCCCGAGGCTCATCGCGGCGAGCCCGAGCCGCTCGATCTCGAGGTTGCGCATCATGTTCGTCATGCCGCCGCCCTCGGTGCCCATTAGATTTTCGACCGGGACGCGGCACTCCTCGAGGATCAGCTCGCACATCGTCGACGCGCGCATGCCCATCTTCGGGATCTTCGCGCTCGACGAGAAGCCGGGAAACTCGCGCTCGACGACGAACGTCGTGATTCGATCCGCGAGCTTCGCGTAGATCAGGAACACCCCGGCCTCGGGACCGTTGGTGATGAACGTCTTGCGACCATCGAGGACGTAGTGATCGCCATCGCGGCGCGCCGTCATCTGCAGGCCGAGCACGTCGGTCCCGACCGCAGGCTCGGTCATCCCCATCGCGCCGATCAGCTCGCCCGAGAGCGTGCGCGGCAGGTAGCGCTTCCGCTGCGCGGCATTCGACGCGAAGTAGAAGTTGTTCACGAACAACAGCGCGTGTGCGAGGTACGCGAGCGTGAAGCCCGGATCCGAGTCCGCGACGTTGAACACCGCGCTGCTGCGGGAGCTCGGCGGGCTCGGCCTGATCGGCGTCACGATCCCCGAGGCCGACGGCGGCGCCCGCATGGACGCGACCGCCTCGGTGATCGTGCACGACGAGGTCGCGT
>JBKJLC010000229.1:0-60012 GCA_046597055.1 Kofleriaceae bacterium | reverse complement strand
AGCCGATGATATGTGCGGACTCATTGACACCGTTGAACTCGACGTGATCAAGGCTGTTGGCCCGCGTGTCATACGGCGTCGCGCTTGGCGCCATGACGATGTACTTGCGCGTCGGCGTGAGCTCGCCCTTCGCGTAGTGCATCGTGAGACACCCGGTGCTCTGGGTGAGGCAGTCACCCGTGTCCGTGCCGTCGGCCTTCATGTAGATGACGTTGGCGCTCACGACGCAGGTGCCGGCCTCGCAGACGCCCGAGGCGCACTCGGTGTGGGCCTCGCAGGGGCGGCAGGTGTGGCTGGCGCCGTCGCAGACGGCCATGGCGGCGGTGGGGCACTCGTCCTCGGCGGAGCCGGGCGCGGCCTGGGCGTCGTTCTCGTCGCACGCGACGCAGTCGCCGGGCGGCATCAGGCAGACGGTCGCGCCGTCGGTGCGGGTGGCGCAGTCGGTGTCGCCTGCGCAGGCGCCGCCGCAGAGGTCGCTGGCACAGACCGGCTCGTCGGCCGGGCAGACTGGGTCGGGGCCGCTGGTGTTGCAGCGTGACACGGTGCCGTCGAGCCGGGCGTCGACGGCGTTGCACTGCTCGCCGGCGTCGCAGTAGTTCGGGTTGTTGGCGGTGCAGGCGGCCAGCGCCAGCCCGACCAGCGCGGCGGAGTAGAGGGCGAGACGAGCGGGGGCGGCGAGCATGAGGGCCTCCGGAGCAGCCAGGACTAGAAGCGAGCGCCGACGGCGAAGCCGGCGGCCGAAGACGTGGCCCACGGCATCGCGACCGTGGTCGGGGCGCGCCCGGGCTTGCGCAGGTAGAGGTAGGCACCGGCGCCAACCGCGACCACGCCGGCAGCGGCGAGGCCGACGCCGATCGGCGCGCTGTTGCGGTAGGTGCGCACGTCGTTGCCGACATCGCACGCGCCGGCCGCGACGCAGTCCTGGTCCATCGCGAACAGGACCACGCCGGTGACGACCAGCGCCGCGCCGGCGCCCATGATCACGACGGGAACCTTGCTGCGCCGGGTGGATGGCGACGCCATGGTCTCGAGCGGGCGCATCGCGACCTCGACGGCGGCGGTCGCACCCCTGCCGATCGTGACCTCGCGGCGCTCGGGGTAGTGGCGGTCGAGCTGGAGCTCGACGACATGCGGGCCGGTCCGCAGCCCCTGACCGAACGGGGTGGCGCCGACGGGCGCGCCGTCGATCGAGACCCGGGCGCCCGGCGGGCTGGACGCCACCGTGATGCGACCGGTGCCGGCGTCGGCGAGCGAGAACAGGGTGCGCGCCAGGTCCTCGGCGGTCGGGCCCAGGGTGTCGTTGAGGCACGCCTTGCAGTAGACGCTCTGGGCGGCGATCGAGCTGCCGTCGCCATTGAACAGCCAGCCGGTGAGGCGGATCTCGTCGGTCTGCGTGGTGGTGTCGCGCTTGACCTCGACCATCACGAACAGGAAGCCGTCGAGACGGGCCTTGCCCACCATCGGCTCGGCGCACCGCTGATCGGTGAGGATGAAGCAGTCGACGATCTTGTCGACCGCCTTGCCGTCGAGCACGCGCATGCGGACCTGATGGCCGGCCCGCGCCAGCCATGGCTCGAGGGTGGTCTCGATGACGGGTTGCTTGGCGGGCTCGCCGGCGACCAGCAGCCCGAGCGTGCCGGCGGCGGCCGGCGCGGCGAAGAGGAGGACGGCGATAACGAGAGCGAAGACGAGGCGAAGGGGGCGCATGAGCATCGAACCGAGGCGGATGATACATGGACCGTTCCGCGCGCGCGCGTTCTGGGCTCGTCGCGCTGCGGTGAGCGGCGCACAGCGCGTGCGCCGGCGCACGCGCTGCGGGAGGACGGGTGCATGACCCGTGCGCCGCCACACGCGTGCTTCACCGACGGAACCGCCGCATACTGGTCGCGATGTCCGGACCCGAGCTCATCGAGACCAGCGGCGTGCCGATCCGCGCCTGGGTGCGCGGCGTCCAGCTCGAGGACGCGGCCCGCCGTCAGCTCGAGAACGTCGCGCGGTTGCCGATCGTGTTCCACCACGTCGCGGCGATGCCCGACGTGCACTGGGGCATCGGCGCCACCGTCGGCAGCGTGATCCCGACCGAGCGCGCGATCATCCCGGCCGCGGTCGGCGTCGACATCGGCTGCGGGATGATGGCGGTCGAGACCTCGCTGGTCGCGGCCGACCTGCCCGACAGCCTGCGCGACGTGCGCACCGCGATCGAGCGGGCGGTGCCGCATGGCCGCACCGACGGCGGTGGCCGCAACGATCGGGGCGCCTGGCGCGACCTGCCAGCGGCGGCGGCGACCGCGTGGTCCGGGCTGGTCGCGCGCTACCAGCGGCTGGTGAAGAAGCACCCCCGGCTCGGCAAGGGCAACGACGTCAACCACCTCGGCACGCTCGGCACCGGCAACCACTTCATCGAGCTCTGTCTCGACGAGCGCGACCGGGTCTGGGTCATGCTGCACTCGGGCTCGCGCGGGGTCGGCAACCGGCTCGGCACCTACTTCATCGAGCTGGCCCGCCAGGACATGCGGCGCACGATCCAGCACCTGCCCGACCGCGCGCTCGCGTACTTCGCCGAGGGCGCCGCCCACTTCGACGACTACGTCGCGGCGGTGAACTGGGCCCAGGACTTCGCGGCGACCAACCGGCGCCTGATGATGGACGCGGTGGTGGCGGCGGTGCGCGCCGCGCTGCGCCCGTTCGAGCTGGGCGAGCTCGCGGTCAACTGCCACCACAACTACGTCGCGCGCGAGCGTCACTACGGACGCGAGGTCTACCTGACCCGCAAGGGCGCGGTCCGGGCCCGGCTCGGCGAGCTCGGCATCATCCCGGGGTCGATGGGCGCGCGCAGCTTCATCGTGCGCGGCAAGGGCAACCCCGAGAGCTTCAGCTCGTGCAGCCACGGCGCCGGGCGCGCGATGAGCCGCGCCGACGCCAAGCGCGTGTTCACGCTCGCCGATCATGCCCGCGCCACCGAGGGGGTCGAGTGCCGCAAGGACGCCGACGTCCTCGACGAGACGCCCGGCGCCTACAAGCCGATCGACGCGGTGATGGCCGCACAGGCCGACCTGGTCGACATCGTGCACACGCTCAAGCAGGTCGTGTGCGTGAAGGGCTGACCTGGCGCACGACCGGCCTCGGCTGCTAGCTCAGGGATCGATCACATCCCTCGATGTTCGGAAGCGGCGCCCTTTCCGGTGGCTGAGCCGGCGCGAAGCGCCGTGTCGAAGGGCAAGCGTGTAAGGTGCAGCACGTGATCTTCGACGGTCTGCCCTTCGACCGCGGGCTCGCTGCGCGAGCCCTGACTCAGGGCCACCGGAATGTGCTGGATCCGGAGCTGCTACCCTCGACCCATGGCCCGAGTGGTTCACTGGAACGGCAAGGACGTACCTGACGAGCTGAAAGAGCTCCCGGCGGGACGATACGTGCTGGAGGCGGCGGACGCCGTCGTCGAGCTGACCGACGAGGAGGATGAGGGGCTGCGGCAAGCGCTGGCCTCCCTCGAGAACGGTGGAGGACGCACGATGGCGCAGGTCCGCGCGACCGTCGACGCGGCGCTGCGCCGGTGACCGCGACGCCAGTCTCTCCCCCGAGCTACCACCAGGCGCGCGAGCCGCTCGTGCGCTGACACGCCGCACGCCGGCTGGCGGCGGCGCGCTAGAGTCGGCGCATGATCTGGCAACGACTGCTCGGTGCGGGGCTCGGGCTGGCGGCGCTGGCGGTGGCAGCCGGCGCGTTCGGCGC
Organism: Kofleriaceae bacterium; assembly: GCA_046597055.1. Classification (GTDB taxonomy): domain Bacteria; phylum Myxococcota_A; class Polyangia; order Haliangiales; family Haliangiaceae; genus UBA2376. Next base: position 56,283 of record JBKJLC010000229.1, on the reverse strand, counting down.
CCACGGCCTGAAGAAGCGGCTGAGCGCCGACATGCTCGAGGTCTTCGAGACCGGGGCCCGCTACCACATGTACGGCGCGCTGGCGGCGATCGCCTTGGCCCTGGCCGCGGCCCACGGCGTGCGCACGACCGGCGCCGGCTGGCTCCTGATCGCGGGCACCGTGCTGTTTGCCGGGACGCTGTACGTGCTCGCGCTGACCGGGACCAAGTGGCTGGGCGCGATCACGCCGCTCGGCGGCACGCTGATGCTCGCGGCGCTGGCGTGGGCCGCGATCGCGGCGCTGACCACCCGCGGCTAGTCCCTCGACCCAGGGCTAAACGGTGCGTGCGGGCTCGGTCGCGGCGGGCTCCGATCCCGAATACCTCGCGCCCGAGGTGAGGGCAGGCGGACCGCTGACGACCGCTGCGGACGTGTATGCGCTCGGCACGCTGTTCGCACCCGCGCTTCGCGACGCGGCCTCCGACCTCGGGCTGGTGACGTTCGTCAGCCACCTGATGAAGGACGATCCGGCTGAGCGGCTGGCCGCGGCGAAGCTGTGATGAGGCTCAGTACCCGAACGAGGTCGCCCGGAGCAGCTCGAACCACGACGTCGGTTCCCCGACCTGGTGCACCAGCGCGATGTCGCCGTGTACATCGCTGTCCATGTGCGCGACCGCCAGCGCGTCGGCCTCCGTGGTGGTCAGCACCACGTTCGACACGGGGGTGCCCGGCGCGGTCAGGCCGACGACGCGACGAACTTGCAGGCCGTTCTCGGTGAGGAAGACCGGCTCGGCCACGCCGTCCCCGTCGATGTCGCCAACCGCGATCGCTCGCGCTCGATCGGAGAGCTGGATCAGCGCGTCGGTCCTGGTGCTGTAGATGTAGACGCTGGGTGACGCGCCAACGACATCGTCGGCACCGTCGCCGTCGACGTCGGCGACGTGCAAGCGCTGCGGTGGCGCGCCGGTGGCGAGCACCTGGTCGGTGAACTGGCCAGGCGAGGTCTGGGTTGCGATGCCGAGCTGACCGAGGCTTGTCGCGTAGAAGATGTCGAGCAGCGTCGATCCCGAGAGGTCGGCCACGGCGATGAACTGGTAGGGCTTGCCGGTGAGCAGCGTCGTCTCCTGGGCGGCGGTGATGGTCGTGTAGTACTCGGAAGGCAGGGTGGCGCGCCGCACGATCCCGTCGCCAGACGTGACGACGTCCATCGCGCCGTCGCCGTCGAAGTCGATGCGAACGATGTCGTCGAGATCGTGCTCGAACGACGTCATCGGGAAACCCGTCCCGAACCTGAGCAACTGGCGGCGATCGGCGATCGTCATCGCCCACCCGTCCTGCACACGGATGGGCTCGAGGAAGGCCGGGAACGTCGTGCCGAAGAGGCTGACGAGCTCCGACGGCCCCCAGCTCACGGTCTCGCCCGTCATCTCCCGACAACCCCACGGCAGGAACAGCTCGTCGCGGTTCCAGTACTGATCGACGAGCTCACCGCCGATGACCCCGTTCAGGCACTCGAGATCCAGCCGCTCGCCCGTCGGCGCGGGACCGGAGCCGGCATCGTCACTCGGCTGATCGTCGGAACCGCCGAAGTAGATCGTGCATCCAGACAGGAGGGCGGCGACCACACCGGCCCAGGCAAAGCGAAGCATAGGCCTCGACGATACTCCGCCGCGCGATCGTGAATCGCGACGTGGATCACGCAGCTAGCCGATCGGTAGCGGCAGGATGCGGCAGGATCAGGGGTCGCAGCGCAGGCCGACGTAGAGCGTGTCGGCGCCGTTGACGGCGCCGTCGGTGCTGAGCCCGAACATCTGGACGGTGCAGCTCCACCCGTTGCCCGAGCGGCCGGTGATCGCCGAACCCTCGCCACCGGCATTGACCCTCAATAGTCCTGGGTCGAGGGACTGGTCAGCTCGTGATCAGGGCGGCGGTGTACTTCACGCCGGTCGCGTCGAGAGTGTCGCGCACGCGCTCCATCAGGTCGTGCGACACCGCCGCGACGTCCTCCGACACCGTCCACGGTCGCATGTAGAGCACCATGGCCTCGGCGGCGACCTCGGCCAGCTCGAGCTCGGGCCGGGGCGAGCCCTGGATGCGCTCGTCGGCGAGCGCCACGCCCTCGACCGCCTCCTTGACCACCCGGAGGTCGGTCCCGTGCGCGAGCGTGACCCTGAGGTCGATCCGGCGGCGGCCGAGCACGCTCATGTTCTCGATCGGCTGCGCGATGATCTGGGCGTTGGGGATGATCACCTGCCGGTTGTCGGCCGTGTGGAGCACGGTGTTGAACACCTTGATCGAGTCGACCCGGCCCGTGTACTTGCCGATCACCACGGTGTCGCCGACCTTGTAGTGGCGCAGGACGATGATCATCACGCCGGCCGCGAAGTTCGACAGCGAGCCCTGCAGCGCGAGGCCGACCGCGAGGCCGGCGGCGCCGAGCACCGCGACCACCGCCGTGGTCCGCACGCCGAGGCTATCGAGCGACGCGGTGACCACCGCGACCAGCAGGACCGCGTACATCACGTCGCCCAGGAACTTGCGCAGCGACACGTCCATGCGGCTGCGTTCCATCACGCCGCCGGCGCCGCGGGTCACGATGCGCGCGATCGACCGCCCGACGAAGAAGATCAGGAGCGCGACCACCACCCGCATCCCGAACGGGAGCAGGTAGCGCTCGGCCACGTCGTGGAGCTCCGCCAGGGTCACGCTCACGGGTGCTCGCCGAGACTGAGATGCTCGGACAGATAGTCGATGTACACGCGCACCTTGGGCGACAGGTTGCGCGTCGACGGGTACACCGCGAACAGCTCGACCGGGCGGCTGTGCCAGTCGGGCAGGAGCGGCACCAGCGTGCCGGTGGCGACGTGATCGCCGAGCACGAAGTCGGGCAGGAGCGCGACCCCGCCGCCGGCGGCCAGCGCCTGGCGGATCGCGAGCAGGTTGTTCGATGACAGCCGCGCGCTCGGCGTCAGCTCGGCGGTCGCGCCGCCGGGCCCGTGCAGCACCCAGGTGTTGAGCCGCGCGTTGGGCACGAACGCGAGCAGGTCGTGATCGGACAGATCGTCAGGCTCGGACGGCGGCGGCCGCGCGGCCAGGTACGCCCCCGACGCGTACAGCCGCATCGCCATCGCGTACATGCGGCGGGCGATCAGGCTCGACTCGCCCAGCGGCCCGAACCGCAGCGCGAGGTCGTAGCCCTCATCGACCAGGTCGACCACGCGGTCGGTCAGCTCGAGGTGGAGGTGGATGTCGGGGTGCTTGGTGAGGAACGCGGCGGTCAGCTCGCCGAGCCGGAAGCCGCCGAGGTCGACCGGGGCGGTGACCCGCAGGAGCCCGCGCGGGGTCGACTGCATGTCGGTCACCAGCTGCTCGGCCAGCGCGATGTCGGAGACGATCCGCTGGCACCGCTCGTAGTAGGCCTGCCCGATCTCGGTGAGCGACAGCTTGCGGGTGGTGCGCTGGATCAGCCGCGCGGCCAGGCGCTCCTCCAGCTGCGACACCTTGCGGCTCACGGTCGATTTGGGCAGGCCGAGCTGCTGCGCCGCAGCGGTGAAGCTGCGGGTCTCGACCACCTTGGCGAACACGACGATCTCGTTGAGGTCCATGGATTCCTCGCAGCGGCTGCGCGCGGATACTACCTCACGTCGTGGGCGGGCCCGCCGCCGGCAGCGCCAGCGGCCGCCGCACGAACCCGAGCTGCACCCCGGCCATCGTGCGGACCATCAGGCGCCGGGTCGGCGGCAGCCAGTTGGCGATCGGGAAGGTGAGGTCGCGGGCCCAGCCGGCCAGGCGCGAGCTCGACTGGAAGAACGGCGTCAGCGCGCGCGTCATCAGCTGGTAGAAGCCGAGGTGGCGGCGGCGCTCGCGCGAGTACGCGGCCAGCGCCGCCGCCAGGTCGGGCGCGGCGGCGAGCGCGTCGGCGAGGATCATCGCGTCCCACAGCGCGAGGTTGGCGCCCTGGCCGAGCTGCGGGCTCATCGCGTGGGCGCTGTCGCCGAGAAAGACCACACCATCGCCGTGCCAGCGCGGCATGCGGACGTCGCGGTAGCGCGCCAGCAGCACCTGACGCTGGTCGGTGATCTGCTCGAGCACCGGCGCGGCCCGGCGATCGAGGCGCACCACCTCGGCCTTCCAGGCGGCCAGGCCGACGTCGCGCCAGCGGGCGTGACCGGCGACCGGCAGGCTCCAGAACAGGCTGACCACCGGCGTGGACCGACCGGGGCCGCGCCCGGTCGGCAGGAGGCCGTACATGCGGCGCGCGCCGTCGACCACCTGGAACAGCTCGCCCGCGAAGGCGGGCCCCGGATCGTCGGCGACGAACCACAGCGCGCCCCAGGCGTACTCGCGGGCGCGCACCGCGACGCCGCCGCTCGCATGCAGCTCGGACACCGCGCCGTCGGCGCCGATGACGAGATCGTGGGTGGCGAGCGCGCCCGCCGCGCCGCGCACGGTGGGACGCCCGCCGTCGCGGCCGACGCCGGTCACCGCCGCGCCCAGCCGCAGCGTGACGCCCGGCTCGACCCGGACCGCGTCGTACAAAGTCTGGAACAGCGTGCCGCGGTGCACGCCGAGCCCGAACATGTGGGGATCGACCGCCGCATAGCGCAGGTCGGCGAGGGTGCGGCCGCCACGGGTCACGCAGTGCAGCCGGTCGAGGCGCGCGCCGCGCTCGAGGACCGGCGCGAGCAGGCCGAGCCGGGCCAGCACCACCTGACCGGTCGGCTGCAGCGTGATGCCGGCGCCGATCGGCCCCGGCTCGAGCACCCGCTCGTACACCGTGACGCGATGGCCGGCGCGCGCGAGGAACAGCGCGGTCGCCGCGCCCGCGCTGCCGCAGCCCACGACGCCGACGTCGAGCACGTGCATTCCCCACGATAACGAAAATCGCGCTCAGCCGGCGGCTGACGGCCTGCCGCACCGGAACTGGTGCTGCGCCGCGCGCGGTCGCCTAAGATGGTGCGTGCTCGCGCGCTACCACGAGCTGACGGCCAAGGTCGACGCGTTCTTCGCGCGGGTCGCGCAGCGCCACCGCGCCGACGTCGCGTGCGCGGTCGGCTGCGATCGCTGCTGCCACGTGCGCCTGACCGTCACCGGGATCGAGGCCGCCGCGATCGAGGCGTGGGCGGTCGCGCTGCCGGCCGCCGAGCGCCGGGTGATCGCCGCCGCCGCCGCCGCCAGCGACCCGGCGGTCGCGCGCTGCGCGGCGCTCGACCCGGTCGGTCGGTGCCGGATCTACCCGGCGCGGCCGCTGGTGTGCCGATCGCACGGCCTGCCGATCCGGCTGCGCGATCGGCGCGGTCTGCCGGTGATCGAGAGCTGCGAGCTCACGTTCCGGGCCCGCGGCCCCGCCGCCGCCGATCCCGACTGCGTGCTCGACCAGGAGCTGGTGTCGGCGACGCTCGGCTTGATCGACCGCGCCCACGCCGAGCAGGCCGGCGTGCCAGCGGCGCGCGTCGACCTGGCCGCGGTGCTAGCCGGGTTGGACGGACGCGGCGGCGACGACCAACGCGGGGACGGCGGCGGCGGCGACGACGACCAACGCGGCGCCGGCGATGGCGGCGACGACCAACGCGGCGAGCGGCCATGAGCGGCTCCGGCTCCGATGACGAGCGCGTGATCCAGTACGCGCTCGACGGGGCGGCGATCGCGCGCCATGCCGACGCGCTCGGTGATGCGCTGGTGGAGGCCGGGTGCCGGCCCGGCGATCTGGTCGCGGTGCTCGCGGGCAATCATCCCGGGTTCGTCGCGGCCCGCGACGCAGCCACGCTGCACGAGCTGGTGTTCGCGCCGCTCAACCCGCGGCTGGCAGCGGCCGAGGTCGCGCAGCTGTGCGCGCAGGTCCGGCCGCGGGTGATCATGGTCGACCGCGCGCATTCGGCGGCGGTCGAGGGCCTCACCATCCCGTGCATCCTCGTCGAGGACGGCGCTTCCCCGGTTCATCGCCCGAGGGTTGATCGAGGCCGCGCGGCTCGGCCAGGGCTCATCACTGTTCGCTCTCGGTTCTTCCCCGTTCGCCCTGAGCGCAGCGCGAAGCGCGGAGTCGAAGGGCGACCTCCTTCCGGTGATGAGGGCGTCCTTCGACTTCGCCCGTCGCTCCGCGCCGGGCTGCGCTCAGGACGAACGGGAGAGAGCCGTCGCGTCGGCCCTGCGGATCAAGCCGCCCATGACGCCCAGGACCGCGGGCCGGGCCGCTTCGGCGCGACCGTGTTGTTCACGTCCGGCACCACCGGGAGGCCGAAGGCGTGCCTGCGGCCCGAGGCGGCCGAGACCGCGCGCGCTGCCGAGCTGACCGCGACGTATGGTCTGGGCGCCGACGACGTGCACCTCGTCGCATGCCCGCTCGCCCACTCCGCGCCCGGCATCTTGCTGCGCGCCGCCCGCGCCGCCGGCGCCCGCACCGTGGTGCTGGATCGGTTTCGCCCGCGCGGGTTCCTCGCGGCCGCCGCCGACACCGGCGCGACGCTGTGCTTCCTGGTGCCGACCCAGTGGTATCGCTTGCTCGAGCTGCCGCCGGCCGAGCGGCCGCGGCCCGACGCGCTGCGCACCGCGATCGTGGCCGGCGCGCCGCTGGCCCCGGCGATCAAGGACCGCCTGCTCGACTGGCTCGGGCCCGGTCGGCTGTGGGAGTTCTACGGCTCGTCCGAGACCGGCACGGTGTCGGTGATCGGCCCCGGCGAGCACCGGGCGCACCCCGGCTCGGTCGGACGCCCACCCGCCGGCGTGTCGGTCCGCATCCTCGGCGAGGATGGCGCCCCGGTGCCGGTCGGTCACCTCGGCGAGGTCTTCGTCGGCTCGGGCGCGCTCATGGCCGGCTACCTCGACGACGCCGGCGGGGTCAGCCGCCCCGACCCGCACGACGGCCACATCAGCGTCGGCGATCTCGGCCGGGTCGACGCCGACGGCTGGCTCACCCTGGTCGACCGCAAGCACGACACGATCATCTCGGGCGGCAGCAACGTCTATCCCGCCGAGATCGAGGCCGCGCTGGCCGAGCACCCGGCCCTGGCCGGCGCGGTCGTGTTCGGCATCGACGACGCCGAATGGGGCCAGGTCGTCACCGCGCTGATCGCCCCCCGGGGCGCCGCCGCGCCGACCGCCGCCGAGCTCACGGCCTTCTGCCGGGCCCGGGTCGCCGGCTACAAGCTGCCACGGCGGTGGGCGATCTGCGCCGCCGACGACCTGCCGATCGGGGGCAGCGGCAAGGCCCTGCGCCGGGCTGCGCGCGCGGCCTTTTCGGCGGGGCGCTACGAACCGCTCGTGTAGGTGTCATCCATCCATGGCTGTGACAAGCTCGCGATACCGCTGGCCGCCTCGGCCTGAATCGGGCGCCCTGGCCGCGCGTCATAGTCCTCGAGCGCGGCATCCGCGCCGGAGCCCAACATGTTGAAACCCCTCTCGTTCTTCTTCGCTGGCCTGTTCGCGACCCCCGCGCCGGCCACCCTCGTCACCCCGCCGCTCCAGGTCGTCACCGCCAAGCGCGTGGCCGCGGCACCGAGCGCCACCGAGATCCTCGGCGGCGTGCAGAAGTTCTACGGCGGCATCCAGGGGGTGTCCGCGAAGTTCCGCCAGGAGGTGACCAACACCACCTTCGGCCGCAGCGATGTCTCCGACGGTCAGCTGTTCATCAGCAAGCCCGGCAAGATGCGCTGGAACTACTTCGCGAAGAAGCGCGCCGGCAAGGAGCTCAAGATCGCCAAGGAGTTCATCTCCGACGGCAGCCTGCTCTACGTGGTCGACCACGAGAACAAGCAGATCATCAAGAAGGACCTGCAGAAGAACCTGCTGCCGACCGCGATCACGTTCCTGTACGGCAAGGGCGACCTCGCCAACGACTTCACCCCGGCCCTCGAGAAGCCCAGCGCGTTCGGGACCAAGACCGACCACGTGCTCAAGCTCACGCCCAAGCAGCCGACCGCCCAGTACAAGCACCTGTACCTCGTCGTCGACCCGTCGAACTACCGCGTCAAGGAGTCGATCATCATCGACGCCGCCGGCAACAAGAACCACTTCCGGTTCTACGAGCCGAACTTCGACGCCAAGCTCGACGTCGCCAAGATCTTCGGGTTCAGCGTGAAGAGCCCCAACGTGAAGAACTACCGCGTCGTCGATGGTGACGCCCCGATCCCGGCGAAGACCGGCACGGTCGGCCCCGCCATCAAGTAGCGCTGGCCTTCCTACTACGGCCGTAGTATCCAGGGATCGACCGCGCCTCGGGGCCCGTCCCGGGATGCTAGGGTCGTCGCGCCATGGCTTCCGAGCTGGTCCTCAACAAGCACGCCCGTGGGCCCGCTGCGCGCGGGCCCGTGGTGCTCGCGATCCTCGACGGGGTCGGCCTCGGCCACGGCGACGAAGCCGACGCGGTCAAGCTGGCCCGCACGCCGACGCTGGATCGGCTGTGGGTGCCCGGCGTCCGCGCCGCCCTGCGCGCCCACGGCACCGCGGTGGGCCTGCCCAGCGATGACGACATGGGTAACAGCGAGGTCGGCCACAACGCGCTCGGCGCCGGCGTGGTCCACGCCCAGGGCGCGCTGCTGGTCAATCGCGCGATCGGCACCGGCGCGATGTTCGAGGGCGCGACCTGGCGCGCGCTGATCGAGCGCTGCCGGCGCCACCGGTCGGCGCTGCACTTCATCGGGCTGCTGTCGGACGGCAACGTCCACTCGCACCACGCCCACCTCGAGGCGATGCTCGGGACCGCGGCCCGCGCCGGCGTCGAGAAGCTCTACGTGCACCCGCTGCTCGACGGCCGCGACGTGCCGCCGACCTCGGGGCTCGACTACCTCGAGCGCCTCGAGGGCTTCCTCGCCACCCTGCGCGCGAGCCACGTCGGCCTCGACGCCCGCGTCGCCTCGGGGGGCGGCCGCATGGTCGTCACCATGGACCGCTACCAGGCCGACTGGCGGATCGTCGAGCGCGGCTGGCGCGCCCACGTGCTCGGCGACGCGCGGCGGTTCCCGTCGGCGCGCGCCGCGGTCGAGACCTTCCGCGCCGAGAGCCCCGGCATCGGCGACCAGAACCTGCCGGCGTTCGTGATCGCCGACGCGGCCGGGCCGGTCGCGCCGATCCGCGATGGCGACGCGGTCGTGATGTTCAACTTCCGCGGCGATCGCGCGATCGAGCTGTCGCGCGCGTTCGACGACGCCGAGTTCACCGCCTTCGATCGGGTCCGCAAGCCGGACGTCCTGTACGCCGGCATGATGGAGTACGACGGCGACGCTCACATCCCGCGCCGCTACCTGGTCGTGCCGCCGGCGATCGAGCGCACCATGGGCGAGCTGCTGGCCGCCACCGGCGTGACCCAGCTGGCGATCTCGGAGACCCAGAAGTACGGCCACGTCACCTACTTCTGGAACGGCAACCGCTCCGGCATGTTCGACGAGGCGACCGAGACCTACGTCGAGATCCCGTCGGACCTGGTCCCGTTCGAGCAGCGGCCGTGGATGAAGGCCGCCGAGATCACCGACCGGCTGATCGCCGAGCTGCGCACCGGCAAGCACGCGTTCGCCCGGCTCAACTACGCCAACGCCGACATGGTCGGCCACACCGGCAGCTTCGATTCAGCGCTGGTCGCGGTCGAGACCGTCGATCTCCAGCTGGCGCGCCTGGTCAAGGTCGTCGACGGGCTGGGCGGCATCCTCCTGGTCACCGCCGATCACGGCAACGCCGACGAGATGTACCAGCGCGACAAGCACGGCAAGGTCGCCCGCGATCCGGCGACCGGCCTGCCGGTGTCGCGCACCAGCCACAGCCTCAACCCGGTGCCGCTGATGATCCACGACGCGCTCCGCGGCGATCGCTACCAGATCGACGAGGCGGTGGCGCGCGAGGCCGGCATCGCGAACGTGACCGCGACCTGCCTCGACCTGCTCGGCCTCCAGCCGCCGTCCGATCTGGCCCCCTCGCTCGTGAGGTTTCGATGAACCGCCGTACCGCCCTGCTCGCCGCCACCCTCGCCGTCACCGTCGCCGGTGCCGTGCTGGTCGGGTGCGAGAGCAAGACCGCCGAGGCCGCGTGCTCGAGCGCATCCGAGTGTCTGCCCGCGATCACGTATCAGGACATCAACCACGAGATGTATCCGCCCGACGCGCTCAAGGGCAAGATCGTCGTCGTGAACTTCTGGGCGACCTGGTGCCCGCCCTGCAAGAAGGAGATCCCCGCCTTCAACCGCGTGTACGCGAAGTACAAGGATCGGGGCGTCGTGATGCTCGGCATGCTCAGCGACAACACGGTCGACGACGCGGGCCTGCTCAACTTCATGAGCGACAACGAGTTCACCTACCCGGTGGTCAAGGTCGACTTCGAGATCCAGCAGGCGTACGCGCATCCGTCGGCCCTGCCGACGACGTTCATCTACGACCGCACGGGCAAGCTGGCCAAGAAGCAGCCCGGCGAGATGAGCGAGGAGCAGCTGGCGACCGTGCTCGACGGCCTGCTGCAGGACGCCCCCCGCAAGTAGCCGGGTCGGGGCGGCCCGGCGACTTCGGACCCGATCAGGCGAGCAGCGGCGCCAGCTCCTCGGCGGCCGAGAACAGCCCGAAGATGCCGCCGGTGTGGACGAAGACGATGCGGTCGCCGAACCGGCGCGGGTCGCGGGCGAGCTCGGTGACCACGCCGTGGAACGCCTTGCCGGTGTAGACCGGGTCGAGCACCAGGCCGTCGCGCCGGCACAGGTCGCGGATCGTCGCCAGCTCCTCGGGCCGGCTCCGGGCGTAGCCGCGGCCGACGTGGCCGTCGACGATCTCGACCTCGCTCGCGGCGATCCGGACCGGCAGCGACCAGCGGTCCGTCATGTCGCCGGCGATGCGCGTGATCGCGCGGACGAAGTAGTCGCGGTCGTCACACACGTTCACGCCGGCCACGCGCACGCCCTGCGCGTCGAGTCCGACCAGGCGCGCGCCGAGCACCAGGCCGGCGCCGGTGCCGCCCGAGCCACACGCGTACACGACCGTGGTCGCGGCGGCCGGCAGGGTCGCGAGGTCGTCGGCCAGCTCGGCGGCGCAGGCGACATACCCCCACGAGCCCATCGCGTTCGAGCCGCCCTCGGGGATGACGTAGGGCGTGCCGCCGGCGGCGCGGACCGCGTCGGCCTCGGCCGCCATCAGCTCGGTGCGCCGCCCCCAGTCGCGCCGGGCGATCCAGTGGATCGACGCGCCGGCCAGGCGGTCGAGCAAGATGTTGCCGGTGGCGGCCGGCGGCTGGGCCGGGTCGTCGGTGCGCAGGACCAGCCGCGCGTGCAGCCCGAGCCGGGCCGCCGCCATCGCGGTCGCGCGCGCGTGGTTCGACTGCTCGCCGCCACAGGTGATCACGGTGTCGGCGCCCTGGTCCTCGGCCTCGGCGAACAGGAACTCGAGCTTGCGCACCTTGTTGCCCGACAGCTCGGCCCCGGTGAGGTCGTCGCGCTTGACCAGGACCTCGACGCCGAGCGCCGCGCTGGTCCGCGGCAGCCGCTGGAGCGGGGTCCCGGCGCGGGCGAGCGCGACCTTGCGCGGGTACGGCAGGCGGGACCGGACGAGGCTCATGGGGCCGGATGGTAGCGCCGCCGCGGCCCGGCGCCGAGCACCCGGCGCGGTCACAAATGAATGAAGCGGCACCGCTGCGTGTTAGACCTTACCGGGTGCGCGCGCGCACTCCGTTCGCCATGGCCACCGCCCTCGCGGCCGTCGGGCTCGCCCTCGCCGCGAGCACGCCGACCTCCGCGCGGGCGAACGCTTGGCCGCAGCCCGCCGCCGGGATGTCGGTGAGTGGCGGCCCCGAGATCATCTTCACCTTCGACGATGGGCCCAGCCCGGCGACCACCGGCAAGGTCCTCGACATCCTCGCCGCCCACCACATCAAGGCGGTGTTCTTCCTGGTCGGCTGGCGGTTCCAGCGCGGCGAGATCGAGCAGAACAAGGCGCTGACCGCCCGCATCGTGCAGGAGGGCCACATCGTCGGCAACCACAGCATGAGCCACGCCCAGTTCTGCGGGCTCGATGCCGCGCGCCTCGACATCGAGATCGGCGGCGCCCGCACCCTGATCGAAGGCATCGCCGGGATGCCGGTGCCCTGGTACCGCGTGCCCTATGGCTCGCGCTGCCTGATCGTCGAGGAGGCGCTGGCCCGCCACGGCTACGGCCACTTCCACTGGGACATCGATCCGCAGGAGTGGCAGAGCAAGTCGTGGAAGGCCACCGCCGCGGCCGTGATCAAGCAGCTCGCGCTGCTCGACGGCCGCGCGGTCCTGCTGATGCACGACACCAAGGTCGCGACCACCTTCGCCCTGCCCCAGATCCTCGGCTGGATCGCCACCGAGAACGCCCGCCGCCGCGCGATCGGCCGGCCCGCGATCCGGATCGTGTCGGCGCCCGAGCTGGCCGCCGAGCAGGTGACGCCGATGCTCGACTGGCTGCGCCTGGCCGGGGCCAGCGCCAGCGTGGCGCTCGAGGGTGCGCTCGCCGACAACATCCCGTAGCTGGGGCCGTGGTAAGGTTCGCGTCGAGCCACCATGTTCCGAATTCGGCAATCTTATCGCGAGGATGTAGACCAGATCCTCGCCGTCGCCGAGCACCTCGACACGGTCAACCTGCCCGCGGATCGCGGCTACCTCGAACGCATCCTCGACCTGTCGGAGGCGAGCTTCACCGAGCAGGTCCCGCCGGCCGAGCGCGAGTACCTGTTCGTGCTCGAGGACCTCGAGCACGAGCGCGTCATCGGCACGTCGATGATCCACGCGCAGCACGGCACCAAGCGGTCGCCGCACATCTTCTTCCGCGTCGAGAACGACGAGCGCTACTCGTACACGCTCGATCGCTACTTCGTGCATCCGACGCTGCGCATCGGCTACAACTACGATGGGCCGACCGAGATCGGCGGGCTGATCCTGTTGCCCGAGTACCGCGGCAACCCGGAGGCGCTGGGTCGGCTGCTGTCGTACGTGCGGTTCGTATTCATCCGCATGCACCGGCCGGTGTTCCGCGACAAGGTGCTGTCGGAGCTGCTGCCGCCGCTCGAGGCGGACGGGACCAGCAAGCTGTGGGAGTGCCTCGGCCGGCACTTCACCGGGCTCACGTATCAAGAGGCGGATCTCCTGTCGAAAGACAACAAGGAGTTCATCCACGCCCTGTTCCCCGACGACCCGGTCCACTGCGAGCTGCTGCCCGCCGACGTGCGCGCGATCATCGGCCAGGTCGGCCCCGACACCCGCGGCGTCGAGAAGATGCTGCGCCGCATCGGCTTCGAGTACGCCGGCCAGATCGATCCGTTCGACGGCGGTCCCCACTTCAGCGCGGTGACCGACCAGATCACGCTGGTGCGCGAGGCGCGACCGGCGCGGCTGACGCTGACCGACGACGCCGGGACCGACCGGCCGTGGGCGATCCTGGCGCTCGAGCGCCCGGCGGAGCGGCCCGGGTTTCGCGCGGTCGCGACCCGGGTCCAGCTCGGGTCCGACGGACGGGTCGGGATCGCCCGCGATGTCGCGTCGCGGCTGATGCTCGACCGCGTCGAGCAGGCCGAGGACGTCTGGATCGTGACCGCATGAGGTCGGCGGGGCTGCTCCTCCTGGCCGCGGTCGCCTGCCGCGGTGCCGAGGCCCAGCCGGCCCTCGGCGCCCCCACGTACGTCGCGATCCCCGACGGCTGGCGGTCCCTGCCCGAGGTCGCGGCGGCCGGCGCGGCCGCCGCCGGCGTGATCGCGGGCGGACGCGCGATCACCCACCTCGAGACCTGGGGCGACCCCGGCCTGGGCTGCTTCGTCACCATCGTCGAGGTCGCCAGCACCCGCGCGGTCGAGGTCGCCGAGATCGCCGACCAGCTGCGCGCGGCGCTCACCACCACGCTCGCGATCGACGACTGGGCGGCGACCGCTGGCCCCAACGTCGAGGTGAGCGGCACCGTCGCCCGGGGTCGGATGCGCGGCCGGGTGCGCGGCCGGCTGATCGCGGCCGCCAGTGGCACCGTCCACGCCACCGTCGCCGCCTGTTTCTACAACGATCGGGAGCCGGCCCGTTGCCAGGACGCGTGTGGCCGGTTGCTCGCCACGCTCGATGCACCCAAGGTCACCCCGTGAGTCGTACCTCCCATGCTCTGCTCGTTCTCGCGATCTCCCTGGTGCCGGCGGCGGTCGCTGCTCAGGAGCTCGATCCCGTCGGCACCGTGACCCCTCCCCCCGGATGGACCATCGATCAAGGCCGCTCTGCAGGCCTCGAGAAGATCGTCGCCATGGAAGACCACTTCGGCGCCGTGCCCGTGCACGTCTCGGCCCAGCACCTGCGCGCGCCGACGCCGGGCGCCATCCTGGTGACCAGCCAGGTCATGACCGACACGCTGCCGCCCGAGCCGGGGGCCGCCGCGACCGCCGAGCTGCACCAGGTGCGCGCGGGCATCGAGTCGATGGGCGCGACCGCCAAGGTCGTGCGCTGGGACGTCGCGACCGACGCCGGCGCGCGGACCACCGAGGGGCGACTCGAGTGGCACGACCCCTCGCTCGGCACCACCGCGCTGTCGCGGACGATCGTCTTCCAGCTGCGCGCGCCCCGGGCCGCGCTGGTCCGACTGTCGGCCGAGTGCATCCTCGCCGACGACGCCGGCGCCCACCGGACGGCCTGCGAGGCGGCCCTGGCGAGCCTGGCCCCGCGGGGCCCGGTCGCCGACCGCGAGCTGCTGGCGGTGTCGGCCGCGGCCCCGGCCGCGATCCTGCCCGGCCACGCGGACGGACCGCCCGCGGCCGCGCCGCCGCCGGCGATGCGCGCGCACGATGGTCGTCCCATCCCGACCACCGTGGTGGTGACCGCACCCAAGCAGGCGCCGGACCGCCGGCCCTACTACATGATGGCCGGCATCGCGGTGATCGCGCTGGTGTACTGGTGGAACAAGCGCGAGAAGGCGCGCCTGGCCGGAGCCGACGGAACCGACGGAACCGACGGAACCTCGGGCAGCGGCGGCCGCGACCGCCCGCCGGCCGACGAGGCGGGCGATGGCAAGGCCGGCGACGGCGCGCGCACCGACGGCACCCGCACCGACGGTGGCAAGGAGGACCGATGACGCCCGAGGTGCCCGCGGGAACCGGCGAGCCGATCCTCATCGTCGACGACGAGAAGAACATCCGGCGCACGCTGCGCATGGTGCTCGAGGGCGAGGGCTACCTGGTCCACGAGGCCGGCAGCGCGGCCGAGGCGATCACGGTCCTGTCCGATCACCCGGTCGACCTGGTCCTGCTCGACGTCAAGCTCGGCGAGGACAACGGCATCGACGTGCTGCGCCAGCTCAAGGCGCGCGGCGAGGACGGCATCGGCGCGTGGGCCGACATCCCGACCGTGATGATCTCCGGCCACGCGACCATCGAGGACGCGGTGGCCGCGACCCGGCTCGGCGCGTTCGACTTCATGGAGAAGCCGCTCGATCGCAACCGGGTGGTGGTCACGGTGCGCAACGGCCTCGACCGCCGCCGGATGTGGCGCGAGGTCAGCCAGCTGCGCCGCGCGGTCGACTCGCGCTGGGAGCTGCTCGGCAACACCGCCGTGATGTCCGACCTGCGCCGGCAGATCGCCAAGGTCGCGCCGACCCGCAGCCGGGTGCTGGTCACCGGCCAGAGCGGCACCGGCAAGGAGCTGATCGCGCGCGCGATCCACCGCAACAGCTCGGTCTCGGGCGGCGCGTTCGTCAAGGTCAACTGCGCGGCGATCCCGCCCGAGCTGATCGAGAGCGAGCTGTTCGGCCACGAGCGGGGCGCCTTCACCGGCGCGGTCGCCAAGAAGCGCGGCCTGTTCGAGGTCGCCGACGGCGGCACCATCTTCCTCGACGAGATCGGCGACATGGCGCTGTCGGCGCAGGCCAAGGTGCTGCGCGTGCTGCAGACCGGCGAGTTCACCCGGGTCGGCGGCGAGAAGAGCCTCCGCACCGACTGCCGGGTGGTGGCCGCGACCAACCGCGACCTCGAGGAGATGGTGAAGTCGGGCACGTTCCGCGAGGACCTGTTCTTCCGGCTCAGCGTGGTGCCGATCCGCTCGCCCGAGCTGGCCGAGCGCGCCGACGACATCCCGCTCCTGATCGAGTCGTTCGTCGCCGAGTGCTGCGACGAGAATGGCTTCGCTCGCAAGCCGGTCGACGAGGGCGTGCTCGAGCGCCTGAAGACCTACGACTGGCCCGGCAACGTGCGCGAGCTGCGCAACGTGGTCGAGCGGCTGGTGATCATGTCCGACGAGGTCATCCGCGAGCGCGACCTGCCACCGTACCTCGGCGGCCCGCGCGCGGCGGCCAGCCGCACCACCGGCCCGATCGCGACCGCGTTCGATCTCAACCGCTATGCGGCCAAGTCGCTGCGCGAGTTCCGCGAGGAGATCGAGGCCGAGTTCATCCGCATGAAGCTGGCCGAGCTCGGCTGGAACATCTCCAAGACCGCGCAGGCGCTGGGCATCGAGCGCACCAACCTGCACAAGAAGCTGCGGGCGCTCGGCATCCATCGTGGCGAAGACGCGAAGGACGAGTAGCCGCGGCGGCGGCCCGCGGGCCCGGCCGTGGGTCGGTCCCCCCACCTCGTCGTGACAGACCGGCTATAGTCGCCGCGTGAGCCGCGGAAAGATCCTCGCCGTGAAGTGGGGCATGAACCCCAACTCGTCGAGCCTCGGCGTCGACGTGACCTTCCTCCTCGCCGGCGCCGCGGCGGTGTCGATGGTGACGCCGGTGCTGGCCGCGCTCCTGCGCTGGCGCCGGCCCGCGCTCGCCGCGCCGCCCCCCGCGGCCCGGCCGGATCTCCGGGACGGCTGATGCGCGAGCGCGCCGCGCGGCTCGAGGCGTTCGGGGCCATCGTGCAGCTGGCCCGGCCCCGCGCGCTGGTGTTCGTCGATCGCGCCCGCGCCCGCGCGCTGGGGCTGGCGCCGGCCGCCGGCGACCCGACCTGGCGCGATCCGGCCGCCGACGGCGCGCTGGGATCGGCGCCGCTGTCAGCGCCGCTCGAGGCCCACCTCCAGCTGACCAACCAGTGCGCCGCCGGCTGCGTGGGCTGCTACACCGGCGCCAGCCCAGGCGGCGGCTCCGACGAGCTCGGCCTCGACGCCTGGAAGCGCGCCCTCGACGAGCTGGCGCGGGTCGGCGTGTTCCACGTCGCGCTCGGCGGGGGCGAGAGCGCGATCCTGCCGTGGCTGGGCCAGCTGGCCGACCACGCCCGCGGGCTCGGCATCATTCCGAACCTGACCACCAGCGGCCTGGCCGGCCTCGACCGCCTGCTCCCGATCGCGGAGCGGTTCGGTCAGATCAACGTCTCGATCGACGGGCTGGGTCCGACCTACGCCGCGGTGCGCGGCTTCGACGGGTTCGCCCGCGCCGACGCCGCGGTGCGCGCGCTCCGCTCGATCAAGCGCGAGATCGGCATCAACGTGGTGGTCACCCGCGCGAACTTCGACGAGCTGCCGCAGCTCTTCGCGTACGCCCGGCGCCGGCGCCTGTCGGAGGTCGAGCTGCTGCGCTTCAAGCCGTCGGGACGGGGGGCCGTCACCTACGGGCGGCTGCGCTGCACCGATGCGCAGCACCGCGCCTTCCTGCCCCACGTGCTGGCCGCGGCCCGCCGCCATCGGGTCCGGGTCAAGGTCGACTGCTCGTACACGCCGATGCTCGTTCACCACGACCCCGGGCCCGACCTGCTCGCCAAGCTGGCCGTCTACGGCTGCACCGGCGGCGACTTCTTGATCGGCGCGAAGCCGTCGGGCGCGATCACCGCGTGCAGCTTCGCGCCGCCGCCGCCGCCGGATCCGGCGACCGGGCACCGTCCCAAGGTCACCGAGCTCGGTCAGTACTGGGCCACGCCGAGTGCGTTTGGCGGGTTTCGCGCCTGGCAGGACGCGCGCGAGGCATGTGCGTGCTGCCCGTACCACGCGTTGTGTCGGGGCGGTTGCAAGGTCGTTTCCGGACACGCGGGCGACGCCACCGCGCCCGACCCCGAGTGCCCACGTGTGATCGATTTCCGTAAGCGTGACGTTGCTTTCGGCAACTCGCCGCGACCGGATCGCCGGCGCCTCCCCGTGGTATAGAGCGCTTCATGAAGACGGTGATGATCATCAGCGACGCCACCGGCGAGACCGCGGAGCGCATGGTCCGCGCCGCGACCTTGCAGTTCAGCGACGTCCCGGTGAACGTGCGCACGTACTCGCGGGTCCGGCTCGAGACCGAGTGCGAGCAGCTGATCGAAAAGGCGGCGGAGCTGCGCGCGCTGGTCGTCTTCACGGTGGTGAACCCCGAGGAGCGCGACCTGCTCACCAAGCTGGTCGAGCGCTACAACGTCGAGTCGGTCGACCTGATCGGCGCGCTGATCGGCAAGCTCGCCGGGTTTCTCGGCTCGCTCCCCGCCGGCGTGCCCGGCCTCCTCCACACGATCACCGAGGACTACTTCCGCCGCATCGAGGCGGTCGAGTTCGCGGTCAAGAACGACGACGGCGCCGAGCCGCGCAACCTGCCCAAGGCCGACCTGGTCCTGGTCGGGATCTCGCGCACGTCGAAGACGCCGCTGTCGACCTACCTGGCCCAGCGCGGCCTCAAGGTCGCCAACGTACCGCTGGTGCTCGGCATCGACCCGCCCGAGGAGCTGGCCCAGGTCGACGACCGCAAGGTGTTCGGGCTGATCATCAACCCCGACATCCTGATGCGCATCCGCCAGGCTCGCCTCAAGCACCTCGGCATGTCGAACGAGTCCGACTACGGCAAGCGCAACCACATCGACACCGAGATCAACTACGCGCGCGAGGTCTTCCGCAAGCACCCGAACTGGCCCGTCATCGACGTGACCAACCGGGCGATCGAGGAGACCGCGGCCGACATCCTGCGCATCTTTCAGGAGCGCCAGGGCGGCTGACCCTGCCCTGCGCCACGCGGGCGACCACCTGCGGCTGCGCGGCCAGCCTCGCCATCCGCAAGGCCAGCCTTTCCCGGTGCCCCTTAGAAGCCCTTAGAAGCCCTTAGAAGCGCGCAGTGCGAAGTCGAAGGGCAAGGTGCAGCACGTGATCTTCGACGATCTGCCCTTCGACCGCGGGCTCGCTGCGCGAGCCCTGGCTCAGGGCCACCGGGATTAGGGGCTAACGGCTGTCTTGCTGGAGGAACGCAAAGTAGCGCTCCGGCAGGTCGTCGAACGTGAGCGGCCCGTCGCACTTGGGGCACTGGAAGCTCGGCGGCTCGAGCCGCGAGGCGAGCAGCGCGGCCGACTGCAGCAGGCGCTCTTCCTGGTGGTCGCAGCTCGAGCAGTGGTACGGCGCGAAGAAGGACGCCACCGTGCCGCGGCCGACCACGTCCTCGACCATCGACGCCTGCAGGATGAACGGCACCGAGCAAGCGTGGAACTCGTAGCCCTGGATCGGGGCCGCCCGCAGGAACTCGCACCAGGCGCGCACGCCAAGTGAGTTCATGTAGGTCACCTGGGCCATGTCGAAGTCGACCCGGCCGACCATCGACGGCATCAGGTCGTCGAACCGGGTCGCCTCGGTGAAGTCGCCCTTGAGCACCGCGCGGGTGCGCTGGGTCTCGTCGACGATCTCCCACTGGGTCAGCCGCGCCAGCATGGCCCGCGCGCGCTCGTCGAGGCCGGGGAACTCACCGCCGATGACGGTCTTGGCGCCCGAGGCCTGGGCCCAGACCGCCTTGGCCGGGATGTCGATCGTGGTGGCGCTGTCTTCCGGCGTGATGCGGATGGCGAACGCGGCGCCCTCGGTCACCGCCTGCTCGGTGACCACCGCGCGCACGCCGTCGACCGACAGGTTGGTGATCGCGGCCTCGACCACCACGCCACCGACGAGGATCTCGATCTTGTAGCGCTCGGCGCCGCGACGCGGCCGACCGAGCTGGATGGCGACCACGTCGTAGAGCTCATCGGCGCTCATCGGCGCGACCAGCAGCTCGTCGCAGCCACAGCCACCGGCGCGGCGCATCTGGTCGCCGGTCATGCGCTTGCCGACCACCAGCACGACCCGGGTCGCGGGCGCGACCGCCTTGAAGTGCTCGGTGAGCTGGTAGCCGGTGAGGCCGGCCATCTCGGCATCGAGGATCACCAGCGAGGGCCGCAGCGTCTCGAACAGCCGCTTGGCCTCGTCGCCGCTCGACGCCACGTGGTGCTCGAGCTCCAGCCGGCGGAAGGTAGGCGTCGCCAGGTGCCTCAAAAGCTCGCTGTTGTTCGAGACGAGAACCAGGGGCACGGAAGCGACACTAGCACATGCCTGCCGGAACGCCGCGCGATCGCTTCGGATTTGCCGCCTACACTGTCTCACTCGGGAGGCCCGAGCCGCTCTTACGTGAGCGCGAGGATGATCACGATCAGGGTGATCACCAGCACCACCGCGCCGCCGAGCACCGCATACCCGCGCAGGAGCGAGCCGCGATCGAACGCCTCGCGCTCGGCGGTGAGCCGATCGATCTCGGTCGTACGCGCGTTGATCGCGCTGCGCAGGCGATCGATGCGCTGGTAGAGCTCGTCGAACTCCGGCCGCTCGACGCGGTGCAGGTTGGTCAGCGTGCCGAGGGTGACCAGCCGCCGGTGGATCTCGGCGACGATCAGCTCCTGCTCCCGGGTCTTGCGGCCCTGCTCGGCGTCGAGCTCGGCCAGCCGGTGGCGGTGGCCCTCGCGCGCGTCGTGGAGCGAGCGCCGGAGCTGCTCGACCTCGACCTTGGTGGCCTCGACCTTGGTCTGGGCCGCGGCCAGCGGGCGATCGAGCGCGGCCAGCCGACGCTCGAGATCTTGCCGCTCGGGATCGAGGGTCGCGGCCTCGCGGCGGTGGCCCTCGGCGAGCCGGCGCAGCTCGGCGCGCACCTCGCCCATCGGCGCGTTGCCGGCCTCGGTGTCGCGCTGCTCGGCCGAGGTCAGGTACGCCTTCTGGCGGCGCTCGAGCTCCTTGCGCTTATCGCGCACGCCGCGGCGCTGGGCCTCGAAGTTGGCCTGCTCGCGCTGGGCGTCGTCGAGGACCTTCTCGGAGTCGGTGACCTTGGTCGTCCGCTCGCGCTCGATGTCCTCGAACTTGGCGTGCTCGTCGGCACGGCGCGTGACGATCTCCGCCGCCTGCGCCACGGTCAGGTCCTTGCGCTGCTCGGCCTCGGTGATCGCCGCGTTCTCGCCGGAGAGGACGCGGTTGTCGATCCCGAGCGTGCGGACCTCGCGGCCGAGCGTGCCGAGGACCACGTCGAGCGCGTCGGTGTCGCCCTGGATCTCGACCTGGAGGAGCTTGACCGCGCGGCGGCGCTGCCAGCGCGCGCGCGCGAAGGTGACCGCGTAGCGGGCCGCGTTGACCAGCCCGGGCTCGGGGACGCCGGGGATCGGCAGGACCGCCGGCGGGGTGAACGGCCGATCGGCCAGCTCGTCGGCGCGGACGATGCGGGTCGGTGGCGGATCGAGGTTGGTGTGGTCGCGGCCGGGGCCGCGGGTCGCGGATGGGGTCGCCTTGGGCGAGACCGGCGGCGGCGTGGTGGCACGGCCGAGCGGGCCGGGCGGCGGGGTGATCGACGGCGACGAGCGCGGCGGCGGCGGCGGTGGCGTGGGCGTCGGGGTCGGATGCGTGGTCCGAGCCGCGGCCGGGGCCGGCGATGGCACCGGGGTGAGTCCCGAGGGCGGTCCCGACGGGCTGGGCGGCGGCAGGGTCTCGCGGCGGCGCGGGGACGGGCCGAGCGGGATCGCGCCGAGGGTGAGCGGGCTCATCGGGCGCGCGAGCGCCGGTGCCGGTGCCGGTGCCATGAACGGCGAAGGCGGGGGCGCCAGGGGGCCGTCGAGGTCCTCGTCGTAGCCGCTCGATTCGATCAACCAGGAGGCATCGATCGGGCGGGTCGCGGTGTCCGGCGGCGGCGACGCGACGGTCACCGGGTCGGTGTCGAGTCGCGGCGACGGCCGGGGGGCGACGGGCTGCGCGAGCTCGGGGCGAGCCTGGACGGTCGCGGCGGGCGGTGGGCCCGCCGGGTGCGGGGCGGTAGCCGCGGGACCTGGCGGCGGGGTCGGATCCGGATACGGCGCGGCAGCGGATGGGCCCGGCGGCGGGGTCGGATCCGGATACGGCGCGGTCACCTGGCGATCATCGTGGCGGCGGGCGTCAGCGCCGGCCGGGCGCGGCTCGAGGGTCGCGGCCTTGCGGCGGGCCGCGGCCGGCGCGGGCAGCAAGCTGGTGCGCAGCGCGCGCCGCTCGTCGTCGGCAGCCGACGCCGCCGTGGACAGCGCGGGCGCCGGGGTGACCGCGGGCGCCGGGGTGATCGCGGTCGCCGGGCCCGGTGCCTTCTGCTTGCGGGTCGGCAGCGGCGGCAGGCGGCGTCCGCACGCGGCACAGCTCGACGCCTCGCTGGCGTTCTCCGCGCTGCACCACGGACAGAACCGCATGGAGAGTTACCGCTCCACTCCGCGTTCGTAGACGACCTCGCCGCCGACGATCGTCAGGTCGGCGCGGGTGTCGAGCAGCGTGCGATCGGGCGCCAGCGGGCGGTCGAAGACGGTGACGTCGGCGACGAAGCCGGCGGCCAGGCGGCCGCGGTGGGCCTCGACGAAGCCGGCCCGCGCCGGCGCCGCGGTGAACGCGAACAGCGCCTCGTCGAGCGTCATGCGCTGGTGTGGATACCAGCCGCCGACGGGTTGTCCGTTCGGGTCCTGGCGGGTCACCGCCGCGTAGAGGCCGAACATCGGCGAGGTCTCCTCGATGGGAAAGTCGCTGCCGGCGACCAGGGTCGCGCCGACGTCGAGGAAGCTGCGCCACGCATAGGTGCCGAGGATCCGCCGGGCGCCCAGCCGGGCCTCGGCCCACGGCATGTCGCTGGTCGCGTGGGTCGGCTGCATCGACGCGAGCACGCCGAGCCTCGCCATCCGCGGGATGTCGGCCGGCAGCATGACCTGCGCGTGCTCGACCCGCAGCCGCAGATCCTGCCCGGGATGGGCGCTGATCGCGGCCTGGTAGGCATCGAGCGTGGCGTGGATGGCGGCGTCGCCGATCGCGTGGGTCGCGACCTGCCAGCCGGCATCGGCGGCCTGCCCGACCGCGGTGGTCAGCGCGGCCGGCTCGGTCACCCACAGGCCCCGGTTGCCGGGCTCGTCGCTGTAGTCGGCCGCGAGCGCGGCGCCGCGCGAGCCGAGCGCCCCGTCGGCGTACAACTTCATGCCGACGATCGCGAAGTAGTCGTCGCCGTCGTCGGGCTCGCGCGCGCGCTGGGCCAGGGTCGCCGCCAGCGCCGGCGAGCCCTCGAGATACGCGGTCACCCGCAGCGGCAAGGCGCCCCGTGCGCCCGCGGCGCGCGCCGTGGTGAGCTCGCGGTAGACGGCGGCGGTGGTGTCGTCGATGCCCATCTCGTGCACGCCGGTCAGCCCGGCCTCGATCGCGAGCTGGGCGGCGGCTCGGATCCGGCGCGCGCGCACCTCGGGCGGCGCGCTCGGGACCTGGGCCTCGACCAGCTCCATCGCGAGGTCGATCAGCACGCCGGTCGGCTCGCCGGCGGCGTCGCGCACGATCTTGCCGCCGGCCGGATCCGGCGTCGCCCGGGTGATCCCGGCCAGCTTCAGGGCCGCGCTGTTGGCCCAGAGCGCGTGGCCGTCGACCCGGCGCAGCGCCGCCGGTCGAGCGCCGAGCACGAGGTCGAGGCTGGCCTTGGTCGGGAAAATGCCGCCCCATCGGTTCTGGTCCCAGCCGCGGCCGGTGATCCACTCGCCGGGCGCGCGCGCCTTGGCCGCGTCGGCGACCACGGTCGCCGCGGCCTGCTCGGACCCCAGGCCCTTGAGCGACACCTGCTCGCTGGCGCTGCCGAGCCCGTAGAGGTGGCAGTGGCCGTCGACCAGGCCCGCGGTCACGGTGCGCCCGGCCAGCTCGATCACGCGGGTCTCGGGGCCGACCAGCGCGCGGATGTCGGCGTCGTCACCGACCGCGAGCACCCGGTTGCCCCCCACCGCGATCGCCTGCGCGCGCGGCCGGGCCGGATCGTTGGTGATGACGTCGCCGCCGACCAGCACCATCGTCGCCGCCGCCGGGGTCGCCTTCACCGCCGTACCGCTGCTACACGCGCTAATCAGTAAGACCGATGGCCAGATAGATCTCGTAGGCACCCCGCTCGAGACCGTACCCGAAATCGAGCCCCAGGAGGGGCAGCACGATCTGCCGAAGATAGAGCCGCGTGCCGACGCCGACCGAGCTCTTGAGCGGGGCCAGCCCCTTCACGTCGCTGCCCGGCAAGTAGTCGCGTTCAGCGGTGTCGGTGGCATCGCGAAACGTCAGGTACGACGCATCGACGAAGCCGAGCCCGCGCACGGCCAGGCCCTTGACCGTGAACAGCGGCACCGCGTACTCGACGTTGGCGGTGACCTTGCTGTCGCCGCGGAATTGATCGTTCTTCCAGCCGCGCTGCGCGGTGCCGCCCGCCTTGTACTCCTGCTGGAACGGCAGGTCGTGGCCGTAGCCGATCGCGCCCTTCAAGGTCAGGTTGTGGCGCTCGAGCAGCCGGATCGCGCGCGACAGCTGCACGCTGGAGTACCAGTAGATGAAGTCGGAGCCGAGCCCGGGCAGGGCGTGCTCGAAGCTGGCGACGAACCGCGAGCCCGACGCGATGCCGTACCAGTTGGCGCGGGTGTCGATGCCGAGCACCAGCTCGGTCGACACGTCGTAGCCCTCGACGCCGGGCGCCGGCACCCGGGTCGAGGTCGGATCGCCGGTGATCTCTTCGATCGCGACCTGATCGGACGCCAGCTTGACGTCGGAGTAGCCGACCTTGGCCCCGCGCAGGCGCAGGTCGAACGAGACGCCCTTCCACAGGTCGACACCGAACCGGACGCCGGTGTTGGCGTACCAGAGCCGCGACTGCCGCACCGCGTGCGGATCGCTGCGCCACGCGTCGGGGGCGGCGTACTCGAAGATGCGGCCGCTCTTCAGGAAGACGTCGAACTGCCAGTGGAAGCGGGTCGCGGCGATCGAAGGATCGACGTAGGCGCCGATGAAGAACGTGTCGCCGCTCGCGAGCTGGCCGTACAGCAGGAGCTTCTTGTTCTCGCCGAACAGGTTGTTCTCACCGAAGCCGACCCCGCCACCCTGGTTGGTCGGCTGGTTGTAGAAGGCCGGCGCGATCACCCACGAGTGTTTGTCGCGCGCGACGATCACCAGGCGCACGCCGCCGCCATCGGGGACCGCCTCCCAGTAGACCTCGACGTCGCGGAACAGCCCGCTCGAGACCAGGTCGCGGCGGATCCGGTCGGCGACCGCCGGCGACAGGTCGTCGCCGCGCGAGATGCCGGCGATCAACCCGACCGTCCGGTCGGTGGTCTTGGTGTTGCCGTCGATCCGGATGTCAGCGATCCGCTCGGCCCACGCGGGGCTGGCTCCGGCGAACGCGACGCCGAGCCCGACCAGCACAGCGAGGGGACCGCGCGTCACCTCCCGAGTATTGCGGGCGCGCGCCGGCGCGACAAGCAGCATGGCGCCCGTGTTATTACCGGCGCATGAACCCTGCCGAAGTTGCCACGTCGCTCGTGATCGAACGCACGTTGCAGACCAGCGCGGCCTACCGCAAAGTCGACGATGCCCTCTACGTGATCAAGCAAGGCTCGGCGTACGTGATGATCACCGTCTTGCCGTGGGGCAAGGACAAGGCGTCCGTGCGCTGCACTGCGCAGCTGGTCAAGGGCGCCGACATCGACGGCAAGCTCGCCCAGCAGCTGCTCGAGCTCAACGCCTACCTGCGGTTCGGCGCGTTCGCCTACGACAAGGAGCAGGAGACCATCCTGTTCGTCCACTCGATTCTCGGCGGCACCACCCTCGACCCCGACGAGCTCATGGCGACCCTGCGCGACGTCGCCCTGATCGCCGACGAGTACGACGACAAGCTGCGCAGCAAGTACGGCGGCCAGCGCATGGTCGATCTCCTCGAGGAGGCCGCGATCGAGGGGTTGATGGAGAAGCACCCCGACAAGTTCGACCTGGACTGAGGCAAGCATCATGGCCAGCCACGACGACCCGACTCTCGGCTTCGGCACCCGCGCGATCCACGCCGGACAACCGCCCGATCCGACCACCGGCGCGGTGATGACGCCGGTCTACTACACCTCGACGTACGTCCAGGAAGCGCCCGGCGTCCACAAGGGGTTCGAGTACTCGCGGACGCACAACCTCACCCGCTTCGCGCTCGAGGCCAACCTGGCCTCGCTCGAGGGCGGCACCGCCGGGCTGTGCTTCGCCTCCGGCCTGGCCGCGACCTCGACCATCCTGCAGCTGTTCGACAGCGGCGCCCACATCATCGCGTGCGACGACCTCTACGGCGGCACCTTCCGCCTGTTCGACAAGGTCTTCCGGCGCTTCGGCTTCGAGTTCACCTACGTCGATCCGCTCGGCGGCGGCGCCGCGGTGGCGGCGGCGATCCGGCCCAACACCAGGATGGTGTGGGTCGAGACCCCGACCAACCCGATGCTCAAGCTGGTCGACATCGCGGCGGTGGCCGAGGTGTGCCGCGCCCGGGATATCTTGCTCGCGGTCGACAACACGTTCATGACGCCGTTCCTGCAGCGGCCGCTCGAGCTCGGCGCCGACATCGTGTGCCACTCGATGACGAAGTACCTGAACGGCCACTCCGACGTCGTCGGCGGCGCGCTGGTCGTGAAGGATCCCGAGCTGCGCGCGCGGCTGGCGTTCCTGCAGAACGCGGTCGGCGCGGTGATCTCGCCGATGGACAGCTTCCTGGTGATGCGCGGGACCAAGACCCTGCACATCCGCATGCAGCGCCACGAGGAGAACGCGCGCGCGATCGCCGACTGGCTGGTCGGCCACCCGCAGGTCGCCAAGGTCATCTACCCGGGCCTGACCAGCCATCCGCAGCACGACCTCGCCCGCAAGCAGGCCTCGGGCTTCGGCGGCATGATCTCGTTCGTGCTCGACGGCGGGCTCGACGAGTCGCGCAAGTTCCTGTCGGCCTGCCAGATCTTCACGCTCGCCGAGTCGCTCGGCGGCGTCGAGTCGCTGATCGAGCACCCCGCGATCATGACCCACGCCAGCGTGCCGGTGGATCGCCGCACCGCGCTCGGCATCGCCGACGGCTTCATCCGCCTGTCGGTCGGCATCGAGGACCTCGCCGATCTGCGCGGCGACCTCGAGCGCGCGTTCGCCGCCGCGCGATCCTGACGCGTCAGCGCTTCCGCGCGGGGCGCGCTACTTCTTGTCCCAGGCGCCGGCGTCGAGGGCCGCGACCATGCGGTCGAGCAGCCCCGCGCCGACCTCGGGCTCCGGCAAGGTGCCGTAGATCGCCGCGACGTCGCGCTGGGGCGCATCGTCGCCGTTGGCGTTGGCGCCGTAGCGGCCGTAGGGCGTGGGCTGCTTGCGCAGCGACACCAGGCCCCCCTGCGGCGGCGAGATGAAGCCCTTCTTGAGCGCGGTCCCGACCCGGGCCGGGCACCGGCACGGGTTCTTGGGATCGATGTGCTCGCAGCGCGGCGCCAGGTAGTCGCCGACCTTCTGGCGAGCGCGCGACAGCCGCACGCGATAGGCGCTGACCGTCACGCCGAGCGCCTTGGCGGCGTCGTCGTCGGGGAGCTTCATCACCTGCGCGGTGACGAACGCGGCGCGCTCGCCCGGCGACAGGCAGTTGATCACGCTGGTCATGCAGCCCTGCTTGAGCTCCCACAGCAGGAAGTCGCGCTGGGGGTCGGTGATCGAGCGGACCACGTCGGTGCGGGTCGCCTCGCTGCGCAGGGTCTCGTCGAGGATCTCGAAGCTGACCTCGGGCGTGCGCGGCAGCTTCTTCTCGAGCACGTGGTTGGCGATGTGGATGAGCCACAGCTCCGCGCGCTCTTTCTCCTCGGGCAGGTCGTCGCCGCCGATGTACGCGCGGTGAAAGACCTCTTCGACCACCCGGCTGGCACGGTCGGTGTCGAGCGTCATCCGGAAGCAGAAGTTGTAGACGCGCTGCAGGTGCTGGCCGATGACCGGCTTGAACCGTTCACGGCGCGTTTTGGACAGCACCTCGCCATGGTATCACGCGAGGGTGCGGCGGCTTACCTGGCTTCTCGTGGTTCTGGCCGGCTGCCACGCCGACGAAGGCCGCCCGCCGCTCGCGCGGATCGTGCTCAGCCCCGATGCCATCGTCGAGAACGATGGCTTCCAGACCGCGGTGACGCTCGACGCAACCGCCTCGGCCGACCCGATCGACGATCCCGCCGGCGCTGCGACGCTCACCTATGCCTGGACCGTCGAGAACGACGAGGTTCGTCTCGACCAAGGCCGGCTGACCTCCGCCATGCCGGTGATCCGGCTTCGGGGCGACCGGCCTGCGACGATCTCGCTCACGGTCACCGACCACGATGGCCTGAGCGGCACCTCGGTTGCCCACATGCGGCTCACCGTCCGCTGACCCCGGTCCGGTCGCGGGGCCGCGCCCGCGGCTCGCTACTGGACGCGCACGGTGAGAGAGTACGCGCCGTTGGCCGACGCGTTGTAGCCGTCGACCACCACGTAGACCCGCCCGGCCGCCGGGGTCGCATAGGTCACGCTTTCGGTAACGCCGCTCAGGCCGTTATCATCGCCGCGCAGGCACGTGGGCGTGGTGGAGCACGGCGTCACCAGCATCAACGCGATGTCCCAGGAGCCCGCGGCGGTCGCGGTGATGGTCCGCCCGGCCGGCAGGTCGAGCGCATAGATCGCGTCGGGGCCCGCGGTCGGGTAGCCGGTGCAGGTATTGTTCGGCATCGCGATGTCGTTGGCGAAGCCGGCGGTCGAGCCGGTCAGGGTCACGCCGGTGGCCGCCATCGCCGCGGTGGTGATGTCCGGCGGCTGCGCGCAGGTGTCGGTGCTTCCGACCACGGTGCCGGCGTCGATCGGCAGCGGGGCATCGATCACGACCGGCGCCGCGTCGATCGGCGGGCGCGCGTCGATCACGACCGCGGGTGCGTCCAGGCTGGCCGCGTCGGGCGCGGCCGCATCGGGCTCCGCCGCATCGGGCTCCGCCTCGGGTCCGTCCGGGACGGGATCGACCCCACGCCGCGCATCGGTCACATCGGCATCGTTGGCCGTGGCACACCCGACCAACCCCAGCGCCCCGATCACGCCAACGACACGGAGGTACAACATGGGGCGAGCCTAGGACCGGGCGCACCGCGGTCGCAATCGCGCCGGGCTAACCACGCCTGTTGGAAGACGATGTTATTGCGTGACACGCGTCGGCATTGGCTCGACCACTGGCACTGACGGTCTCTCGGCCGACTTGCCGTTGCCGGCGGCCGGCACGGCCGGCTCGGCCGGCAGCCCGGGCGCGTGCACCAGCGCGAGCTCGGCGGAGATTTCGGCCAGGAGGTCGGCCTTCTCGCGGTATGGCATGAACGCGCTCTTGAAGCCCGCGATGATGATCTCCTTCAGCGTCGACAGCGGCCATCCGTAGTGCTTGTGGCACAGCCACAGCTCCTTGGAGACCGTGGTGTCGGTGAGCAGGCGGTTGTCGGTGTTGATCGTCACCCGCAGGCCGTAGTCGACGTAGAAGTCGACCGGGTGGTTCTCCCAGCTGGTCGCCGCCCTGGTCTGGAGGTTCGACGACGGGCACACCTCGAGCGGGATGCGGTGGTCGTTGACGTAGTTCAGCAGGTCGCCGTTCTCGACCAGGCGGGTGCCGTGGCCGATGCGGTGGGCGCCGCACTTGTGCAGCGCCTGGTGCACCGAGTCGGGCCCGAACGACTCGCCGGCATGGGCGGTGCACGAGATGTTGTTGTCGATCACCAGCTGGAACGCCTGCCGGTGCAGCTTGGCCGGGTTGCCGACCTCGGAGCCGGCGACGTCGAAGCCGACCACGCCGCGGTTCTTGAATGCGACGCACAGCTCGGCGATGCGCAGGCTCTGTTCGGCGGACTGCGAGCGGATCGCGCACAGGATCACGCCGTAGCGGATGCCGAGCTGGCGCTTGGCCGCGCGCAACCCCCGCAGCACTGCCTCGACCACCGCGGCCGGACGCAGGCCGGCGCGGACGTGGAGCAGCGGCGAGTAGCGCACCTCGAGGTAGCGGACGTTCTCCTTCCAGGCGTCCTCGGCCAGCTCGTACGCGGTGCGCTCGAGCGCGTCCTCGGTCTGCATGACCGACAGCGTGAGGTCGAAGGCGCGCAGGTAATCGTCGAGCGATTCGCACTGATCGCCGGCGTAGAGCAGCTTGAACAGCTCGTCGCGGTCGAAGGTCGGCAGCGCGACGTTCTGCTTGCGCGCCAGGTCGAGCACGGTGTCGAGGCGCAGCGAGCCATCGAGGTGGCAGTGGAGATCGGTCTTGGGCAGCGTCTCGATGAAGTCGAGGGACAGCTCGGGCGGCATCGGCGGACTATCGGCCCCGGCGCGAGGCCGCGCAAGCGTGGCGGCGGAGGCGCGCGGGCGCGGCGGGGCTGACGCGCCGCGCCGCGGGCACCGACCGTCAGTCGACCAGCGCCTTGGCCGCGGTCTCGAGCCCATCGAGCACGAGGCCGGCGATGTTGGTCTTCTCGAGCTCCTCGATGTGGCGGATGCCGGTCGGCGAGGTGATGTTGATCTCGGTGAGCTTGCCGCCGATGACGTCGAGGCCGACCAGGATCTGGCCGAGCCCGTTGAGGGTCGGCGCCACCGCGCGGATGATCGCGCGGTCGGCCTCGTCGACGGTCGTGCGCACCGCGCGCCCGCCGACGTGCAGGTTGCCGCGCGCCTCGTTGCGGGCCGGCACCCGCAGCACCGCGCCGACCGGCTCGCCGGCGACCAGGAAGATGCGCTTGTCGCCCTCGACCGCCTCGGGCAGGTACTTCTGGGCCAGGGTCCACCGGGTCCCGGCCGCGGTCGAGGTCTCGAAGATCGACGACGTGTTGGGATCGCCATCGCGGCACACGAAGATGCCGAGCCCGCCGTAGCCATCGACCGGCTTGACCACGATCGCCCCGCCCTGCTCGCGCTGGAACGCAGCCAGCCGGCGCGCGCTGCGGGTGACGATGGTCGGCGGCGTCAGGTCGGGGAAGCGCAGCGCGGCGAGGTGCTCGTTGAGCTCCCGGAGCCCGCGCGGATCGTTGACCAGCAGCGTCTTGCCGCGAGCCTGCTCGAGGATCCAGGTCGCCTGCAGGTAGTTGATGTCGACCGGCGGGTCCTTGCGCATGAGGACGATGTCGAACGCCTCGAGCGGGATCGTGACCTCCTGCTCGATCGAGAACGCCTCGGTCGGGGTCGGCGCCTGCCGCACCAGCGTCAGGCGGGCCTCGGCGATGGGATCGTCATGCTCGAGCCCGAGGTGCTCGAGCTGGCAGGTCCAGACCTCGTGCTCGCGCCGCTGCGCCTCGAGCATCAAGGCGTACGACGTGTCTCCGGCCAGGGCCAGACGCTCGAGAGGATCGACGATGAACAGCAGTCGCACGGCCGGACTGTAGCAGCTGCGCGGATCGGTGCCGGTCGGCGCCCCGCGCCGGGGCCTCGGCGGCCGCGGGCGGCGCTGCCGCTATTTTCCCGGGTCCGCACGCAACCCGCGCGCGCGCCCGCCGACAGTGTCGGCATGTTCCAGTCTCCTGGTCCTGACTTCTCGATCGGCACGGCGTTGCGGTTGAGCTTCGTCGCCTGGTTCCGCAACCTCATCCCGTTCACCGTCCTCACCGCGATCCTCTACCTGCCGCTGCTGGGCTGGGTGATCGTCGCGACCCGGGGCGCGCCCGAGGCCGCGGAGCTCAGCCGGCTGTCGCTGCTGCTCCCCCTGGGCGTCTTCTTGATCAACTCCCTGCTGACCGGCACCGTGACCTACGGGGTGGTCATGGATCTTCGCGGTGAGCGCGCCAGCCTGGCGTCCAGCCTCGGCGTCGGCGTCCGCCGCGCGCTCCCGATCCTGGGCGTCAGCGTGCTGATGTGGCTGGCGATCGGGGTCGGCATGCTGGCGCTGTTCGTCCCTGGGCTGATCGTGATGTACATGCTGTTCGTGGCAATCCCGGCGTCGGTCGTCGAGCGGCCCGGCCTCGTGGGGGCGCTGCGTCGCAGCCGCGAGCTCACCAAGGGTAATCGATGGGGTCTCGTGGGCCTGTCCATGCTGTCGGGCATTCCGATCGCAGTCACCACCTTCGGGCTCCAGCGGGCGATGCTGGGCGATCCGGCGACCGCGTCGGCGAGCCAGTGGACGCCGTATCTGTTTGCCGAGCTCGGGCGGATGGTGCTGGTCGCGCCTTACGCCGCCGTGCTCCCGGCGATCGCCTACTTCCTGCTCCGTCAGGAGAAGGAAGGCACGTCGGCCCGGCAGCTCGGCAGCATCTTCGAGTGAGCGACGGTGCGCCGCGGTGAGCCGGTCGGCTGCCGCGGTCAGCTGCCGGCCGGCTCGGTCGACAGCGCGGGCGCCTCGTCGCCGACCGCGAGCTTGGTCGGCAGCAGGTGCTCGAGGCCGTGCTTGCGCAGCCGGTAGTACAGGGTCGACCGGTTGATCCCGAGGATGCGCGAGGCCGACGCGATGTTGCCCTTGCTCTTCTCGACCGCGAGGACGATCTCCTTGCGCTCGCTCTCGAGCAGGCGCTCGGCCAGCGAGCGGCCATCGTCGGCCGCCGCCGCCGGCGCCGCCGTGGCCACCGGCTCGTGCGAGACCACCGGGTAGCCGCCCGACGGCTGGTGGGTGGTGCGCCGACCGAAGTCCAGGTGCTGGGCGCCGAGCTCGCCGCCGCGCGACAGGATCATGGCGCGCTCGATGATGTTCTCGAGCTCGCGCACGTTGCCCGGCCACAGGTACTCGCGCAGCTTGGCGAACGCCTCGGGCAGCATCGGGGTGGGCCGGGTGCCCATCTGCCGGGCGAACTTGGTGACGAAGTGCTGGGCCAGCACCGGGATGTCGTCGAGCCGGTCGCGCAGGGCTGGCAGGTTGATCGGGAAGACGTTGAGCCGGTAGTACAGGTCCTCGCGGAACTCGCCGTCCTCGATCATCTGCTCGAGGTTGCGGTTGGTCGCCGACACCATGCGGACGTCGACCTTGATCGTCTCGGTGCCACCGACCCGCTCGAACTCGCGCTCCTGCAGGGTGCGCAGCAGCTTGATCTGGACCTCCATGGGCAGGTCGCCGACCTCGTCGAGGAACAGGGTGCCGCCGTCGGCCAGCTCGAACCGCCCGGGCCGCCGCTGCAGCGCGCCGGTGAAGCTGCCCTTCTCGTGACCGAACAGCTCGCTCTCGAGGATGCCGGGCGCGAGCGCCGCGCAGTTGACCCGGACGAACGGCTTGTGCTCGCGCGCCGAGTTGATGTGGATCGCGTGGGCGACCAGCTCCTTGCCGGTGCCGGTCTCGCCGCGCAGCAGCACGGTCGAGCTGGTGGGGGCGACCTGCTCGACCTTGTCGAGCACCTCGCGCAGCGCCGCCGACTCGCCGATGATGTTGCCGAAGTCGAACTCGCCGTGCAGCTGCTGGTTGAGGTAGCCGGTGTAGTCGGCGAGCTGGGCCGCCATCTTCCGGTTCTCGCGCTGCAGGTGGAAGCGATCGAGCGCGTACTGGAGGACGCCGCGGACCTCCTTCGCGTCCCAGGGCTTGGTGATGTAGCGGTACACCTGCCCCAGGTTGATCGAGTCGACCAGGACGTCGACGTCGGTGAACGCGGTCAAGATGATGCCGACCGCGTCGGGTCGCATCACCTTGGCTTCCTTGAGCAGCTCGAGCCCGGTCATCTTGGGCATGCGCTGGTCGGTGATGATCACCGCGACGTCGCGCTCCTTCAGGAGCTCCAGCGCTTCGGGCCCGCTGCCCGCGCTGATGATGTCGAAGACCTTCCGGAAGTTGAACCGGAAGGCATCGAGGTTGTCTTGTTCGTCGTCGACGACCAGGATCGGGTACTGACGGGGGTCCAGCATCGTGGCTCCCTGGAGGTAACATGGTTGGGTCCGGCCTGTCGCTTGCGCGGCCGATATCCTACATGTAGAGAAAAGTGGCCACGGTGCGCCGGCGTGTGTAGCGTGCCGAACATGGCCGTCACGACCCGCGCGCGGCTCTCGCGCCGCAACGCCTCGGACCTCGTCCGGGGCGCGCCCGCGGGTCCACCGCCACCCCCGGCGCCCGCACCGGTGCCCGCACCGCCGCTCTCGGCGGCCGCGTCGCTCCGCAAGCCGATGGCGCTGACCCGCCGGCTCACGGTCTTCCAGCGCCGGGTCGACCTCGGCCTGTCGCCGACCGCGCTCGAGCTGGTGTTCGAGGCGATGAAGGTGGTGTCCGAGGGCCACCTGGACGGCGACGCCTACGCCGGCTCGTCGCTCATCACGGTCGACCTCGAGGCGCTGACGCCGCGCCTGTCGGACCACCCCGACGCCTCGACCGCGCGCCGGTTCGCCGAGCTGGCGCCCGCCGATTCCCGGGTCCGCCACCGCGCCCGGGCGATGGCGTTCGCCGAGGCGAGCCGGCTCGCCGGCGGCACCCTGATCCAGCCCGAGATCGATCTCGAGGTCCGCGCCAAGGGCGCGAGCGTGTTGTTCGCCCTCAACGTCGAGGCCAGCCTCCGGAGGAAGTCGTGACCGAGCTTTACAGCATCCGAGACGTCGCTCGCCTGTTCGCGCTGCAGGAGTCCCGCCTGCGTTACTGGATGCAGACCGGCTTCGTGGGCCCGACCGTCCGCAAGGGCGGCCGGTTCTTCTACACGTTCCGCGATCTGTGCGCGGTGAAGGCCGCCAAGGACCTGCTCGCCGCCGGGCTCACGCCGCAGGCGGTGCGCAAGAACCTCGAGGCCCTCCGCAAGGCGCTGCCGAGCGACGCCCACCCGACCCTGCGCCTGCGGGTGTGCTCCGACGGCGAGACCATCGTCGCGATCGAGGACGATGTCGCGTTCGTGCCGGCCACCGGTCAGGTCGTGATGGCGTTCAACCTGCCCGCGCTGGGCGGGCAGCTCGCCGAGCTGGCCGGGGCCAAGGCCACCGGGCCCACCGCGATCGTCGCGGTCGCGGTCGACGACGACCCGACCGAGGCCAACCTGGGCCCGACCGCGTACACCTGCTTCATGGAGGCGTGCGCCGCCGAGGACCGCGGCGAGCACACCGTCGCCGAGTCGCTGTACCGACGCGCGCTCGAGGTCGACGGCGCGCTGGCCGCCGCGATGACCAACCTCGGCAACCTGCGCTACCGCGCCGGCGACCACGTCGAGGCCCGCCGCCTGTACGAGCGCGCGCTCGACCACGATCCGGCGCAGGCCGAGGCTCGCTACAACCTCGGCAACCTGCTCGAGGATCTCGGCGAGACCGACCTCGCGATCGCCGAGCTGCGCCGGGTCTGCCAGCTCGCCCCCGACTTCGCCGACGCGCACTATAACCTCGGCCTGGCCCTGGCCCGGGTCGGCGGCGCCTCGCAGGCGCGCCGGCACCTCGAGCGCTACCTCGAGCTCGACACCGCCAGCGAGTGGGCCGGCCGCGCGCGGGTGTACCTGGCGCAGCTCGCCGCCTGAGTTGAGCGAAGCGAGGCGGATCAGAGCGCCGAGAAGACGGCCTTCAGCTGCACGTAGACGTAGACCCAGGGCGCGAAGAACAGCACGGCGTCGAAGCGGTCGAGCATGCCGCCGTGGCCGGGCAGGATCGAGCCCGAGTCCTTCACGCCGGTCGACCGCTTCACCAGCGACTCGACCAGGTCGCCCATCTGCGCGAGCGCGGCGCCGGGGAGGGTCAGGAGCACGACGTCGACCCAGGTCATGTCGTCGAGCCGGAGCACCTTGATCAGGATGCCGCCGACCAGCGAGCCGGCCAGACCGCCGGCCGCGCCCTCCCACGTCTTCTTGGGCGACACCGCCGGGTAGAGCTTGTGCTTGCCGAACGCCTTGCCCGCGAAGTAGGCGCCGGTGTCGCCGAGCCACACCGCGGCGAGCACGAAGACGACCATGTCGCCGCCATGCGGCCCGAAGTCGCGCTTGATCTCGGCCATGTGCGTGAACAGCACGCCGACGTAGACGATCCCGAAGATCGTGTACGCCATGCGCTGGGCGACGGTCGCCACGTCGCCGTAGCGGAACAGGTAGTAGAGCGTCGGGCCGAGCACCGCCAGCACGAGGACCATGTGGCGGCCGTCGGCGAGCGGCCGCGCCCAGGCCGCGTCCGTCGTCAGCGACGCCGGGTGCATCCAGTACCAGGCGATGACGGTGAGCGCGCCGAACACCAGGCTCGCGATGCGGTCGCGGCGGTCGGGTAGCGTCATCGCGAACAGCTCCCACATCGCGAGCAGCGAGGCGGGCAGGACGATGAGCCAGGTCCACACCGGCGATTGCTGGTAGAAGGCCAGCAGCAGCACCGGAACGGCGACGACCGCGACCAGCGCGCGAGATGCAAGGTTGCCGAGTGCCACGGGGGCGCAGCTAACCGTGCGCCGTCGGGCGCGTCAAGGCCGGCCGACGGCAAGCCCCGGCGGCGAGCCTCCTGGCTCGCGGCGTCAGGCCTGGGTCTCGACGTCGCTGTCGCCGGGAGCGACCTGGGCCGAGGTCAGCCCGAAGCGGCGCTCGCGGCCCGCATACTGATCGAGGCAGGCCTGCAGCTCGGCGCGGCGGAAGTCGGGCCACATCACGTCGACGAAGACCAGCTCGGCGTACGCGAGCTCCCACAACATGAAGTTGGAGATCCGCTGCTCGCCGCTGGTGCGGACCAGCACGTCGAGCGGCGGCAGCTTGGCGGTCGGCAGGTAGCGGCCGAGATGATCGACGTCGATCTCCGCCAGCGCGATCTTGCCGGCGACCACGTCGCGCGCCAGCGCCTGGGCGGCCCGGGCCAACGACTCGCGGCCGCCGTAGGAGAGCGCCAGCGTCAGGGTCATGCCCTGGTGGTGGGCCGAGTCGCGGGCGAGCGCGTCGAGCGGCTCGCGGACCATGGCCGGCAGGCGCTCGAGATCGCCGATCGCGTGCAGGCGGATCCCGTTCTCCATGATCTCGGGACGCTCGTCGTGGAGGTAGTCGCGCAGGAGGCCCATGAGGGCCCGGACCTCGTCGGCGGGTCGTGCCCAGTTCTGCGACGAGAACGCGTAGAGCGTGAGCGCCTCGAGCCCGAGCTCGCGGGCGGCCCGGGTCACGTCCCGCACGCTCTCGGCGCCGATCCGGTGGCCCTCGATGCGGGGCAGCCCCCGCTCCTGAGCCCAGCGGCCGTTGCCATCCATGATGATGCCGACGTGGCGCGGCAGCGTGTTGCCGGTGATGCCGGTGGTCATGGCGCGCACGACGCCGGAAGCGACGCTCGCGTCGAGGTAGCACGCGCCGGCCGCACGTTGCAACCACGCACCTGATCCCGTAGGCTCGTGCCGAGAGCGAAAGCACGGGAAAACATAATGGGAATCTTCTCCAGGCTCGGCACCCTCATCAAGAGCAACATTAACGACCTCATCACGAAGGCTGAGGATCCGGAGAAGATGCTCACCCAGGTGCTGCTCGAGATGCAGCAGCAACTGGCTGAGGCCAAGAAGGCGGTCGCGGTCGCGATCGCAGACGAAAAAAAGCTGCAGAAGCAGTCCACTGCGGAACAAGAGAAGTCGAAGGAGTGGGAGCGCAAGGCGATGGTCGCCGTGCGCGCCGGCGACGACGCGCTTGCCCGTCAGGCGCTCGTGCGCAAGCAGGAGCACGAGACGATCGCCGAGCAGTTCCAGACGCAGTGGCTCGGCCAGAAGCAGGCGGTCGAGAAGCTGAAGGACGCGCTGCGGCTCCTCAACAACAAGATCGAGGAAGCCAAGCGCAAGAAGAACATCCTCATCGCCCGCAAGAAGCGGGCGGAGGCGCAGCAGTCGATCGCCAACACGATGCAGGGGCTGGGCGACACCAGCGCGTTCGACACGTTCGATCGCATGTCCGACCGCATCGCGCTGATGGAGGCCGAGGCCGAGGCGGGCGCCGAGCTTGCCGGCGAGCTGTCGGGCGACACCCTCGAGTCGAAGTTCCTCGCGCTCGAGACCGGCGCGGGCGCCGAGGACGAGGCGCTGCAGGAGCTCAAGGCGAAGATGGGCATGCTCGAGGGGCCCAAGGGCGGCGCCGCGCCGCAGCTCAGGGCCGGCGATGGTCACAAGGACTCGTCCACCCCGGGCGCCGCCGAGACCGCGGCCGCCGGGCACCTCACCGCCGAGGACCTGAAAGAGCTGGAGGATCTCGACCTGTCGGAGTTCCAGACCAAGGAACCGAAGGCGGGCGCGAAGTAGCTGACGGTCGGTGAGGGGCAGGCCTGGTCGGGCCCCCAGTCGCGCTCGGATGTGAGCTGGAGCAGCTGGCGACTTACCCGGGTCGGTCGCTGATGCGCGCGGGTCCGCGCGGGCGGACCGGCGCCGGGTGGGCTCACGGTGTGAAGGCGCGGTCACGCCGACCGCTCCCGGCACCGCGTAGCGTTCCGAAAAGATGGCTTTGCGAGCGGGGAATGTCGCTTGCATAATCGGGGACCATGCTGTTGCGTCGAACGCTTGCGTCGCTCGTGCTCGGCCTGGCCGTGACGGCGGGTGCGGCGTCGGCCGACGCACCCAGGCCCTCGGGATCCAAGGGGAAAGCGGCACGCGCCCGCATCGGGAAGGTGCCGTTCCGCGTGGTGAAGCTGCTGCCGGAGACTCGACAGGCCCTGGTCTTCGACCGCGATCGGGGCGCCCATGTCCTGGTCAGCGAGGGCGAGCGCCTGGGCGCCTTCGACGTGGTCGAGATCGACGACGACCAGGTCGTGCTCGGCCGCGACGGACGCGAAGTGATCCTGGTGGTCGATCCCGATGCGCCCCAGCCCGCGGCACCCGCGGTCGCCTCGACGCGCGCGGGCGAGCCGCGCAGCACGCCGCTCCTCGATCCGTATCTCGATCTGCTCGATCCGTACGGGCTGGCCGCCGTGCGCGAGGTGCTGGCGCCGCCCGAGCAGCGCGCGAGCATGCAAGACACCGCGGTCGTCGATCCGTACGCGGACCGCGCGCCCACGGTGGTGCCGGCACCGGCCGCGGCCAAGCCGATCGCCCCGACCGCGGCGCCAGGCTCACCCGGCGATCTGGCGATCCGCAAGGAGCCGCTGTCGATCCAGCGCCGCGAGCTCGAGGCCGCCCTCGCCGACTTCGCCCGGCTCGGCAGCGAGGTCGGCTTCACCCGCGTCGAGCGCGGCGTGCGACTCGGCAAGATCGCCAGCGGCTCGTACTTCTGGACCCTCGGCCTGCGCCCGGGCGACGTCGCGACCGCGATCGACGGCAAACCAATGCGCGGCATCGACGACGCCGCGGCCGCGTACGCGCGGCTCGGCTCGGCCAAGCAGCTCGCGATCGACGTCGATCGCGCCGGCACGCGCGGCACGCTGCGCTTCCAGCTGCGCTGACCGAGCCGCGCGGTGCGGGCCCCTGCGCTGCTCCGGATCGGTCAGGGCGGACACCGGGTGTCTGCCCGCCGGCCTCGCCCGTAAGGTTCGGTCCTCCTCCGCGCTGCGATCGAAGCGCTCCCCTTGCCGGTGGCCCGAGCCGGCCGAAGCGCCGTGTCGAACGGCAGACGGCAGACCGGCGAGGTGCCGCACGTGATCTTCGACCGGCTGCCCTCTGCCCTCGGGGTTGATCACAAGTCTTCATGTGATCGGAAGCGCTCACCCCGGTGGCCCTGAGCGGGCGCCGCAGCCGCCGTGTCGAAGGGCAGAGCTCGGAATTGGTGCTGGATCCCGAAGGCCGACGGCGGACGTCCAGCGTGGTCGCCGCGCTCCGCGGCGGGCTGGCCGTCTGGTGAGGGGCAGCGCTCCGATCGAATGACGAGTTGAGTCAGGGCTTCTTGGCGAGTGCTCGGTTCGCACCGCGACGCCACGCACCCGCCACCTCGGCGGCGCCCTCGGCGGCGCGTCACGTCTTCCGAGCGCCGAGCGCCAGAGCGCCGTGCGCCCGACCACCGAGAAGACGCGGCGGGCCCCACCGCCGCGCGCCCGGCTCGGCCGCGGCGACACCGCGACGAGCCAAGCCGCGCCCAGCCCCCTCGACGATCGGCACTCGGGACTCGGTGGCTCGGGCCTCGGAAGCCGAGCGGGCTCGCGAGTCGCCTGGGCTCCGCGCTGCGCCTTCGGGTCGACCTGACAATGTGCGGGATCATGTGGGCAAGTAGCAGCCGGCAGACGGGCGCCGCTTCGGCGTCGCGCCGGACCCACGGAACTGCTCGACCCGAACGCTTGCGCCTGTCCGTTCGGCATCAGGCTAGGCGGCCGGCGAGCGGACAGAGCCCGCCCGCATGGGCTACCATGCGTGCCGAGGGTCCGTGCGCATCGATCTCCGACTCGCCAGCACCGCGGACTGGATCAAGGTCTTCGACCCGCGCGACGGGACCGTCTTCGTCGCCGGAGAGGATCCGCCCCCGGTCGGCGTCGATCTCCGCGTCGATCTCACCTGCGGCGACGAGGGTCCCCGGGTGATCCTGCGCGGCCAGGTGATCGGCCACCGCGCGGCGCAGCCGCACGGCTGCATGGTCGCGCTCGGGACCAGCGAGCGCGAGAAGGTCAACTACCTCAACGGCTTCGTCCGCGGCGGGCTGTTGAACCTGCGCGCGAACCGCCGCCTGCCGGTCCGCCTGCCCGTGACCTACGGCGGCCTCGAAGGGCCGTGCGAGAGCCACACCCGCGACATCAACGAGCAGGGTGTGTTCGTCGTGTCGGACGCGCCGCTGCCCGAGGACGCCGAGGTCCACCTGCTGATCCGGGTGCCCGGTCGCGCCCAGCCGCTGTCGGTGACCGGCGTCGTCACCCACACGGTCGTGCCCGAGGACGAAGACACCCCCGGCATGGGCATCGTGTTCCAGATGCCCCACGCCGAGCTGGCGGAGGTGGTCGCCGCCGTCGACGCGCTCGAGCAGGCGTTCTTGACCGGCAGTCTGCCCGAAGACGTCCTGGCCTGAGGGTCGCCGCGCGACGGCAGACCGGCTCGGGCGGGCGGCGCGGGGTGCTTCGGGGGCCACGCCTCCGCGCGAACGAGCCGGCCGGTCATGCAGCATCATGGCCGCGGCGCCTCCGCGGCCAGCCGGCCGGCCGGCGGATTGCGGGGATCGGCGGTGCGTGGCAGTGTGCGGCGATGAAGCGTCGGGCCCGCGTGCTGACGTCCGTCGGCGTGAGCTGGCGCGACGGCCTCCACGTGCTCGGCACGTCGGTGTGGTGCGACGCGCGGCGCGCCCGCGCGGTGTGCTTCGTGTCGTCGGCCGATCGGACCGGCCGAGCCGGCCATGGCCAGCTGATCGCGACCACCGAGACGCTCGCGCTGCTCGGGGCGCGCGCCGACTCGCACCTGGCGGCGCCGCTGCGGCGGCCGTTCACCCTCGGCACCGTGCGCCTCGAGCTCCTGCCGAGCGGCTACGCGGTCGGCGCGGCCGCGCTCGCGGTCGACGCCAGCGGCCACCGGGTGCTCTACGCCGGCGCGGTCGCCCCGACCGGACGCGGGCTGGGCGGGGCCGCCGAGCTGCGGCCGTGTGACACGCTGGTGGTGGCGGCGCCCTACGGCGCCGATCACCACCGGTTCGACGCGGGCCCGGCCGAGGTGATCGCCTTCGCGCGCGAGGTGCTCGAGGCGGGCGCGGTGCCGGTGATCCTGGTGACCTCGCCGCTCAAGGGGCTCGACGTCGCGGCCGCGCTGGCCGGGGCCGGGATCGTCGTCGCCGGACATCGCGGCGTGGTCGAGGCCGCGCGGCGGGTCGCCGAGGTCGGCGTGGCGGTCGCGGTGCGCCGCACGGTCGCGCACGGCCGCGCGCTGGTATGGCCGGTCGCCGATCGGGCGCGGGTGACCACGGCCGTGCGCGGGCTACCGGCGAAGGTCGCGCTGGCCTCGGGGCTGGCGGTCGAGCGCGACCGGGTGCGCGCGCTCGGCGTCGATCGGCCGATCGCCTGGAGCGCGGCGGCCGATCGCGCGGCGCTGCTCGGGTTCGTCGCCGCCAGCGGGGCCACCGAGGTGGCGGTGACCGGCCCGTGGGCCGACGAGATCGCGGGCGCGATCGGCGCGCGGGCGCGCGCGCTGGGGCCGCCGCGGCAGATGCCGCTGTTCGCGATGCCATGAGCCAGGCGCGGCCAGGCGGCGCGGCTCCGTCCCCGGCGGGCGCAGCAGCGAGCACCCGGCCGAAGGATCGACCGCGAGGCCGGGCTTGAATCCATCGCGGCCACCGCGCGTCGTGGTCCGCAACCGCCGGACCGGTGGCGCCTGGTGGCGCCTGCCGCTGGTGCTGATCGCGTGGGCGCTGATCGCGGCGCCGGTCCTCGCGGGCGGCTGGGTGGTGCTGCAGCTGCGGGCGTGGGCGCGGGATCTCCCGGCGGTGCCCGACCTGGCGGCGTGGACCGCCGGCGCGCCGCAGACCTCGCGGCTGGTCGCGGCCGACGGCACCCTGCTGGCCGAGCTGCTGTTCGTGGACGGCGCGGTCACCGGGCGCCGGACGCTCGCGCGCGGCCAGGGGATCCCGCTGGCGCTGGTCCACGCGGTGCTCGCGGCCGAGGACGCGCGGTTCGCCAGCCATCACGGGGCTGACTACCGGGCGATCGTGCGCGCGGCGTGGGTCAACTACCAAGCCGGCCGGGTCCGCGAGGGCGCCTCGACGATCACGCAGCAGCTCGCGCGCAACCTCTTGCCGGTCACGATCGGCAACGAGCGCAGCCTCGAGCGCAAGTTCCGCGAGGTCCTGCTGGCGCGCCGCCTCGAGCGCGCGTTCTCGAAGCGCGCGATCTTCGCCGCCTATCTCGACCTGGTGTTCTTCGGGGCCGGCGCCTACGGCGTCACCGCCGCCGCCGAGGCGTACTTCGGCAAGCCGCTCGCTGATCTCGACGTCGCCGAGGCCGCGCTGATCGCCGGGCTGATCCAGGCGCCGTCGCGGCTCGATCCCTGGCGCGATCCGGTCGCGGGTCGGGTCCGCCGCGACGAGGTGCTGGCCCGGATGGCACGCGCCGGCTGGCTCACCGCAGCCGAGGCGACCACCGCGGCCGCTCGGCCGCTCGGGCTGGCGCGGCGGGCCGAGGTCTACGGCAGCCGCGCGCCCTGGTACACCGAGCACGTCCGCCGGCTGGTGGTGGCGTCGATCCCCGACGAGGTCGCCCGCGG
Organism: Kofleriaceae bacterium; assembly: GCA_046597055.1. Taxonomy (GTDB): domain Bacteria; phylum Myxococcota_A; class Polyangia; order Haliangiales; family Haliangiaceae; genus UBA2376. The sequence goes on along the minus strand of JBKJLC010000229.1, from coordinate 13,447 downwards.
CGGTCTCATCGTCGAGACCGCCGCGGTGCCGACGCTGGCGCGGGCCGCCCAGGACGAGGCCACCCGGGTCGCGCGCCGGCTCGACCGCGGCACTGGCGTGCCGGAGATGGCCGCGGTGGTCTGGGATCACCGCACCAGCTACGTCGAGGCGATGGTCGGGGGCCAGGCGTGGGGGCGCAGCCAGTTCGACCGGTTGACCCAGGCGTGCCGGCAGCCGGGCTCGGCGTGGAAGCCGCTGGTGTACGGCGCGGCGCTCGAGCGCGGCGCGATCACGCAGGGCACGCCGCTGCGCGATGCGCCGGTCGCCGAGTACGACGAGATGACCGGCGTGCACTGGAAGCCGCGCGCGGGCAAGGCGTTCCGAGGGATCGCGCTGGTCGCCGACGCGCTGGCGCTGTCGATCAACGCGCCGGCGATCGACGTGCTCGACCGGGTCGGCGCCGAGGCCGTGATCGCGCTGGCCCGGCGGCTCGGGGTGTCGACGCCGATCACCGACCTGCGTCCGATGGCGCTCGGCGCGTCGTGCGTGAAGCCGATCGAGCTCGCCCGCGCGTACGCCGTGTTCGCCCGGCGCGGCTGGGACGTCCATCCGCGCGTGGTCGTGCGGGTGCGCCGCGGCGACGACGTGCTGCTCGATGCGGCGGTGCCCGAGGACCCGACGCTCGATCCGGCGCGCCGCCTCGATCGCCTGGCCGCGCTCGCGGGCCGCGATCCCGACCGGCGGGTCGGCGCGACCGGCGGGGCGCTGCTCGACGAGCGGACCGCGTTCCTCCTCACCGATCTCATGACCGGCGTGGTCCGCCGCGGCACCGGCACCGACGCGCGCGCGATCGGCCGACCGGCCGCGGGCAAGACCGGCACCACCAACGACAACAGCGACGCCTGGTTCGCCGGGTTCACCCACCGGCTGGTGACGGTGGTGTGGGTCGGCCACGACGACCCGGCGATCAAGCTGGGGCCGCGCGACGACGGCGCCCGCGCCGCGCTGCCGTCGTGGGTGCGGCTGGTGCGCGCCGCCGAGGGGGACCGGCCGGCCCGCGCGGTGCCGGGGCCGCCTCCCGACGGCCTCGAGCAGGCCCGCATCGACCGCGAGTCGGGGCTCCGGGCGGCGCCCGGCGCCGGCGGGGCCCTCGACCTGTGGTTCGTGCGCGGGACCGCGCCGACCGAGGTCGCGGGCCGACCGGGCGGTGGCGGCACCGACTTCGCGCGCAGCGCCCGCGAATTCTGAGCTGGGACCTCGGCTGGGTCCGGGCCCGGAGGCCGGTCGCGCCGCATGCTGGGCGCACATCCAGAGCCGCCTCGCGACGCTCGGCTCAAGCCCGGCGGTCGAACAGCTCGAGCACGTTGCCGCCGAGGACGCGGTCGATGTCGCGCGCGACGAGCGGGAGCCGCTCGACCCAGCCGCGGATGCAGCCGTAGTCGTAGCCACCGTCGGCGTCGTGGAAGCCGTAGGGCGCGTCGGTGCCGTAGACGACCCGCGCCGGCCCGACCGCGGCGACCGCGTCGCGGACCAGGCGCTCGTCGAGGTACGGGCTCGACACATCGATCGCGAGCCGCGCGTCGTCGCGGATCGCGCCCCACAGACGGTCGTAGTGGGGGATGCCGGCGTGGGCGAACAGCAGGCGCAGGCGCGGGCAGGCGTCGGCCAGGACCCGCCAGTCGCCACGGCGGCCGAAGCCGAGGTGGATCAAGATCGGCAGCCCGAGCGCCTCGCAGCGGCGGGCGATCGGCACCGCCTCGTCGAGGGTGAAGCCGTGCCAGTGTGGGTGCAGCTTCACCCCGACGAAGCCGGGGACGTGCCGCCAGCGCTCGAGCTCGTCGATGCCGACCGCGGCGCGCGGGTTGAGGAAGATCCAGCCGAGGAAGCGGGTCGGGTGGGCGACCAGGACCTCGGCGACCGCGGCGTTGTCGGGGCGCGGGTAGATCGCGTACTCGTGGCCACCGAACCGCAGGTCTCCCTCGTCGGTGATCGTGGTGGCGGCCACCACCCGGGCCAGGCCGTGGCAGCAGCTCGAACGCATCAGCCGGCGGACCACCGAGAGCAAGCCGCGCGGCGACTCCGGCAGCGGGTCGTTCATGCAAGGGATGAGGGCCACGCGATCGATGCCGCGGCCATCCATCTGGGCCAGCAATGCCGGCAGGTCGAGCATGCGCGGCTCGAAGTGGGCGTGGGCGTCGATCACCGGCATGAAGGAACTATGCCGGGTCGCGCCCCGCGTTGACCAGCGGACGAGGATACGGGCAGACTCCGGGGATGGCGCGTTTGTATCGGGTCGACAACGACAAAACCCTCGGACAGCTCACCGAGTCGCAGCTGAAGTTCCTCGTCGGCATGCTCGAGGAAGAGGACGACGAGGATCAGGACTACTTCATCGACCAGGACACCCTGGAGCTCTTCTCCGACAACAAGTGCGACCCCGAGCTCCTCGCGATGCTCGAGAGCGCGCTCGAAGACGGCGAAGAGGGCGTCGACATCGCCTGGGAGTGACGGTCGAGACCGCCGGTCTGACCGACGGCGAATCCCAGGGGTCGGCCGCGGGCTGGCGCGCCATCGGTACGGCTCGGCGCCGCCTCGCTCAGGTGCGGCGCAGGCGCAGGTCGTCGGGAGCGAAGGTCTCGTCGTGGAGCACCGCGCCGTCGGCGCCGAGCGCGCGGACGCGCAGCGTGTCGGCGGCGACGTCGAGCACGCCGAAGTTGTAGACCGCAGCGGTCGCGAGCACGCCCGGGTAGCCCGACGGCGGCGTGAACGGCGCGCGCGCGAGCGGCCCGACCTGGATCTCGCGGGCGCCGTGGCGGTGGACCTGCGACGCGAACCAGTGCTGATCGCCGGCGACGAACAGGACGCCGGTGGTGCCGGCGTCGGCGATCGCGTCGAGGAGGCCGTCGCGCTCGACCGTGTAGCCGGCCCAGTGATCGACCCCGTGGCCGTAGTCGAGCGGCACCGACGTGAAGACGAGCTTGAACGGCGCGCGGCTGGTCGTGACGCGGTCGAGCAGCCACGCGCGCTGCACCGCGCCGAGCATGGTCTTCTCGGAACCGTCGGGGGCGTCGGAGGCCGACCGGTAGCGGCGGGTGTCGAGCAGGATGCAGTCGACGTGGGGGCCCCACGCCCAGTGCCGGTAGCGGGGGATGTCGGGACCGCCGCGGAGCGGGAAGAACTCGTCCCACACCGCCAGCGTGGTCGCGTGGAGCGTCGGGTCGGCGGCGACGCTGGCGGCGTCCCAGTCGTTGCGGACCTCGTGGTCGTCGTAGATGCCGCGCACCGACGTGCGGGTGAGCCAGGCCTGGAGCTTGGCGGCGGTGCGCGCCTCGACGTGGCGGCTGCGGCAGCTGTCGGCGGTGCCGGTGAACGGCGGGTTGTCGGCGTACGGCCAGTCGCCGAGCGAGACGTAGAGGTCGGCGCCGGCGGTCGCCAGCGTGTCGAAGATGGGCGAGTCGTAGGCCGGGTCGGGGTCGATGTCAGCGCCGACCGCGATGCGCACGGTGCGACCGTCGGCGGGCGCGGTGACGAACGTGTACGGCGGCAGGTCGGTGCCGTCGCTCGTGCGGACGTGCGCGCGGTAGGTCGTGCCGGGCGCGAGCCCGAGGGCGTCGACCGAGCCGGTCCCGCCGGCCCCGAGCGCGACCGGGTACCGCCCAACCGGCTCGCCGGCCAGCGTCTCGATCGCGACCTCGGCCGACGTGGCCGCGGCCGACCAGACCGCGACGATCGCCCGGTCCTCGGTGACCTCCATCACCAGCGCCGTGGCCTCGGCCCCATCGCCGCCGCAACCGCCATGCGGCAGCACCGCCGCCGCCGTGCCGGCCCCCGTGGTCTTCAGCCACTCGCGCCGCGTGAAGCCGGCCATTGGCCTACCGTACCAACTAGATGAACCACTTGAATCGGTGAACGCCACAAGGTGGCAGGCGCCCGCAGATTAGTAAGTACTTGTAAGTAATCAGTCCGCAGGTGGCTGATGGGTGAAGTGTCAAATGACACTTGACGTAAAGGGCGGTGATCGACGAGGGTGGTTCTCACGATGTCGATGTCCATGACGGCGCTCCGGCGCGATGTGCGGATGGTGGTCGACGGCCTGCTGGGCCGGAATCCGCCGGCAGTGATCGTGAGGCCGCCGTCGCCGGTGTACCCGGTGGTCCGGGAGGCCGGGTCGGCAGCGCGGGCGCGGTCGCTCGAGGTCGTGGAGGTGCGGCGAGAGACGCCCGATGCGCTCAGTCTGGTGCTGCGCGACCCGGCCGGGCTGGCGATCGGGTTCTTGCCCGGCCAGTTCTTCACCGTGCTGGTCGCGACCGAGCCGGGGGCCGAGCCGCTGCGGCGGGCCTACTCCGCATCGTCGTCGCACCTCGTCACCGACACGGTGACCCTCACGGTCAAGCGGATCGCCGATGGCCGGGTGTCGTCGTACCTGCACGCGCACGCCGCGCCCGGGATGCGCTTGCAGGTGCTGGGGCCCTCGGGCGAGTTCACCCTGGTCCCCGAGCCCACGGCCGGCCGCCACGTCGTGGCGATCGCCGGCGGCAGCGGCATCACCCCGATCATGTCGATCCTCCGTGCCCTGCTCGCGGGCGAGCCCGGCTCCACCGCCACCCTGCTCTACGGCAACCGCGACGCGGCCTCCATCATCTTCGCCGCCGAGCTCGACGGTCTGACCGCCACCGGCCGCCTCGCAGTCCGCCACGTCCTCGAGGATCCCGCCGGCCGCCCCGGCGCCACCGCCGGTCGGCTCGACGCCGCGACGGTCACCGCCGGGCTGCACGACGTGCCCGCCGGCGCGGCGCACTACGTGTGCGGCCCCGAGGCGATGATGGCCGAGGCGCGCGTGGCCCTGACCGCCCGCGCGGTGCCACCTGCGCTCATCCGCGAGGAGCGCTTCACCGCCCCCGCCCGCCGGGCCGCCTCGTCGACCGACACCGCCCAGCCGGTGACCATCCGCCGCGGCGGCGTCTCGCTCGACGTGATCGTCGCCCCCGGCGCCACCATCCTCGACGCCGGCCTGGCCGCCGGCGTGCCGCTCAAGCTGAGCTGCGCGATGGGCGGCTGCGGCGCGTGCGCGGTGACGCTCACCGCCGGCGAGGTCGCCATGGACGAGCCCAACTGCCTCACCGACCTCGAGCGCGCGCGCGGCACCATCCTCGCGTGCTGCGCCCGCCCCCTGGGCCCGTGCACGGTCGAGGCTGCCGCGTGACCCGCCCGCTGCGCATGAAGGACCTGTGCGCCGAGACCGGCCTGTCGCGCCAGGCGATCCACTTCTACATCCAGGCTGGCCTGCTGCCCGAGGGTGAGAAGTCCGGCAAGAACATGGCCTGGTACGGACCCCAGCACGTCGAGCGCCTGCACCTGATCCGCCGCCTCCAGGACGAGCGCTTCCTGCCTCTCAAGGCCATCCGCGCGCTGCTCGCCGGCGAGACCGACGACCTGCCCGACGCCCAGCGCAACCTGCTCGCCGAGGTCTCGACCCACCTGCCGGCCGCGGTGGTCGGCGCCGATCGCGGCGTCTCGCTGGCCGAGGCCGCGGCCCGCCACGGGGTCCCCCTCGCCGAGGTCGAGCGCATGGTCGAGATCGGCCTGGTCTCGGTCCGCGGCACCGGAGACGACCGCGAGCTCGCCACCGACGCGCTGTGGCTGCTCGACCTGTGGAGCCAGTTCCGCGGGCTCGGCTTCTCGACCGAGCGCGGCTGGGAGATCGACGACCTGATCCCGTTCGCCGCCGCTGCCGACGCGCTGGTCGAGCACGAGACCCGGCTCCTGTTCAGCCGCATGAGCGACATGGATCCCCGCGCGGTCGCCCCGATGATCGAACGCGCGCTGCCCGTGATCCACGCAACAATGATCCACTTCCACACCGCCGCCGTCCGCACCGTATTCGCGCAGGTGGTCGCCGCCCGCGCCGCGACGCCACCCGACGCTCTCCAGGAGTGACCATGCTCTCCGACAAGCTCCTCTCCCGCCTCCCGACTCGCGTCCGCGACACCGTCGATCGCTACCTCGAGGTCGTCGACATCTTCCGCGAGCTGCGCGACCCCCGGGTCGCCCGCTCGCTCGGGCCCGCCGGCGTCCGCGGCCTCATCTTGCGCCGCGGCAAGCAGGGCACCCCGACGGTGTTCCCGGCCAGCCACGGCGCCTACTTCGACTGGAGCTACCCGTCCGATCAGCCCGAGATGCGCGAGCTCTACCGGCGCGCCAAGGCCGGCCAGTGGGACGGCGAGACGCTCCTGCCGTGGCAGACCTCGGTCGATCCGCTCAACCCGGAGGTGCCGATCCTGCCGCCGCGGTTCGTCGACTTCTCGCTGCTGGAGGCCCACGGCATCAAGCTCGCGCCCGCCGACCGCCAGCGCTTCCTGCACAGCCTGGTCTCGTGGATGCTGTCGCAGTTCCTGCACGGCGAGCAGGGCGCGCTGATGGCCGCGGCCCAGGTGACCGAGGCGGTCCAGTTCTTCGACGGCAAGCTCTACGGCGCCACCCAGGTCGTCGACGAGGCCCGCCACGTCGAGGTCTTCCACCGCTACCTCGACACCAAGCTCGAGAAGCTCTACCAGGTCAACGACAACCTGTTCGTCATCATCGACGCGCTGATGACCGACAGCCGCTGGGACATGAAGTTCCTCGGCATGCAGATCATGGTCGAGGGGCTCGCGCTCGGCGCGTTCGGCACGCTGTACAAGATCACGAAGGAGCCCCTGCTCAAGCAGCTGCTCAAGATGGTGATCCAGGACGAGGCCCGCCACGTCCACTACGGCGTGCTCGCCCTGCGCGAGCACGTGATGACCCAGCTGTCCGAGAGCGAGCGCCGCGAGCGCGAGGACTGGGCCTTCGAGGTCGCGCTGCTGATGCGCAACCGGTTCATGGCCTACGAGGTCTACGAGGAGTGGTTCGCCGGCGTCCTGCCCCGCGCCGCCTGGCGCGAGTTCATCACCCGCGCGCCCGGCATGCAGGAGTTCCGGCACACGATGTTCTCGCGGCTGGTGCCCAACCTGCGCGAGATCGGCCTGCTCTCCGACCGCGTCAAGGCGCGCTACGACCAGGCCGGCCTCCTCCAGTACGCCGGCGGTCTCTCCGCCGATCAGCTGACCGGCGACCAGATGCTGGCCGAGCTCGACCACGCGCCGAGCGCGACCGCCGCCGCGTCGGCCGCCTGAGAGCGTCCCGATCAGATCAGCGGGTCCGGATGGACATCCGGACCCGCGTCTGATCATCTCGGTTCGTGGCGCAGCACGACCGGTTCGACGCCGAGAAGATCAGGGACGCGGAGCGGACGACGGCCCGGGGCGCACCCCGGGTGCGCGCGGCCGCCCGCGACCAGGTGGGCCTGGAGGTCGTCGACCTCGACCCGTTGATCCCGGAGGACCATCCCGCGCGGATCCTGTGGGCCGCGGTCGAGCGGCTCGACCTGCGCCGCTTCGATGAAGCGAACGAGGCCCGCGTAGGCCCCGCGGACGTCCCGGCGCCAGATCCCGGGCGTCTGGTCGGCCTGTGGCTGTACGCGACGATCGAGGGGTCGGGTCAGCGCGCGAGCTGGCCGAGCTGTGCAGGCAACATGCGGCCTACCAGTGGATCTGCGGCGGCGTCAGCATCAACGACCACCTGCTGGCGGAGTTCCGCGTCGGCCACGACGCGGCGCTCGATCAACTGATGTCCGAGGTGCTCGGCATGCTGATGGCAGCCGGGCTGGTGACGCTTCGACGGGTGACCCACGACGGCAGGCAGGTGCGCGCTTCGGCGAGGCCCGCGTCGTTCCGACGCAAGCCGCGGCTGGTTGACTTCGTGACGGCTGCACGCAAGCGCGTCGACGAGCTCAAGCGCGAGGCCAAGGCCCCTGCGGACCGCGACCGACGCGAGGCTGCGCAGCAGCGTGTCGCCGAGGACGGATCCGTCAGGTCGAAGCGGCCCTGGCGAGGCAGCCGGAGCCCGAGGCGCCGAAGCCGCTCCCGCGCAGCGCCGACGCGCGGCCGACCAAGCGGCGCGGGTCGACGACCGACCGGCGGCGCGGGTGATGCACCGTCAGGCGCGGACGAACGGATTGGCCCGCGCCTCGTCGCCGAGGACCGTGGTCGGCCCGTGGCCGGGCACGACGATCGCGTCGAGGTCACGGGTGTACAGCCGCTCCCGGATCGACGCGGCCAGGACCTTGGCGTCGCCGCCGGGCAGGTCGGTGCGCCCGACGCTGCGCCGGAACAGGGTGTCGCCGGCGAACACCAGCGTGCGCTCGCCCGGCACGGTCACCTCGAAGCAGACCGAGCCCGGGGTGTGGCCGGGCGTGTGGAGCACCTGCGCGGTCCGCTTGCCGAACGCGAGCGCCTCGCCATCGGCGAGCCAGCGGTCGACCGTCACCATCGGGCGCGGCGCCCAGCCGAACATCGCGGCCTGCATCGCGGCGCCGTCGTAGAGGAACCGATCGCCGGGGTGGAGGCACACCTCGCCGCCGTGGGTCTCCTTGATGTCCCGCGTGCAGTAGATGTGATCGAGGTGGGCGTGGGTGTGGATGATCGCCTTCACGGTCAGGTCGTACTGGGCGATGATCTCGGCGATCCGTTCGGTCTCGCCCCCGGGGTCGATGACGATCGCGTCCTTGCTATCGCCGCACGCGATGACGCTGCAGTTGCACTGGAACGGGCCGGCCGGGAACGTCTCGCGAAGAAGCACCCGGGGGGTGTAGCAGGCCCGTCACCCCCCCGGCACGCCGCCGAGCCCGGGTCGGCACTGACGAGACGTCGCGGACTTGGCCGCGGTATTGGTACAACCAATGCGCCTCTAGCTGGGCTGTAAGTGCTGGAAATTAATCTATATATTTGTAATTACTACGGAATCTGCTCGCGAGAAACCCTGGCGCTATCCTTGACTACCCCAGCCGTTGAGCAATGCTGGGCCCCGTGAACAGTGGCTCCAGCAGTACACGCCCCCGCGAGGTCAGCTTCGGCACCCTCGCTCTCGCCCTCATGGCTCTGACGATGGTCCTCGCCGCCTACTTCGGTTCCTGAAATCCTTCCACACCAGGTGGCTCGACCGGACCTGACGCACGCCGTCTGGTGCCCGGCCCCGGCCCCGCTCAGCGAGCCACGTGGCTCGCCCAGTCGCCGCTGGCGACCAGCGTCCCGTCCTCGGTGAGCTCGGGATCCGCCAGCACGTAGACCCAGCACCAGCACTTGCCGGCGGGGCCCTCGACCTCGGTGAGCACCCGCGTGAACTCGTCGCCCTCGTAGGCATCGAGCAGCGGGAGCGCGGCCGGCAGGTCGGCGAGGTGAACGATCTCGCCGACGATCTGCATCATGCCGTCCAGCACGATCCCGGGGTACCCGGCGGGGAAGTCGTACATCGAGCCCGCGCAGGTGCCGGGCTCCACCGAGCGCACGAACTCCTCGACGAGGCGCCGGGCCCGCTGACCGGTCCGCAGGGTCCCGTAGACGAACAAGCGGTCGACGACCACCGTCGGCATGGTGGGCTGTTCGGCGCGCCGACCCAGGGACACGTCCGTGTTGTATCCCGTCACGGATTGACGGTGTACTCGATCGACACCTCGTCGACGGCCGGCGCCCGATCGCCGTCGGAGGTGAGCTCGACCCGGTACTGCGCGAATCGACGCGGCGTCACCGCTGGCACGCCGCCGGCCGGGTTGCCCAGCGGCGCGCTCCAGGGCGCGCCCGCGCAACCCGCGGCCTCGGCGCAGGTGCGCACGCGGACCGCGACCGCGGCACCCGTCGGGCGCCGCTCGACCCACGTCACGCGGGTGATCGCGGCCACGTCCCCGAGGTCGCGCACCTGCGACTCGTACGCCGCCACCGCGGCGATCGGCGGCTCGCCGCCCGCGTGATGGACGGTGATCTGGACGTCCTCGAGGGTGCCGGCGTCGCTGGCGACCAGGTCGTTCACCCGGAGGAGCCAGGTCCCCGCCGCCGGGCCGCCGTTGAGGTCGAGACGGGTCAGCCGCTCGGTGAAGCGGCCCTGGGTGCAGGCCCCGCTGCGAGGCCGGACCAGGGCGCTGCCTCCGTTGGGCGCGATCAACCGGATCTCGAGGTCGGAGAAGCAGGTGTGCGAGACCGTGTAGCTGATGTCGACGCTGGTCACCGCCGCTCCCGGCGGCGCGACCAGGGTGACGGCCGAGTCGGGGGCCTGCCCGAGCGCCGGGATCGCGCGGTCGACGCGGTCGACGCCGGTCTCGTACCGCTCGGCGCGGCCCTCGACCGGCCGCAGCCGGTCGAGCGGCAGGGTCTGCCCGGCCAGCTCGGGGCCCGTCGCGACCGACAGCACTGCCTGGGCGCCGCCGCCGCGCTCGCTGTGGTCGATGACCAGGTCGTGCCACCCGGCGGTCAGGGTGACCGCGCCGGTGGTCTGGTCGTGAGTCGACTCGTCCCACGCGTCGAGCAGCCTCAGGCCGTCGATCCACAGCCGCTGGCCGTCGTCGGTGACGTAGCGGAAGGTGTAGGCGCCGGGGACGTCGACGCGCAGCTGCCCGCTCCAGCGCACGCTGAAGTCGTCGGCGGAGGTCATGCCGAGGTCGCCGGGGTTGCCGGTGCCCCAGCCGGTGTTGGCGGGGGTGACCGCGTCGATCGTGTGCTCGACGTCACCGACCAGCTTGCCGTCGTCGAACCCGGCCTGGACCAGCCCGACCAAGCCGCTGGTCCGGGTGCGCAGGCGATGGCGCGGGATCGGCTGGAGGGTCGGCACGCCCGGCCCCAGCACGCGCAGCTGGAGCTGGGCATCGCCCACGCCCTCGGACAGGGCGACTCGCAGCGGATACCAGCCTGGGGCCGGCGCGGAAAAGGTGCCGGAGCTCTCGTTGGGCCAGGTCGCCCAGGCCACCCGCTGGAAGGCGGCGGTCGGCGTCGCGGCCAGCTCGACGAACGCGACGTCGTCGGCGAGCAGCGAGAACGTGTAGGCGCCGGCGTCGAGGTAGACCTCGCCCTCGAACCACATCGCCCACGCGTCGCCGTGGGTGAGCCCGACCGAGGGCGGGGTGTCGGGGCCAAACCCGAGCGAGGTCGCGCGCGTGATCGCGGTGCGCCCGGTCGACGCCAGCGCGGTCACCGTCGCCCACGAGGTGTTGGCCCCGTCAGTGAACGTCCCGGTGTCGCTCGCCCGCCACAGCAGACCGCCGGTGTAGTAGGCCGCCGGCGTGAGCGCGCCGTAGGCCTCCACCACGGCCTGGTCGAACGTGAGCCCGGCGCCGAGCTCGGCGGCGGTGTCGTCACGCCAGAGCCGGGCGACCGCCATGGCGTCGTCGGGAGCGTCGGCGGTCGCATCGATCGGCAGCGCGGGCGCGTCGGTCGGGGCGTCGGACTGAGGCCCGTCGCGGACCTGCGCGCCGGCGTCGCCGCCCGGATCGAGCTCGGAGGACGCGCACGCCGACCACATCGCGAACGCAACAACCGCTCTGCCCCGCATCAGCCTGCACAGTAACGCGGCCGCGCGGCCGGTCGGAACGCTAATCGATCGTGGGCGCGATGGTGGTCACGCCAGCGCCGAACCAGCGGACCGCGCCGGCCTGCAGCAGCGAGCCCGACCCGGTCTGGGTGTCGATCCGGAGGAAGGCGCCGGTGGTGGCGCCGGTGTCGGCAAACCCGTACAGGCGGCCACTCCAGTAGGCCAGCCCGAAGATCTTGTCGGTGCCGGTGCTACCGAGCACGGTCGCGCGCCAGTTGTTGGCCGGGTCGATCCGCGCCAGCGAGTCCAGCGTGCCGGGGGTGGTGCCGACGTCGACGGTGGCGACCGTGCCGAAGCCCTTCACGTAGACGATGTCACCGCTCGACACGACGTCCTCCCCAAGGTGCTGGCCGTAGTTGCCAATGACGAACGGCGTCGCGGTGTTGTTGGCGATGTCGATCCGGACCACGTCGCCGGTCCGGGTCGCAGCCACCAGCATCTCGAGACCATCGGGGTCGCCCGCGTTGGCGGGCACGAACGACAGGCTGTTGATCGATTCGCCGGTGTAGATGGCCAGCTGGGTCATCTGCGCGTTGGTCTCGTTGATCTCGTAGATCTTGCTGCTGGTGACGCCGATCATGCGCTCGTCGCGATCGACCGCCAGGTCGAGCACGCTCTGGTTGCTGTCGAGGTTGGTGAACGCGCCGATCGGCGTCGCCACGAACGTGGTCGTGTCGACCCGGTAGAGCATCGTGCCCGAGTGCGCGTAGACGCGGCTCGGCAGCTCCTGCTCGCCGCCGTCGCCCGGCAGCCCACCGTCGCCCAGCGCGGCGTCGATCGGTCGATTGTCGTCGTCATCATCACCACCGGACACGGACGGTCCGCAGGCAGCAAGAGCAGCAGCGAGGGCGAGCGGGAGACGAGCGAGGTAGGACATCAGGACTCCGGAAGATCGTCGGTGACCTTACGCGAAAACCCGCGGGCGGGAGGGGGTTTCTGGGGGCCGCGTGCGCTCGCCCACGCCCCGCGATACAACCGTTCGCCGGCTGGTCCCGGCAGGAGGATTGCCATGATCAAGTTCTATGGCGCGCCGATGTCGAGCGCCGGCCGCACGCGGTGGATGCTGGAGGAGGTCGGGGTCCCCTACGACTACGTCGTGATCAACCCGCGCGATCCGTCAGCGGAGTTCCGCGCGGTCAACCCGGGCGGCAAGATCCCGTTCCTCGTCGATGGCGGCCTCACCCTGTTCGAGTCGTGGGCGATCAACCAGTACCTCGTCGAGAAGTATCGCCCGGAGATGGCGGGCCAGAGCGTGGAGGAGTGGGCCTTGATCGACCAGTGGTCGTACTGGGCGGCGACCAACTTCCAGCCCGAGGCGATGAAGATCCTGCTCCACACGTTCATCCTGCCGGCCGACCAGCGCGACCCGGCCCAGGTCGAGGGCGGCAAGGCGGGCTGCGCGCGCTACCTCGGCCAGCTCGAGACCGCGCTGACCGGCGACTACCTGGTCGGCGGTCGGTTCACGGTCGCCGACGTCAACGTCGCCTCGGTTGCCAACCTGGCGCTGCGGACCAACGCAGCGCCGGTGGGCCCCCGCGTCACCGCCTGGATGGACGCGCTGCGCGCGCGCCCGGCCTACCAGAAGGCGATGCAGGGTTAGAGCCTCTGCGAGTCGCTTGCGCCTGGCACCATCGTTCGGTCCGGAGCCTCGAAAGCGCTTCCCGGTTCCGGTGGCCCTGAGCCGGCGCTCGCGGCGCCGGCTCAGTTCAGAGGGCAGCCCTCAGGATTGATCACTTCTTTCGCTTTGGTTCGAACGCGCGTTCGCTTCGACCCGTGGCGGCGCTGGGGTGCGCGCGGCCGGCCTCGCCGTCGGCGAAGCCGAGGTCCCGGCGCTTGCTCGATCCGGGGTCCCCGGGCGTGACGCACGCCGGTGCCATTGCCCCAACCCGCCGACGCACGCACCGCCCGGCCGGGGAATTTACGAGCGCGCCTGGGACCTCGTCCCCGCCTCGGCTCGTCCTCCGTGCCGGTCTCGAACACCCGCCCCGTGCTCGACGGAGATGCCTCTCGTGCGACAGCCCGTACCGTGCGTCC
>JBKJLC010000114.1:0-31732 GCA_046597055.1 Kofleriaceae bacterium | reverse complement strand
TTGGCGCTCTGCCGTTCGACACGGCGCCTTCGGCGCCGGCTCAGGGCCACCGGGAAGGGTGAGCGCTTTCGATCACATGGAGACTTGGGATCAATCCTGAGCCTGGCCCCTCGACACGGCCGCAGCAGCGCCGGCACCGGGCCACCGGAAACGGGGAGCGCCTTCGATCACGTCTCGGATGTGACCGATCAGCGACGGTCGAGGTCGGCGAGCCAGGCGTCGATCGAGCGGCGCTGGGCGCCCTCGGCGCCGGTGGTGCGCAGGCGATCGCGGGCGGCGGTGGCCAGGGTGCGGGCCCGCGCCGGATCTGGGACGGCGACCGCGCGAGCGAGCGCGGTCTCGGCGCGGGCGTGATCGTCGGGTGCCTGCGGATTGGCCGCGAGCAGGACCAGGGCCCGCTCGAGATCGGCGACCGCGGCCGGGGTGCGGCCGGCGGCGTGATGGAGCTCGCCGCGCGTGATCAGGGGCCCGATCAGCCGGGCGGCGTCGGGGCCGTCCCCGGTCGCCACCGCGATCGCCTCGTCGACCAGCGCGAGCGCCTCGGCCGGTCGGTTCGGCCCCGGGCGGATCGCCGCGATCTCGGCCAGCAGCGTGAGCGTGCCGGCGATGTCGCGGTTGCCGGGCGCGGCCCGGTAGATCGCGAGCGCCTCCTGGCCGCGCGCCCACGCCTCCTCGGCGCGACCGAGGACCCGCAACGTGCCGGCCATCGAGGTCAGGGTGCCCGCGACCAGCAGGCTCTTTGGGCCTACCGCCGTGCTGTGGATGACCCGCGCGCGCTCGAGCGCCTCCAGCGCCTCGGCGGGCCGGCCGGCGTCCCGCAGCGTGCCGCCCAGGTTGTTCCACGACCGGCCGACCTTGCCGTTGTCGGCGCCGTACGCCTTCGTGCTGATCTCGATGTCGCGCCGGAACGTGCGCTCGGCGGCGTCGAGCTGGCCGCGCTGCCGCTCGAGGATGCCGATGACGTTCAGGTAGTAGCCGAGGTTGGGATGATCGGGGCCGAGGTGGCGCTCCATGATCGCCGTGGCCGGATAGATGTACTGCGCGGTGAGCTCGAGCTCGCCCTGGTTCTGGGTGACGCGGGCGTAGGCCCGCAGCGTGCGCGCCCACAGCGGCGAGTCTTCGTCGACCCGGCCCCGGCGGAGCGCGAGCATGTGCTCGACCAGCCGACGCGCCTCGACGAGGTTGCCGAAGCGCATCTCGGCGTTCGACATCGACTCGTCGAAGTCCGAGACCAGCTCGGGCGGATCGCCCAGCCGGGCCAGGATGCCGCGCGCGTTGGCGGCGAGCCACGCGGTGTGGGTGACGTCCTCGAGGAAGTAGCCGGTGATGTCGAGCGCGCGCACCAGGATGTCGAGGCGGATGCGATCGTCGCCGGCGAGCTCGGCCTCGCCCAGCGCCTCGGTGTACGCGGCCAGGGCGGCGGGGTACGCGTCGAGCTGGCGGTGCATGCGGCCGCGCCAGGCCAGCGCCTCGGCGGCCAGGCCATGGTGCGGCAGCGCGCGGGCCGCGGTGACCACCGCGTCGACCTCGGCCAGGCCGTCGCGGTGACGGACCGCGTCGTGCAGCGCCTTCAGCTCGGCGACCCCGCGCTCGACCGCGACCACCCGCGCGCGCTCGTCGGCGCTCGCCGGCGGCGCCGCGGCGCCGAGCAGGTCGACCTGGTCGCAGGTCGACGGCGGCGTGAGCGCGATCGCGGCCTGGGTGGCGCGCCCCAGCGTGGCGGGATCGCCGCGGCCGAGGAGCGCGGTCAGCGCGCCGAGCTCGAGCAGCCTGCGATCGAGGCACGCCATGCGCCGGTCCATCGCCCGCTCGGACTGCCCGCCCCGGACCCGGGTGTCGGCGCACGCGTCGGTGCGCGCCGCCACCCACGCGGTCGACCAGCCGTCGATCGCGACCCGGGTGCGCGGCCAGTCGGCGTCGGCCACCGCCGCGAACACCGGCGCGAGGCGCGCCCGCGCGCCGTCGTCCCAGACCCCGGCGAGCTCGGCCTCGAAGCCGGCGCAGGTCGGCGCCGGCGCCGACTGGGTACGGGCCAGCACGACCCCGCCGATCGCGATCACCGCGACCGCGGTGGCGCCCCACCGCAGGCGCCGGGTCGGCGGCAGCTCGTCGAGCAGCTCGACCATCGACGGGTAGCGCCGGGCCGGCTCGTAGGCGAGGCCGCGCAGGAGCGCGCGGCGCAGCCGGCGCGGCAGCCCGGTGCCGGCCCGGGGATCATCGAGCTCGCCGCGCTCGACCCGCGCCGCCAGCGCCATCGGGGTGGGCCCCGAGTAGGGGCGCTTGCCGGTCAGCGCCTCCCACAGCGCGACGCAGAAGCTGAACTGATCGCTGCGCGGATCGACACGCTCGCCGACCGCCTGCTCGGGCGCCATGTAGGCCGGCGTGCCGACCAGCATGCCGGTCGCGGTGATCGGGCTGTCGAACGTGCGCGCCGACGGCGACGCGTGCGGGCTGGCGCCGGCTTCATCACCGGTGCCGCGCGCGATGCCGAAATCGGCGACCCGGACCCGCTGGTCGCGCCCGATCAGCACGTTCGACGGCTTGAAGTCGCGGTGCACGATGCCGGCGGCGTGGGCGGCGGCCAGGCCGCGGCCGGCGGCATCGAAGACGGTCAGGATCTCGGCGCGCGTGCGCGGCGTGGCCGCGAGCCAGCCGTGCAGGGTGGCGCCATCGATCAGCTCGATCGCGAGGAACGTGCGGCCGTCGTCGACGCCGGCCTCGAACACCGTGAGCACGTTGGGATGGGCCAGCCGCGCCAGCGCCTGCGCCTCGCGCAGCAGGCGCTGGGCGTGATCCTCGCCCTGCGCGCGCAGCACCTTGATCGCGACCGCGCGGTCGAGGACCGGGTCGTAGGCCTTGTAGACGACGCCCATGCCGCCCGCGCCGATCCGCTCGACGATGACGTAGCGGCCCATGCGCTCGCCGATCGCGATCACCACCATGGGCGGCGCGTCCGCCTCCGCCCATTCGAGCGGCCGGATGATGCCGCGGGTCTCGCCAGTGGCGGTGGCGGCCGCCGCGGTCGCGGTCGACTCGCGATCGACGGTCGCCGCCGCGCTCGACCCGCCGGCGGTGGCCGCGTCGGCGCTGGCCGCGTCGCCGCCGTCGTCATCACCGTGGTCCACGCCGGCACCCTAGCAACACCGGTGCCGGAAGCGCCAGCGACGTCCTCGCGCAGGGGCAGCCCGGCGAGCGCCGGGTGGATGTTGCAACTAGATGACATCGCACCAGGCTGGGGTGGAGTCTCCCCCCGCGGGGAGCGTCGTCCAACGTACGTTCGGCAGCTTGGCTGCCGTCGCACCTGGCCTTGCGCTTGCTCCTCGGCTCGTCATGCGCCTGGTTCAACTCGCCCCACTGCTGCTCCTCGCCCTCGTCCCCGCCTGCACCGTCGGCGAGCCCCAGGACCCTGCGGACGAAGATCCCACCGTCGATCCCGGCGTCGATGCCGGCGTGGTCGTCGTCGACGGGTCGGTTCCGCAGCCCGCGACCTGCGGGCTGGCCGCGACCATCCCGGCCGCCGGCGCCCTCACGCCGACCACCGCCGAGCGGCGCAACCAGCCCGGCACCATGGGCACCCGCAAGTATCACGTCGCCTACGCGACGCTGCCGGGCTCGGCGGATCGCGTGCAGATCGAGCTGTGGGACGGGCTCGGGGTGTTCACCGGCGGCGTGGCGCGGACCGGCACGTTTCCGCTCACCGGGAACGAGCTTGCCTACCGGACCTGCGGCGTGTGCGTGCGCGCGATCGCCGAGCACGGCCTGCCGGCGGTGCAGGAGTTCTTCGCGCGCAGCGGCTCGGTCACGGTCACCGCGATCGGCGCGCCGGGGACGCCGCTGACGGTGTCGCTCAGCGGCGTCGCGGTCGGCCAGGTCGATCCGGCGACGATGGCGCCGGTCGCGTCCGGCTGTCAGGCGCAGCTCGCCGGCGCCTCGATGTCGGCGGCGATCGTCGATGTCGCCGGTGGTGGCGGTGGCGGTGGCGGCGGCGGCGGCGGCGGCGGTGGCGGCTGATCGCACCTCGCTGGCCCACCCTCTCAGGATGATCGCAAGTCTTCATGTGATCGGAAGTGCTCACCCTTTCCCGGTGGCCCTTAGCTTTCATGTGATCGGAAGCGCGCCCCATTCCCGGTGGCCCTGAGTCCTCATGTGATCGGAAGCGCTCCCCATTCCCGGTGGCCGTGAGCCCTCATGTGATCGGAAGCGCTCCCCATTCCCGGTGGCCGTGAGCCCCGATGTGATCGGAAGTGCGCCCCATTCCCGGTGGCCCTGAGCCGGCGCAGGGACCGCGGCGCTATGCTGTCACCAATGCGCTGGATCTCCGCCGCCGCGATGGTCTTGCTCGCCGCCGGATGCGGGTTCGACGGCACCCAGCTCGCCGGCGATGCGTCGGCACCGATCGACGGCGCGGCGCCGGTCCGGCCCGACGCGCGGACCGATCGCGACGGCGACGGCGTCTTTGACGACGAGGACGGGTGTCCCGACCTCGCCGATCCCGCGCAGCTCGACGAGGACGGCGACCAGGCCAATGACCCGTGCGACTCGTGCCCGCACCTCGCGGGCCCGCAGCTCGACGTCGGTGAGACCACGATCGGCGAGCTCGCCGATGGCGTCGGCGACGCCTGCGATCCACGCCCGGACCGCGGCGGTGATCGGCTGCTCCTGTTCGACGGGTTCCATGGCAGCGAGCTGGCGATCCGCTGGACCGCCTCGACCTCGGTGACGGTGGCCGACGACGCGCTGGTCCTCACTGATCGCGCGGCCGACTACGTCAACGCGCTCACCGAGACCGATCTCGGGCCGAGCGAGCAGGTGACCGTCGTCACCGACCTGGCGATCGAGGCGGTCGCACCGACGACGGGCGCGCCCTCGTATCGGCTGGTCGGGGTCGGCTGGCAGGTCAACCCCAGCAGCGGCTACTACTGCGACCTCATCGACGACGTGGCAAACGGCAGCCCGGCGTCGCTCCAGCTGACCCGGGCGGTCCCGGGGCCCGATGCCTACTACACGGCGCCGCTGGTCGCGCCGCTGTCCCCGATCACGGGTCAGCTGGTCGGGCAGGACCACACGTCGGCCACCGGCACCAGCGCGCGCTGCGACACCTCGGTCGGCGGCGGGGCCGCGATCGACCAGCCCGATGCGTCGCCTCGGCGCGCGACCGCGCTCGTGGTCCGCGCCTACGGCGTCGACGCTTCAGTCCGCTGGCTGGTCGCGTTCGCGTCGCCGGCACCGTAGCCCCGCGGCGGTCGGCGGCGGTCGGGCGCCGAGCTCACGACGGGTCCGCTTTCGGGCCGCGCCGCGTTCGCGTCGAGGCCGAGCCGCTCGAGCCACCGGTACACCTGGCGCCGATCCTTGCCGAAGAAGTCGGTCACGAGCGCGATCGAGCCGTCGAACGGACTGAGCACCTGCGCCAGCTCGTCGCGGTTGGGCGCACGACTGCGATCGATGAGCGACTCGAGCGGCGGCGGGCTGGTCTCGCCGCGCGGCGGGCGGATGCGGTGCGCGACCCGCCGGGCCAGCGCCGGCGGCAGGTGCTCGGCGCGGATCACGCCCTCGGTGGCGCGCAGCGCCGCGTTGACCATCAGGTTCTCCAGCTCGCGGACGTTGAACGGCCAGTCGTGGAGGAGCAGCGCCTCGGCGGCGGTCGGCGACAGCTGGGCGGTCTTGAGGAACGCGTTGGCCAGCCCGAGCACGTCCTCGCGCCGCTCGCGCAGCGGCGGCACGTCGATCCGCCAGGCGGCCAGCCGGGCCCAGAGGTCGGCTCGGAAGCTGCCTTCCCCTCGCCGTCGGCCAGGCCCCCGGCGCCCGCCGGCGCCGGGTCGCGACCCACGATCACCGGATGACGATCGAGCACGACCAGCGTGGCGCCGCCCGCCTGGGGCGCAAAGACCACGTGCGCCCGACGAACCCGCACCGAGCCGGCATGCCCTCGAGATTGACGCTGGTGAGGGTCGCCTTGTAGTCCGCGCCGGGGCCCATCACGTGGCGGTAACACGGGGCCGGTCACCTGTAAACGGTGACGACTCCGCCGGCCGAGACCCGGGGCGAGCGGCCGTGCTTGCATGCGGCGGGATGGGCTCAGCACCGGACCCATGGACGCCGCCGGCGCAGTTCGACGAGTACCGGATCCTCCGACCGCTCGGTCGGGGTGGCATGGGTCAGGTCATGCTCGCCCACGACACGCTGCTCGACCGCGCGGTCGCGGTGAAGTTCCTCTTCGGCCACCGCGGCAGCGCGCTGGCGCGGCAGCGCGTCTTGATCGAGGCGCGCGCCGCCGCGCGGCTGCACCACCCGAACGTGGTGACCGTCTTCCGCGTCGGCGAGCTGGGCGAGCAGCGCTACCTCGTCTCCGAGTTCGTGCGCGGCGAGCGCCTCGACAAGCTCCCGCGGCCGGTGCCGTGGCCCCGGATCCTCGAGATCGCGGTCGACCTGGCCCGCGGGCTGGCCGCGGCGCACCGCCGTGGCGTGCTCCACCGCGACCTCAAGCCGGCCAACGCCATCCAGGCCGAAAGCGGCGAGGTGAAGCTGCTCGACTTCGGGCTCGCCAAGCTGGCCGAGACCGAGGTCGGGATGGACACCGCGGTGGGCTCGCCGGTCCTCGCGACCGAGGACCCCGTCGACGGCTCCCCCACCATCGCGCCCGACGATCCGGCGCGGTCGCGGCCCGGCATCGCGCTCGAAGACCCGTCGGTCCTGCTGTTGCGGCTGACCGAGCAGGTCGAACGCGCCGGCGGTGCCTCGCCCGATGTCACCCTCGCCGGCACGCTGATGGGAACCCCGTCGTACATGTCGCCGGAGGCGTGGCGCGGCGAACCCTCGACGCCGCGCAGCGCCATCTACGCGCTCGGCGTCCTCCTGTTCAGAGGTCCCGGCGCAGGTAGAACTGCGCCTGCGCGGCCGCATCGGGCACCGGGGCAAACACCTCGGCCGCCGCCGGCGGCGTGGTCCACCCCGGCTGCATGTCCAGCTGGTCCGGGTCGTAGTCGAAGTTGCCCATCAGGTAAGCGCGCAGGTTGGCGCCGAGGTACGTGTGGCGGCCGACCCGGAGATCGCCGCCGACGCCGAGGAACCCGGCCGGCATCGCCAGGTGATCGGAGATCGCACCGCCATCGTAGGGCACCGAGACCCGGGTCAGCTCCAGCCCGACCCCGACCTGCGCGTAGCCGCTCGTGCGCCACGGGCCCGCGGCGCGCAGCCCGACCGCGGCGGTAAGCAGCCCCGAGATCCGATCGATCGGCAGGTCCTGGTCGTTCGGCGGCTGCGGGAACGACTCCGAGAAGTAGAGGTCGAGCCCGCCCTCGACGAACAGGTGCGCGCCAACCCGGCGCTCGCCGAACACGCCGAGGCCGTTCATGCGGCACTCGTCCCAGTTGCTGCGGGCATCCGCGGCGTCGCGGCGAAAGCCGTAGCCACCGACGCGCGCGCCGAACCCGTAGGTCGGTGTGATCTCGGCGGCGAGCGCGACCTCGGCCCGCGCCGGTGAGGTCCCCAGGGCGAGCGCGACGGCGAGACTGGACAGGAGCCAGGCGGTGGGAGCGGTCATGCCTCCCCGCTGGAGCAACCGGCAGGCCGCCGCCGGTCGTGCCCGATCGTGAAGCGCCGGTCACGAGGGTGGGCACGGCGGCCCACGGTCGTGTCGCGATTCGCACCGTCGGCCCCACGCCGGTGTCGGATCTCGCCGCCGGCCGCGGTCAGGTCGGGAGGGTCAAGGTGGCATGCCGCAGGCGATCCACTCGCCGAGCTGGCGGCGCTCCTCGAGGGTCGGGTCCGGGCCTTGGTTGGGCATCGAGTCGTTGGTCGCGGCCGGGCCCGACGCAGCGGTCTCGTCGATGTGCTCGCTCACCGCCTTGATGCCGAACAGCGTGTCGAAGTCGTGGAACGAGGGCGCGCCCTTGCGGTCGGCGCCGACGAGCGCGCTGCTGTGGCAGCCGGTGCAGTACGTCTCCATGAACGGCTTGCCGAAGCTCTGGTAGGTCAAGGTCGACGCTGGCGGACACAGCGACTGCGTCGGCGGGCCGAACAGCGGTTCGGGAGTGCAGGCGGCGGTGCCGGCCAGCGCGAGCGCCAGGAGCCCGGGGGCCCTCATTCCCACCGCCACTGCAGGTTGCCGTGGAGCTCGATCCGCACCTGCACGTCCATCGACGCCGGCCCGCTGTTGCGGAGCAGCAGCCACCAGTCGGACTGCGCGGTTGGCGTGAACCCGTAGTCGACCGTCAGCTGGTTCAGCTGCTCGAACACGGTCTGGGTGGCGCCGTTCGCGTGGCCGTGGATGTTCCAGTCGAGTTCCATCACCGGTGCGATCAGCCGGATCACGGCGTGGTCGCTCGGGCCGCCGGTCATGACGCCCTCGACCAGCTCGCCCGGTAGCAGTGACTGGGTCGCGGTCACGACCTCGCGCGGCGCGGCGTCGATCGGCGGGATGCCGTCGGACGGCGCGGCGTCGACCGGCAGCCCGACGCTATCGTCGTCGCCGCAGCCTCCCATCACGCTGACCCAGACCAGCGCGAGCGCCGCCAGCCGCGGTCGCAGCGTCGACCCGGCGGTCACGCGCCGAACCCCGGCGGCAGG
The DNA here is from genome assembly GCA_046597055.1 of Kofleriaceae bacterium. Lineage (GTDB taxonomy): Bacteria > Myxococcota_A > Polyangia > Haliangiales > Haliangiaceae > UBA2376. The sequence goes on along the minus strand of JBKJLC010000114.1, from coordinate 23,167 downwards.
AGCTCGCACGGCAGCTGTCCGGTCGGCGGACGCGGCAGGTCGGTCGGTCGATCCAGGCACGGGCCGATCGCGGCCGCGTCGGTGCCGGCGTCGGTCGGTGCGTCGGCGACGGGGGCCGCGTCGGTCACCGCCGCCGCTGCGTCGTCCCCGGGCACCGACGGCATGTTGTCGCCACAACCGGTGGTGGTGACGAGGCCGGCGGCGATCGCGCCGGCGGCCAGAAGCGATGTCAGGCGCCGCATGTCAGTACCGGACCCAGACTTCGTGGGTGGGCCGCAGGTCGTCGGCCAGCGCGGTGACGCCGGCGGTGGTGCCGATCATCGTGACCGTGTTCGGATTCGGGCTGTAGGCGGCGGCGCCGCGCCACAAGATCTGGGCGTCACCGAAGTAGGTCGGCAGATCGGCGGCCACCACGCTCGTGGTCGCGCCCAGCACGTACTTGTTCCACCCCGGCTGGCGCGCCGGCACCACCACCAGCGTCGCGGCCGGATTGCCGGTCTCGCCCGGCAGCGCGGTCCACGCCACGGTCGTCTCGACGCCGGCGGCGGTGCGACAGGTCTGGAACACGCGGAAGTTGATCTTGGTGAACGGGACGTCGCCGACCCGGGCCCGGATCACCAGGTCGTAGTACGCGTCGTCTCCCGCCAGGAGATCGGCGGTCGGCTTCTGCCACACGACGGCGGTGACGTTGGTGCCGTCGCGCTCGAGCGTGGGCGGCCCGAAGTCGCTGCGCAGCGCGCGCACGCTGGTGATGCCGGTCGGGATTTCGACCCGGACCCGCAGGGTGTCGAGCCCCTCGCATCCATGGCCGACGCCGAAGGTGATCTGCTGGCTCTTGCTGGCGGTGGCCGGCCCGCTCGAGATCGAGACGTGGGCCTCGGCGGTGGTGGTGATGGACAGGGCGCCGGCGACGACGCCGGCGAGCACGGAAAGATGATGCGATCGCATGGATATGCCTCGAGCGTGTCCGGAGTACGGACAGAGCAGGATCGTTCGAACGGGATTGAGCACGCGGCGTGGGCCGCGCCCGCTAGAACGGAGGCTTCTCGAGCTCGAGGACCCGGTCAGCCGGGACGGTGACGATCAGCGTGGGGAGCGCGCTCACGAGGTCGGTCGCGAGCACCATGGGCACCGGCGGCGGCGGCAGGGCCGCCAGCGAGATCGGCGCGACCAGCCGGTTCACGTCCGGATCGCCGCAGCGTCGCATCTTCGGCGCGTCGTGCGACGCGTGCTTGTGATCGTGACATTCGCAGAGGGCGGGGTCCGGACAGCAGCAGTGAACCTCACCCTGCAAGCCCGCCGACGCGATCGACGTCACCGGCTGCGCCAGCATCACCAGGACGGTGATGACGCGCGCGAGGAGACGCAGCAGGGCGGGCACGACGTTCCACCCATACCGACCCGGCCGGCTCAGGTCAATGTGGCCGGCGCGGGCGCGGCCGTTCGCGGACGCACCCGGCGCACGCCATCATGCAGAGTCCGTGCCGGGCTCGTGGGCTGCAGATCGCTGTTACCATTCGGCAATCGCGCCGGGGCCGATGCGCGCGCGCGTGCGCACCGTCGTCCGGGAGCACCCGCGACCCCGCGCGACCGACCTCTGACGACCGGTGACAGCGCGCGAACCCGGGTCGCCTTCGGGGCCGACCGTGCGGCCGTCGGTCGCACCGGGTCGATCCAGTCGGCCCAGCGGGACGTATTGTGCCCACGTGTTGACCGAGGCCCGCCGCCGGATCGCGATCGTCGGCGCCCTCGCCGCGCTCGCGACGCAGGTGGGTCTGCCCGCGCTGCACACGATCGTGCACCGGCTCGAGGTCGCGGTCGCCCGCGCCCAGGCGGCGCGCTGGCGGACCGAGGCGCGCGGGCCCGAAGGCCGCACCGCGGTCGATCACGGCCACCGCCACGAGACGTCGGCGCCGGCCGGTCAGCCCGGCGAGCACCCAGATCATCACCACCCCGGTGACGCTCCCGGCGAGCACGGCGCTGGCGCACCCGAGCATCTCGACGCCGCGCTGATCGCCACCCGCGCCCCGCTGGTGCCGTGGTGCTTCGAGGTCGTCCTCGCCACCCGCGCACCCGCGGCCGGCGCCAGTGTCGGCGCGCCGCGGCCACCCGCCACCGATCGCAATCGAGGTCCTCCCGGCACGGCGTAGCGCTGCTCACGCCCAACCCCCTGGAGGACTCATGTCTAGACTGAAGACCGGCCGGACGGCCGGCCTGTGTACGTCCATGCTGTGCGCGCTGGCGGGCCCGGTGGCCAGCCAGTCCGCTTCCACGCCGGCCGCGGCTCCCATCGCTCGCACTGCGCCGATCCCCGACGAGGCCGCGCTCGCCGAGGCCGCCGCGCTGGCCGAGGCTGACGAGGTGATCATCGTCGACGACGAGGCGCCGGCCGAGGCCGCGTCGTCGGTCCACTTCGATCACGACGATCTGCGCCAGCGCCCCCACCATCGTCCCTCGGACCTGTTGCGACAGACGCCAGGCCTGGTCGTCGCCCAGCACGCCGGTGGCGGCAAGGCCGACCAGTACTTCCTGCGCGGCTTCGACGCCGACCACGGGACCGACGTCGCGATCTTCGTCGACGGCATCCCGGTCAACCTCACCAGCCACGGCCACGGCCAGGGCTACGCCGACACCCACTGGCTCATCCCCGAGACGGTGGCCACGATCGACGTCCACAAGGGCCCGTACGCGGCGCGCTTCGGCGACTACTACACCGCCGGCGCGATCGACGTGCAGACTGCCGCACCGTCACCCGGGACCAAGCTGTGGTTGGCCGGTGGCACCGAGCTGGCCGGCCCGATCGCGTTCCGCCGTCCAACCTCACGGCTGGTCGGCATCACCAGCCCCACGCTCGCGCGCGGCGCGGCCATGCTCGCGGGCGAGGTCGGCTACACCGACGGCCCGTTCCTGGCGCCCCAGGGCTTCGGTCATGCGCACGTCCTGGCCAAGGGCCGCCATCCACTCGGTGGTGGCGAGGCGCGCGCGGCGGCGACCTTCTACGCCGCGCGCTGGGACCAATCCGGTCAGATCCCCTCGCGCGAGGTTGCGGGCGGACGCCTCGACCGGTTCGGCTCGCTCGATCCGACCGAAGGCGGCGGGTCGCGCCGGGCCTCGGCCTCACTGGGATGGTCGAAGGGGACGCCGGCCGCCGGGGCCTGGGACCTGTCGGCGTACGCGGTCGACTACCGGCTGCAGCTCTACTCGAACTTCACGCTGTTCGCGCGGGACCCCGAGCGCGGCGACCAGATCGAGCAGAACGACGATCGCCTGCTCGGCGGGGCCGCCGCCACCTACCGGCGGACCCACCACGCGCGCGGCCTGGCCGGGCTCCTCCTCGCCGGGGTGCAGGTGCGGGGTGACGCGACCACCGCGGACCTCTGGCACACCGCCGCGCGCCAGCGGGTCGACACCTGCTGGGAGAATCTCAACCCGTGCAACCGCGCCGACAACCAGATCGCCACCGTCTCGGCCTACCTCGAGGAGGATCTTTCGATCGGGAGCCGCCTCCGGTTGCTGGCCGGGCTGCGCGCCGATCAGTACCTGTGGCGCGTGCAGGATCTCGACCCCGAGACCGCTGACTCCATGAGCTCGGTGAGCGGTGACGCGCGCAAGGCGATCATCAGCCCCAAGCTGTCGGCGATCGTGCGGGCCACCGACGAGCTCGACGTGTTCGTGAACACCGGCCTCGGCTTTCACTCCAACGACGCCCGCGCCGCGGTGGCCACCGACGGCGACGGCGCGCTGGCCCGCGCGATCGGGGCCGAGGTCGGCGCGCGGGTCGCGATCGGCGAAGAGGTCAAGGCGTCGGCCGCGCTCTGGTACCTGCGGCTGGCGTCGGAGCAGGTGTGGAGCGGTGACCTCGGCGGCACCGAGCCGTCGGATCCCACCCGTCGGCGCGGGCTCGATCTCGACCTGTCGTGGCAGCCGCGGTCGTGGCTGCGACTCGACGCCAACGTCGCGGTCGGACGGTCGACCTTCGTGGCCAATCGCGGCAACGGCGGCGGGCTGGCGCTGGCGCCGCGGTTGATGGGCGGCGGTGGCGTCGCCGTGACGCGAGGCCCGAGCCTCGCCAGCGTGCGCGTCCGCGGCATCGACGATCGGATCGCCAACGAGGACGGCTCGCTGACCGCGCCCGGCTACCTGCTGGTCGACGTCGTGGCCGAGCACCGGATCGGCGCGACCACGATCGGGCTCACGGTCGAGAACCTGCTCGATGCGGCGTGGCGCGAGGCCCAGTTCGCCGAGGCGTCGCGGGTCACGCCGATGGCGGAGGTGCGCGAGGACGTGCACTTCACGCCGGGCGGGCCGCTGACCGCGCTGGTGACGCTCGGCCGCGAACTCTGACGTCCGGGCGCGGTCGGCGCGGCGCACCGGGTCGACCTGAGGGCCCCGCGCGCCCGTCAGCGCCCGGCGCGGGCTACCGGGTCGCTGCGCGAACCAGGGCGGCGGCCAGCGCCAGCGCCTCGGCGCGGGTGCCGGCCATGCGCAGCGCGCCCGGGAGCACGATCGCGACCCGCTCGTCGTCGACGTTCTCGACCAGCACGTCGGTGCCGCCGAAGCCGAGCGCGGGGGCACCACCGCGGCCGGTGCGGTCCGCCTGCAGCTCACCGCGCAGGCGGGCCCGGGTCTCGGTGTCGAGCGGTATGTCGCGGGTGCGCGCGCGAGAGATCGCCCCGTGGCTGGGCGCCTCGCCGGTGGGGGTGCGTGCGCGAGCGGCGAGCTGCTCGCGCAGGCCGCTGAGCGGGATCGTCTTGCTGCCGCTGGCGATGCGGTCGGGCGGGATCGGCTCGCGGTTCGTGGGCGGCACCGGCCGGGGCGATGACGCTGGGGGCGAGGCCGACGAGCCAGTGGACTTGAACCGCTTCGTCACGAACGTATAACGAGTGTCGTCGGAGCTCACTGGCACCCATCCTATGCCTGACGCTGCCAGCGGTCCATCACCCCTCTCGGGTGCCTCCCTGAACAGTGTCTGCATCACGTGCGACCGCGTCATCGCACCGTGTGGGTACGGTGGGCGTGACGGCGATCAGCGCGGGTTACGGCGACTTGCATCGCGTGGGATACGCCGCGCGATCGTCGACAACAGCCACCATGTGCGCGCGACCGCCGGCGCCAGGGCGGGTTTTCCCGTGGTCATGAGCGCCGCGGCGACGTCGCGGTCGGGATCGGCCCAGACGAACACGTTGGTGAAGCCGAGGTGGCCGAACGCGCGCGGGGTGTCGAGCCCGTACACGCTGGCGACCTTGGCGCCGAGCATGAAGCCCATCCCGTAGCGCACCGGCGCGCCCAGCGTGAGGTCGACCTCGAGGTAGCTCTGCTCGGCGACCGCGCGCAGGATCGTCCGCGGCTCGAACACGCGCACGCCGTCGAGCGTGCCGCCGTCGAGGAGCAGCTGCATGAAGCGCGCGGCCTCGCCCGCGCTGCTGCAGATGTTGCCGGCCGGGATCACCGCGGTGAGAAAGCGCGGATCGTTGGAGAGCCGGACGGCTTCCTCGAAGCTCACCGACAGCACGCGCTTGAAGAAGGTCGACAAGGGTGGCAGCACCGGGGGGCCGGAGAACGCGTTCTGGGCGACGTCGCGCAGGCGGGCCGGCGGCACGCCGAAGTTGAAGGCGGTAAAGCCGAGCGGGGTCAGGACCTCGTCGGCGAGCAGCTGGCGCACGTTCTTGCCCGTGACCCGCTCGATCACCGCGCCGAGCACGAACCCGCCGGTCAGCGCGTGGTACCCGAGCTTGCGGCCGGCGCGCCAGGTCGGCGCTTGATCGCACAGCAGCTCGAGGATCTGCTCGGGGTGGGCGAGCAGGTTGGGATCGATGAGGTCGGGCGGGATGCGCGGGATGCCGGCGCGGTGGGTGAGCACGTGGCGCAGCGTGATGTGGTGCTTGCCCTTGCGACCGAACTCGGGGACGTAAAAGGCGACCGGGTCGTCGAGGTGAACCAGGTGGCGCTCCTCGAGCAGGTGGACCAGCATCGCGGTCACCATCTTCGAGGCCGAGAACATGCCGAACAGGCCGTCGTGGCGGGCCCGCACCTTGTGGGCGTCGGGGCGGTCGTCGGGCGCGTTGCCCGAGGCGTGGCCGATCGCGCGATCGATCGCGACCACGCCGCGGCGCCGGACGCACAGCGCGAGCGCCGGGTAGAGCCCGGTGTCGTAGGCGGCGACCGCGGCCTTCCAGATCGCGTCGATGTCGGCGGACGCGAGGCCGGCGGCGGCGGGATCGGCCTCGGGGCCGATCGAGGTCACCTCGTCGGCGGGAAAGGTACGCACCAGGCGCTCGAAGCCCCGGCGCAGGAACGACGGCATCCGCTGATGATACCCGGAGCCTACCCGCCGCGCGCGCGGCGACCGGCGGCGGTGACCAGGTAACCCACGGCAACCGCGGCGCCCAGGCCGAGGCAGCCGCCCCACAGCGCCGGGGCGCCGGCGGCGTCGACCAGCGCGCCCCCGCCGAGCGGGCCGATCGCCGACGCCGCACCCCACGACATGCCGAACATCCCCTGGTAGCGGCCGCGGGCCTCGGGCGGCGACAGGTGCGCGACCAGGGCCGAGTGGGTGGGCGCGGCCAGGATCTCGCCGACCGTCCACACCACCACCGCGACCACGTGGAGCGCCAGCAGCGCGCTCACGCCGTGGAGCGCGAAGCCGGCGCCGGTGAGCAGCGCGGCCAGCGCCAGCACCCGCGACGGCGCGCGCGACCCGAGCCGCGACGAGACGATCGGCTGCAGCACGACGATCACGACGCCGTTGACCGCCATCAGCGCGCCGTACACGGCCTGGTCGTGGCCCTGGCTGGCCAGGTGCGCCGACAGCGACACCGAGGCCTGGAAGAAGATCAGCGCCATGCCGAACGACAGCGCCCACACCGTCATGAAGGTGCGATCGGCGAGGACGTGGCCGAGGCCGATCGCGGGCGCGCCGTCGGCGACCCGCGCCGGCCGGGTCTCGGGCAGCCGGGTCAGCACGATGAGGCCGTAGCCGATCATGGTCGCGGCATCGATCAGGAACAGCGCGGTGAACGACCACCGCGACAGCAGCCCACCGACGACGGCGGCGACCGCGAACGACAGGTTGATCACCCAGAACAGGAGCGCGTAGGCGCGCAGCCGGTGCGCGGCCGGCACCACGTCGCCGATGAACGCCATCACCGCCGGCCGGTACAGCTCGCCGGTGAACCCGAGCGCGAGCGTGACCGCGCCGATCGCGAGCTCGCCGCGCACGAACCCGAGCGTGGCCATGAGCGCGCCGCCGCCGAACAGCGAGACGACCATCGTGGCCCGCCGCCCGACCCGGTCGGCCAGCACGCCGCCGACCAGCGCGGCGCCGACCCCGCCGACCCCGAACAGCGCGACGATCACGCCGGCGGTGCCGATCGACAGGCCGCGCTCGCCGGTCAGGTAGAACGTGAGCAGCGGCATCACGAAGCCGCCGATCCGGTTGACCAGCGTGCCGATCCACACCACCCAGTAGGCGTCGGGCAACTCGCCGCGCAGCGCGCGGATGCGCGCCGCGATCACGCCAGCTCGAGATCGAACGACAGCACGAGCCAGCGCCCGAACACCTTGGTCAGCCGGAACGTCGCGGTCGCGCGCTGCTTGACGCCGGTGACGGTCAAGACGAAGCACTGGCCGTGGCCCTGCCCGGGGCACTCGGCCTGCGACACCAGCTCGATCTGCGTGGCCTTGCCGAGCTTCGCGAGCAGGTCCTTCAGCTCGCGGGCCTGGGCGGCGTCGAGCTTCTCGTCGAGCGCCGGATGCGCGAACGGTCGGAGCTTCTCCAGGTTGCCGGACAGGAGCGCGCCCATCGCGCGATCGACCAGCACCCGGGCCTGGGCCGGCGTCTCGATCAGCTCCTTCGGCAGGTCGATGTTGAAGAAGAGGAGCCGCGGCACGTCGCCGTCGTCGCGGAAGACCACCTGGTAGCTCGCGACGCCGCGCTCGAACTTCGCCGTACCGAGGGCCGCGTTCTCGCCCGGCTGCTTGCCGGCCTGGGTGCGCAGCTCGGCGATCGCCTGGAAGCGGCCGAGCGGCTCGACCAGGAGCCGCATCATGCGCTCGGCGCGGCGACGATCCTCGCCCGCGCGGAACGACGGATGGGCGTCGGTCCAGATCGCGCCGGGCTCGCGGGCACCCAGCCGGGTGAAGAAGGTCTCGACCGCCGGGCGCAGCTCGCGGGTCGCCGGGCCGGCATCGATCGGGGGCCCGGCGTCGACCGGCGGGGGGGCGTCGACCGGCGCGGCGGCGTCGGTCACCACGACCGCGCCATCGCGGCCGCCGGGCGCGGGGCGCGAGCTGCACGCGAGCACCGCGAGCAGCAGGACGGTGACGAGGGGACCGGCGGTGAGGAGGTGTCGCGACCCGAGCATCGGTTGCGAACCTCGCACGGCGGCCGCCTCGCGTCGCGGCCGTCGGTCCGATAAGCTCCGGGCCGGGAGGTCTCATGAGTAAAGCCGACGATGTGGGCGATCAGGTGCGCGCAGCGCTGGGCAAGGTGACGGGCGGCGGAGCCTCGCGGCTCTGGCCGGTCGCGGCCGCGGTCGCGCTGCTCCTGGTCGCGTTCCGGGCGTGCGTGACGCTCGAGCCCGGCTACGTCGCGGTCCGGGTCAACAACGTCACCGGCACCGTGGAGACCATCACCCAGCCCGGCCTGATCATGCGGCTGCCGTTCGGCATCCAGTCGGTGCACGTGGTCGACGCCAGCCCGCAGACCTTCCACATGAAGGGCGACAAGGAGCTCGACGAGCTCAACGTCGGCGAGCTGACCGTCCGGGCCTCGGACGGCTCGAACTTCGTCTTCAACGACACCACGATCTTGTTCAAGGTGATCCCGGGCGGCGGGGCCCAGGTGATCGCCGACGCCGGCACCGGCCACCGCTACTGGATGTGGATGTCGCCGTACGCTCGCTCGATCCTGCGCGACGAATTCGGCCGCGAGTCGACCATCAGCGTGTCGAACCCGACCACGTTCAGCCAGGCGACCGAGCGGGCGCGCAAGGGCATGAACCTGCTCCTGACCAAGCACGGCATCGAGGTGACCAGCATCGTGACGCCGCGCCCGCGCTTCTCCGACGAGTACGAGAACCTGATCGAGGCGCGCAACCAGGCCTCCAACGAGCTGTCGGTGATCGACTCCAACCTGCAGCGCGCTGCCACCGACCGCGCCCGCCGCCTGGCCGAGGTCGATCGCGATCAGAACAAGACGATGCAGGAGAAGCGGGCCGCGCTCGAGACCGACCTGGCCACCACGGTCGCGACCCAGACCCAGACCCGGCGCCAGGTCGACACCTACAAGATCGAGAAGATCGCCGGCGGTCAGGCCGCGCTGTCGGCCGCCCGCCAGACCGCGCAGGAGCTGACCGGCCAGCTCGATGCCCAGTACACCACCCGGCGCGCCGAGATCGACGCGTTCCGCGCCCAGCCGGTCGAGCGTGTGATGGAGCGCCTGGGCCAGCGCCTCGAGGGCGTCACCATCAGCATCCAGCCGTGGGCCAACGACAGCCAGCCGTCACGGCTGCAGGTCGAGAAGATCGGCGGGGTCGAATGAAGCCCCTGATCCTGGTCGCGCGGATCATCGTCCTCACCGTGGTCGGCCTGTGGCTGGTGCCGTGGGTGGCGTGCACGCGGATCGATCCCGGCACGGTCGCGGTGCGGCGCAGCGCCACCACCGGCGTCGACCCAGTCGACCTCGGGCCCGGCTGGCGCCTGCGCATCCCGGCCTATCACAAGATCATCGTGCTGCCGTCGAGCTACTTCTTCCTGAACTACACCGAGGGCCACGGCGAGGCGCTGCAGATCCGCACCAAGGACAACAACAACGTCTTCGTCGACGTGTCGGTGCCCCTGCGCATCAAGCCGGGCCGGGCCCACGCGCTGGTCCAGTCCGGCAACCACCTGAGGGATCCCGACGGCCGCTACCGCTACCAGCGGCTGGCCGAGCAGACCACGGTGTCGGTGCTGCGCGAGGAGCTGGCCAACCTCGCGTCGGTCGGCTTCTACTCGACCGACCTCAGGCTCGAGGCGGCGGCCAAGGCCCGTGACCTGCTCAACAAGAACCTCGAGGGCCTCCACCTCGAGGCCCAGGCGGTGCTGATCCGCGCGATCCGGTTCCGACCCGAGTACGAGCGGCAGCTCGGTCAGATCCAGCTCAACGAGCAGAACAAGCTGCTCGACCAGGCCAAGCAGAAGGTGGCCGCCGAGCAGCAGAAGTTCGACAACTACAGCCAGGGCACCGCGGCCCAGGCGGCGTCGCGCGAGCAGGACTGGATCAAGCGCCAGTCCGAGCTCGAGCGCGCCTACCAGATCGGCGTGCTCGAGGTGGTCGACCCGACCCCGGGCGCGGCCCGGGCCCGGCTGGTGGCGTTGACGCCCGACGAGCTGACCGCCGCCCGGCAAAAGGCGGCCACGGTGTTCGGCCTCGACGTCCCGGCCTCGGTGTCGGAGGCGTACCTGATCGGCATCAAGAACTTCCAGGCCGAGACGCTGGAGTACAGGAACCGCGTCAACGCCGAGGCCGACGCGGTCAACGGCCGGCTCCAGGCCGAGGGTGCCTCGATGGTCGCGCTGGTCCAGGGCGCCTACGAGCTCAAGCTCAACGCCCTGCTCAGCTCGCCCGGCGGCCGCGCCTACGTCGCGTGGCAGGCGGCCGGCAACGTCACGTTCGCCAAGAACCTGACGTTCCGCTCCGACGAGGGCATCCCGTCGGTGCTGCGCCTGCGGCGGTTCGCCGAGCAGTTCATGGGCTCGAGCGCCGGCGGCCGCTAGCTGGACCCGGCTTGGACGGCATGATGCTCTGGCGAACCCTCATCGGCATCGGGATCGGGCTTGGCGCGACGTGGCTCGTGCTGGTCGTGGCCCTCCTGCTGGTCCGTCCGAAGGGCTCCGTCCTCAAGGAGGCGATCCGGATCCTCCCCGACACGCTCCGACTGCTTCGTCGCCTGGCCACCGACCGCACGCTGCCGCGCGGGGTGCGGGTCCGCCTCTGGCTCCTGTTCGGCTATCTCGCCATGCCGTTCGATCTCATCCCCGACTTCATCCCGGTGATCGGCTACGCCGACGACGCCATCATCGTCGCCGCGGTGCTGCGCTCGGTCGTCCGTCGCGCTGGCATCGACGCGATCCGGCGCCACTGGCCTGGCACCGACGACGGGCTGGCCACGCTCCAGCGGGTTGCGCGGCTGCCCAGCGCACCGGGCTGAGGCACTCACCGATCGAGAGCGTCATCGTTTTTCGGTGCTCCCGAGCCGGCGCGCGGGTGGAACCGGTGCTGGATCCTGAGGGTGCGGCCGAGACCGGGGACGAACCGTCCCACCTGCCGCGTGTAGTCGAGGGAGCTCTCGCCGTGGGTCGCCACCAAGTACGGCTCCTGGGCGTATCGAACCTGGAGCTCGATCGCCACCAGCAGGCACGCGTAGGCGCCGATCGCCGCGCGGTCCGGCAGCAGCAAGACGACGCCGGCGGCCGACACCAGCATCGCCGAGAAGACCGGGTTGCGAACCAGGGCGAACGGGCCACCCGTGACGAGCCCGGTGACCTCACGTCGATCGACGCCGTACGCCACGGAGGCCCCCATCGCCCCTGCGACCCCAGCAGCAACAGGCTCCCGCCGACGGAGGCGACCCGGGCCGCCCCGAGATGCCGCGGAACTCGCTCGACCCGGTGCGGCGGTATGGCAGGCGGGACTGTTCGCATCGCCGACCTGCACCTGGCGCTGTGGCGTGCGTGCGCCGGCCGCACCCTGCTGCGCGACGTGCGTGAGCTCGTGGGCCATGAGCCCGAGATCGCCGTCGCTCTCGCCGGCTCCGCGGAAGACGTCGGTCCCGTGCGCGAAGGCACGCGCGCCCATCGCGGCGCTCGCCTCCTGGGCCAGCGGATCGTCGTGGACGCGCGCCGCGGAGAGGCCGGTGCCGAGCTGGGCCTCGACCGGGGCGCGGATCCCGTCCGCGACCGGGCGGCCGGCGTACTTGTTCTCGACGGCGGCCGTCGCCTACGACCGCGAGGTGTGCGAGGTCGCGGTCCGGATCACCCGGCCGGACACCGGCGCGGTGCTCGCCGCGCAGGCCGAGCTGATTCGGAAGCTCAAGCCGCGCGACAACGTGCTGGGCGTGAGCAGGCGGCGGGACGCGGAGGACGACTCGGTTCCGTTCTGAAACGCTGAGGGGATAACCGGCCCGGTCGGGCTTGCGTCTGGTCAACGTTGCGCTCGGCAACGTAGAGCGCAACGTTGCGGGCGCCGACCCCGGTGTCGTCAGAGACGGCTCCGTCGCGTGGGCGCCGATGACACGCGGCGCATTTTGACGACGCCATGCGGTTCGCCCAAGGCGAGTCATCGCATCGGCTCGACGCGTTCGACGCGGCGCCCGCGGCGACCGCGACGGCCACGGCGGCGATGACGACGGGCCGCACGACCTGGGCCCTCGACGGCCGCAACAACTGGACGTCACGCACGGCCCTCGGGAGCAACGGTACCCCGCGGGTCACGAGCTTCGCGCGCGACGCGCGCGACAGCCTCACGGCGGTCGACGGCCTCGCCACGCCGCAGGACGCGCGGGGCGCGCTCACCCAGGACGACGCCGCGACGTACGCGTACGACGCCCTGGGCTACCTCATGACGGTTCGCCCCAGCGCCGCGGGCGTCGACGGCCGGCGCTACCAGCGCGACGCGCTCGGCCGCGTCGTTGCCGAGACCAACCTAGCAACCGGCGCGGTGACCCGATACGGATGGGATGGCGTGCAGCTCGCGCTCGTACGCCGGCCCGACGGCGCCACCGAGACGATCGTCTCCGGCGAGAGCCTCGACCTGCCGATCGCGACGCTCCTGCCGGGACCGGGCGATGGCGTTCCGCCGTCCGAGCAGCTCCAGCACCGCGGGTGGTCCCCCGTCCTGGCTGGGGTGTTCTTCCACGGAGCGTGACCAGCTGGCGCACTTTCGACGGCGGTCGGTGCTGCGGTCCCGTCAACCAAGGGGCATCGACCCTCCTGGTCGCGGGCCCCTGGCCCTGGCGTTCGGGCTGCCGACCGGCAACGAAGTGAAACGAGGAGGGCCGCCGGCCCTCGTTGTTGCTGCCCAGCCGCAGCGAGCCCGGCGTCAAGGCCGCGAAGCGCCTCGCGTAGCGAGGGAAGCCTTGACGCTCAGGGCGAGCGAAGGCTCCTCTGGTTCTCCACGTCGGGCACGTGATCTCGGGCCCGCGGGCGCGACCGGCCATCACCCTCGATGTCCGGCCAGCCGGCAGCACCGACGGTTGCCACGTGGCAACGCGACCCTGTTCCGATTGCGCCGCCCATCGGCGGACCGGGTGAAGGTGACGCAGATCTTGTGCCCACCGCGCTGACCCGCGTGAGCTGAGCTGGAAGTCCGCGGCCAGGTGGATCCGTATCCCGCCGCCGCCGCCATCCGAATCACGCGGCCAAGTGGCTCGGTATCCCGCCGCCAGCTGGATCCGCGTTAGCCCGCCGCCGAAGCGATGGTGCCCTCCGGCGGCGTGAACTTGATCGCGTTACCCATCAGGTTGGCGAACACCTGGAAGAGGCGCTCGGGGTCCGCCTCGACCGACACCTCCGGCACGTCCACCGCGACTGCGATCCGTTTCGCGTCCGCAAGCGGCCACATCAGGGTCATTGCCTCGTTCACCAGCTCGGTCACGTCGCGCCGGCGCCGCCCGCAGCCCCAGGGGCGGGGTCAGGATCGTGAGCCGCCTGACGCGAGCCGCTGCGCTTCATCGACGTCCCCATCACCCGAGCTCGCCGGTCGCTCGGTCGCGACAGCGGTATCGCCTTTGTCCGCCTTATGCTCGATAGCTGGTGGCCTCGGCGCGCGTGAGCAGGCGGGTGAGCGACATGCGCCGCGAGCATGGCCCGCCTCGGCGGCTCCGTGCCCGACGTTGCCCGACGTGGCGCGACTCTGCCGAAGCTCACCCTCGGCGGGCGCGCCCGAGTATGGCTGTCATTGACGACATGAAGAATCTCTCGCTTGCCGTCGTCGCCATCCTCGTCGCGCTCACTGCCTCCGCCGCTGCCGGCCGCAAGGACGCCTGGCCGGTCGTTGTCGATCTTCCGAACCGGATGGCGTACGGGTCACTGGCGTCGGCGCGCAACAGCCCCGACACCGTCCAGAGCATCGGCTGCTCGACGTTCTACGACGCCGTGAACCGCCGCAACCAGGTGTCGTGCGCCGCGTCCAACGCAGCCGGCGTCTCGGCGCAGTGCGCGAGCCAGGATCCCAATCTGGTCCAGGTGAGCCTCGCGATCCACAACGACTCGTTCGTGCAGTTCCGCTGGGACGCGACGGGCGCGTGCACGACGATCTTCGTGACGAACTCGTCGACGCTGGCCCCCAAGGCGCCCTGACGGCCGACGCCCCACGTGGGCCGGGCGTGCATTCGCGCCGCTAACGTCAGACCGGCGAGGTCCGCCAGCTCGGGCTCATCGGCGCCTTCGTCCGCCGTGCACGCCAGCAGCGCGGCTGCACAAACCAGGAGCGACACCGAAGCAACGAAACGATGCGCTTGCCACATGCTGGCTGGGCTCATGCAGCTTCTAGCTAGACCGGTGGCAAGGCCCGGAATCAAGCGCAGTTGGCAGTCGCGGTACCATGGCGCCGATGGTTGCCGGCGGCCACACGCGTCAGCTGCCGTTCGACACGCTTTGCGTTGCCAGGGCCCGCGCTATCACGATCGAACACGCACGCCGCGCGGCCCGCCGCCCAATTGCTGGTGAGACCGTTCAGCGACTCGCTGACGATGGGCGTGCCGCGGTAGAGCGCAACCTGCACGCCGAACTGAGACTGGGCTGCCGGCGCGGCTCATCGAGGCCGAGCTGCGCGAAGACGGGCCGCTGTTCCGCAAGGTGTATCAGGCATCGGACCGCGAGCGCCGATGCGCGATCCTCGTGCAGTTTTGCGCGACGAGCGCGGAAACGAGCGCTGCATTGAGGAGGCCGCGTAGCTTCGTGGCAGCCATGAGGGCAGCAAATACCTCACCGGCGATGCTCTCCACGCGAGATCAGACGACCGGGCAAGTTACTGCCTGTCATCCGCCGAGTGGCAACCCGGCGCGCGCCCGCACGGCGCGCGCGATCATCTCGGTGGCTTCGAACGCGGTGCGGAGGCGACCGGCGGAGTCGCCGGGACGTGCGGGCCGTGGTGCTCCGGCGGCTGGCCGTGATCGTGATCATCCCCCGGCAGCGGGCCGTGCCCGTGGCCGCGCCGTCCGGCCCCGAGCCAGGCCATGAAGCCGCCAGTGGCGATCCGCGCCAGGATCGCGATCCCGAGCAGCGCGGCCGCGCCGATCTGCACCGCGGGTGGCACCAGCTCGGCGAGCGCGCCGAGCCGGGCCGCCAGGGCACCGTTGACGCCGGCGCTGCGCCAAGCCGCGATCCCGTAGGCGATCGCGATCAGGCCGAGCACGGTGAGTGGGCCGGCGAGGGCCAGCGGCAGCGTCCGCGGCGACCGGCGCAGCGACGGCGCCAGCGCGATCGCGAGCGCGCCGGCCAGCACGACCACCGGCGCGAGCGCGAGCCCCACCTCGAGCAGGTCGTGGCCGATCTCGGCCGTGACGCCCGCGTGCTCGCCGTGATCGTGGGCCGCGAACGCGAACGGCAACACCACGCCGAGCGCCGCGCCGAGCGCCTCGAGCGGGCGGGCGGCGGCGGGCACGTCGCGATCGTCGGCATCGTGGAGGAGGACGTGGAACAGCAGGCCCGACACCGCCGCGTTGATCCAGGGCCCGGCCGCGCTCATCATCGACTCGTCGGCGCGGGTCAGCGCGATGCCGGCCACGGTCGCGGCCAGCAGGCCGCAGGCGCGCAGGATGGCAGCGCGCCGTCCGCCCAGCTCGGCGAAGCTCAGCGCGACCACCGCGACCAGGGGCACGGTGTGAGCGCCGACGCCGAGCAGGAAGTCCCAGTGGGTGTGGCCGCGGTGGGCGGCGCTGGTGACCGCGCCCAGGCCGAGCCCGTCGCCGAACTGGTGGACGAGCACCCCGGCGTAGCCGAGCTCGGCCGCGACCCGGCGATGGGTCTCGATGGCCCGGGCGGCCCGGCTGATCAGGAGCGGCGCGTAGAAGCCGGCGACCAGCGGGACCAGCACCCACCAGCCCGCGCCGTCGATCGCCTCGGGCAGCAGGTGGACGGTGATGGCCGCGGCGACCGCGACCACCGCGAACGCGCGGACCGGCGCCAGCACCCACAGCCGCGCGTGGGCCGCGATCGCCGCGATCAGGCCGGCAACCACGGACGTCACGGCGGTCAACAGCGCCAGGCCCATGCGGAATCGAGGCCTACCACGGCTCTTTCCCAGTTGCACCTCGATTGCATCAGCGTTGCGACCCGATGCGACCGCACGTAGACTGGCGGCGTGGTTGCCGGCCGTGACGACGACGCGCTGCGCGCGGTCCTGCGCGACGCGGGGCTGCGCGCGACCCCGTCGCGGATCGCGGTGCTCGGCCTGCTCCGCCGCACCGCCGGGCCGCTGTCCCACGCCGAGGCCGCCGACCGCCTGCGCGGCCAGCGCTGGGACCGGGCGACCATCTATCGCAACCTGACCGACCTCGCCGACGCCGGCCTGGCCCGCCGCTCCGACATCGGCGATCACGTCTGGCGGTTCGAGGCGGTCGACGCCGCCCACGCCGTCGAGCGGCACGCCCACTTCGTGTGCACCGAGTGCGGCGTGGTCGCGTGCCTGCCCGACGTCGATCTCGCGGTCGGCAAGCCCGGCACCTCCGCCGGCGTCGGCGGCCCGGCGCCGCCGCGCGCGGTCACGCAGAAGCAGGTCGAGGTCCAGGTCCGCGGCCGCTGCGACACCTGCGATTGACGCAGCCCGCGCGAGCACGACCCCGTTCGTCCTGAGCCCGAGCGAGCGACCGCGAGCTCGGTGTCGAAGGACGCCCCTCGGCATTGATCACAACTCGCCAGGTGACCGAAAATTGCCTTTCCCGGTGGCCCTGAGCCGGCGCCGCAGGCGCCGTGTCGAACGGCCAGAGGCCAGACGCGCAGGGTGCAGCACGCGATCTTCGACGGGCCGCCCTTCGACTTCGGCTCGCTGTGCGAGCCTTCGCTCAGGGACACCGGAAGAACATGTGCGGGATCCTGAGGACGCCCTCGCGTCGGGATGCGCGGGTTGCCCGCTACGGATTGACCGCGGCCATCGCGGCGTCGCTCTCGGCGGTGTGGAACTGCACGCGCACGCGCAGCAGGCGGTCGTCGGCGTCGCGGTCGCAGAACACCGGGAACACGCCGTCACCCCAGCTCGTCATGAGCAGGCACACCTGGCGGCCGTCGACGTCGATGGTCGCCGACTCGGTGGTCGAGGCGCGCACGCTCTCGAGCGCCTGCCAGTGGTGCGAGTGCGGACGGAAGTCGGTCGCCAGCTTCCAGCCTCGTTCGGCCTTGAGCGCCTCGGCCGCCTCGCCGCGCGCGACGATCTCCTCGATCGGCAAGTCCTTCCAGCCGAAGGTCCCGTCGGCGAGCGCCGGCGCGTCGACCGCCGCGGCCAGCGCGGCCGCGTCGCGGCCCCAGAACACGAAGTCGGCCCGGCCATCGAAGCTGTCGTCATGGACCCAGGCGTCGGCGTTGCCGTCGTCGGCGACCAGCACCCGCGCATAGTCCACGACGATCTGGCCGTGCGGCTCGGCGTGCACGATCTCGCCGGCGGCGACCTCGATCGCGACCCAGTCCCAGCAGCCGACCCAGTCGCCGTCGACCATCCGCTCGCCGACGATCGCCAGCACCCGATCGCGCGGCACCCCGTCGATCCGCACCGCCGGCACGTCGCGCATGACGGACCCGTAGACCCCGATGTGCCCCGGATCCAGCAGCGTCAGGATCCCGGACGGAACGGTGACCTCGCCCAGCCGCTCGCGCGCCATGCCGGGAGCCTACATCGGATGCCGGCGACCGGCCCTACGGCGCGACCCGCACGCAGCTCTCGAACCAGCGGCTGCCGCCGCGCTCGTCGCGCTGGATGACCCAGAGGGGCACCAGCCGGCCGGCGCCGACGTCGGCGGCCTTGGGCGCCTCCCAGGCGGTGTCGAGCGGGGGCTGGTTGCCGGCGCCATCGCGGCTGCCGCCGGTCGAGCCGCGGGTCCAGTCGCCCGCGCCGGCCAGCCACTGGTAGCTCAGGTTCTCGGTGAACTGCCGGGTGCCGCCCTCGAAGGTCGGCACCACGTAGGCCTCGCGTGCGCCCGGCGGCTCGACCGGCAGCAGCTCGATCGACTGCAGCGGCGCGACCGTGATCGGCGCGGCCTGGTCGGCGCACCGGCCGAGCGGCAGATCGGTCATCACGCCGTCGCCGCGGTCGAGCTCGATGCGCTCGAGGGTCGGGTTGGTGTTGGCGACCCGCTCGGCAGGCAGGAGCGGCGAGAACCGCACCGCCTTGGCGCCGTAGATCGCGCTGGCCTCGCCGTCGCCGACCGGCACCACCCGGAGGCCGACGTTGATGTCGACGCCACCAAACCCGGACAGGTCGTCGTTCTCGATGGTCTCGCGCAGCACCGCGAGCAGCCCGGCCCCGGCCGGCAGGACCGCGCACGCCACCTGCGGGCCCGACGCGGTGTCGGGATCGCCGATCACGCCGGCGCCCATCGCGACCATCGCCGCGCCCGGTTCGTCGCAGCGGCGGTCGCCGCGCGGCGAACACGCCGTCATCGTCCAGGCCAGCTCGCGGTCGGCCTCCGGATCGGCGACCAGCGCGCACACCTCGACCGGGTCGAACGCCACCGCGAGCGGGTTCGAGGGATCGAACGGCACCACCTGTTCGGGCGGCTCCGCGGTCATCGCGATCATCCGCAGGTCGATCACGATCGACGGGTTCTCGAAGCTGCCGCACGCCGCCGCCAGCGCGAGCCCGGCGGCGATCACGCGCCGCGCGGTCACCACTGCCCCCGGACGCCGATCGTGGGCAGGAACGGAATGCCGGTCACCGGGGCCGACTCGCGATAGCGGTAGTCCCACTGGATCGCCTCCACGTTGTCGACGTTGAACAGGTTCTGGATGTCGAGGTAGAGGCCCATGCTCCACAGCTGGAACAGCCAGGTCTTCTCGACCCGGACGTCGACCTGGTGGAACAGCTCGCGCCGGGTGGTGCGGAAGCCGCCGCTCTCGGGCCGGTAGCCGCCGCTGTCGGCATCGTAGGTCGCGCCGGTGTAGGGGGTGTCGGGCCGGCCCGAGCTCAGGCGCAGCCGGCCGCCGAGCTCCCAGCCCCCGCCCGGCTTCCAGCTCAGCACCGCGTTGAGGTTCTGCGGCTGGTCGAACGCGGTCTTGGTCGCGCGCGAGGTCGGTCCCGAGCGCCGGGTGCTGTTCGAGTACGTGTACGACAGCCAGCCGTACACGCGCTCGCTGATCTCGCGCTTGATCATGCCCTCGAAGCCGAAGCCGCGGCCGCTGCCGCTGTTGGTGAAGGTCGAGGCGTCGACCTGCGAGCCGTCCTCCTCGAGCTCCCCGCCGTCGTCGAACACGACCAGCTCCCGCCGCTCGATGAAGTAGAGCTCGCCGTCGATCAGCCACAGCCGGTCGGGCTTCCACTCGCCGCCGATGCCGGTGTGGATCGCCCACTCCGAGCGCACGTCGGGGTTGCCAAACCGAGCGTCGACCGACTCCGGTTGCGGCGGTTGATGGAACGAGCCGAGGTAGCCCTTGGCGGTGAAGGTCGGCGCGACCTGCCAGCGCGAGGTCAGCCGCAGGTCGGCGTCGACCCAGGCCTGGCCCGAGATCGCGTGCGCGTCGACCCGCACGCCGGGCAGGAGCCGCAGCTTCGGCGTGACGTCCCAGGCCAGGTCGGCGTGCACGCCCAGCGACAGCTGCTCGGTGGTGCGGAACAGCCGGCTGGGATCGATGTCGATGTTGTCGCCCTCGCGGATGCCGCTGTCGTCGGGCGCCAGCGCGTCGAACGAGGTGATCCGCGACTCGATGTCGAGGCCGGTGTCGAGCAGCAGCGTCTTCGCCAGCGGGCCCTTGACCCGCATCCGGTACGAGAGGACGTCGTTGTTGATCTCGGCCCCGGTGAACGGGCCGGTCGCGCCCGCGGTGTTGGCGGCGAATGACAGCGTGTCGCGGCCCCACGCCGGCGACAGGGTGAGCTCGAAGTCGCCGGCGAGCCGGCGCTGGTAGCGGCCGATCACCCGCGAGAAGGTCACCGAGGTGTTGAGGTCGAGCGACTCCTCCTCGTCCTCGTCGGCCTGCAGCACGTCGAGCGTGTCGGTCGAGTGCAGCGCGAACACGCTCAGCTTGCCCTCGGCGCCCAGGTCCCAGTCGGCGCGGGCTTGGCCGTCCCAGTAGACCGGCACCACCACCCGGGTCGAGCCCGGTGACGGCGCGGGCAAGACCAGCGGCAGCAGCGCGTCGACGTACGAGCGACGCCCGGCGATCGCGATCGAGGCTCGCTTGGTCACCGGCGCGCGCAGGTAGCCGCCGGCATCGAGCAGGTCGACGTCGGCCGAGCCGTGGACGCCGTCGCTCTTGGTGGCCCGGGTCTCGACCGAGACCACGCCGCCGTGCGAGCGGCCGAACCGCGCCGGGTAGCCGCCGGGATAGAGGTCGATGCTCTCGAGGAACTCGGCGTTGAAGATCGACGGCCCGCCCAGGAAGTGGAACAGCTGCGGCACCTCGTGGCCGTCGATGTAGACCGCGGTGTCGTCGGGGTTGGAGCCGCGGATCACCAGGAAGCCGAGCCCGAACGGGGTGCGGGCCAGGCCGGGCAGGGTCTGGATCACGCGGATGGGATCGCCGAACGTGCCAGGCACCGAGGTCAGCTGCTGGCGCTGCAGCGTGCGCCGGGTGACCTCGAGGACCTCGCGCTCGCCCTCGACCACGGTCTGGTAGATGCTGCCGCCGCGCGGCCGCATCCACAGCCGGACCTCGACGGTCTCCTTGGCCGCGATCGCGATCGCGCGCTCCAGCCGGTCGTGCTTGTCGCCGACCGCGGCCAGCGTGTACGGCCCGGCCGGCACGCCGTGGAACCAGAAGTGCCCGTCGCGGTCGGTGATCGCGTCGAGGCCGAGCTCGGTGATCGAGACGATCACGCCCGCGAGCTGGCGGCGGGTGCCGCGCTCGACCAGCTCGCCCTCGAGGCTGACCGGCTTGCGGACGTCGCCGCCGTGGGAAGCCGGGCCCTGGGCGGCGGGCTCGGGGTCGCGCGGCGCCGCGGGCAAGAGCGGCGGTGGCTCGACCGCCTGCTGCTCGATCACGAAGTGGATCACGGTCTCGACCGTGATCGGCGCGGGCACCCCGTCGATCTCGGCCGGGTCGAAGACGTACTGCATGGCCGCGGCGATCGCGGCCTGGTCGAAGCCTTGCCCCTGCGCCGTCACCACGTCGACCTTGATGACCACGCCGGTGGCATCGATGAAGATGCGCACCGGCACCTGCGCCTGCTGGCCGGCGGCCAGCGCGGCCGGCGGGTACTCGGGGGCGACCGCCTGCAGGAGCACCGGCGCCTTGGTCACCACCGGGGCCTTGGCCGGCGGCGGCGGCGCGTCGCGCCGCACGTCCTGCGCCTGCACCCGACCCGCGCTCGCCATCGACCCCACCAGGACGAGGGGGAGGACAGCGTGGCGAGACAGCATGTGCCGGTAGCCTAGTCGCGCCGGGCCGGCCTGCAAGCGGCGTCGGTCAGATCTCGCGAAACCCGGGTGCGGCGGCGCTGGCGCCGCCGCTTGGACTCGTCACTGCGGGCAGGTGATGTCCCAGATCGACGGTCCGCCGTAATACGAGGACACGTAGAGGTGGCCGTTGTTCCAGACCACGTCGCTGGAGCCGCTGGTCATGCTCAGCGGCGCCAGGAGCAGCTCGGCGGCCGGGATCGCGTCGAAGCGCTGGTCGGTGTCGTACTGGCTCCGGGTGCCGCGGCCGTCGCCGGCGATCAGCGTCACCTCGCCGCCGGTGGTGACCCGGTAGATGAAGCCCTGCCAGAGGTAAACGATCAGGTCGCGACCGTCGTTCGTGATCCCGCTCGGGATGGCGGTGGAGCTGACCTGGTCAGCGAACGCGCTGCCCTCGAGCACCTTGCGCGGCGTGGCCGGGTTCGCGAGGTCGATCTCGAGCAGCAGGGCGCCACCGGTGCCGTTGGCGGCCACGTACAGCTTGCCGCCCAGCACGGTCATGGCGTGGACGGTGGGGGTCAGGCTGGAGAGGTCGGTGATCGTGGTCACCGTCCGCACGGCATCGCCCGCGATCTTCTTGATCTTGTGGTTGCCCGCGTCGACGACGTAGACGTTGCCGGCGCCATCGGCGGTCGGCAGGGTCGCCTGGCGGAAGCGGGCCTGTGCGCCGGGGCCATCGACATCACCGGCCTGGAACAACCGATCACGGTCGAGCTGGTTGTTGGTGACATTGACCGCGGTGCCGGCCACTGGGCGCGCCATGCAGCTCGGGCTGGTGACGTCGGACAGCTCGAACACGCCGTTGCCGCGGAAGTCGCCGACCACGGCGCGGCCGTCGGTCAGGTAGGTGACGCCGAGGCCGGCCATCAGCCGGGCTGCCGCGCAGGTGCCCGAGGGCTTGTACTCGCCGGGATCGAGCGCGTCGTCGCCGGCGACCCGCTTGAAGCTCGGCGTGGCGGCCGAAAGGTCGGCGAGCCACAATGCCGCGCCGGTCCCGACCAGGAGGTTGTTGCCGCGGCCGGCGAGGCTGTGCGAGTACATCGGCGGCGTCGCGTACATGCCGTGGCCGGCCGGGTTCCACATCGCGCGATCGAGCTCGCCGGTGAAGTGCGGGTCGCCGGCGAGGAGCCGCGCGGTCGTGCAGGTCCTGGCGCCGTTGCCGCCGCCGCCGCCGCTCCCGCCGTCGGTCCCGGTGTCGTCATCACCGCCACCGGTCGCATCCTCCATCGCCGTGCAGCCCATGCCCGCGGTCAGGGCACCCATCAACACAACACTCCAGAGCTTCTTGTTCATGGCCTCGTCCTTGTTCCTTGTTCCTTGCGCCGCCCTATCGCCGGATGCCTCGTGCGGTTGCGTGTCGGCTGCGCTGAACGCGGAACCGCGCGGCGCGGCTCGGATCTCGGCCCGACCTCCCCGGGCCGTGTGCGATAGTCGGGTCGTGCGTCGCGCGCCGGCCCGCCTCGTCGTCTGCGCCGCGCTGGTCGCCGCCGGGTGCGGGGCCACGCCCGGCGCCGATCGCCGCGATGCCGCGGTCGATGCCGCCCGCGCGCCCGACGACGCCGGCGCCGGCGACGCCGCGGTCC
>JBKJLC010000241.1:0-25106 GCA_046597055.1 Kofleriaceae bacterium | reverse complement strand
TGGTGTAGAAGTAGCCGGTATCCGCGGTCGACACGAGTCGGATGAGCTCGCGGCCGCCTTTGCCTTTCTTCGCCATGTCAGTTTCTCCGCAATCTTCTTTGATATCGAGGTGTTTGGTCGCAGGCTGGATGACCCGCCGACCGCAGGGCCCCGTCTTATGGCACAGCGCCTGCCCGAATTCAAGCGGGCAGGGCCCACGGTGATCCCGCTTCCCGGGAGTATGGTCCCGACCGCATGGCGCACCCGCTCACGACCTCACTGATCTCCCTGGCCGGCGCGCTCGCGCTGGCCGCCTGTGGCAGCGACGACGAGGCGCCCGGCGCGACTGACGCCCGTCCGGGCGACGCCGCGACGGCCGATGCCGCCGCCACGGACGGCGCCGCGATCGACGCGCCGCTCTCGATCGACGCCGCGATGGCGTGCCCGGCGGGGCTCAACCCGGCTCCGGACCTGTCGGCCGGCGCGCCGCCCACACTGATCATCTCCGAGATCAACCCGGGCGAGTACATCGAGGTCTTCAACAACACCACCGCACCGATGAACCTCGCCGCGACCGTGTTCGAGCTGTGCTCGCGGCCCGGATACGCCCGCGTGGCGACGCTGACCGGGGCCGGGACCGTCCCGGCTGGCGCCTACGCGACGCTTGGCTGGCCGGTCGGCTTCGCCGACGTCGACGCGGGCGGCGAGGTGATGCTGTACGCGAGCAGCTCGTACGGGACGTCCGCCCACATCATGGACTTCGTGTGCTGGGGCGTGAATCCGCACTCGTCCCGGAAGGCCCAGGCGGTCGAGGTCGGTAAGTGGACCGGTGACTGCGCCGGCGCGCTCACCAGCGGCGCGATCCACCGGCTGGCCGGTACCACCGGCACCACCGCCGCCAGCTACAGCACGAGCCTGCCGCCGAGCGCGGTCACCTGCACCCCGGCGCCCTGACCGCGCGCGGCCGCGGCGCCCGCGGTCCGCACCGCGACGGCCAGCGCACCCGCCACGTCGGCCGCGGCGCTCGGCCGCGCGTCGCGTCTCCCGAGCGCCGAGCGACCGAGCGCGGAGCGCCGACCACCGAGGAGACGCGGTGGGCGCCCGCGTCGCACGTCCGGGCTCGTCCGCGGCGATACGGCAACGAGCCGAGCTGCGCGTCGCCGCCTCGGTGGTCGGCGACTCCGCCTTCGGTCTTTCGGGCCCTCGGAAGGCAAGCCGGACTCGCGAGTCCGCGCGCCGTCCGGCCGTGCGCTCAGCGCGACCTGACGATGTGTAGGATCATGAGACGGGCTGGCTAGCGGCCGTCGCCGTCGCCGCGGCTGGGCGCGCGCGGGACGCCCAGGCCCGGCCGGGTCACGGTGTCCTCGGGCGGCGCGTGGGTCGGCACGCCCTCGACCTGCACGCCCGGGATGGTGCTGGTGCGGCGCTTGGCGCGGCGGTCGTCGATGCCCATCGCGACCACCGTCATGTCGTCGCCGGGCGGCGCGTTGCCGATGTGGCTGTCGACGTCCTGGAGGATCGCCTTCACGACGTCCTCGGCGTTGCCGCGGGCGGTGCGCAGCCGGCGCGACAGCCGCTTGAGGCCGTACTCGTTGCCCTTGCCGTCGCGGGCCTCGAGGATGCCGTCGGACACCAGCACCATCAGGTCGCCGGAGTGGAGCTGGACCCGGGCCTCGCCGACCTCGAGCTCGGCCAGCACGCCGATCGGCACGATGTGGGCGCGGTCGGCCTGCAGCGGGAACACCCGCTCGCCGCGGCGCAGGAGCGGCACGCAGTGGCCGGCGTTGGTGAACACGAGGGTCCGCGACTCGAGATCGTAGATCGCGTAGACCAGCGTCGAGAACATGCCGTCGTCGCCGAGCTTGACCATCTCCTCGTTGACCCGGCGCAAGAGCCGCGCCGGCGTGCGTGAGATACCGGCGCGCGACCGCAGCTCGCTGGTCAAGCGGGCCATGTAGAGCGCGGCGCTGATCGCCTTGCCGGCGACGTCGCCGACCGCGATGCCGAGGTGGCTCTCGTCGTGCCAGATGAAGTCGTAGAAGTCGCCGCCGATCTGGTAGGCCGGCTCGTAGTGGACCGCGAAGTCGAGGCCGACCACGTTGGGCACGTCGGCCGGTAGCAGCGACCGCTGGATCTGGCGGGCGACCCGCAGGTCGCGCTCGAGCCGGTCCTTGTGGACCAGCTGGGCCTGCATGCGCGCGGCGTGGATCGCGAGCGCGGTCTGGTAGGCGACGTTCTGCAGCAGATCGACGTCCTCCTGCCGGAACGCGCCCGTCTTGCTCTCGACGTAGATGACGCCGTAGTGGGTCGACTGCGCCGACAAGGGCGCGCCCATCCGGGTCCCGGCGACCTCGCCGCCCTCGGCCACGGTCGGCCGCGATGACTCGCCGAGCAGCACGCCGCGGCGATCCTGGACCACGTGGGTGATGATGGTGCCGGGCACCCGGAGGTCGCCGCCGAAGCTGCGGGTGCGGCTCTTGTGCAGCTTCACCTGCAGCTCGCCGGTGCGCTCGTCTTCGACCAGCACGCCGACCGTCTCGGCCTGCGGGAACATGTCGAGCAGGTGGCCGACCACCGCCTCGACCAGCGCGTCGGGATCGGTGGTCTTGGCCGAGGCATCGAGGATCGCGGTCAGCGCCGACAGCTTGCGCTCGAGCAGCCGGAAATTCTTGATCTCCGACGGCGCCGCGAAGATCGCCGACGTCCGCATGATCTGGCCGGTGTCGGAGTCGTCGCGCGAGTCGCGCGAGCGCACCACCGAGCCGGGCGCCTCGACGATCGTCAGCCGGTTGTCGGTGGTCGGGGTCGCGCCGCCGTGCTCGACGGCCTCGACCCGGATGCGGTTGGACGCGATGACGATCTCGTCGCCGTGGGCGATCGGGAGCGGCGCGGCCAGCCGCTGGCCGTTCACGTACGTGCCGTTGTTGGAGCCGAGATCCTCGAGCGCCCAGCGCGGTCCGTCGGGCCGCAGGCGCGCGTGCTGCCGCGACACGCGCATGTCGGGCACGAAGATCTGGCAGTCGGAGCGACGTCCGATGATGTACTCGCCATCTGCCAGCTTGTAGCGGCGACCGGCATTGGGGCCGGCGATGAAGACGAGCGAGGCCATGCGCGTGCAAGCCCTCTATATCAGAGGCGACGCTCGCCGTCGCCAGGGGTCGTTGCAAACCAAAGTCACCATCGCGACCGCGGCGGCGGCGCTGGCCGGTCGTGACCGGCGCTCGGGACGGGCGGCTTGCGAGCGGTGAGCGCCCGAGGACCTACCCGGACCGACCCCCGATTGAAAGAGCAACCACCACCTCGTTTCCAGTAGTTACACCCGTGAAACGCCCGTGATGGCGCTCATCTTGACCCCCTCCCCGCCGCGGGGTACCCAAGCCGGGTGCGTGCTCTAGGGAACCTGATCGGTGGCGCCTTCATCCCCCCGGCCGGAGAGGCGCTGGTGTCGCGCAACCCGGCGGCCGACGGCGCGGTCGTCTTCGAGACCGGCACCTCGGTCGACGCGGTCGCCGCCGCCGCCGAGGCGGCCACCGCCGCCCAGCCCGCGTGGAGTCGACTCAGCCTCGGCGAGCGGGCCGCCGGGCTCGGCCGCTGGAAGGACGCGATCGCCGCGCGCGCCGGTGAGCTCGCCGACGCGATCGTGCTCGAGACCGGCAAGCTCCGCAGCGAGGCGCAGCAGGAGATCCAGACCGTGCTGGCCCGGTTCGACGTCGCGCGCCAGCTCGCGAGCAGCGACCTGCGCGAGGGCCCGATCGCCGGCAGCCCCCACGAGCAGCTTCGCTACCACCCGCTCGGCGTGGTCGCGGTCATCGGCCCATACAACTATCCGATCCACCTCTGCCACGCCCACGTCGTGGTGGCGCTGCTCACCGGCAACGCGGTCGTGGTCAAGCCGTCGGACATCACGCCGCTGACCGGCCAGCGCTACGCCGAGACCGCGCTCGCCGCCGGCCTGCCGCCCGGCCTGTTCAACCTGATCCAGGGCACCGGCGCGATCGGCGCCGCGCTGGTCGCGCATCCCGCGGTGCGCGGCCTGTGCTTCACCGGCAGCTACACGGTCGGCCGCCGCATCCAGGAGGCCGCGCTCGATCGCCCCGAGCTGCTGGTCTCGCTCGAGATGGGCGGCAAGAACACCGTGGTCGTCCTCGACGACGCCAGCGTCCGCCAGGCGGTCCACGAGATCCTGGTCGGCGGCTACCTGTCGGCCGGCCAGCGCTGCACCGCGACCGACCGGGTCCTGGTCCATCGCAAGATCGCCGGCCCGGTGCTCGACGCGCTGCGCCTGGCGGTGCCGAGCCTCCGCTTCGGCCACCCCGACGACCCGGCCAGCTTCGCGGGCCCGCTGGCGACCGCGGCCGGCCGTGATCGGTTCGAGGCCGGGCTGGCCGCCGGTCGCGCCGCCGGCGCCGAGCCGGTGGTCGCGGGCGAGCGCGCCCCCGGTGGCTTCTACCGGACCGCGTCGCTGCACCGCCTCCCCGACGGGCGCCACCACGCCCCCGGCTACACCGACGTCGAGCTGTTCGGCCCCGATCTCGGCCTCGAGATCATCGACTCCGACGAGGAGGCGATCGCGGTCATCAACGCCAGCCCGTTCGGCTTCGCCAACGCGGTCTTCACCGGCTCGAGCGAGCGCTTCGAGCGCATCTATCGCGAGACCACCTCGGGCATCCTCAACCGCAACCGCTCGACCAACCTGGCCAGCCCGCGGCTGCCGTTCGGCGGCGCCGGCAAGAGCGGCAACTACCGCCCGGCCGGCTCGATGGCCCACCGCAACGTGGTGATGCCGGTCGCGGTGCAGGACAACGTGATCGGCACGATCGCGACCCACCCGATGCTGGCCGATCACCTGCCGGCGCCGGATCTCGACCGGCTCGAGCGGCAGCACGCCGCCGAGGACGCGACCGAGGCGGCCCGGACCCTGGTCGACGACCCACGCCCGATGAGCCTGCGCCGTCCGAAAGGCGGACAGCTGCCCGCGTCCGACTCGTGGCTGATCCGGCTCTACGCCGGCGACCGCGTGGTCCGCGAGAAGAAGCCGGCGGTGTTCGATCACCTGCGCTCGGCCGGGCCCTGGTTCGTGTCGGTCGACGCCGAGCCGCTGAGCGTGCTCGACGGCATGAGCCAGACCGCGACCGTATGCGGCGGCTTCGCCGAGGATCCGGTGGTGCGCGGCCTGATCGAGGGCGCGTTCGGCGACACCCTGACCTGCAACGACGACACCGCGGTCGGCGAGACCTGGGCCGCCGCCGAGTACGCCGCGACCCTGCGCCACCTGGTGCCGGGCCTGCCGCACGTGACCTTCGTGTCCTCGGGCGCCGAGGCCAACGAGAAGGCGCTGGCGCTGTGCCGGATCAACGCGTCGCGCAAGGACGCGACCCGGGTCCTCGCCTTCGAGGGCAGCTTCCACGGCCGCACGCTCCTGGCGCTGCACGCCACCCACAGCCCGTCGAAGCGGGCCCCGTTCGAGCTGCCCGGCTACGAGGCGACCTTCGCGCCGTTTCCGGTGTGGAACACCCCGGGCGTCGAGCCGACCGCGCCGTCGGGCTTCTACGCCGCGTGCGCCGCCGGCGAGATCGCCGAGCTGGTCGAGCGCTTCGGCGACGCCAAGGAAGATCCGCTGCTGGCCGCCGAGGTCCACAGCCTGGCCCGGGTCCACGAGGCGCTCGCCACCGGCGCCTACTTCTGCGTGACGGTCGAGCCGATGCAGTCCGAGGGCGGCGATCGGTACGCGACCGAGCGGTTCTTCCGCGGCCTGCGCCTGCTGACCCGCCGCCACGACACGCTGCTGATCTTCGACGAGGTCCAGGTCGGGTTCGGCCTGGGCGGGCCGTTCGCCTGGCACACCCGGTTCCGGTTGCTGACTCACCGCGGCCAGCCCGACTACCCCGACGCGGTGTGCTTCGCCAAGCGGGCCCAGGTCGGCGTGGTGATGTCGCGCTTCGAGGATCCCGAGCCGGCGACCGCGCACAACGCGTCGCTGGTGCGCGGCCGGATGCACGCCGAGATGATGTCGACCAGCCACGCGGCGACCCGCATCGAGAAGCTGGTCGAGCCGCGCCTGGAGGCGGTCGCCCGCGCGTTCCCGCACCTGGTGTCGAGCCCGCGCGCGTGCGGCTACGCGTTCGCGTTCGATCTGCCGACCGCGGCCCACCTCGACGCCTTCATCGGCCAGCGGTTCTGGCGGGGCGCGATCGTGTTCGCGGCCGGCACCCGCACCGCGCGCTGGCGCCTGTCGGAGTCGTTCCTGGCTCGCGAGATCGACATGCTGTTCGACGCGGTCCGCCGCTCGCTGTCGTGGCTCGACGCCCACCCGGGCCAGAAGCCGCCGGCGTGGGAGGACATCCTGGAGCCGCCGCCGAGCAAGGCGCCGACCCTGCCGGCCGACGTCACGTTCCGGCTGGTGCCGGCCACCGAGGCGATGACGCTGCTGCCCGCGATCCTCGACATCGAGTACCAGGTGTACGAGCCGGCCCGGCGCACGCCGCCGGCCGAGATCCGGACCGCGCTCGAGCACCCCGAGGGCTGCGTGGTGGTCGCCGAGCGGGTCGGCGAGGGCGGGGCCGCCCAGCTGGTCGGCTTCGCGATCGGCGCGCCGCTCGAGCTGGCCCGTGACGTCGAGGGCTGCGACGACGACCCGCTGCAGGGCAAGCACAACACGATGTACTCGGTGTCGGTCACGGTCGCGCCGGGGCTGCAGGGCACCGGCATCGGTCGCCGGCTCAAGGAGCTCCAGCTCCGCGACGCGCGCTCGCGGCGCACCGCCGACGGCGAGCCGCGCTACCTGCACGTCACCGGCCGCAACCGGGTCGGGCGCACCGCCCAGATGACCCACCTCAACCGGGTGTTCGGCGCCCACGTGGTGTCGATCCTCACCGGCCAGTACGAGGATCCCGAGGGCCAGGCGATCTACTACCGGATCCCGCTGGCCGGCATCGGCCCCGATCCCGCGCTGCAGCGCGAGGTCATCGCCGAGAAGAAGAAGGCGTGGGGCGCGGTCTCGAGCGGCCCCGACGCGCTCGACGCCGCGAGCGGCCTGGCCCGGGTGTTCGGCACCGCGCCCGACAGCCTGCGGGCAGCCGAGGCGTCCGGGCTGCTGTACGGCCCGGCGGTCAACAAGATCACGATCATGAACTACGTCACGCCCGGCATGGTGCGGGCGATGGAGTGGGTCGGCGCGCTGGCGCCCGATCTGCCGCACATCTACCTGACGTCGTCGCGCGACGAGACCGTCGACAAGGCGCTGCGCCTGCTGCGCAGCACCCGCAAGCAGGCCAAGGTCGCGATCGGCCTGGGCGGCGGCTACTACGGCCACACCGCGGCATCGTGCCGGTCGCTGTCCGACCCCGAGGTCCACCGCGCCGGGCCCGGCCACTTCGCGTGGCCGCGCATCCCGCACCCGGCGGTGGTCGGCACCGCGGCCAGCCTCGCGGCGCTGCGCGAGCTCGTCACCGCGGCCGGCGGCCCGGCGGCGGTCTACGGCTTCTTCTACGAGCTGGTCCAGGAGCGGACCGGCCACGTGCTGCCGAAGGACTTCCTTGACGGCCTCGACCTCGTGCGCCGCGAGCTCGACCTGCCGCTGGTCGCGGTCGAGAACACGACCTCGAGCTACCGGTCGGGCCTGGGCCCGTTCGCGTCGACCCCCGGCCTGCGTCCCGACATCATCGCGTGGTGGGGCGGCGGCCAGACCGGCTACCTGCACGTGGCCAGCCGCTGGTTCATCGCGACGCCCTTGGCGCTGGTCTCGACCTGGGACGGCGACGAGCTGTCGCTGGTCCGTAACCACCACCAGCTGCGCGCGGCCCGGCACATCGACGTCGCGGCCGGCTCGGCGGCGCTCGACGAGGCGCTGCGCGGCGTGACCGCGGCCGGCCTCGGCCTCTACCGCGTGATCGATGCCGGTACCGACGCCGATCGGCTGTGGACGCACTGCCGCGACCACGGCGTGGTCCTGCGCCGCTTCCCGGGCGGCCGGCTCGGCGTGGTGCCCACCCTCGACGAGGCGGTGGCGGTGGCGGCCCGGCTCGGGCGCGCGCTGGCGGGCGCGTCCTGATGCGGGTGCTCGAGCTGCCGGCGGGGGCGACCCCGCGCGCGTGGGGGCAGCTGCACGGCGAGAGCTTCCGCGGCGAGATCCAGTCGCTGTCCGCGATCCGGACGTTCCTGTGTACCCGGGTCGGTGGCTTCCCCGACCGCGCCAGCGTGCTGGCGGCGGCCGAGGCTCACCTGCCGGTGCTGGCGCGCTACCACGACGGCCTGTACCAGGAGCTGCGCGGCATCGCCGAGGGCGCGGCGCTGACGCCGGCCGAGCTGGTGGTCACCAACCACTACACCGACCTCCGCGATCTGTCGCCGGATCGGTCGCGCTGGCAGCCGGCGCCCGAGCACGGCGAGGGCGGCTGCAGCGTGGTCTGGGCCGAGGCGCCGACCGGGCGCATTCTGGCTCAGACCTGGGACATGCACGCGACCGCGATCCCGTACGTGATGATGATGCACGTGCCGGCCAGCGCCGATGGCCCGGCCGCGTGGTGCCTGACCCTGACCGGCTGCCTGGGCCTGGCCGGCATGAGCAGCGCGCGGGTCGCGATCGGCATCAACAACCTGTACTCGATCGACGCCACCCTCGGCGTGGTGTGGCCGGCGATGGTGCGGCGCGCGCTGCACGCGCCGTCGGCCGCGGCGGCCCGCGACCTGATCGTCGGCAGCCCGATTGGCTCCGGCCATCACTACTTCGTCGCCGACCGCCGCGAGGCCTACGCGGTCGAGACCTCGGGCGTGCTCCGCAAGGTCATGTACCGCTCGACCAGCGAGGCGCCGCAGCCGAGCTACTGCCACACCAACCACTGCCTCGATCCCGAGGTCGCGGCGGCCTCGGCGATCTCGCCGACCAGCACCACCCGCGAGCGCATGGCCTGGCTCGAGCAGAGCCTGGCCACGCGCCCGATCGCCGACCTCGACGACGTGTGGACCCGGATGGGCTCGCAGGACGGCTGGCCCAGGAGCGTGTGCACCAACATGTCCACGCCCGAGAACCCGCATGGCACCGCGACCTGCGGCGCGATCGCGATGAACCTCGACACCGGCGAGGTCTGGGGGCAGGGCGGCCTCATCACCCACGTCCGCCCCGAGACCTTCTCGGTCGCCGCGCCCCTCCGCCGCCGGTCATGACCGCCGTCGCGCTTGCCACGACCTCCGCCGTCTCGGCTCCAATGACGCCTCGGCCCACCCCCGTTCGTCCTGAGCCCGAGCGAGCGCAAGCGAGCTCGGTGGCGAAGGACGCCCTGCCGATCGGTGGAAGGGCGCCCTTCGACACGCGCCCCCTTCGGGTGCGCGGCTCAGGGCGAACGGGGGAGAATCCTCCTGCTGACCGCGCGGAGACACCGCGCGCGGAGACACCGCAGCCACTCCGACCTGACCGAGCCCCATGAGCAACGACTACCCGTTCTTCTTCACGTGGACCGCGCAGCAGGCGGCCAGGCCGCTCGAGCTGACCGGGGGTGAGGGCGCCTGGTTCACCACCGCCGACGGTGGCCGCTGGCTCGACCTGGGCGCGCTGAGCTACCAGGTCAACGCCGGCCACGGGCACCGCCGGATCGTCGAGGCCATCAAGCGCCAGGCCGACCAGCTGTGTCTGGCGTCGCCGTCGAGCGTGTTCCCGGCCAAGGTGGCGCTGGCCGAGAAGCTGCTTGCGCTGGCCGGTCCCGGCTACAGCAAGGTCTTCTTCACCCTGGGTGGCGCCGAGGCCAACGAGAACGCGCTCAAGATCGCGCGCCTGGTCACCGGCCGCCACAAGCTGATGAGCCGGTACCGCAGCTATCACGGCGCCTCGATGGGGGCGCTCGCGCTCACCGGCGACTGGCGGCGACCGCTGCTCGAGCCGGCCCTCCCCGGCGTGGTCCACGTCCAGGACTGCTACTGCGACCGGTGCCCGTTCGGCAAGACGCTGCCGACCTGCCGGCGCGAGTGCGCCACCAACCTCGGCGAGACCATGCGGCTCGAGGGCGGCGGCTTCGCCGCGCTGTTCCTCGAGCCGGTGCCGGGCGCCAACGGCGTGCTGGTGCCACCGCCCGACTACTGGCCGCTCGCCCGCCAGGCCTGCGACGCCGACGGCGCGCTCCTGGTCGCCGACGAGGTCCTCACCGGCTTCGGCCGCACCGGCACCGTGTTCGGCTTCCAGCACTGGGACGTCCAGCCCGACCTCATCACGTGCGCCAAGGGCCTGGCCTCCGGCTACCAGCCGATCGGCGCGGTGATCGTCCACGAGCGGGTCGCCCGCCACTTCGACGAGCGCATGCTCGCGTGCGGGCTCACGTACTACGGCCACCCGATCGGCTGCGCGGCCGCGCTCGAGACCCTGAAGGTCTACGAGGACGAGGGCATGTACGCCAACGCAGCCCGGCTGGGACCGGTGCTGCTCGCCGAGGTCCAGGCCATCGCGGCCCGGGTCGCCGGCCCCGGCCGCCAGGTGTTCGCCCGCGGGCTGGGCCTGCTCGCCGCGGTCGAGCTCACCGGGCCCGACCTGACCGCCGACGGCTGGGCCCGCTTCGGCCAGGAGCTGGCCGCCCGCCGGCTGTCGCTCCACGTCGACGGCAAGCGCGGCTTCATCATCATCTCGCCGCCGCTGTGCATCGGCGAGGCCGAGCTCGTCACCGGCGTGCGCGCGGTCGGCGACGCCGCCGTCGCCGCCTTTGGAGGACCCCCGTGACCACCGAACCTGGACGACACCATCACAAGGTGCGCGACTCGGTCGCCGCCGCGCTCGACGGCCTCGAGTCGGGCATGACCGTCATGGTCGGCGGCTTCGGCCTGTGCGGCAACGCCGAGGCCCTGATCGCCGGCGTGATCGCGCGCGGGGTGAAGGACCTCACGCTGGTCTCGAACAACGCCGGCAACCAGGGCAAGGGCCTCGCCACCTGGCTGCGCGCCGGCCTCATCCGCAAGGTGATCTGCAGCTACCTCGGCACCAACGAGGATCTCCACTCGCGCATGGCGGCGGGCACCATCGAGGTCGAGGTGACGCCGCAGGGCACGCTGGTCGAGCGCATGCGCGCCGCCGGCGCCGGCATCCCGGCGTTCTTCACGCCGACCGGGGTCGGCACCGTGGTCGCCGACGGCAAGGAGGCCCGCGACTTCGACGGCCGCAGCTATCTCATGGAGCGCGCGCTGTCGGCCGACTTCGCGTTGATCCGGGCCCGCACCGCCGACCGCTTCGGCAACCTCCGCTTCTACCGCACCGCCCGCAACTTCTCGCCGGCGATGGCGACCGCGGCGCGCACCACCGTGGTCGAGGCCGACCAGCTGGTCGAGGTCGGCGCGATCGATCCCGACGACGTGCACCTGCCCGGCATCTACGTCCACCGGCTGGTCGAGGTTCGCGAGCACGAGGATCCGTTCGAGTACAAGACGACCCGGCCGCGACCGACGGGAGGTGCGTGATGGCGTTCCGCAAGGAAGACATGGCGCGCCGCGCCGCCGCGGAGATCGCGCCCGGCTCGATCGTGAACCTCGGCATCGGGCTGCCGACCCTGTGCGCCGACTACCTGCCCGAAGGTCACGCCTACCTGCACTCGGAGAACGGGCTGCTCGGCATGGGCCCGTTCCCGTACGAGGGCGACGAGGATCCTCAGCTCATCAACGCCGGCAAGCAGACCGTCACCGTGCTGCCCGGTGGCTCGACCTTCGACTCGTCGACCTCGTTCGCGATGATCCGCGGTGGCCACGTCGACCTGGCGATCCTGGGCGCGATGCAGGTCTCGACCACCGGGGACCTCGCCAACTGGGCGGTGCCCGGCGGCAAGATCATGGGCATGGGCGGCGCGATGGATCTGGCGTCCGGCTGTCGCCGCGTGCTCGTGCTCATGCAGCACGCGACCAAGGAGGGCGAGGCCAAGCTGGTCGCCGCTTGCAGCTACCCCTTGACCGCCCGTCGCGTGGTCTCGCGCATCATCACCGAGCTCGGCGTGTTCGACCCCGCCCCCGAGGGGGGCTTCCGGGTGGTCGAGCTGGCGCCGGGCGTCGACCGGGCCGAGGTCGCGCGCCTCACCGGCGCGCCGCTGCGCTGACCCGGCGATGGCCACCGCCAGCAAGGTCGCGATCGTCACCGGCGGCAGCCGCGGCATCGGCCGCGAGGTCGCCCGCGGGCTGACCGCCGCCGGCTACCGCGTGATCGTCGGCTCGCGCCAGGCCGCAGAGGCGAGGGCAGGGGAGGCGTGGCCGCTCGACCTGGCCTCGCTCGCCTCGGTCCGCGCCTTCGCCACCCGCGCCCGCGCCGAGCTGACCGGGGTCGGCGTCCTGGTCTGCAACGCCGGCGTGTGGCCGGGCGCCGAGCGCACCACGCCCGACGGCCTCGAGCTCGCGTTCGCGGTCAACCACCTCGGCCACGCCGCGCTGTGCGCCGGCCTCGAGCCGCTGCTGCGCGCGGCGGCCCCAGCCCGGGTCGTCATCGTCGCCTCTGGCCTGCACAGCCGCGGCGAGCCCTGCTGGGACGAGCGCAGCCGCGGCCGCTTCGACCCGATCGCGAACTACGCCCGCTCCAAGCTCGCCAACGTGATGTACGGCCTCGCGCTGGCCCGCCACCTCGCCGGCACCGGGGTGACCGTCAACTCGCTCCATCCCGGCGTGGTGGCCACCGACCTCACCCGCGAGGTGCCCTCGATGCGTCCGGCCCGCGCGATCACCGCCGCCGCCGCCGCCCGCTCGGTCCTCCGGTTGGCCCTCGCGCCCGAGCTCGCCTCCGTCACCGGCCGCTACTTCGATCGCGATCACCCGGTCCGGCCCGCCCCGGTCGCCCTCCAGCGCGGCGCCCAGGACGCCCTCTGGCAGCTCACCGCCCAGCGGCTCGCCCGAGCAGGTCGGTGAGCAAAGGGCAGGACCTGCCGCGCGCGCGGCCGCCGAAGCCGCCGTTGACCACGTCGAGCACGGTGCCGAGGTGCGCGCTGACGCCGGCGGCGATCTCGCGGGCGCGGTCCCAGGTGCGGGCGGCGACGTCGGGCGCCAACCCGGTGCGGGCCGCGACCTCGTCGGCGCGGAGCTGGGCGATCGCCACCGCCGAGCGGAAGCCGGCGGCGACGAGGGTGCCGGTGTCGTCGAGGTCGTCGGTGACCGCGAGCACGCGCCGGTAGCCGCGGGTGGTGGCCAGGACGCGCGCGCGATCTTGCCAGCTAGCCGGACTCGAGAGCCGCCGGATGCGAGCACGTGCGGTGAGCACGTGGAGGCCCGCTGATACATTTCTGGGCCGGGATGTCGGATCGCTGGCCGGGCGTCGGATTCACCGACAGTCACTGTCGGCGTCCGGAACGGCGAAGGCCGGCACCAGGGCCGGCCTTCGCGATCGATCCGTGACTCGGTCGGGTCAGCTGTCGAACAGCCCGGTGTGCTGGCGCTCGAGGGCCTTCTTCAGCTTGTCGAGGGCGGAGTTCTGGATCTGACGGATGCGCTCGCGCGAGAGGCGGTACTGGTCGCCGATCTCGCGGAAGGTCCGCTCCTCGTCATCGCCGAGGCCGAAGCGCTGGCGCAGGACGTCGGCCTCGATGGGCGAGAGCCCCCGCATCAGCGTCTTCACTTCCTTGGTCAGCGCGACGTTGGTCAGATCCTCGGCCGGGTTGAGGTCCTCGGAGTTCGGATCCGCCAGCATCTCGCCGAGCTGGCGATCGTCGTCCTCGTGGATGGGCCGATCGAGCGACAGCGGCTGCCCCATGAGGTAGCGGTGCATCTGGTTGAGCTTGGCCAGCGGCACCCGGGCCGCCTTGGCGACCTCCTGCGGCGAAGGCTGGCGGCCGAGCTCGCGGATGAGCTGCTGGCGCACCTTCTCGAGCTGCTGCTGCGCCTCGAGCATGTGGACCGGGATGCGGACCGCGCGCGCCTTGTCGGCGAGAGCGCGCCCGATCGCGTGCCGGATCCACCAGCACGCGTAGGTCGAGAAGCGCAGGCCGCGGCGGTAGTCGAAGCGACTCACCGCGTGCATGAGCCCGAGGTTGCCCTCCTGGATCAGGTCGGCGAGCGGCATGCCGCCGCGGTCGTAGCGGCGAGCCATCGTGACCACCAGGCGGAGGTTCGCCTTCACGAACTCCTCGCGCAGCTGCGAGCTGCCGCGATAGGCGTGGTCGATACCGTCGAGGTAGCTGCCGAACGCGGCGGTCGTCACCGGGAACGGCACCTGGATCGGCTTCTTGAGGGCGAGCAGGCGGGTGCGCTTGAGCTCGCGCACGACCGCGTCGACATGCAGCCGGTCGAGGTCCTGCTTGCGCAGCTCCTCGGCGACCTCGCGCGCTGCCGCGACCAGGCGACCGAGCGCGCGCGCGTCCGGCTTCTTGCTCAAGGCGCGGATCGTCTCGGCCTGCTTGAGGAGCTTCTGGGGCTTGAGCGGCGTCTCGAGCTTGCCGTCGAGCATCTCGATGACGTGCGGGACGACGTCGGCGCGCGACAGGATGCGCTCCCACGTCAGGATCTCCTGGTCCTCGATGCCCTGCGCCAGCTCGCGCTCCTGCTCCGGGCCGAGCAGGTCGTGCTCGGCCAGGTCGCGGAAGTAGGTGGCGAGGTGATCGTCGGAGTCGGTCTTGAGCAGCTTCTCGGCTACCTTCTTGACCGGCGCGGCCTCGTCGAGGTCCAGGAGGCTCACAGCCTCCGGCGCCTCGACCTCGGCGGCGTCCGCCTTGGGTTCGGTGTCCGTGGTCTCCTTGCGGCTGGATGCCGTCGCGCGAGAGGCCCCTTCGCGTCCCGTTTGGGCCGCGCGGGATGAGGAAGACTTGGTGCGGTTGGACTTGGCCATGGCAAACTCCGCTCGATTCAGCCGCGGTGAGCCGGTCAGCCCACTCGACGCTCGGCAAGATGGAACCGTTGCAAGATGGCGCCCAGGGAGGGCGGGATCCGAGATCGCCTCTGTAGGCGACATGCAACGCGTGTTCAGGGTCAGACCCTGGACGGGTCGGCAGGGCCTCCTGTCCAGGGCATGGATGCTTCCCACTGGCCATGGGTTACGCAACCTGCCCATCTGGGCGAGGCGATCCTGCTGCCCGACCCGTCGGGTCGCGCGCGGACCGGTCGCGGCGGCTCAGCGCCGGCGTCGTGAGCGGCGGCCCAGCGCGCCGAGAACTGAAGCAAAGCCGATGGCTTGCAGCGCGCCACCGCCACCACCCGCCGAGCAGCCACCGCTGATGTTGGCGCTGTCGTCCACCGGAGCTGGGTCGATCCCCCCGTCGCTGCCGGGCGGGTCCTGAGGGTCGGGAGTCGGTGGGGCGCCGCCGGCACGGAGCGCGATGTCCGCGCACTGGAAGTAGAGGTCGTTGCCGTCGCCGTAAGGCGCCTTGTCGTACATCATCTGCGTGAGCTGCAAGGTGCAGTTTTCACAGGCAATGTTTGGCAGCTGCACCATCCGGGTGAACGGTGAAGCCCCGTCGGCGATGTTGTCAGCCAGGACGTTCTCGGTCTTCGTGAAGTCCATGAAATCAGCTGGGACGGTGAAGTCCTGCCCTTCGGCATCGAAGCTGATCCGGTAGTGACTGGGATGATTGACCGGCTCCGTCCAGCGGACCTCGACCATCTGACCGGGGGCGTAGACGGTCACGTTGGTCCCCCGAACGGACCCGGTCGCGCCACACGGACCCACCTTCTGGTCGATAGTTCGCACACTTGGCGAGGTCAGCGAGATGTGCGCCGACGCCACAGCGGGCGTCAGGAACACGACGAGCATGGCTAGGCGCTTCATTACTCCACGTGTAGCAACTGCCGTTCCGGCC
This sequence comes from Kofleriaceae bacterium, assembly GCA_046597055.1. Classification (GTDB taxonomy): domain Bacteria; phylum Myxococcota_A; class Polyangia; order Haliangiales; family Haliangiaceae; genus UBA2376. Next base: position 9,399 of record JBKJLC010000241.1, on the reverse strand, counting down.
AGGACGTTAATCATTCAAGTACCTTGGGAGCGGACGGTCGGGGGTTCCGGCCCCAGAAGACCGCGTCTCGCCCCCCCGGATCAGCCCGCGGCCTGTGCGGTTTCTGCCTTGTCGGCAAGATATTTCAGGAGGCGGTCGAGGAGGGCCGCCTGGTCCGGATGGATGATCCGGCGGGCGCGCGACAGCTCGATGAACTCGGCCTTGTCGACCTCCCACGACGCGCAGCTCGGCGCACAGGCGAGCGGGGCCTCACCGCAGAACGCGTGCACGCGCTTCCGGGAGCGCGTGTAGTCCACGTGGCCGATCGCCAGCAGCTCCCCTGGGACGACACCGGTCTCCTCCATGGTCTCGCGACGGGCGGTGGCCTCGAGGTCCTCGCCGGGATTGGGCTGGCCCTTCGGGATGCCCCAGGGCGCCCGGCGGTTGTACGCCCCGGCAGGGTGCACCAGCAGCACCTCGACGGTGCCGTCGAGGTGGCGGTACAGCACGGTCCCGGAAGACTCCCGTGACCGCGCTTCGCCCCGACTCATATCCAGACCTTGCGCAAAGAATGACGATCGCGCAACCGCTGCGTGATGTTCTGGCGGCGGTGGGTCACACCCCCTACATCCCCTGTTGAACCGGTCGGGCCAGCTCGGACATACTCCGCGCCGGAGGGACCCCATGCTGAACCTGCGCCTGGCGGGCATCGAGATCGCATCCTCACTACTCGCCGGCATGATCGGCGTCGCCATGCTGGGCGGCTGCGGTGAGGACCAGGGAAACCCCGCGCGCGAGCGCTACGACCGCTGGGAGAAGATCGAGGTGCCCGGCACGGTCTGCGGCAACGGCAGTCAGTACAAGTTCTTCGTCAACTTCAGCGACCAGACCGACAACCTCGTCGTGGTGTTCGAACCGGGCGGGGCGTGCTGGGACTACGCGAGTTGCACGCGCGCTGAAGGGATCCGCGGCGCCGCCAATCCCAACGGCATCCCCGACCGCCACTACGAGCTCGCGCCCTTCCTCTCGCCCTTTCTGCAGCGCGAGGATCCGACCAGCCCGACCGCGTCGTGGAACATGGTCTACGTGCCCTACTGCACGGGCGACGTGCACACCGGCAACAACGTCATCACGTACGTCGACCCGACCGGCGTGGGTCCCGACGCGGTCTTCCATCACAAGGGGCACGACAACGTTCAGAAGGTCATCGAGTGGATCGATGGCAACTTCACCCACGTCCCCAAGATGCTGGCGACCGGCTGCTCGGCCGGCGGCGCTGGCTCGATCACGAACTACCACTTCCTCCGGAGGGGCGTGCGCGCGGCCGAGCAGGGCTACCTGCTCGACGACTCCGGCCCGATCTTCCCATCGGGCGGCTTCTCGCAGCGGCTCCACGAGAAGATCCGGTCGTCGTGGAACGTCGACTCGATCCTGACCGACCTGCCGAGTGGCTTCGACCAGAACGACTTCGGCACGATCAACACCGCGCTCGCCGACGCGTACCCCGACGACCGGCTCGCGACGACCTTCTTCCGCCGCGACTACAACTTCTCGCTGTACTCGTACGAGCGCTTCTATGATTTCCCGCCGAAGTCCGAGCTCTTGCGGATGTGGGACGCCGATACCCAGCTCCTGGCCGGCATGTACGCGACCCGGCCGAACCTCGCCTACTACATCCCGTACTGGCGCGAGATCAACGACAGCCACTGTACGACGGTCGTCAACTTCGTCGGCTCCGGGATCGAGGCCCAGCAGCTCGACCTCGCCACCTGGGTCGCGGAGCTGCTCGACGACAGCAAGCCTCTGAGGAGCGCGATCGAGGCCCCGGTTGCAGGCGAGGACGAGGAGCCCTGACCCCGGCCGACCGTTGGCGGTGTGATACCGTGAACGCGAGCCGGCGGGGGTAGTACCGTGCCGCTGGTCCCAGGAGAGTCATGTCGATCGAAGGCCGGCAACGCTGGTTCGCAAAGATGATGGAGTCGGGGCTCGAGCAGCAGATCTTCGCGCCCGCGGATGTCTTGCGCCACGCGACGCCCGAGGTGCTCGCCAACAACTTGCCGCCCGAGCTGCTGTCCAAGGTGCTGGCGGCGTCGCTGGCCGCAGGGGCGATGACGCCCGACCGCGTGCTCGAGACCGTCACGCCCGAGGTCATGTCGCGCCACCTGCCGCACGACGTGCTGTGGGAGTGCATCGCGGCCGCGGCAGCGCGCGCCGGCGTCGGGAGCCCCGGGTCCCGGTGATGTCGCTCTCGGCCTTCCTCACCGCAGCGCTCGAGTCGGCGATCGACACCGGGATGGCTGCGCCCGAGGACGTGCTGCGCCATGCGACGCCCGACCTGCTGGGCGTGCACCTGCCGCGGCCGGTGTGGTCCAGGCTCATTTCGGTCTGCCTGGGCACGCCGCGCGTCGACGCGCGGCTGGTGGTCGACACCGTCGGCATCGGCACGATGTGCGAGCACGTGCCGGCAGCCGTCATGTGGGCCTGCCTGGCCGACATTGCCCAGCGCGGGCTCGGGCGCGGGCTGGTCGCGGCGCCGCCGCCGGTCGCGGTGGCCACCGCATCGCCGCGGGCGACCACGGTCCCCGGGGTACCGGTGGCGGCGGCGTCCACGCCGGCCTCGGCGTCGATCGCCGCGGCCGCGCCCGCGCCGGCCCCGCTGCCGGTGCCCCCCGCGCCGGTGCCCTTGGCGCCCGCGCCGGCACCCCTGGCACCCGCGCCCGCGAAGGACGCCGCGCCGCTGCCGCCGGTGAGCGGCGTGCCCGACCCGATCGCGGACATCGCGCGGGTCGCGGCGGCGCCGCTCGACCTCGCGAGCCTCGCGGCCGAGCGCTCGGACAACCGCACCGACTCGAGCCGGATCGCGGCGCGGTCGATGGAGCCCGAGCCGCTCGGTGATCCACCGCCGCTGCCGCGGGCGCCGGGCGCCACCACGCGCTCGACGCAGCCGATCGCGGCCGCGCGCCGACCGCAGGCCTCCGCGACCTCGACCCCGCCGGGCGCGGCGGCGCCGACCGGCACGGCCAAGGGTGCTCGCACGGCGCCGCCGGCCGCGCGGCGCGCGACGACGGCGACCGACTTCGAGCCCGAGACCGACGTCGGCGAGCAGTGGAAGAAACCAGGCGACGCGGTGCCGGTCGACGATGATCAGCTGGTCGACTGGGCGCAGGCCGAAGAGACCGCGACCACCGGCGACAAGTACCGCAAGCACTGAGGCCCAGGTCGCGGCCGCTCAGTCCGTCGCGGTCCGTCCCGACGGTCCCGCGGCGTCAGGCAGGGAGTCGAAGCCGATCACCCGCCAGCCGGCGTCGGTCAGCCACGCCTCGCAGCTGTCGTCGCCGTCAGCGCGGAGGGTCTCGATCAGGTGGGCAGCCTCGAGCCGCCGCAGCACATTGACATCGCCCCACTGGGCGTCCGTGAACAGACTGTGGGCCTCGCGCTCGATCGCGAGCAGGCTGCGCACCAGCGAGTCAGACGACGACAGGAGCGGCGGACGGAGCAGGTCGGTCATGAGGTCCTCCCCGGGCCCGTGCGGGCCAGTGCCGCTCAGCTCTAGCGCAGCGGTCCGACATCGCCGGGCCCGCGGATCCAGCTGCGCCGCCCGCCGCCACGCCCCGATGATGCTGCGCCGGTCGAAGGACGAGCCGCGCGTCGCAATCTTCGTGGGCGCTGTAGGGGTCGAACCTACGACTTCCACCGTGTGAAGTGGTCGGATGGGCTCAGTCCTCGTCGGTCCTCGTCGGAGACTCCATCGGCGACCACGTCAACGAACCCCATCGGGCACCGGGCAGGTGGGTGCGGAGGTGGTGGCGGAATGGCACCCACGCTCCGGCGTCACACCAGCTCTGTACCGTTTGCGAATGTGATTCTCCGCGTCGAGCTCCGCCGGCCAGCGGTGCCCCGTTTCTCCTGGGACGGGCAGCTCGACGCGACTTTTCCGAGACCAGGACACCGCCCAGGAGCGGAACATGGACGACACGTTCGATCAGAAGCTGTTACAGCGGATGCGGCGGTACGATCGTGACGCGCCTGCCGACCAAACAGCGATCGAGATCATCGCCGACGAGCTAGGAACGTCAGTCGCGAAGGTCGGCCGCCGGCTACGTGCGCTCCGCCGAGCGGGCATAGTTGCCGTCCGCCACGGCGTCTACGCGTGGGATCCCGAGGCCGCTATCGAGCGCAAGGTCGGCGGCAACCGGACGCTCAAGCGCGCAGTGCCGGGTGGCTACCTGCCCACGGCGATGCGCCAGAGCATGGCCACGAAGGCACTCGCCGCCCTGATCGCGCTGGACGCAGACGCACGCGCAGACGGAGGCGTGACCCTGCGCCGGCTCGACGCGGCGATCGCTAAAGACCCCATCCCAATGGCCGAGGCGCTGCGAGTGCACGACCGACGCGCCGCGAAGGGCTTGCTCGGACTGATCGACTGGATGGGCGCAGCGCGTCACTCCTGGAAGCACTACGACAGCGGCGTGATCCACTACGTAGAGTTCGACGAATTCGGCGCGGGCAAGTGGGTGGCTGAGACCACGGCGAATTGGTGTCTACGTCAGGCGATCGTCGCCGGCTGGGGACGTTGCCGGATCGGCAGCGCCGAGAACTCCACCTTGGTCACGGTGGGGCAGCTCGCCACGGATGCCGACCTCGCCGCCGCTGGGCTCGGGACGCCCGACCAGATTCGCGACCGCCGTACGTCCCTCCGAAGACTCGGATGGGCCCTGCGAGCCGAAGGTCCGTCACCCACCGAGCTCGATCCGGTTGCTGCCGCGTTCGTGGCCGCACGAGATGCCAGCTTGACCGTGGACCAGCGCAACGGGAAAGCGCGGTTTTTTCTCTCAATGGATGCGCGTAGATAGCTACTTCCGGGGCATAGCTCGGTCAAACCGCCGGGTCCTGTGGGGTCAACACCATGGCCCGCAAGGACACCGCATCACACACCGACTGGACCCGTGAGCCCATCGTCTCCGCGACCACGCTGGTCCGCGGACGGGTCGCGAGCTTCTCCGGCCTGGACCTCGCCGCCAAGACTGGCGCCCTGCGCCCCATTGGCAGGCGTGGCGGCACGGGCGTCCGCATGTACAACACGCCGGCCGTGCTCGCGTGGCTGTCGGGGTCGACCCCGCAAGTCCCGGCCCCGACGAAAGCGGTAGCCCCGCGCCCCCGCGCCCCGGCGAACACCACGCCGGCGCTCGAGCGGATCGCCGCGACGGCCCGGGGGTCGCGATGATCGCCGCGCCCACCGCCGACGCACTCGAGCGCGAGTTCCACGGCACCGCCGACGCACTGATCGCCGCACTACGGGCGCTCGGCAAGGTCGACGCGAACGTGTGCGACCGCGCGCTCGACGTGCTGGCGCGGCGCATCGCGGCCGTCATGCGGTCGGTGAACCCGTGAGCCGGCTGGCCGAGGACGTCGCCGGCGAGTTGTTCCGCCTGGCGTTCGCGAAGCTCGCCCAGGTCGGCGACCCCGCGGCGCACGCCAAGCTCTTGCGCGCCGTCATCTCGCACGTCCGCTCGGCGAACCCCGAGCAGCTCGCGTGCTTGAGCCTGTGGGAGCCGACCGAGGACGTCCCGACCTCGGCGCCCGAGGGCAGCGCGGCGTGAGCTCTCTGCTCGCAGCCGCGTTCGGCTACGTCGATCGATCTAACCCCTGGCCGATCATCCCGCTCGGCCCCGACAAGCGTCCGACGATCCCCACCGGCCGCGACCATGCCGAGGGCGCGACGATCGATACCGCGGTGATCGAGGGCTGGCACCGGGACCGGCGGATGCCGTTCATCGGCACCCCGACGGGCATCACGTCCGGCACCGTCGTGATCGACGTCGATGCCAAGCACGATGGCGAGCGACTCCTCGCCGAGCTCGAGGCGCCCGACGTACTCGGCCCGCTGCCGCGCGATCGGGTCGCACGCACGCGCTCGGGCGGCCTGCACATCTACTGCGCGCACCCGGGCTCCGGCATCCGCGTCCGCTCGGGCGCGACCACCGGGCAGATCGCCAAGTTGCTCAACGGCCGCCCCGGGATCGACGTGCGAGCGGATGGCGGACTCGTCGTGCTGCCGCCGTCGCCCGGCTACTCGTGGATCGCGGACGACGACGAACCCTTGTCGCCCCTGCCGGCGCTCTGGCTCGCCGCGATCAACGGCGCTGGCGACGCCCCGCGCTTGCTGCCGGTCGCCACGCTGACGACCGTCTCCGACGAGCAGCGGGTGCGCCGGGCGCGCGCGTACCTCGCGAAGCTGCCGGCGTCGGTGTCCGGCTCGGGTGGCCACGGCGCGCTCTGGGACGCGGTCGCCGCCGTGATGGCCGGGTTCGACCTCGACGCCGGGACCACGCACGCGCTGATCGCCCAGGACTTCAACCCGCGGTGCTCGCCGCCGTGGAGCGACCGCGAACTGGCGCACAAGCTCTTGCAGGCCAGCGAGCGATGCACGCGGGCTCGCGGCTACCTACTCGAGGGCCGCCCATGAGTGATGTCATCGAGATCGATCGCGTGCGGCTGGCGCGCATCCGTCAAAGCGTGGGTGCCGACGTCGAGCCGCTGCCGATCGACGCATCGCGCGAGACGGACCAGGTCGAGGTCGTCGAGCCGCTGCGCTACCGCGCGCCCGACCTCGCAGCACTGATCGCCGAGTGCGCCAAGTTGCCGTGGGTCTCGCTGCGCGTCGGCTCGGTCCTCACGGAGTACGCGCGCGGCCGGGCTGGCCAGGTGGTCGTGTTCACCGCCCCTTCCGGCGCCGGCAAGTCGTCGCTCGTGATCGACACCGCACGCCACCACGCGCACCACGTCGGCCCGGTCGTGTACGTCTCGATCGAGTTGAGCGCCGACGAGGTTGGCGCCCGGCTGGTCGGGATGGTCTGCGGCGAGTCGTGGGAGGACGTGACCCGCGGCCGCGTGCCCGTCGATCGCATGTCCGACGCGCTGGCCGATCTTGCCCGCATGGTCGTGCTGGCGGGGGCCGACGCGACGCTCTCCAAGGCTGAGGCGACGGTGCTGCGGCTGCGCACGGAGTCGCCCGACCAGCCGATCCTCGTCGTGATCGACTACCTGCAACTCCTCGAGGGTGAGGGACGCGAAGAGCGGATCCGGGTCGCCTCGATCGCGGAGTCGATCCGACGCTTTGCACAGCGGCTCGGCGTGGTCGTGCTCGCGCTCTCTCAGACCTCGCGCGTGTCGTCCAAGGCGCTGCGCGACGGCGAGCTGGTCGGCGCCGACACCACCAGCACCGGCGCGGAGACCGCGCAGATCGAGCGCATGGCAGCGGTGACGATCGCGCTCGGCTCGATGAGGCCGCAGGAGGATGGCACCACCGCGATCGACATCTCGATCGGCAAGGGCCGCATGGGCCAGGGCGACCGCGTGATCCCTGCGGTGTACAACGGCCGCACTGGCGCCTGGCGCATCGCCGGCACGGCCGTGTCCGGGGCGGAGCGGCGGGCCGAGCAGTCGTCGGCCAGGATCGACACGAAGCGTGCGCAAGTCGAGCTCGCCGTGCTCGGTTTCCTCGGCTCGGCCGATCGGCCTCAGACCCGGCAGGAGATCGGGATCGGCGCCAGCGTGCGCAACAACGACCGGTCCGCCGTGATCGCCGCCCTGCTGGCCGACCGCCGGATCGTATCCGTGGTGTCCGGGCGCAAGGCCGGCGGGTTCTGGCCGCTCTGGACCCCCGATCGCGCCGCCGCCGCAGGCATGCGCACCGAGGTCGAATCGTGACCGGTCCCCGACTCTCCCGCACTCTCCCGCACTCTCCCAGGGAGAGTTGGGAGACCCCTCCCCTACTACTCTCCCATCCCCTAGTGGGTGGGAGGGTAGGAGAGTCCCGCGTCGAGGGAGCAGGAACCCGGGGTGACTCTCCCGATCGGCGCTCCCCCAGCGAGCCCGACCGGGCGGTGCCCCGATGACCCCGGCCGAGCTCGCGGACGCCATCGACGTCCTCGCGGGCACCCTCGCGACCACCGTGGTCGACCTCGAGCTCGAACGAGCGGTGGGCGACTCGACCCTGGCCACCGGGCTGCTCGCCGAGACGCTGTTGAGCGTCGGCGCGCCCCGCCCGTACTTCCTCTCACCGCTCGGCCTCGCGGCCTGGCTTTCTCGCACCACCACGCACTGAAGGAAGATCCCATGTCCGGTTTCAATGTCCCCAAACGTCCGCCCGTTCCCCAGCGTCCCGGCCCCATCGGCACCCCGGCGCCGATCCACATCCCGGCGCCGACGCCCCCGCGCCAGCTGCCGAACCACGTCCCAGGGGGCCCGGTGCCCGGGGTCGCGGCGTGAACTTGCACCGCTCACTCGACCTCGGCCTGGTCCACCTCGACCACGAGCCGGCCCCGGTGAAGGCGCGCGTGCTCGGCTGGCAGCGCGATCCCAAGTTCGGCTCGGCGCTCGTGGCGATCGCGAAGTCCGGCGTCCTCGATCAGCTGCGGGCTGGCCAGCCGATCACCGCGGTAGGCGTAGACGGCATCCTTGCTGACGTCATCGGGACGAGGAAAGAGCGTCGTCCGCCACCTCCGCGCCACCAGGATCCACTCCTCGACGATCACAGCCCGCTCGGCACCGAGTTGCTGCTGCGCGCAGCGAAGTTTCTGCGCGTCGCGATCGAGTTCAGCGGGGAAAGACTGGCCGGCGAGATCGTGGGCGTCGATCGCGACTGCTTCGGCGTCCACGTCAGCATCGCCGGCCCCGATCTGTTCCGCATGAAGACCGCGCGCCCCATCCGCGTGCCCGTCCACTACCTCGGCCGGACAGTCCACCTCGCAGTCCGCGCCTACAGCGACACCGCGATTTTGATCGAGGACCCGGCGGCGCAGATCGGCGCTGTCGAGGTCACCAACCGTTCCCGTGCATGGGCGCCCGTCGTGGCGCCAAAGGACTGATCAATGAACGATCCGAACGACCAGAACCCGAACCAGCCCCCTCAGCCCACCGGCGACTCGCCCGCGCCCAACGCGCTCGATCGACTCGACGAGGGCACCCGCGCCGCGGTCGCCGCCGAGATCAAGCGCGCCCACGATTCCGCGTGGGCAGACGCTCGCCGCACGTTCACTTCGAAGCCGAGCAAGGGCGAGCGCGCGCAGCCGGCCGAGTCGGATCCGCTCGCAGTGGCCCGCCGGGCGATATCCTTCCAGGCGGCTGGCTACGGCGCTGACGAGGCGCTCGAGTACGCCGCCGGCAACTTCGCGCTGCCGCCGCTGCTGGCGCCGCCCCCGCGCGGAGCTGCGCCCCAGCCGACGAATCGGACGCCTGTCACGAGCAACGGTGCCCCGTCCAGCCCGACCGCGATCACCGACGACACCCCCATCATGCGGCTCAGTCCGTCGGACCAGGCCGCGTTGCAGAAGCGGATCGTGCTCAACGGATCCGCACCCGCACGTTGTTTTCCCGAAATTCCTTCGTCATGCGATCGGTGAACGCCTTGATCCCGAT
>JBKJLC010000133.1:0-51341 GCA_046597055.1 Kofleriaceae bacterium | reverse complement strand
TCAGAACTGGAAGTAGATGAACGGCACGATGTGCGGGACCGCGAGCTCGCGCAGCGCGAGCGCGCACGCGGCGAGGACGAGGCCCTGCACCGGCGCGGGAGCCGCGATGAACCGCTCGCGCCACCAGGCCAGCGTGCGCGGGGCGAAGAAGTGCGCGCCGAGCGCGACCACCAGCGCGAGCTGGACCGGCGCGATCAGGTTGGGCGCGTCGAGCTCCCAGGCCGCCATGCGCTCGAGCACCGCGAGCGCCGTGTCGAACGTCTGGGCCCGGAAGAAGACCCAGGCCAGGCACACGTAGTGGAAGACCAGCATCACCGCGAGCGCGCGCCGGGCCGCCCAGGCGAGCCAGCGCCGGGCCATCGCCCACGACGGCCCCACCTCGACCGCGTCGGCCGCCCACGTGGCCACCAGCGCGGAGCCGGCGAGCGGCAGCCACATCGTGCGCGCGTCCAGGTACATCGCGGCCAGCAGCACGAGGATCGCCAGCCCGCCCGACAGCCGCAGCGCCCGGACCACCTCGGGAGCTCCGCGGCCGCTGATCACCGGCTCGTCGCCGCCGGTCAGCCACGCGGTCGCCGCGGCCCACAGCGGCACCGCGTACAGCCAGGCCAGGGTCAGATCGAGCCAGATGTCGTCGACCGCGCCGGCGAGCACCGTCGCGTGCAGGCTCGCGCCGGCGAGGAACAGCACCGCGCAGCCGATCAGCACGCGCCGGCCCCGGGCGCGGTCGGCGTCGACCACGCGCTGGTAGTAGCGCGTCACCGCCAGGCCGCCGCCGTGGAGCAGGCCCCACACGACGAAGGTCCAGCTGGCGCCGTGCCACAGGCCGCCGAGCAGCATCGTCAGGATCAGGTTGCGATAGGTGGCCAGCTCGCCGCCGCGGCTGCCGCCGAGCGGGATGTAGAGGTAGTCGCGCAGCCAGCGCGACAGGGTCATGTGCCAGCGCCGCCAGAACTCCTGCAGGCTGCCGGAGCGGTACGGCGTCTCGAAGTTCTCGGGCAGCTTGTAGCCCAGCAGCTGCGCGGAGCCGATCGCGATGTCGGAGTAGGCCGAGAAGTCGAGGTAGATCTGGAACGCGTAGGCGTACACGCCCACCACGACCTCGACCGACGAGTACAGCGACGGATCCTTGAAGACGCGATCGGCCAGCGCGGTCGCCAGGAAGTCGGCGAGCGCGATCTTCTTGAACAGCCCGAGCACGATCCGGTAGAGCCCGTCGGCGGCGAGCCGGTGATCGAACGCCGGCGGCGTGCCGATCTGCGGCAGCAGCTCGTTGGCGCGGACGATCGGGCCGGCCACCAGCTGCGGGAAGAACAGGACGAAGGTCGCCAGCTCGGTCACCGACCGGGTCGCCGGGATCTCCTTGCGGTAGACCTCGATCGTGTACGACATCGACTGGAACGTGTGGAACGAGATGCCGGCCGGCAGCACCAGGTGCAACGGATCGACCGGCAGGTGCAGCACGTCGATCGCGAAGAAGTCGGCGTACTTGAACAGGCACAGGATGCCGAGGTTCGACACCAGGCTCACGATCAGCAGCAGCTTGCGCCGGGCCTGCGAGGTGGCGTCCTCGATCGCGAGCGCGAGGTAGTAGTCGAGGACGATCGTGAAGACGATCAGCGCCAGCAGGTACTTGTAGGCGCCGTGCTGGCCGGCCGCCCACGCGTGATAGAAGACCGCGCTCACCAGCAGCAGGATCAGCACCCGGCCGACGGTGCGACCGCGCACGGTCGACGCCGCGCCGAGCGCGATGCCGAGCCCGACCAGCCACGCCAGGTGGCCGACCTCGGCCAGCGCGAACGAGATCGCGTCGAGCACGCCGGCGCGCCACCCGACCAGCACCAGCACGCCGGTGGCCAGCACCGCGCCGAGCATCCCCGCGGCGACCCGACCCTGCCGCGCCTCGGGCGGTCGCGCGGCCCCGTGCACCCCGAGATAGACCGCGCCGGCCAGCACCGCCAGGCCCAGCGGAAGTCGCCACAGCGGTGGCAGCGCCGCGCCCGGCAACGAGCCGAACGCCAGGCCGCCGAGCGGGTCCCACAGCCGGGCGGTGTCGTGGGTGAACGACAGCCACACCACGTCGCCGAGCACGGTCATGAGCGCGAGGCGCGCCACCACCCCGGGCCAGCGTCCGCTGCGCGACAGGCCATACAGCAGGAACACCGCCGCGAGGTACAGCGGGTAGTGAGGGCTCGTGAAGAGCATCGGCGGCTACGGGTGCTCGAGCGCGGCGGGCTGCTTCCAGGCGCTGTAGCCGGCGAGCAGCGCCTCGACGAGGTGCTGGCCCCACAGCTCGGCGCCGGGCTGCGTCAGGTGAACATGGTCCGAGTACGCCAGTGGCGGATCGCGATGAAAGAACAGGTCCATCTGATCGGCGCCCCCGAGCGCCGCGAACGTGTCGAAGAAGGCGACCCGGTTGCGGGCCGCGGCCGCGCGCTGGACCTCGATGACCTGCGGCAGCAGCGCGGGCGTGTGCCACACGCACTCGGGCGGCACGCCGGCGTCGAGGTCGACCTCGGGCTCGCGCACGCCGCGCCGCGGCGCCAGCAGCTTGTCGCAGGCCCTGCCGGCGTCGCGCTCGCCCATGTCGGGCGGGCCCAGCACCAGGATCGACGCGCCCGGCGCGTGGCTGCGCACGAGCGCGATGACCTCGTCGTACTGGCGCGCGAGCGCGTCGAGATCGAGGGTCGGGTCGTCGGCCTCGTTGGTGCCGTACTGCAGGACCACCAGCGCCGGCGCGCGGGCCGCGAGCTGCGGGCCGATGATGTCCCAGTCCCAGCTGCGCAGGTGGCCGAGCCGTCGACCGACCACGCCCAGCGCGTCGACCACGACGCCCGGGGTGCCGCGCTCGAGCGCGACGCCGAACAGCTCGACCGGGCCCCCGCCGGACGGCCGCAAGGTCAGCCGGTGCCGGCCCTCGCGGACCGGGACCGACAGCACCGCGGCGGTGCGCTCGCCGGCGCCGCCCTTGGGCAAGCGGGTCTTCCACTTCTGCCAGGCGCCGTCGTCGACCCGGAAGCCGAGCGTGCCCGAGGCCGACGTCCGCAGGTAGAACACGTCGAAGCGGGCGACCCGATCCGATCCGCACTGGTCGCAGCTCTCGACCCAGGCGGTCGCGTCGCGGCGATCGCTGTGGGCGCGCACCCCCGCCAGCCCGAACGGCGGCAGGTTGCCCTTCTTGCCGCCGAGCTCGGCCGCCCACCGCCCGGCCGAGCCGTAGCGGATGTCGCGCAGGTAGTAATGACGGATCGGTGGGCGCCCGGCGAGCACGAAGCCGCGGCCGGCGTCCCCGAACCGACCACCCAGCCGGCGGCGCAGGTAGCCGGTCAGCTGATCGCCGGCGGTGTGAGAGTCACCGAAGAACACCAGCAGCGCGCGGCCGTCGGGCTGATCGCGCTCGGCCTTGTCGAGCGCGACGTGCAGCGCGTCGAGCGCGCCCGCCGGCACCGTGAGCAGCGGTTGCGGTGGCCCGGGGTCGACTGCCGGGACCAGCCCGCCGTCGTTCGGCTCGCCCCCGCCCGCCACGTCGGCCTCGACCGGCGTCCGCGGCTGGGCCTCGACCGCCTGGCCATTGCAGCCGAGCGCGACCACGCCGACGACCACGGCGCCACCGAGCATGCATGCCGAGAACCGGCTCACCGGGCCTTGTAGGCCTTGTAGCCGTTGAACAGTGCGTCGGCCAGGCCGTCGGCGACCCGCGCGGTGCCCTTGCGGGACATGTGCACGAAGTCGCTGCCGAGCAGGCCGCGGCGGTTCCACTTGATCGCCGAGCCGGTCCCGCCCATCCACGTGTACGTGTCCCAGAACGCGCAGCCCATCGCCTGCGCGGCCTTGCGCTGGGCGGCCACCATGCGGCCGACCTGGCGCGGTACCAGCTTGCCGTCGCGCGTCTCGGCTTGATCGAGCGGCGACATCACCAGGCAGGCGCCGCGGGGCCGGCCCGCGCGCACCGGCGTCAGCAGCTGCTCCCAGTGGCGCTCGTACTCCGTCATCGCCTTGGAGCCAACCAGCCACTGCGCCTCGTTGGTACCGAGCATGATCACGACCAGGTCGGGGGCGCGGTGGGCGAGCTGTCCCTTCCAGTGGTCGGCCAGGTTGTTGAGCATGTTGCGCGCGGTGCAGCTCACCAGCGCCATGTTGTCGACGACGATGCCGGCCGCGCGCTCGAGCGCGAAGCCGAACAGTCGGACCCGACCATCGGTCACCGTCAGCTCGATCTCGTGGCTGCCGTCGGCGAACGCGAGCGACTCGAACCGCGATTCCTTGCGGGTCGCCGCGGTGTCGATGGTGGCCGCGACCTTGCCATCGACCTTGAGGTCGACCGACCCACCGCGCGGCTGGGCCAGGTAGTAGAGCTCGACCCGGGCCAGCTTGCCGCTCGAGGTCCGCGTCTTCAGCTTGATGCGGCCGGCGCCCTCGGTGGTCGCGTTGCCGACGCCATAGAGATCGTCGGCGACCGGCGCCAGCGACACGCCCCAGGTCTGCCAGCTTCCCGAGCTCTTCCGGTCGACCGCCTCGTTGTGGTTGAAGCGATGGGGCTGGATCGCGTGCACGAAGCCGGGGCCGCCGTCGCCGAACACGTCCTGCAGCCGGGCCCGCAGCCGACCCGGCAGCGCGTCCGAGGCCGACACCGAGTCGCCGTAGAACGAGACCCGCACCGGCACCGACGCGGTGCCGGCCTCGCCGGCGGCGAGCGCGCGGTAGAAGCCGTCCATCGCCCACTGCTTGCAGCCAGTGGTCGCGCCGACCGGATCGGCGCACGCGTCCTCGATCGTCTTGCCGGGTACGCTCGCGGGAAAGCCGGCGCCGGCGCGCGGCGACGGGGTGAGATCAGGCCTGGGCGGCAGCGCCGGCTCGGCCTCGTCGATCCGCTCGACCGGGCTCGCCGTGAAGCTCGGCCCGGCCGCCACCGGCACGGTCGGGGCCCGGGTGACCAGGTCGGTCAGCGCATCGATGCCGCCGTCGCGGGCGATCAGGACCGCGACCAGCGCCACCGCGAACCAGCCCAGGGTCGGGGCGATCGTCCACGGCTGGGCCTCGACCCTCGGCGCCCGGGGCGAACCCGCGACCGACCGCGCCCATTCCAGGGTGGCGCCGCCGCTGGCGGCCGCCGCCGGCCCACGCACGCGGGCGAGGCTCGCCAGGCTCGGGCGAGCGCTCGGTCGCGCCGGCTTGCGCTTGCCATGCTTCCGTCGATCGCGACCCACGCTGATCCCACGCTCTATCACCGAGGCGGGCCCGACCGCCAGCGGTTTGCGCTGGCTGACGTGCGGTCAGATCACCTCATCATCCATTCCCCGTCCAGGCTCGCTCGCCAGGCCGCGAGCGCCTCCGGATCGCCAGTGAGGATCGCCTCCTCCAGCACCCACTCGGGCCGGATCGTCAGGGCATCGAGCGCCGCGAACACGCGCGCGCGATCGGCGCCGGTGGTGCGGCCGAGCAGGTTCCACAGGGTCATGATGTCGCGGGGCCCGGCCGCCGTGATCACCTCGGCGAGCGCGGCGCCCTCGCCGGCGTCGAAGGCGGTCACCGCCGCGCGCAGGGGCGCCGCCGCGTCGGAGGCAACCGGCGTGCCCGGCCCGCGCCCCGGCGCCGACAGCACCTCGGTGCCCATCGGCACGTAGGCCTGGCGACCGCGGCCCTCGAGCGAGACCGCGCCCGAGGTGACCCGCAGCAGGGTGCGCCCGTCCGGCTCGACGATCAGCTCGTACGCGCAGCCAAGATCGACCGCGGTCGCCACCGGGGTGTCGATCACGAACAGCCGCGGCGGCGCCAGCACCCGCGCCGACAGCCGGCCGCGGGCCAACTCGAGCCGATGCTCGCCGGGACCGGTGCCGACCAGGCGCAGCCGCGAGTCGCCGTAGACCTGGACGTCGCCGATGTCCGCGACCCGGACATCCACCACGCCATCGCGCGCGGTCTCGAGCCAGGCCCCGACCGGCAGGGTGCCGGTCGCTGCGCTGGCCCCGCCGCAGCGCGCCGCACCGCCGGTCACCGCGAACCGGAACCCGGGGCCCGCGCCGGCGCAGCCCGGGACCACCGCGCCCTGGTCGCCACGCACCAGCACGAGCGCGATCGCCGCCGCGACCGCGGCCGCGCCGATCGCGACCGCGGCCCCGATCCAGCGCCGACGATGGGGCGACCGCGGCGCGCGCAGGGGCGCCCGGTGCGCGTACCCGCCGAGCAGCGCCTCGAGCGCGGCGACCTCGGGGTCGGGCGCGCCGGATTCCGGATCGAACAGGTAGTCGCTCATCGGGTGCCTTCGCCCGCCGCACCGTCGGTGAGCCGTTCGCGGAGCAGCTTCATGCCGCGGTGCAAGTGGACGCGGACCGAGTCGGGCGTCATCCCGGTGCGCTCGGCGATCTCGGGGCCGGTCAGCCCCTCGACCAGCCGCATGATCAAGGTCTCGCGATAGGTCTCGGGCAGCGCCCGGATCGCGCGCAGGGCGGCGACCGCCTCGGCGCGCGGCGGCGGATCGACCGCGACGTCGCCGGCCGGATCGGTCGGGCGCTGCCGGCGTGCGTGATCGATCGCACGGTGGCGGGCCATCGCCAGGATCCAGCCCGGGAACGCGGCCGGCTCGCGCAGGCCGGCGAGCTTGACCCAGCAGTCGGCGAACACGTCCTGGACCACGTCACCGGCGTCACGCGGCGGCACCCGCGCCAGCACGACCGCGTGGACCACCCGGTGGAAGCGCGCGTACAGGCTGGTGAACGCGGCCCGACTGCCGCCCTGCACCGCGACCACCAGCTCGGCGACGCTGGCCTCGACCACCTCGACCGACGGGCGCGACGCCGCCACCGGCCGGCTCTCGAGCAGGGCCGCGGTCAGCATGGTCAGCGCCCTCGCCACGCCGCCTACCCGACCGCGCCGACCGCGGCAAGGTCATCGAGGGGGACCACGATCCCGCGCGCGGCCAGCGGCGCGGCGACCTGGCGGACCGCGGCTCCGGCAAAGGCGGGGTCGTACTGTTCGCACGGCACCACGCCGAGGCCGCTCGCGCCGCACGCGGCATCGAGCAGCGGCGCGAACCCGCGGAGCGCCGCGCCGGCGACCCGGCCCAGGTGCGCGCGGGCGTCGTCCTCGAGCCGCGGGTCGGCCCAGTCGAGGAACCACCAGCCGAGCTGGGCGTGGCTCGACTCGTCGGCGACGATGTGGGCGATCGCCTGGTCGATCAGCGGGGCCCCGGCCAGGCGGCCCGACAGCTTGAGCATCGGCACCGTCAACGCCTCGCCGACGCACGACGTCCGCACGATCAGCTCGGCGGCCCGCAGCAGCGGATCGCCCCCGGTCGGTGGCCGTACCAGCCGGCTCAGATCGACCTCGAGCGCGACCGCGCCACCGAGCGCGCCGGCGAGCCGCGCCGCCGCTTCGGTGTGGACGATCTCGTCGACCACGAAGTCGCCTGCCGCGGCGACCAGATCGATCGGGGCGCCACAGGCCAGCAGCGCGCTGGCGATCTCGGCGAACGCCGCCGCGCTGGCGTACTCGCTGAACGCGGTGCGGGTCCACACCAGCTGGGCGGCCAGACCCTGGTCGGCTCCGAGCGGCACCGGTTCGGCCCACGGCAGCTGGTCGATCCACGCGCGCCGAGGTTGCACGCGTCGGGCCCAGGGACCGCCCATCAGCGTCGTCACCTCGAACGCGCGGACCGTCACGCGCCGGCCTTGCGGACGTCGGCGCAGAACGCGCTCGGCTGGTACAAGTTGCCCTTGCTGGCGACGTTGCCGACCAGCGGGAAGCCGTCGACATCGCACAGCGGCCGGAACCGCGGCAGCTCGGTTCGTCCGCGGTCCGGACCGGCCTGGATCAGCTCGCGCCGCAGCACCAGCAGCGCGCGCGGGGCGGCGTCGTCGGGCGGCGGTGGACGCGGCGCCGGGGCCAGGTCGGGCGACATCGGCACCGCAGCGGCGCCGATCTCGAGGGTGGTGGGCGGGACCGCCGCGAGGGCCGGGGTGGCCGAGAGCAGCAGCATGGTCAGGATCTTGCGCTTGTGGGACATGGTTTCCGCTCCGTTCTGGGGAGAGGACGGAATCGGGCCGGTACCGTTAACCAAAAAGATGGTACGCGAACGCCATGCGCCGGCGCGTCGCTCGTATTGTCATGAACCTCACGGTCGAGCTGACCGGCGGGGGCCGGACGATGCGTGCCGTCTCCCAGGACGTGACCCCGACCGGCATGTTCGTGCGGATGAACCCGCCGCTGCCGGTGGGCACCGTGGTCCAGGTCTCCCTGCTGCTGCGCGGCGTCCCGCTCGGCAGCAGCGCGCAGGTCGTGCACAGCCTGGGCGAGGCCGAGGCCCAGACCCTGGGCCGCCACGCCGGCGTCGGCCTGCGGTTCCGCGCGCCGCCGCACGAGCCCGGGGAGCTCGAGTTCCTGCTCGAGCTCCTGCGGCTGATCGAGACCAGCCCGCAGGTGACCGACAAGCCCGACGAGCTGCGCATCGTGGTCGCCGATCCGTCGACCCGGCTGCTGGAGCGGCTGTCGACCACGCTCGGCAACGCCGGCTTCTCGGTCGCGACCGCGACCAACGGCATGGAGGCCCTCGGCGCGGCCCTGACGCGCAGCCCCGACGTGGTGCTGGCCGCGCTCGACATGCCGGTGATCGGCGGCCTCAAGCTCCTCGACGAGCTGGGCCGTCACACCCAGCTCGCCAGCGTGCCGGTGATGATCATGTCCGAGCACGCGACGGACCTCGTGCGCCTCGAGGCGTTCCAGTGCGGCGCGATGGACTTCATCCCCAAGCCGTTCACCGCGCTCGAGATCATCCTGCGCGCCCGCCGGCTGGCGCGCCTCAGCGGGAAGGGCGGCGAGCGGGTGCTCCTGCGCGGCGCGGTCGATCAGGTCAGCCTGCCCTCGCTGCTCACGATGCTCGAGCAAGAGCGCAAGTCCGGCGTGCTCACGCTCACCCGCGACGAGCTGGTCGCGTGGATGTCGTTCGTCGACGGCCGCCTGGTCCGGGTCCGCGCCTCCGACGCGCGCGGCGACTCGCGCTCGGCCCTGATGCGCGTCCTCGACTGGTCCGACGGTCACTTCGAGCTCGCCGCCGGCACCATCGACGGCGAGCCCGAGCTCGCGGAGTCGGTGACCCACCTGCTGCTCGAGCACGCCCGCATCCGCGACGAGTCCGCGCGCCGACGTCAGCCGAGCTGACGACTGTCGACGATCACCACGCCGGCCGCGCGCATCGCCTCGACCGCGCGGTCGCCGTCGCCGGGCGCCAGCTCGACCGCGCGACAGCCGTCCTCGATCAAGAAGGTCGCGAAGCCCTCGTCGGCGGCGTCGATCGCGGTGGCCTTCACGCAGTAGTCGGTGGCCAGACCGAGCACGTACACCGAGGTCACGCCCTGGGCCCGCAGCCAGTCGCCGAGGCCGGTCGACTTGCGCTTGCCGTTGTCCCAGAAGCCGCTGTAGCTATCGATCGCCGGGTCGGTGCCCTTGGGGAACACCCGGGCGATCCGCGCCTGATCGAGCGCGTCGTGCAGCGCGGCGCCGCGGGTGCCTTGCACGCAGTGCGGCGGCCACAGCACCTGCGGCAGTCCCTGGAGATCGATCACCTGGTACGGCTCGGTGCCCGGGTGGTTCGCCGCGAAGCTGCCGTGCTCGGGCGGATGCCAGTCCTGGGTCGCCACCACCAGCTCGAACTGGCGCGCGACCCGGTTGGCTACCTCGAGGGTCTCGTCCCCACGCGCGACCTGCAGCGCCCCGCCGGGACAGAAGTCGTACTGCAGGTCGACCACAATGAGCGCCTTGTCGTTCACCATCCAAGTCTATACATGCTGGTCACCGCCGCGATGACCCTCACCGTGCCGATCGCCTCCGAGATCGCCGACGACCTGGGCGCGACCGGCTTCGTCCTCGGCCTGCGCAGCACACCCTGATCTGAACGCTGCCGCGGGTGAGGACGGCCATGCGCCGACCGAAAATAGACACGCCGGCACGTGGCCGGCGTCAGGTCATCGGGGCGTGGTGAGCGATCTCAGCCGCGCCTGCCTCGCAAGGTCGACCGTCGGACGAGGCCCAGGATTAGCAAGAGCAAGACTGAGCCGATGAAGGCCACGAATATCACGCCGGCGAGCCCATCGAACGGCGCGTGCCAGCCCGCCGAGCGGAACAGGATGCCGCCCAGGAAAGCGCCGACCACGCCGACGACGATGTCGCCGATGATCCCGTAGCCCGAGCCTCCAACCAGGAGCGACGCAAGCACTCCGGCCACGAGACCCACGATGATCCAGGTGAGGATGTCCATGCTCACGTCATCAGCATCATGCGTGCCACGTGCTGCCAGTTGTATTTTCGGAGACCTGCCTCCCTGATCACGAGCGCTCGCGCTCGTCGAGCCGTAGCGCACGCGGCGTGACTTCGCAGAGCGCCTGGCGCGCGCACGTTCGATCTGGGACGACGCTGCGCTCCGGTTCAGTCGAACGGCGAGATCATCCTGGCCTGCGGCTCGCCCCACTTCATCACGACCGCCTCGCGGTAGCTGCCCGGCCGCCGCCGTGCTTGATCGCAGCGTTGACCTTGCCGAGCTCGGCGTCGATCAGCGTGACGAGGCCCGGCAGAGATGGCTGAAGCCCGCCGCAGACTGCCAGCGCGTGACCCGAGCCCAGCGCTCACACTGGACCGGCGATGACGTCTCTCGAGTCCCACTCCGCACCCGCTGCGTACGATCTGGCCTGGGCCGACCTGCGCCGGCGCCGCCGCAACCAGTGGCTCGGGTTCTTCGGATGGGCACCGCTCGCGCTGTGCAGCTTGATCCTGCTCCAGGCGATCGCGGGGCCGACCGCGTACGAGACGTTGTGGTTCGTCGTGGTGGCGCCGAGCGCGCTGATCACGCTGGCGCTGGCGTTCCACGCCAGCACGTTCCGGTGCCCCCGGTGCCAGGATAGGTTCGCGTCGACGCTGCTGCCGCACGGCGCCGCGAGCCGTCGGTGCCTGCACTGCGGCCTCGCGATGGGCAGCCAGCCGGCGCCGCGATCGCGACCCGCGTCGATCGCCGCCTCGGCGGCATGAACCGAGCCGACCGCCGCGCTCGAGCACCGGCGCTCCGGCGCCGCCTCGCGGCGCTCGGCTCGAATCAGACGAACATCGCCGGCACCAGCTCGTCGGCGGGTCCGGCGTGGCACTCGGTGAACTGCGCGCGCGCGCCGTCGAAGATCTCGAGGTTGAGCAGCACGCGTCGCGCGTGGTTCAGCGCCGCCCAGCGGACCAGGCTGGCCGCCGGCTCGACCGTGCCCGAGGTGCCGATCGCGACGAACAGATCGCAGTCGCGCAGCGCGTGCTTCATCGTGCGCTCGGCGGTGAGCGGCAGCGCCTCGCCGAACAGCACCACGCTCGGCCGCATCGGCTCGTCACAATGCACCGGGGCGTCGCCCGCGGCGGGCACCAGCTCGGTCTGACACCGGTCGCAGCGCCAGCGCGCCAGGCCCCCGTGCAGCTCGCACACGGCGCGCGAGCCGGCCGCCTGGTGGAAGCCGTCGACGTTCTGCGTGAGCACGGTCAGCGTGGCGCCCGGCGCCAGCCGCGCCTCGAACGCCGCCAGCGCGCGATGCGCCGCGGTCGGGGCCGCGCCGGCGATCGCCTGCCGCAGCGTCCAGAACATCTGGCACACCTCGGCGCGCCGGGAGGCCAGCGCGGACACGTGCGACAGCTCCGCGAGCTGCGGGTCGGACCACAGCCCGCCCGGGCCCCGGTAGGTCGGCAGGCCAGCGCTGCGCGACAACCCCGCGCCGGTGAGGACGACGATGCGACGGTATCCGGCGAAGTCCATGCGCCACAGTGTACGGGAGACAATAACGGACGCACGAGCTTCCTCGTGCGTCCGTGGTGGCGCCGGGCGCATCGGCGGGGGCCTGGCATCGGGGCCAGCCGGTGCGCCGGGTGCACCGACGGGAGCCAGGCATCGGGGCAAGCCGGTGCGCCGGGGTCACGCCCGCGCGGGCTGGCTCAGAAGGTCCACCCGAGCGAGAGCTCGCCGTCGATCGCGACCGGGACATCGATCGAGTCCTGCAGCGCGGCGGCCGCCATCGGGTCGGCGTCCTCGTCGGTCACCGTGCGCTCGGCGCTGCCGAAGCCGAGGCGCGCGGTCAGGTTGAGCCCGTCGGTGAGCATCCAGCGCTTGCCGACGTGCGCGGTGACGGTGCTCGACTCGTACGCGATGTCCTTGCCCGCCACGGTCTGGCCGTTCTTGGTGGAGCGGACGCTGGCGGTGCCGACGTTGTGATGCAGGACGACGCCGAGAAACATGCCGTGCTGGCGGCCGCGCAGGTGGTAGCGGTAGCCGACGCCGACCGTGCCGTGGCGGCCATCGGTCTCGGTCTCGCTGACCATCACGCCATTGCGCGAGCTCGCATGGTTGTTCACCCAGGCGCCGCTGCCGATCTCGAGCAGCAGGCCGTGGTGACCGCGCGACAGGTACTCGTAGTTCGCGTTGAAGCCGCCGCCGATCAGCCCGAGCGGGCTGACGTTGATCGAGTGCTGACGCGCGGCGGCGGGGGCCTTCGCGGCGACGACCGGGTAGACGTCGGCGGGCTGGGCGGTGGCGAGGCCGGCGGTGGCGAGGAGGGTCGAGGTGAGGGCGACAGCGGCGAGGGTCGAGCGGGTCATGACACGCGGCCTTTCGTGGGTACGTCCGGACATGGAGCAACCGCTGTGCCGCGCGGTCCCGTCGGCATTTCGCCCGTGGCGCGCCTCGGTCGTGAACCGCCGGCCACGAACGACTGTGTGGTGTGCCGGCGGGACCCCAGGTCGACTGCACGAGCTGGCAGAGTCGCGTCACGGTCGGGCGGGTGCCGTCGCTGCCTGGACGAGGCAGCTCAGCCCCGGGCCGCGGCGCGCAGCGCGCGGGCGAGGTCGCCGCGCGCGGCGATCGCGAGGCGGTCGAGACCGAGCCATGCCGCCATCGCCCGCAGCTCGACGACCAGCGCGGCCGCCACCCCGCCGCGATCGACCCCGACCTCGGCATGGGCGCCGGCGACCGCCAGCGCGCCGCCGGCTCGATCGGCCTTGAGATCGACCCGCGCGACCAGCCGGTCCCCGAGCAGGAACGGCAGCACGTAGTACCCGAAGCGGCGCTGCGGCGCCGGCGTGTAGATCTCGAGACGGTAGTGGAAGTCGAACAGCCGCTCGGTCCGCGGGCGCCGCCAGATCAGCGAGTCGAACGGGCTGACCAGCGTGGCGGCGGCCACGCGCCGCGGCTCGCGCGCCGCGGGATCGAGGAACCCCGGCTCGCGCCAACCCTCGACCACGACCGGGACCAGCGCGCCGCGCTCCACCAGCTCGGCGACCAGCGGGCGCGCGACCGGCGGCTTCAGCCGGAAGTAGTCACCGAGATCGGTGGCGGTCGCGACCCCGAGCGCCTGCGCGGCCCGCCGCACGAGCTCGCGCTGGGCGTCGCGCACCGGCGGGGTCGGCGCCGCGATCACCGCGGGCGGGAGCACCCGCTCGGGCAGATCGTAGACCCGCTCGAACGTGCCCGGGCGACGGGTCGCGGTCAGCTCCCCGGCCCAGAACAGGAACTCCAGCGCCCGCTTGTGATCGCTCCAGCCCCACCACGACGTCGGCTTCGTGCGCGGCCCACCCGCGGTCAGCTCGCCGGCGGACAGCGGCCCGCGCCGGCGCACCTCGGCGAGGAGGTCGTCGACCAGCGCGCGGCGCTCGCGCGCGATCCGCGCGATGTTGCCCCAGGTCCCGGTCCCGGCCCGCGCCGCCTCCATCCGCCAGCGCAGCAGCGGATGCAGCACCACCGGGCACAGGCTGGCCTCGTGGCCCCAGTACTCGAACAGCTCGCGGCGCTCGACCAGCCGCGCCAGCGCGTCGCGCGGATGCCCGCCCAGCCGGGTCCACAGCGGCAGCTCCTGGGCGCGCACCAGCACGTTGACCGAGTCGAGCTGCACCAGCTGCAGCTGCGTGAACAGCCGGCGCACCGCCCGCAGATCGGCCACGGCCGGGCGACCCGCCGCCAGCCCCTGGGCCGCCAGCGCGATCCGGCGCGCCGACACCGCCGACAGGTGCACCGACTTGCCCGCCGTCATGACCACCGGCCGGTCGAGTGGGCTCATCCTTCCGGTGCATCCTACGGCCAGGCGACAAACACGCGGACGCGATCGGGACCGTTTCGGTGCATGCCGCGCGCGACGAGAGCGCCGCACGCGAACGATCTGGCCGTTCGACCGCGGGCTCGCTGCGCGAGCCCTGGCCTGGAGACACCGGGAACATGTGCGGGATCCTGAAGGGCGTCCTTGGACTGCGAGCTCGCTTGCGCTCGCTCTGCGCTCAGGACGAACGGCAACCCGTTCAGTCCCGATCGCTCGCGCCTATCCCATCGACACTGGCTCTCGAAGCCAGCCACCCACCCACCGAGCCCGCCGATGCCGTTGCCGGTGCCGTTGCCGCTGCCGCTGCCGCTGCCGCTGCAGTTGCCGGTGCCGGTGCCGATGCCGGTGCCGTTGCCCTGCGGTCCCAGCCCCACACACGCGGTCTCGGCAGGCGACCACCACGGCGCGACTCAGCGCGCGACCGCGACCCGCATCGGCGGCACCACCTGGTCGAGGTCGATCAGCCGGCACTGGCCATCCGGCTGCGCGGCCGCGGCGCTCGCGACCGGCGGACGCCACGCCACCATCACGTGCCCGGCGCCGGCCAGCGCGGCCCGCATCGCGGTGCGGCCGAGGTGCGCGGCGAGCACGCGGTCGAACCCGGTCGGCGCGCCCCCGCGGACCAGGTGGCCGAGCACGATCGTGCGGGTCTCGATCGCGGCGGCGCCGACCAGCGCGGCGTCGACCCGGCGCTTGAGGCGATCAATCGGCACCGCGACCCCCTCGGCCTTGATGACCAGCACCCGACGCGCCCCGGGCCGGGCCCGCGCCCGTCGGATCGCGGCGACCACGTCTGCGATCACGTCGTCCTCGCTGCGCCCGGCCTCGGGGTAGACCACGGCGTCGGCACCCATCGCCTCGGCCGCGCTGCGCGCGAGCCAGCCCGAGTCCCGGCCCATGACCTCGATCAGGAACGCCCGGTCGTGGGCGTCGGCGGTGTCGCCGAGCCGGTCGCAGGCATCGACGATCGTGTTCAGCGCGGTGTCGGCCCCGATCGAGCAGCTGGCGGCGAGATCGTTGTCGATCGAGGCCGGCACGCCGATCATGCGCGGGCCGCCGTCGGCGCCGAGCGCGGCCGCGCCTCGCATCGAGCCATCGCCGCCGATCACGATCACGGCGTCGATCCCGGCCACCGTGAGCACCGCACGGGCACGGGCGCGGACCGAGGGATCGACCAGCTCGGGGCAACGCGCGGTACCGAGGATGGTGCCGCCGCGGCCCTGGATCGAGGACACGTCGCCGGCGGTGAGGCGATCGAAGGTGCCCGCGACCACGCCCCGGAAGCCGTCGCGGATCCCGATCATGTCGCAGCCGGCGTCGACGCCCGCGATCACGGCGGCCCGGATCGCCGTGTTCATGCCGGGCGCGTCGCCGCCGCTGGTCAAGATCGCCACCCGACGCGCGGTCACGGGCACCCCACCGGCAGCGGATCGGCGAACGGATAACGAACGGCTTTCATGAGGCGTGGCTCAGTCGATCGCGACGACCGCGTTGGCGTCGATCACGCGCCGGTACCAGTGGCCGCTGTCTTTCAGGATCCGCGTCTGGTCCTGGTAGTCGACCCAGGTGATCCCGAACCGCTGCTGATAGCCGTACGCCCACTCGAAGTTGTCCATCAGGGACCATGCGAAGTAGCCGGCCAGCGGCACGCCAGCCGCGATCGCGCGGCGCGCCGACAGCAGGTGATCGTGGAGATACTGCGTGCGCGCCAGGTCGCGGATGCGGCCGTCGTCGCCGGGCGCGGTCGCGTAGCTGGCCCCGTTCTCGGTGACGTGGAGCTTGGCCGGCCGATAGTCCTGGTGCACGCGCACCAGGATCTCGGCGAGCCCGTCGGGGTAGACCTCCCAGCCAATGTCGGTCTGCACGGGCGCGACGACCAGCGCCGGCGGCAGGTTGTCGGCGCCGGCGCCGCGGCTGATCGCCCGGCTGTAGTAGTTCACGCCCAGGAAGTCGGTGGCGGTGGCGATCGCCTCGAGGTCGCCGGGCTGCACCACCGGCCAGCCGGTGGCCGGCACCGCGCCGGCGGCGACGTGATCGGCGAGCACGTCGGCCGGGTAGCCGCGGCCGTGCAACGGATCGAGGTACCAGCGGTTCATGGTGCCGTCGAAGCGGCGACATGCGTCGCGGTCGGCCGGGCTGGCCGACGCCGGCACCGCCGGCACCAGGTTGAGCGTGATGCCGACCTCGGCGCCGGGCGCGTTGCCGCGGATCACCGGGACCGCCCACCCGTGCGACAGCAGCAGGTGATGACTGGCCGCCAGCGCGGCCGCGGGATCGCGCCGACCCGGGGCGTGCTGGCCGTCGGCGTAGCCGAGCACGCTCACGCACCACGGCTCGTTGTGCGTGATCCAGTGCTTGACCCGGTCGCCCAGGCGGCGGCTGACCACGTCGGCGTAGACCACAAAGGCATCGGCGGTCGTGCGCACCGGCCAACCGCCCGCATCCTCGAGCGGCTGCGGCAGATCCCAGTGGTACAGGGTCGCGAACGGCTCGATGCCCGCGGCCAGCAGGCCGTCGACCAGCCGGTCGTAGAAGTCGAGGCCGGGCGGGTTGACCGCGCCGATGCCGGCCGGGATCACGCGCGGCCACGCGACCGAGAAGCGGTACGCGCCCAGGCCGAGATCGCGCATGAGCGCGACGTCGCCGGGCCAGCGCCGGTAGTGATCGCAGGCGATGTCACCGTGGGCACCGCCGGCGACGGCGCCCGGCTGCTGGCAGAACCGATCCCAGATCGACTCGCCGCGGCCGTCCTCGGCGACCGCGCCTTCGATCTGGTACGAGGAGGTCGCGGCGCCCCACACGAAGCGGTCGGGAAACTGGCTCATGCCGCCCTCCGCGCGGTCACCAGCTCGAGGGCGCGGTGGCAGCGGACCCGATGGCCGTCGCCGAGGTCGGAGACCACCGGCGCCTCGGTCCGGCACCGCGCGATGACGTGGTCGCAGCGTCCGGCGAACGGACAGCCAGCCTCGCCGCTGGCGATCACCGGCAGGCCGCGCCGGACCGGGTGCCCGCCCGGACGGTCGGGATCGGGCACCGCGGCCAGCAGCAGCTGGGTGTAGGGATGCGCCGGGCGCGCGACCAGCTCGTCGGCGGGCGCCTCCTCGACCAGGGTGCCCCCGTACAGGACCAGGATGCGATCGGCCAGGTAGCGGGCGCTGGCCAGGTCGTGGGTGATCACGATCAGCCCGAGCCGGCGCACGTCGCGCAGCCGCTGCATCAGGTTGAGCACGTCGACCCGCAGCGACACGTCGAGCATCGAGGTCGGCTCGTCGGCGACCAGCACGTCGGGGTCGACCGCGAGCGCGCGCGCGATCGCGACCCGCTGGCGCTGACCGCCCGACAGCTCGTGCGGGCGGCGCGCGGCGATCTCCGCCGCCGGGCCGAGGCCGACGTCGGCGAGCAGCTGATGGACCCGGGCCTCGACCGAGGTGCCGCGGGCCCGGCGGTGCCGGAGCAACGGACGGGCCAGGTGGTGGCCGACGGTGTGGGCCGGGTTGAGCGAGCCATACGGGTCCTGGAAGATCATCTGGACCCGCTTGCGATAGCCGAGCGACGCGCCGCGCGGCTCGCTCGCGAGCACGTCGGTGCCGTCGAGCAGCACCGCGCCCGCGCTCGGCTCGACCAGCCGGGCCAGCATCCGGGCCACCGTGCTCTTGCCGCTGCCCGACTCGCCGACCAGCGCGACGATCTCACCGCGGTCGAGCCGGAACGACACGTCGCGCACCGCGGCGACCCGGGTGACCCGCAGGCCGCGGCGGACGCGGTAGGTCTTGGCGAGCTGACGAACTTCGAGGAGGGGCATGGTCAGGCTCTCATCCGAGATGGCAGCGGTGATGGTGGTCGGCGCTCGCCGCGCGGCGGGGCGGCGCCTCGCCGGCGCAGGGCGCGAACGCGCGATCGCAGCGGGGGTGAAACGGGCAACCGGTCGGCAGCGCGCGCAGGTCGGGCGGCGCGCCGCGGACCCCGGTCAGCGTGCGCCGGGGGCCGCGCAGGGGCGGCACCGAGGCCAGCAGGCCCTGCGTGTAGGGGTGGCGCGGCGCCTGGCGCAGCGCCGCGGCCGGCCCCTGCTCGACGATCGAGCCGGCGTACAGCACCGCGACCCGGTCGGCGAGCTCGAACAGCAGGCCGAGGTCGTGGCTGATGAACACGACCGCGAAGCCGAGCTTGTGGCGCAGCTCGGCCAGCTCCTCGAGGATCTCGCGCTGGACCACCACGTCGAGCGCGGTGGTCGGCTCGTCGAGGATCAAGAGCGGCGGGGCCAGCGCCAGCGCCATCGCGATCGCGACCCGCTGGCGCATGCCGCCCGACAGCTGGTGCGGGAAGCCGTCGAGCCGGGCCGCGCCGACCCCGACCCGGTCGAGCAGGTCGGCGGCCCGGGCCCGCGCCTCGCGCCGCCGCACCGGCTCGTGGGCGCGGATGGCATCGGTGATCTGCTCGCCGATCGTGATCACCGGGTTGAGCGCGTGGCTGGCGTTCTGCATCACCAGCGCGACGTCGCGCCAGCGGGTCGCGCGCAGCGCGGCGTCGTCGAGATCGAGGATGTCGCGGCCGCGGATCAGGATCTGGCCGCCGGTCACCACCGCCGGCGGCGGCAGGATGCGCACGATCGCCTGGGCGATGCTCGACTTGCCGCTGCCCGACTCGCCGGCGAGGCCGAGCACCTCGCCGGGCGCGACCGCGAGCGACACCCCGCGCACCGCGGCCACCGCGCCGGCGGCGCCCTCGTACTCGACCCACAGGTCGCGGATGTCGAGCACCGGCTCGCGATCGGCGGGCTCGTCGTCGTCGATCGACTGGGGAATTGCGACCTCGTTCATCGCCGCCTCCGGACCACGGTCGCGACGCAGGTGCCGGCGCCGGCCGGCGCCACCGCCAGCCGCGGATCGACCACCTCGTCGAGACCGAAGTTGACCAGCACCAGCGCGAACCCGACCAGCGCGACGCACACCCCGGTCGGCACGAACAGCCACCACGAGCCGGTGAACAGCGCGGCGTCGTTCGACGCCCAGAACAGGTTGGCGCCCCAGCTGACCACGCCGGGGTCGCCGAGGCCCAGGAACTCGAGGCCGACCTGGGCGCCGATCGCGTAGGTGGTCGCGCCGATCAGGCACGAGGCCAGCACCGGCACCAGGTTGGGCAGCATCTCGACCGCGACGATGCGCGCCGCGCTCTCGCCGCTGACGATCGCGGCCTGGATGTACTCCTTCTGGCGCACCGCCCGGGCCTGGGCCCGCAGCACCCGCGCGCTCCAGGCCCAGCCGGTCGCGATCAGCACCATCGTCATCGTGACCGGGCCCGGCGGCAGGTAGGCGGCGATCACGACCGCCAGCGGCAGCCCGGGCAGCAGCATCGACACGTTGATCACGACCGACAGCACGTCGTCGATCCAGCGGCCGAAGTAGGCCGCGGTCACGCCGACCAGCGCGGCGATGACCGTGACGGCGAGGCCGACCGCGAAGCCGACCGCCAGCGTGATGCGGGCGCCCGCGACGGTCTGGGCCAGGATGTCCTGGCCCTGGCCGCTGGTGCCCAGCCAGTGCGCCCACGACGGCGGCTGGTGCGGCGCGCCGACGAACGCGCCCGGATCGCCGGCCAGCCACGGGCCGAACATCGCCATCAGCACGAAGCCGGCGAGGAGCCCGAGCCCGAGCCGCGCCTTGCGGTTGCGCCACAGCCGGCTCACCGGTCACCTCCGCCGTCGCCCAGCCGCGGGTCGAGCCGCAGGCTGACGAGGTCGACCATCAGGTTGGCGACCAGCACCGCGAAGGTGATCACGAGGAACAGCCCCTGCATCAGGGTCGCGTCCTGGTTGCGCACCGCCTGGATCAGCAGGTAGCCGAGCCCCGGGTACGAGAACACGATCTCGGTCAGGAGCGAGCCCGACATGACGAAGCCGAGCGCCATGCCGAAGCTGGTGACGTTGGGCAAGAGCGCGTTGCGCGCCGCGTAGCGGAACATCACCCGCCGCGCCGACAGGCCCTTGGCGTGGGCCAGCGCGACGTAGTCCTCGCGCAGGGTCGCGACCATGGTGTTGCGCATCGCCAGCATCCAGCCGCCGACGGTGGCGATCACGATCGTCGCCGCCGGCAAGATCGCGTGGCGGACCGCGCTGATCACGAAGTCGAACCCGAGGCCGGGCGCGACGTGCTCGCCATGCGCGTGGCGCACCGGGTACCAGCCGCCCTGATAGGCCAGCCCGTGCAGCAGCAGCATCGCCAGCCAGAAGTAGGGAAACGCGCCGGCCAGCGCCAGCACCGGGGGCGCGACCGAATCGAGCCAGCCGCCGCGCCGCCACGCCGCCAGCACGCCGAGCAAGCTGCCGAGCAGGAAGCTGACGATCACGGCGACGCCGGTCAGGACCACGGTCCACACCAGCCCGACCGCGATCACGTCGGTGACCGGCGCCGGGAAGTAGGCCGACGAGGTGCCGAGGTCGCCGCGCAGGGTCCGGCCCAGGTAGTCGAGGTACTGGCGCGGCAGCGGCGCGTCGTCGAGCCCGAGGCTCTCGCGCATGGCGGCGGTCGCCTCGGGGCTGAGCTGGCCCTGCGCGCGCGCCATCATGGCCTGGGCCGCGTCGCCGGGCGCCAGCCGCGGGATCAGGAAGTTGATCGTGAGCGACACCCACGCAGCCAGGCCGTACAGCGCCAGCCGGCGGGCGAGGTGGCCGATCATTGCGTCACCTCGGCCGCGCGCGGCGCGACCCGGGTCAGCACCAGCAGGCACTCGGGCTGGCGGTTGGGCGTCGGCCGCGCATATGGATGGTCGGCGTCGGGAAAGCCCTCGAAGCGGGCGGTCGAGAACTCGGCCCACGACGGGCTCGGGAACAGCGGGATCACCGGCGCGGTCTCGACGAAGCGGCGCTGCATCGCCGCCGCCAGCCGCAGCTGCTCGGCCGGATCGAGCGCGGCCTCGAACGCGACCAGCGCGGCGTTGGCCTCGGGGTCGGTGAACCGGTGCCAGTTGCGCGCCGCCAGCTCGCCGACCGGCCGCAGCGCCTCGCGCGCCATCAGCGCTCGGTAGAACGGGTGCGGGCTCGGTCCGGTCTCGGTCCAGCCCATGCTGAGCTCGAAGTCGCCGCGCTGCAGGCGATCGAACCAGGCGGTGAAGTCGTAGGTGCGGACCCGGGCCGCGACCCCGATCGTGCCCAGGTCGCGGGCGATCACCTGGGCGGCGCGCACCCAGTCCGACCAGCCCGACACGGTCTGGATCGACAGCTCGAGCCGGCGGCCGTTGCACGCGCGGACCCCATCGGCGCCGCGCCGGCAGCCGGCCTCGTCGAGCAGCCGCTCGGCCGCGGCTGGATCGTGGCGCACCCAGTCGCCGGCCGCGACGGCGGCCGGATCGCGCCAGCGCGCGAAGCCGTCGTCGAGCCCGGTCGCGTCGGCCGGGCGGCTGTAGCCGTACATCGCGACCTGCACCAGCAGCGTGCGATCGATCGCCAGGCTCAGCGCCTTGCGGACCCGCACGTCGTCGAACGGGGCCCGGCTCGCGTTGGGGTAGAGCGCGATCGTGCCGTCGACCAGCGGGAACCAGTAGCGGTGGTGCGCGGGATCGGCGCCGACGTAGACCCGGTCGATCGCGGGGACGAAGTTGCCGGCCCAGTCGACCTCGCCCGCGACCAGGGCCAGGTTGGCCTGGTCGTTGGACGCGTAGGCCGGGAACCGCAGCGCGGTGACCTTTGGCAGCCCCTGCCAGTAATGAGGATTGCGGCCGAGCTGGTAGAGCTGGTGCTCGAACCGGTCGACCTGCGTGAACGGGCCGGTCGCGACCGGCGACGGGTTGGCCCAGGTGACCGGGCTGGCGACCCCGCGCCAGACGTGCGCGGGCACGATCGGCTGCTGGCCAAGGTAGTGCAACCCGGGCGCGTACGGCCGCTGGAAGCGGAACTCGATCCGGTCGTCGCCCCGGGCCTCGACCGCGGCCAGGAAGCTCCACACCCCATCGAGATCGAGCGCCGGGTGGGCCCGCATCAGCTCGAAGGTGAAGACCACGTCGGCGACGGTCAGCGGCACCCCGTCCGAGAACCGGACACCGGGGCGCAGGGTCAAGGTCACCGCGCGGGCCCCGTCGGTCCACGCCCACGCCGTGGCCAGCCACGGCTCGTACCCGCCGCGCATCGTGTTCCAGATGATCAGCGGCTCGTGGACGCCGCCCCGGGCCGGCCAGCGCGACAGCCCGGGCGCCAGGAACGGATTGAAGTTGCGCACCCACGACGCCTGCTGCTCCTGCGACACGACCAGCACGCCCGCGGGCCGCGGGATCACCGGGTCGTTGCACGCGACCGCGAGCGCGGCCACGCTGGCGAGGAGCAGCCGGGGCATCACGGCGCGATCCGCTCGTGGGCGCGGACCCAGTCGACCATCATCGTCTGCGGGAACACCGCGTCGTCGACGGCGCCGCCGAACCAGCCGCCGACCGCGAGGTTGAGGATCACGAACATGTCGTGGTCGAAGACCCAGCGGTGCTCGGCGGCCATGGTCGCCTCGGTGATCGCATGGAAGTGGTGGTCGTCGAGAAACCAGTGGACCTCGCCCGGCGCCCACTCGATCGCGAACACGTGGAAGCCGTCGTTGAAGCTGGCGCCGCCAGGCAGCGCGTACGAGGCGGTCTTGGGATTGCCGCCCGAGTAGCCGGGGCCGTGGGCGCTGCCGTGGGTGACGCCGGGCTCGCTGCCGCGCAGCTCCATGATGTCGAGCTCGCCGCAGCCCGGCCAGCCGGCGCTGGCGAAGTTGCTGCCGAGCAGCCAGAACGCCGGCCAGATGCCGGCGCCGGTCGGCAGCTTGAGCCGGGCCTCGAACCGGCCGTAGGTCTGGGCGAAGCTGGCGCTGGTCCGGATCCGGGCCGAGGTGTAGTCGTTGCTGCCGTAGCGCTGCTTGAGCGCGGTGATGCGCAGGTGGCCGGCGCCATCGTGGTGGGCGTTGGCGACCTGATCGGTGTTGAACTCGAGCTGCTGGTTGCCCCAGCCGCCGCCGCCGATGTCGTAGGCCCACTTGCGCGGGTCGGGGCCGGTGTTGGCGGCGCCGTCGAACTCGTCGCTCCAGGTCAGGCGCCAGTCGCCGGCCGGTGGCTCCGGCAGCGGCTCGTCGACCGGGGGCTGGGTGCAGGCGGCTGCCATGGTCACGGACGCGAGCCACGAGTACTTCATCGGTCGACTCCTGGTACGGGGTGGCGAGCGTGGGCGTACGCCCGGGGCGGCGCGGTCAGGCTCCGACCGTCCGAGAACCGGACGGTCAGCGGCGCCGGCCCCGGGTTGAACGCGAGGTAGGTCCGGTCGCCGCCCTTGCGCAGCACCAGCGCGGTGGGCACGTCGGCGGTCACCGACGGATCGGGGCCACCGGCGCTGCGCAAGGCGGCGATCCACGCCCCGGTCGCGGCGGGCGAGTTGCCGAACTCGGGCGTGAAGCGATGCTCGGCGGCCCAGCGCGAGGCTGCGGCCTCGGGGTCGCCGACCGCGAGGTACATCCACAGGATGTCGCGCCACTGCAGCGGCTCGCCGCGGTTGGCCTCGACCAGCCCCTTCCAGTTGGCGGCGGTGTAGGCCGGGCGATGGCCGAGGTACAGCGAGCCGCCGGTGAACGGCAGGAAGTTGATGCCGTGGACGTAGACCGGGCTCGGATCCCACCAGGTCTCGTAGCGGCCGCCGTCGCCCCACAGGATCGCGATGGTCGGGCGCGCGAAGCCGGCCGGGAACACCGCGTCGTCGACGTCGAACCAGTACTGGTCGATCGCCGCGGTCAGGTTGGCGTGCAGGAACACGCCGAGGTCGCGGATGCCGTCGTCGCCGGTGGCCGCGCCCCACAGGATGGCGCCGACCGCGAAGTTGACGTCCTCCGACGACGACTCCTGGTTGTTGCCGGTGGCGAACAGCGCCGGCCCGTTGGCCCACGAGTGCCCGGCGTAGGCGTCGAAGTTGCGCAGGAACGGAAACTTGGGGTCGTCGCGCTTCCACGCGGCCACGTCGCGGATCAGCACCTCGACCATCGCGCCCCAGCGGTCGCGCGCGGCCCAGGCCGGATCGAAGTGGGCGGCGGTGGCGGCGGCGAAGATGAAGTAGCCGTAGTGGAAGTGGTGGTCGTTGAGCTGCTGCGCCGAGAAGTACGCGGACGGCACGCCGATCGCGGTGCGCCAGGTGCTGTCGTAGCGGACCAGGAACGGCGCCCGACCGTCGAACCAGTCCTCGAGCTCGTTCTCGAGCGCGCGCAGGAGGTCGGCGCGGGCGCGGGCATGGCCGACCTGATCGGCGAGGTGGATCAGCACCGCCAGCCGCTGCACCGCCTTGCCCGACCAGTACGAGTCCTTCTTGCCGTCCATGCCGGGCGGCACGAAGTCGCCGCGCCGCCAGGCGTCGTCGACCTGCTCGTAGATGTCGCCGCGGGCGCCGCCGTCGATCACCGGCAGGAACGGCATCACGCCACGGAACGGCAGCCGGGTATCGAAGCGGCCGACCGCGGCGAGCTTCATCGCGCCGCGGGCCGACCGATACTCGAGCTTGTCGAGCGGCGCGTCGGTGTGGAGCCACTGGTGGCGGTACAGCGCGACCAGCGGCGGCGTCTTCTTCTTCGAGGTCGGCCGGCGCGCGGTGGCGAAGTCGAAGTGGGTGACGACCTGGCCGCGGCGCGCCGCGTACTCCCAGCTGACCTGACCGCCGGTGACGAAGGTGTAGGCGTGGGCGCGGAACCGCGCGAGGGTCGCCGGGGTCCGGTCCGGCAGCACCGCGACCGCGTAGCCGTCGTCGAGCTCGGGCAGGGCCGCCTGCAGGCTGCGACCGTCGCGGGTCCAGCGCGCGCCGGCCGGCGCGAACGCCGCGTAGTGGTGGCCGCGCACGGTCAGCCCGACCACCTCGCCCTCGAGGTGCCAGACCTCGACGTCGGCCCGCGCCTCGAGCCGGGCGGCGCGGCCGCCGGTGGTCTCGACGTAGACGAACGGCAGGCCGTGGCCGAAGGTCGCGCGCAGCGGCCCCACGTCACCGTCGCTGTCGGCCCACGACGCGGTGACGGTCCAGTCCGAGTAGCGCGCGACCCGGGCGTCGGGCGAGTCGAGCCCGTCGGCCCCGACCAGCAGATCGGGCACGAACGCGTGCCGGTAGCCGCCAGCGTCGGCGGTCACCTCGGCCGGGTACGCGATGGCCAGGCCGTGACGCTCGGCCTGCATCGCCAGCGGGTGGGCGAACATCGGCTCGGAGTACGGGTTGGCCTTGCCGCCGCGATCGAACTGCCAGATCAGCGACGACCACCAGTCGTTGGTCGTCGGCATCCCGGTGAAGTCGGCGGTGACCTTGGGCGCCACCGGCACGCCGCGATCGTTGGCCGGCGCCTCCCCAGCGACCGGCCCGGTCACCAGATAACCGGCGCCGACCGCCTCCGACGTCGCCGGATCCGGCGGCGGCGACGGCGCGCGCGGCTCGACCACCGCCGGGCTGCACCCGACCGCGGCCAGCGCCGCCAGCGTCGCGGCGCGCATGATCACCACCCCATCCGCACGGCGAGGTGGCCCATGTGCATGGCCCGACTCTGCCGGTAGAAGTACTGGTAGTCGTAGCCGGCGGTGAGGAGGAACGTGCTGCCGCGCAGCCCGGTGCCGATGAGCTTCCACCACAGCTCGCCGCCGGCGCGCACGTTCTCGAACGCGTCGGAGCCCTTGATGCCGAGGTCATGGCTGACCGGCACCACCAGCACCAGCGACGCGGTCGCGAAGCCGAGCGTCGACTTCGGCAGGCCCGGCGTGACGTCCTCGTCGACCAGCCGGCGCGCCAGCGCCAGCGTGGTGCGGTACTGACCGTGGGCCTGGCTGGCGTCAGTCTGCAGGCCCATCTGGGGCGCGTCGGGATCGACGAACCGGGTGCCGGCGTCGTAGACCGTGCCCTGCACGGTGACGTCGTAGGGGCCGAGGCCCTTGAGCGTGGTGCCGCCGTAGACGTCGCGCTGGGTGACCTGGCGCAGGCCGTACACCTGCGAGTCCTCGGCGACGCCGCCGTAGAAGTGCCAGCCGCGGGTGTAGCGGCGGTCGAGGCGCAGGCGCCCGCCGCGCAACGACGGCAGCGACACCGGACGGTACATCGCGTACTCGAGGTGCAGCGCGCGGATGGTCTGGCCGCGGTCGCGTTCGTACGGCATGCCGCCGTCGAGATCGGGGATCGCCATGTAGACGTAGGCGCCGCGCAGCGACAGCTTGTCGGGGCCGATGAAGCGGGCGATCGTCGGGGTCGCCTCGAAGGTCGTGAACGCCTGCTCCTGATCGGGCAGGAACTCGACGGTGCCGGTGCGGCTGGTCAGTCGCACGTTGCCGGCCAGGTCGAGATCGAACAGCGAGCCGACGCCGATCCGGCGGTTGAAGCCGGCGCCGAGCTCGGTCACCTCGACGTCGACGTACGCGTTGGGCTGGTTGAAGACGCCGATCTGCGCGTCCTTGGCCTGGAACCAGCGGTGCTCGAGATCGACCGCGCCGGCCCACGGCAGCCGGATGCGCAGACGGTTGTTCCAGCCGACCCGCTGCGGCGCGCGGATGAGGTTGAAGGTCTCGGTGTTGGTCAGCGGCCGACCCAGGCGCAGCGCGCTGGCGGCGAACGCGGCCTCGCCGGTGAAGCCGCGCATCTCGTTGCCGTAGAAGAAGTCGCGGGTGTCGGCCGAGCCCATCGCGACGCTCGACAGCGACACGCCCGGCATCGAGCCGTCGCCGGCGTCGTAGCGGTAGGCCTTCCAGCCGACCAGCGGCAGGCCATCGCGCTGGTAGAGATCGAGCAGGCGCCGCTGGGTCCACTCGGCGGTCACCTGATCGAAGTCAGTCGCCGCGCCGCGCCGGCGGCGGGCGTCGAGCTTGCTGATCGCGCGGTAGTAGTGCGACTCGGCGCCCTCGACCAGCGGCGCGCCGGCGCCGCGCACGGTGCCGAGGTACGCGCCGTACCACAGCTCGTAGCCGGGCTCGTCGGGGTTGGTCGCGATCGCGCGCTCGTACCAGTCGGCGGTGTCGCCGGCGCCGACCCGGCGCTTGAGCTCGGCGATCACGCACAGCTTGTGGGCGGCCAGCGTGGTCGAGTCGCCCGGCTCGGTCGGCGGCGACACCCGGCGCGCGATCTCGGCGTGGACCTCGGCGGTCGACAGGTCGCGCGTGATCGCCTCGACCTCGCCGCGGCACTTGAACGGATTGATCGGCGGGTCGGCGACCGGCGCCTCGTCGGCGCGCGCGCTGCCGGCACCGGCGGCCACGACCAGCATCGCGGTGACGAGGCGACGCATCAAGCTACTCCCACACGATGTCGTCGAGGTAGAACACGATCGGCGCGGCGGTCGCCGGGTTGGTGCCCTCGGGGTAGTTGGTCGCCCACGAGAAGCCCCCGATCACCTTGTCGTAGGGCTGGCTGCCGAGCGCGACCGTGTACTGGGTCATCTCGGGGGTCAGCGTGACGGTGGCATCGGCCTTGAGCGCGTCGCTGTTGGGGAGGGTCACGTCCTTGATGCCACCGACGGTGATCTTGAGAATCTCACCGCCGACCGCGCCGGCCGCGTAGAAACTGACCTGCGACGCGCCGGGCGCAACCTTCTTGCCCTCGGCGCTGCCCCAGTTGTTGGGCGGGAACTGCCAGTACACCCCGGCCCACAGCTGGGTGTCGGCCGCGTAGGTGAAGCGATAACAATCGCCGCGGGCCCCGGTCGGGCGCGGCTTGCAGAACTCGCCGCCCTGGTCGGCGAGCACCGCAGTGCCGGTGGTGCCGTCACCCATGTAGCCGCTGGGCGCGAAGATGCTCGACACCGCGAACGGCGGATCGACGCCGTTCTCCGGGGTGGGATCGACGTCCATGGGATCGGGCTCGACGGTGGCCGCGCACGCGGCCAGCGAGAACAGGGGGACCGCCGCTACATACGCCAGACGACTGGTTCGCAGCATGAAAGGGCTCCTCGCGCACGCGTGGTGCGCAGCGTCAGAGTGCGATCGGCCGGGATCAGACCGCGCGCGCGACCGAAGACGAGAACAAGGCGGGCTCCCGGAGCGCCGCCTGCAGGACGAGCGTGGCCGCGCCGATGGCGACGGCGGGATCCCCGAGCTCGCTGGTGACGATGCGAGCCTCGGCCACCGAGCGGAACAGCGACCGGCGCCGGACGGTGTCGCGGATCGGCTCGAGCAGCAGGTCGCCGGCCTCGGTGAGCGGTCCCCCGAGCACGACGATCGCAGGGTTGAGCAGGTTGAGCAGACTGGCGACCGCGATGCCAAGATAGGCGCCGGCCTCGGTGACCACGGTGCAGGCGAGCGGATCGCCGGCGCGGGCAGCGGCGGCCAGCTCGGACACGGTGCCGGCCCGCTTGCGCTTCGTCCGGGTGCCGGACGTTCCGGTCGCGGCGTCGAGCCGAGCCGCCAGCGCGTCGGCGCCGACCAGCGCGGCCAGGCAACCGCGCAGCCCACACCGGCACTCGGGCCCACGCAGGTCGATCGCCAGGTGGCCGATCTCGCCGGCGGTGCCGTTGGAGCCGCGATAGACCTCGCCGGCGATGATGTGGCCGGCGCCGACGCCGGTCGCGATCTTGATGTACGTGAGGTCCTCGCCGCCGCGGCCGGCGCCCCACCAGCGCTCGGCCAGCGCGCCGAGGTTGGCGTCGTTGTCGATCGAGACCGGCACACCGAACCGCTCGGAGATCGCGCGGCGCACGTTGATGCCCTCCCAGCGCGGCATCAGCTGGTAGCAGAGCTGGTCGGGGTTGCGCAGGTCGAGCGGGCACGGCACCGCGACGCCGATCCCGAGCACGGTGCGCCGCGCCACCCCGGCCTGGTCCAGCGCGCGCTGGATCAACGCCTCGATCGCCGTGAGCGTCCCGTCGGGATCGTCGACCACCGCGTGGGCGACCTCGACATCGGCCCGGACCCCGGCGCGCAGGTTGGTGACCGTGGCGCGCAGATGGCTGGCGCCCATCTCGACCCCGACCAGCGCGAACGCGTCGTCGTTGAACTGCAGGATGGTCGGCCGCCGGCCGCCGGTCGAGATGCCGGCACCGGTCTCGCGGACCAGGTCGGTCGCGATCAGCTCGTCGACGATCGCCGACACCGTCGATCGGCTGAGCCCGGTGACGCGCGACAGATCCGCGCGCGACGCGGCCTGCTCGCGGAACAGCAGGTTGAGCAACAACCCGGCGTTGTGCTCGCGCATGCGTGAGGTGTCGGCGGTCTGCACGGGTGGCGCCTCCAGTTAGTTCGTTCGACGAACAAACTAATAAACCGGTCCCGAATCCCGGTCAAGTGCGGAGTGGCAACTCCTGGGAAACCTGGTCGCAACGCCAACCTCGGTTCACCCGAGCGGCGCGGCCGGGGACCGCATGCGATCGCTCACCGGCGATTGCCGGTGTTCTCCATCGCCACCCGCATGGACCGGCCGCACCGTGCCCTGGTGATCATCCCGCGCGGCGTCCTCGCTCTCGCCCTCGTCTCGGTGGCCGCGTGCGCCACCACCCGCACCCGCGCCGACGAGGCCTTCGCCCGTCACGACTACCAGGCCGCCGCCGATCTCTACGACCAGCTGGTCGCCCGCGCGCCCGACGATCAAGGGATGCGGGCCCGCCGCGCCGAGGCGCGCACGTCGGCGCTGGCCACCCGGGCCGCCGGGCTACACGCCACGCGGGACCGGGCCGCGCTCGACGTCACGTTGCGCGAGCTCGCCGCGCTCCTCGCCACCCGCGATCGGTGGGCCGGCGACGGCGACCCGCCGACCCACGCGGCGATCGCCGACGAGGTGACCTGGGCGCGCGCCCGCCTCACCGCCCAGATCGGCGGGCTCGTGACCGCGCATCGACCGCTCGCGGCCGAGGCGGTGCTGGCGTCGCGCCGCGCGGTGCTCACGGCCAGCGACTTCGTCTCGCTGTGGCCGACCCTCACCGCCGAGGTGCGCGGCGCCGGCCGGACGATCTGCGTGGCGGTCACGCCGCGCGAGCCCGAGCGATCGCCGTACCTCGCCGACCTGGCGACCCGCTACTGCACCCACTTCGGCGTCGCCGCCGGCGCGCCGATCGCCCTGCCGTTCACGATCGCCGGCGTCGCGATCGACGGCGAGGTCCGCGGCATGACCGCGGCGCAGCGCAGCCGGCTCGATCAGACCGTCGCCCGCGTCGTCGCGGCCAGCCCGTGGGCGGGTACGCCCGGCTCGCCACGCAGCGCGGCGGCGCTCGTGGGCAGCCAGGCCGCGCGGTTCGGCGTGCGGCCGATGAAGCTCGACGCGAGCTGGACCGAGACCATCCCCTACCAGCACCGCGAGTCCTACCGCGAGTCGTACCAGGAGTCGTACTCCGACCAGGAGTCGTACACGGTGCAGGTCCCGCACTTCAGCTCGCGCACCGAGAGCTACTCGTGCGGCTACGGCTCGTCGGCGCGCACCTGCACCCGCAGCGTGTCGCACACCGACTACCGGTCGGAGACCCGGCACCGGACGGTGACCAAGTACCGGACCGCCTACCGCGATGCGTGGCGCATGGTCACCCGCTACCGGCACGAGCCGCGGGTCTTCAGCTACCAGGCGATCGAGCAGATCGCGGACTACGATGGCGACTGGCGCCTGGAGATCCCGCTCGGACCTGCGGCCGCCCCCGCGATCGCCACCGTCGTCACCCGCTCGCACCGCGCCGGGATCGACCACGACGTCCGGTTCGACCCGGCCGGGGTCATGCCGTCCCGCGCCAACCTCCCGAGCCACGACGACTGGTTCGAGCGACTGCGCGCCGACTTCGAGACCGACCTTGACCGCGCGCTCGCCAGCGCCTGGATCGCGTCCTTCTGCCGCGAGCCGCTCTACGATCTCGAGGCGGCGGCGCGCTGCACGCACGGGGCCGCGACCCCGCCCCACGCCCCGGTCGCCGCCCTGACCGTCGTGTTCGGGGCCGAAACGTCACAGGTGCTCGCCCTGAAGTGACCGCAGCGTAGTCCAGACAAACTGCCTGATCGATTCGCCTGGGCGATGCCCGGCGACGCACGCAACCGGCTCACATCACGTACGTCGCGACCGGCACGGCTGCTGCAATCGGCCGTGCGCATGAACAAGCTACGAGGTCTGGGTCTACTCGGCGTGATGCTGCTCGGAGCCTGCGGGCTCGATGACGATCCCGCGCTGGGCGCGCAGGCGTCGGAGCTCAAGGGCGGCACCGTCGTCCCGGTCGGCGAGCTCGAGGCGGTGGTCCGCATCCCTGGCTGCACCGCGACGCTGGTCACCGACACCGCCGTGCTCACCGCCGCCCACTGCGTATGCAACGACGCGGTCCCCGCGGTCTGTGGCACGACCACGACGGTGACGTTCGAGAACGTGTTCGGCGTCTACGACGATCCCGCGACCAGCTTCGACGAGCGCACCACCCGCTCGAACCGGACGATCACCGCGACGGTCAAGCCGCATCCTCACTTCTCCGAGTTCGGCTGGAACACGAACGACTACGCCGTGCTCCGGCTCGATCGCCACGCCTCCGACGAGGTGGCGGTGGCCCCGGTCCAGGTCGAGGTCGACCGTCCCGCGATCGGTGACGTGCACACGCTGGTCGGCTACGGCCGGTCCGGCGCGAGCTGCGAGACCGCGTACGGCACCAAGCGGCGCGGCGCGCTCGCCCTCGATGACATCTACGAGGCGCCCGACCACTACGACGACCCGCGCGCCGGCGCGACGCTGTTCTTCGTCGACAACACGGTCATGACCTGCCCGGGCGACTCGGGGGGACCGGTCATCAATGCCGACAACCACGTCGCCGGCGTCGCGTCGGTCGGCGTCAACGCCGGCAACGCGGCCTACGACGCGACCTTCGCCGCCACCGACTGGATCGCCGACGAGGCGTGCCCGTACTTCGAGCCGGGCCGCGCGCCGAGCGAGTTCTGCAACGACGCGCTGTGCCCGTGCGCGCCGGCCGAGGGCGACTGCGACGCGACCAGCCAGTGCGAGCTCGGCTCGAGCTGCTTCAACGACATCGGCAGCGCGGTCGGCCTGCCCGCGCACTACGACGTGTGCTGGGGCAACGACCACGTCGTCACCGCGTACCGCGACGGCAGCTACGGCGGGACCTCGCAGGGGTTCCCGGCTGGCACCTGGGCCGGCGCTGCGCTGAGCGTCGTCGGTGACAACACGATCTCCTCGGTCCGCGTCAAGCCCGGCTACCTCGCGCGGCTCTGCGATACCGCGACCGGCGGGACCTGCACCACGCTGACCGCGAGCCGCAGCACGCTCGGCTCGTTCGACAACCTGGCGTCGCACCTCCGGGTGCTGCCGGCGGTGACGCTCTACCAGAACGTCGGCTTCGGCGGCGTCGCGCAGACGCTCGGCGAGGG
The DNA here is from genome assembly GCA_046597055.1 of Kofleriaceae bacterium. GTDB lineage: Bacteria > Myxococcota_A > Polyangia > Haliangiales > Haliangiaceae > UBA2376. Next base: position 18,969 of record JBKJLC010000133.1, on the reverse strand, counting down.
CACCCACGGCTCGACCGTGCTCGCCGCCGGCGTCGGCAACGACTCGGCCAGCGCGCTGATCGCGGCGCCCGGGCTGAACATCCGCGTGTGCTCGGAGAACGGCGCCTGGGGCACCTGCAAGGAGTACTGGGGCCGGGTCTCCGACCTCGGCTCGCCGCTCAACGCGACCACCTCGAGCGTCCAGGTCCGCCCGGGCGCGACCGTCTACCGCCACATCGACTTCGCGGGCACCGCCCAGGCGTTCCCGGTCGGCACCTTCACGTCGACCGCGATGACCTCGGTCGGCAACGACACCATCAGCTCGCTGGTGGTGGCCCCCGGTTACCAGGCCACCGTGTGCGCCCACGCCAGCGGCGCCGCGCCCTGCCAGACCTACACCGGCTGGGTGTCGTTCGTCGGCCCCGCCATGAACGACCGCGCCTCGTGGCTGCGCATCAGCCCGCTGTGAGCGGGCGCCCCCGGTCCTGAGCGAAGCGCGCAGCGCCGCGTCGAGGGGAAGAGGGGAAGACGCGCCTCCTTCGACTTCGGGCTCGCAACGAGCCCTTCGCGCAGGGACACCGGAAAGATGTGCAGGGTCCTGAGCCTCACCCTTCGACCTCGGGCTCGCAACGAGCCCTTCGCGCAGGGACACCGGAACGTCGTGCGGGCGTCAGCCGCGGCGGCGCGGGCTGAGCTGCGCCCGTCTTTGCCACGCTGCCCCCGAGGTGTCCGTTGACGCACCAGCCGACATGGCGGACCGTCGAGGGATGCTGCACGACCGCCGCGCTCACGTCGGGTCCCTGGTCCTGGCCGCCGCGCTGCTCGGCGGCGCCGGCGTCGCGCACGCCCAGCTGGCCGCGTTTCCTGGCGCCCAGGGGTTCGGCGCGGTCGCGACCGGCGGCCGCGGTGGCCAGGTCATCATCGTCGACAACCTGAACCGATCGGGGCCCGGCTCGCTGGCCGCGGCGCTCGCGGTGTGCGCCCCACGGATCGTCGTGTTCCGCGTCAGCGGCGTGATCGAGGGTGATGTCGATCTGCCCTGCGGCGACGTGACGATCGCGGGCCAGACCGCGCCCGGCGCCGGCATCACGATCCACGGCCGGCTGATCGGCGAGTACGACGCCAGCGTGGGCAACATCATCATCCGCCACCTGCGGGTGCGCCCGCCGCCGCTGACCGCGACCGACGCCAGCCTCGGGCCCCAGTACGATGCGATCCAGCTGTCGCGGCAGTCGCGGCTGATCCTCGACCACGTGACGGTGTCGTGGTCGAGCGACGAGGCGATCGACATCTACGAGGCGACCGACGTCACGCTGCAGTGGGTCACGATCGAGGAGTCGTCGACCGCGGGTCATCCCGAGGGCCGCCACAACTACGGCATGATCAACGGCCCGGATGGCGGCCGCATCTCGGTCCACCACACGCTGTGCGCGCACCACTACTACCGGTGCCCCGCGATCGCGACCGGCCCGGCCGAGGTGATCAACACGCTCGTGTACGACGTGCGCCAGGGCTTCATCCACAACAACCCCGCGGTCGGCGAGTTTCACATCGTCGGCAACACCTACCGCGACGGGCCGTCGGCCAACCTGTTCCCGTTCTACTTCGACGACGAGGCGCCGGGCGGCACCCGGCTGTACCTGCGCGACAACGTCATCGACGATCCCGGTGTGTTCGTCGGTGAGGTCGACGCGATCTGGACGCCGCCCTACGCGCACCCGACCTTCGAGGACGCCGAGGGCGCACCGTACGCGATCGACACGCCGGCCAACTTCACGGCCGGCAACCCCGGCCACGTCGCGGTCACGACCCACCCGCCCGGCGAGGGCGCGGCGCTGGTGCTCGAGCGGTCCGGCGCGTTCCCGCGCGACGCGGTCACGCGGCGCACGATCGCCGAGGTCGAACAGCGCACCGGCGCGTGGGGCGCGCGGCCCCCGGCCGACCTGCTGGCGGGGCTGACGCCCGGCGTCGCGCCGGCCGATGCCGACCGCGACGGCATGGCCGACGCATGGGAGTCAGCCCACGGGCTCGACCCGACCCGCCCCGGCGATCACGCGACGGTGACGGCGTCGGGCTACACCGCGATCGAGGACTACATCAACGAGCTGGCCGAGGCGCTGGTCGGGACCCCGGTCGGCCCCGGCGGGCCGGGCGCAGCCGTCGACGCCGGGCCCGGCGGCGGCAGCGGCGACGGCAGCGATTACGTGCCGCCTGACGAAGGCTGCGACTGCCGCGTCAGCGAGCCCGGCGCCGGTCACGCCGCGGTGCTGGCCTCGGTGCTGGTGGTCGTCGGCGTGCGCCGGCGCCGACGCCGGTAGTCACCGCGGCGGCAGGCTCGCGGCTGACCCGCGCGCCAGGCAGGCTGCATCGGGCAGCAGCCAGCAACCACCTACAGGGCCGGGATCAAGTCGATGCCGTGGCGCTCGCCGGCGTCTGGATCGACCAGAACCTCCGATCCGGCGAACGTGACCGGCGCGGTCGGCGACGCCGTCGTGTTGCGGTACCAGAGCGGCGCCCCGAAGGGCTGCGACACCGCAAGATCGGGGAGGTGGTCACCGTCGATGTCGCCGACGTCGAGGCCCCATGCGAACACGTTGGGGCTCGCCCACGCCGCCGTGATTGCGAACGTCCCCCCGTCGTTGCGGAAGATGCGGATCGGCGTATCTAGCCCGGCGACGACGACGTCGAGGTCACCATCGCGGTCGAAGTCACCGCAGTGCGTCTCGATCGACTCCACGCCGTCGGCTGCGAGCAGCGGGGTCGTCGAGAAGCTGCCGTTGTTGTTGGCGTAGATGCGCACCGCCGTGCCGTGCGACGTCACCAGCTCGGGCAGCGCCGACCCGGTGAGGTTGCACAGTCGCACGCCCTCGCTGGCCTGGAACGTCGGACGTCCTGGCGAGCTGACCGAGAAGACGCCGTGACCGTCGTTGATGTGAAGGCGGATCTGGCCGAGCGGGTACGTACCGACGACCAGATCGACGTCGCGATCGCCGTCGACGTCGCCCCAGTCGAACTGCAGGACATCGTCGTCGAGCAGCGGGCTCGCCAGCCGCACGAACTGGTCCTTCCCGCCGTCCACGCCCGCGTCGCGACGGATCAGGTACATCCCACCGGAGCGACCGCCAACCGCGAGGTCGAGATCCCCGTCGCCATCCCAGTCCGCCCAGCCGATGTGGCGTCCGTACCAGCGATCGAGCGTCCCACGGCCCACGTCGACCCACTGGCCGCTGCGGTCGCGGTCGCGGATCGCCCAGAAGTCGGCACCGACGTACACGAGCGCGACGTCGCCATCGCCATCGTGGTCCGTGGCGGTCGCCATGAAGCCATTGAAGCCTCGGAGATCGACCGGGATGGCCGTCGAGCCATCCGCGTTGACCCCGGTGACGCCCCCGGCGTGCGACAGCAGCGCCACCGCGCTGCAGCTGCGCTCGCACAGCGTCTCCACCCGTTGCACGCAGGTGTGGGTCCAGCCAACCGCACAGCAGTCGGCCTCGACCGCACACACGCTGGCGGCGCAGGCGCTGGCGTTCGCCGCCAGTCGGGGCCCCTCCATGCACTCGTCCCGGCCGCCGACGAACGCGTCGGTGGCGTCGGGGCCCGCGTCGGCATCGGGGTCGTCACCGGCATGGCAGAACTTGTCGGCGCCACAGTAGCCGGCCCTGCAGTCGGACGAGTCCTCGCAGGTGTACGGGTCGACCTTCGTGCAGCCGACCGCGAGCGAACCGAGCAGGAGCAGACCGAACGGGACAAAGCGCATGGGGCCCCACCGACGAGTGACACGTGAACCGCTCGACCGAGCGCGCTCGATCCCATCACGGTGCGCGCAGCACGGCAAGCGCGGGCGCCAGCGAGGGGGGCGAGCCTGCCATCAGAGAATGGCAGCCAGTGGCAGCCACTGGCTCGAATGGCTATTCGACCGCCGTCGGCCCGGGTTCCGCACCGAGCGACGCCGGCGATCGTCACGTGTCGACACAGGTCTGGCGGCGTGTCGGAAGGACGGGCCCACGCGCCACGGAGATCAGGCAGTTGGGTGCGGCACGCGACGTGCTGAACGGGATGACATGCACAAAAACACGCCCCGCCCCACGAACAAGCTCGACCTGATCACCGAGACCCTTCGCACGCTGACCTCAGACGAGATGAAGCCGGTCGTCGGCGGTGTACTCACCCTCCTGTGCCCGTCCAAGACGTGGAGCGCGTCGGTCAAGCGCACGGTCATCTACTGAGCCATGGGCACCGATGCAGCGGCGCGCACGACGCGCCATCAGGCGCGCGGTCAGCACCGGCTGGCGGCGCGCTGGTTCCGGGTGGCGGCGGACGCCGGCGAGGCCCGCGCCGCTCACGAGCTGGGCCTGGCGTACCTGCGTGGCCGCGGCGTCGGTCAGGACGACGTGCGCGCCGCGCGCTGGCTGTATCGGGCCGCGACCGCGGCGATCGAGGACGCCCAGCTCTACCTGGGCGATTGTTACCTGGCCGGCCGCGGGGTCGCGGCTTCGGCCCCGCATGCGCGGCGCTGGTACCGGCGCGCGGCGCACGCCGGCCAGCCGCTGGCGCAGGCGCGCTACGCGATGTGCCTGCGCGACGGCATCGGCGGCCGCGTGGACACCGACGCCGCGCTCCGCTGGGCGGCGCGCGCCGGCCGCAACAACGAGCGGGTCGGGCACCTGCTCCATGGCGAGCTGCTGACCGAGCGCGGCGAGCTCGACGGCGCGGCCCGGGCCTACCTGCGCGGCGCGCGTCTCGACGACGAACGCGCGATGCACCGACTCGGCCGCTGCTACGAGGACGGCGCCGGTCGCCGTCAGCGCATCGAGCGCGCCGCGTACTGGTACGAACAGGCGGCGCTGCGCCAGTACCCGGAGGCCCAGCTCGATCTCGCGCGCTGTCACGAACTCGGCCTCGTCGTGCCGATCATGCCCGAGCGCGCCTACGTGCTCTACCGCAAGGCGGCCCTGAACGGCCTGGATGAGGCGTTGCCGCACGTCGCGCGATGCGAGGCGACCGGGTTCGGACTCCCGCGCATGCTGACCCGCGGCTCCCCGTAGATCACGGTCAATGCCCTTCCCCGCCGCGGGAGAATCGACGCCAGCCATGTGCGCCTGGTTCGCGGGCGCTCGGGCGATGCGTCTCGACCGCACGCGACGCACGTTGGCCCGTCGTGATTGCGAAAGCTTACGCGTGGCACATACATCGCAGTGCGAACGCCATCACCCTCGGTGTCGCGCGTACGCCCACCGCGGACGCGCGCTCGGGGAAGAAGGAAAGCACCGCCATGGACGCTCCATCGTTCCACATGACCGACCCCGGACGCGACGAGGCTCCCATCGACCAGCTCGGGCGCGGGCTCGGCTGGTTCGGGGTCGGCGTCGGCCTCGCCGAGCTCGCGCTCCCCGGACTGCTCGCCCGCGTCATCGGGGCCGAGCCTGGCACCCGCACGTCGCTCGCCCTGCGCGCGGCTGGCGTCCGCGAGGTCGTCTCAGGACTCGCGGTCCTGCTCCGGCCCCGGCGCACCCTGCCCCTGTGGGCGCGCGTGGCCGGCGATGTGATGGACCTGGGCCTGCTCGCGCTGGCTTCGTCGTCGAAGGGCAGCAGCAACGCGCGCCTGGCGACCACGGCCGCTGCGGTCGCCGGCGTCGCCGCGCTCGAGATCTACACCAGCCGGACGCTGGCGGCGGCCCAGCCCGCGGAAGCCCCGCTCATCTTCACGGTGACGATCAACAAGCCGCCGCCAGAGGTCTACGCCTTCTATCGGAAGCTCTCGAACCTGCCGCTGTTCATGGACTACCTCGAGTCGGTCGAGGAGCGCAGCCTCACCCGCAGTCACTGGGTGGCGAAGCTGCCGATCGCGGGCACCACCACGTGGGATGCGGAGATCACCGAGGATCGCTCGGGTGAGGTGCTGGCCTGGCGCACGGTCGCGGGTTCGGTCATCGCCCACCGCGGCAAGGTGACCTTCGCGAAGACGCCGGGCCGCAATGGCACCGAGGTCCGGGTCGAGTGGGAGATCGGCCTGGGCGGCGTCGGCGCGAGCCCGGCCCTGGCCCGGCTCCTGACCCGGTCGCAGGTGAAGGGTGATCTGCGACGGCTCAAGCAGGTCATGGAGACCGGCGAGGTGCTGTTCTCCGACGCCAGCTCGCATCGCGGCAAGCATCCGGCCCAGCCATCCCCCGACGGCGCCGAGCACGCCGCCGCCCGCGCCGCGGAGAGCGGCGAAGCCAACCACGCAGGAGTCCTGTCATGAGAGCGAACGTCTGGATGGGCAAGCAGCAGGTCGAGGTCGTGCACGTGCCCGACCCGCAGATCCTGAACGCGCGCGACGCGATCATCCGCATCACCGCGACCACGATCTGCGGCTCGGATCTGCATCTCTACAACGGGTTCATGCCGGGCATGCAGCGCGGCGACATCCTCGGCCACGAGTTCATGGGCGAGGTCATGGAGCTGGGCCGGGGCGTCAAGAACCTCAAGGTCGGCGACCGGGTGGTGGTGCCGTTCGCGATCGCCTGCGGCGGCTGCGAGTCGTGCGAGATGAAGAACTTCTCGTGCTGCGAGAACTCGAACCCGAATTCGTGGATGCCCGAGAAGCTGATGGGCCACGCCACCTGCGGTGCCTTCGGGTTCTCCCACCTCACCGGCGGCTTTGCCGGCGGCCAGGCCGAGTACGTCCGGGTGCCGTTCGCCGATGTCGGCCCGCTCAAGGTCCCGTCCAACCTGACCGACGAGCAGGTGCTGTTCCTGTCCGACATCTTTCCGACCGGCTACATGGGCGCCGAGTTCTGCGAGATCACGCCGCGCAAGGTCGTCGCGGTGTTCGGCGCCGGTCCGGTCGGACAGTTCGCCATCGCCAGCGCGCGCCTGCTGGGCGCCGAGCGCGTGATCGCGATCGATCGGTTCCCGTATCGCCTGAAGATGGCGATGGAAAAGGCGGGCGCGACCGACGTCATCAACTACTCGGACTACGACGTGCACGAGGCGCTGGAGGAGCTCACCGGCGGACGCGGACCGGATGCCTGCATCGACGCCGTCGGCGCCGAGGCCCATGGTCACGGCCTGCAGTTCGCCTACGACAAGGTCAAGCAATCGACCAAGATGGCCTTCGACCGGCCGATGGCGGTGCGCGACGCGATCCTGGCGGTGCGCAGCGCCGGCATCGTGTCGATCCTCGGCGTCTACGCCGGCTACGTCGACAAGTTCCCGCTCGGGCCGCTCATGAACCGGGGTATCACGATCAAGACCGGGCAGTGCCACGTGCACCGCTACATGAAGCCGCTGCTCGAGCGCATCGAGCGCGGCGAGATCGACCCCAGCTTCGTCGTCTCGCACCACATGAACCTCGACCAGACTCCGGAGGGCTACGACATGTTCATGCACAAGCAGGATGACGTGATGAAGATCGTCCTGCGGGCCTGAACCGCGGTGCGACCGCACCGGCGTGCGCGGCCGTCGCGCACCCCGGTGCGTAGCTGGCCGCCGCGGTCGGGGCTACCCTCGGGGCTCACCAGGAGTCGTAGATGACCCGGACCCTCGGCCTCGCACTCTCGTCACTGCTCGCGCTGGTGGCCACCGCCACCGCGCAGCGCTCGCCCGACATGGCTACGCTCGATCGCGGCGACGGCATCAGCAAGCTCGGCCTCGACGTCGGGCTCACGTTCCTCGATCACCCACCGTACGACGCGGCGCTGCGGCTCGAGCCGTACGGCCAGCTGATCCTGCAGAGCGGGCTGGGCTTCTATGGCGCCCTCCCGATCTCGGTCTCGTTCGGTGGTGACGGCAACCCCGAGCCGCTGCCGGAAGACGCGACCGCGCTGGGCAACCTCGACCTCGGCCTGCTGTACGTGGTAACCGCCGGCCCCGAGGTCTCGTTCGTCCTCCGGGGCGGGCTCGCCCTCCCGACCGCGTCCGACGGGCTCGATGCCACCGCCACCAGCTACTACGCGTCGTTCCCGCGCATGACCGATCTCGCCCTGGCCTACCCGGACGCGTGGTACCTCCGGCTCGGCGTCTCGCCGCTGATCTACCTCGACCGCGTCTTCCTGCGCGCCGATCTCGGCGTCGACATCGGGCTCGACGACGAGGGCGCCGACGAGCTGCTCCGCTTGAACGTCGGCGCCGGCGTCGACCTCGGCCCGGTGGCGCTGAGCCTCGAGCTGGCCAACACGGCGAACCTCGACCGCTTCGACTTCGACGACGGCGACGACCGCTGGGGCCACACCTTCGCCGCCACCATGCGCTTCATGGGCGAGACGCTGCAGCCATTTCTCGCGATCGGCGCGCCGATCGACGACGACTTCCGCGACCGCGTCGACCTGTTCCTCGCAGCCGGCTTCCAGGCCGCGTTCTAGCGCGGCGCTACAGGCGCAACGAGAACACAACCACCGCAGCACCGCTGGTGCCGAGGCCGTTGCCGAGCTGGTCGCCCCAGGTGTAGGTGTCGTCGAGGACGAGCTCCTTGACGGTGCCGAGCGCGAGCGTGGCCGCCGCGGCGATCGCGACCGCCTGCCAGCGCGGCACGTCGAGGCGGCGCAGGACCAGGCTCCCGGTGAGCGAGAGGCCGTAGCTCACGGCGAGGTGGGCCTGCTTGTCGAGATCGCGCGGATCGAAGCCGTCGGCGGCGGCCGGCGACGAGCGCGCCACGACGAGCGCGCCGAGCGCGGCTGCAAGGATGGTCGGAGCGCGCATTGGGTCGAAGGCTACCGGCTTGCGAACGTTCGTGCGACGGCGCTGACCCTCGCCTCGTCGGGTGCGATCCTGCCTGCGCTTGCCGCGTGTGAACGGCGGGACCGCGCGCGTCGACCGACGACGGCGGCGCGCCGATCAGATCGCGAACTCGAAGCCCTGCTTGAGCAGGCGCTCGTACTTCTTCTTGTCGAAGCGGTAGAGCCGGGCGGCCCGGTGGCGGACGCCCTGCTCGAGCTCGTCGGTCTCGATCACCAGCCCCAGCGAGAGGATCTTCTTGCGGAAGTTGCGCTTGTCGAGCGCGCGCTCGAGCACGATCTCGTACAGGCGCTGCAGCTGGGTCAGCGAGAACCGCGGCGGCAGGAGCTCGAAGCCGATCGGCGCGTAGCGGACCTTGCCGCGCAGGCGCTCGATCGCGCGGTCGATCACGGCGGCGTGATCGAACGCGAGCGCCGGCAGCTGGTCGAGCGGATACCAGCCGACGCTCTCGGCGTCGGTCGCGGCCTGGACCCGGTAGTCGGACAGCTTGGCCAGCGCGTAGTACGCGACCGTGATCACGCGGCCGCGCGGATCGCGGCCGGGGGTGCCGAACGTGTAGAGTTGCTCGAGGTAGACGTCCTCGATGCCGGTCTCCTCGCGCAGCTCGCGGCGGGCGGCGGCGTCGAGGTCCTCGTCCTGGCCGACGAACCCGCCGGGCAGCGCCCACGCGTGGCGGAACGGCTCGACGCCGCGCTGGATCAGCAGCACCTTGAGGTCGTCGGCGTCGAGCCCGAGCACGACGCAGTCGACGGTGACCGCGGGGCGCGGATACTCGTAGACGTGCTTGCCGGGTGGCGGCGGCGCCCACGGTGCGGCGCCGGTCATGCCTGCCCCCGCGCGCGCTCCTCGGCGACGAACGCCCGCATCACCGCCAGCTCCTCGCGATAGCCGCCGCTCAGGATCGGGAAGCGACACCACGAGCGCGGGTCGAGGTTCTTGTCGTCGAGGTGGAAGCTCGGGGCCAGCCGCTCCCGCTTCCACTGGTTGCGGCACCACAGGGTGAAGAACCGCTCGACCCACAGGCCGAGCTGCTCGACGCCGTGGTCGGGGAAGCGCGGCTGCAGCTCGTGCAGCACCTCGAGCGGCAGCCGCTTGTCGCGGATCGCGGCGTCCTCGACCGCCTCGAGCACGTCGTACGGCATCAGGTCCTTCTCGTCGGTCTGGCCCTCGCCGGGCGGGCGCAGCTCGGCGGTCGGCTGCTGGGCATTGATGAAGCGGAGCGCCGGCACCGGGTGCGCGCCGGTCGGGCCGTGCGCCTCCATCCAGCGCAGCCAGCTGCGCAGGTAGGTCTTGTCGATGCCGCCGATCGGCGCCAGCCCACCCGAGGTGTCGCCGTCCATGGTCGCGTAGCCGACCGCGGCCTCCGAGCGGTTGGACGTGGTCAAGAGCAGCGCATTGCGCAGGTTGGCGAACATCCAGATCGACGGCGACCGGACCCGGGCCTGGATGTTCTGCAAGGCGACGTCGTCGTGGTCCCAGGTCAGCGCGCGGCCGAGCGCCTGCTCGATGGTGGCGATGTAGCCCTTCACCAGCGGATCGACGTCGAGCACGTGGTACTCGGCGCCGACCGCCTGCGCGACCTCGCGGGCGGCGGTGCGGGTGACGTCGCCCGAGTTCTCGGTCGACTGGTACGCGCACAGCAGCAGGCGCCGGGTCAGCCCGGTCAGGTCGGTGACGTCGGCCAGCCCCGGCACCGGGCCCAGCCGCTGCTTGACGCCGTCGAGGCCGTGCTCGGCGACCGCCAGCTCGAGCGCGAGCGCGACCAGCACCGCGCACGCCGCCGAGTCGGCGCCGCCCGAGATCGACACGACGTAGCCGCGCGACCGACTCTTGCGCATGTAGTCCCACAGCCCGAGCGCGACCGCGCGCCCGAACTCCTCCTCCTTCACGTGCTCGCCGTCCTCCCAGGTGCGCCCGATCTTCGCGGGCGCGACCGGTCGCAGCACCGGCCAGGTGAACGGCACCTCGATCACGCCGGCCTCGGCGTCGTGGCGCGGGCGGTGGCTGCCGCGCCGGGCCTGCTCGCGCCGGTTGGCCTCGACGTCGATCACCGCGGTCACCAGCTCGACGTCGACCAGCCCGAACCGCCGGCCACGCGCGCACAGCTCGCCGCCCGAGGCGATCAGCCCGCCGCCGTCGTAGATGACCCGACCCGCCTCGTTGCCGAGCAGGTTGGCGTAGACGTAGCCCACCCCGAACGCGCGCGAGCCCTCGACCACGAAGCGCTGGCGGACCGCGAACTTGCCGAAGCCGAAGTGGCTCGCCGACGGGTTGAGCAGGAGATCGACGCCGCGCAGCGCGAGGTCGGCGCCCGGGCGGTTGGCGACCCAGGCGTCCTCGCAGATCTCGAAGCCGATGCGGACGTCGCCGACATCGAACAGCACGTCGCCCAGCGGCAGCTTGTCGTCGCCGCGCTCGACCACGTCGCGCTCACCCGCCGGCCACTCCTTGAACCAGCGCGGCTCGTAGTGGATGCCGTCACCGGCGAGGAAGCGCTTACCCACGAAGCCGGCGATCCGGCCGTCGACGACCAGGCAGGCGGCGTTGTAGAGCGCCTTCTCGAAGTAGAGCGGCAGACCGAACGACACCACCATGCCCCGGGTCTGCGGCACGAACTTCTCGAGGGCGGCGAACGCCGCCTCCTGCAGGCCGGGCGCGAAGAAGGCGTCCTCGCAGCCGTAGCCGGTCAGGCACAGCTCGGGCAGGCACAGGACGGTCACGCCGGCGGCGCGCGCCTGGTCGATCGCCGCCTGGACGTTGCCGAGGTTGGTCGGCCAGTCGAACGGGGTCTGGTTGAGGCAGGCGGCGGCGACCTTGAGGAGCTTCATGGGACCCTGCGATCAGTGGTTGTCGTTGAGATGCTCGACGAGCACCGGGGCGATGCTCACGACCTCGAGAAAGTCCGAGGCGAGCGCGTGGGCGCGGGGGTGGCTGTCGGTTACCACGACCTTGCCGAACAGACCGGACGCGCGGATGCGCTCGATCGAGTCGCCGGGCAGCACGCCGTGGGTCGCGATCGCATCGATCGACGCCGCGCCCGAGTCGTGGTACGCGCGGGCCGCGTTGATGAGCGAGCCACCGGTCCGGATCATGTCGTCGTAGATCACGACCCGCTTGCCGGCGACCGCGGCCGACACCCCGGTGACCTCGGTGTGCTCGCCGTCGAGCCGGCGCTTGTAGACGAACGCGGCCGGCGCCCCCAGGTCGTTGGCCAGGCTCTCGACCCACTTGGCGCGGCCGGCGTCGGTGCAGGCCAGCACCAGGTCGTCGCCGCCGAGCCGACGCGCGGCCGCGGTGATCACCGACTTGCCGTAGACGTGGACCGGGCGGATCGCGCCCTCGAAGTAGTGGGCGATCGCCGACACGTGGAGGTCGAGCAGGAACACCTGGTTGCCCCGGCTGGCCTCGGGGATCGACGACAGGAGCCGGGCTCGGGTCTTGGCGGTGACCACCTCGCCGGCGCGGACCGCCCGCTCCATCGTCGAGTAGCCGTAGTACGGGATCACCAGCGTCAGCCGGTACGCGCCCGCCAGCACGCACGAGCTGGCGAGATCGAACAGCTCGAGCGTGTCGACCTCGCCGATGGTGCCGCCGACGATCATGACGTCGCGGTCGGCGACCTCGGTCACCACCCGCTGGTACTTCTCGCCGTCGGGGAAGTTGCGGCGCTCGACCTCGCCCCGGGGCCAGCCACCCTCGGTGGCGATGCGGGCAGCCAGGTAGTCGTAGCTGGAAGTCGAGAACACGACCGGGTTCATCATCATCGGGTGCCTCCATCGGCGCGGGCGCGGGCGATCAGCGCCAGCTTGCGCTCGTGCAGCACCCGGTCGAGCCCGACCGGGTACGGCTGCGGGTTGAGGTGACGGCGGGTCCGCGACGACAGCGCCGCGAGGTCGGCGACCGCGCGGGCGCGCGCCGCCGGGAGATCGCCGAGGGCCCCGGTCGGCACGCCGTCCTTCATCGCGGTGACCAGCAGCTCCTCGGCGTCGCCGTCGACGGTGAAGCCGCGGGTCGGATCCTCGAGGTCCCAGGCCGGCACCGGCCCGGGCCCGGGCGGGCTCAGCGCGTCGACGATCACGTCGCCGACCAGCATCCCGTCGCGGCGGTAGCGGCGCACGCCCTGCACGCCTGGCGTCGAGATCTTGATCGGCTGCTCCGACAGCTTGAGCGCGTAGCGCCAGCCGTCGCTGGTGCGCGCGTCGGGGTCGCGCACCGCGCCCAGCTTGTAGACGCCGCCCAGCGCGGGCTGGTCGAACGCGGTGACCAGCTTGGTGCCGACGCCCCAGGTGTCGATCCGCGCGCCCTGCTCGCGCAGGCTGGCGATCAGGGTCTCGTCGAGATCGTTCGACGCGACCACGTGGGTGCGCTCGAAGCCGGCCTCGTCGAGCAGCCGGCGGGCCTCGATCGACAGGTGCGCGAGGTCGCCCGAGTCGAGGCGGATGCCGATCAGGTCGTGGCCACGCTCGCGCAGCTCGCGGCCCACCACGATCGCGCGGCGCACGCCCTCGAGGGTGTCGAAGGTGTCGACCAGGAACGTGCAATTGGCCGGCAGCGAGCGCGCGTACTCGCGGAACGATGCCTGCTCGTCGCCCCAGAACATCACCCAGGAGTGCGCGTGGGTGCCCTTGACCGGCAGGCCGTAGAGCTTGCCAGCGAGGACGTTGGAGGTGGCGGCGACGCCGCCGATCCAGGCCGCGCGCGACGCGCTCAGCCCGCCGTCGACGCCCTGGGCCCGGCGCAGGCCGAACTCGAGCACCGGCTCACCGCGGGCGGCGTGGCAGACCCGGGCCGCCTTGGTCGCGATCAGCGTGCTGAAGTTGATGAGGGTCAGGAGCGGCGTCTCGACCAGCTGGGCCTGCAGCATCGGCGCGCGCACCCGCACCAGCGGCTCGTGGGCGAACACCAGCCGGCCCTCGGGGACCGCGTCGACGGTGCCGGTGAAGCGCATCGCGCCGAGGTATTCGATGAAGCCGGCCTCGAACAGCGGCTTGCCGTCCGCGCCGGTCAGGGTGGCCAGATAGGCCTGGTCGGACGGATCGAAGTGCAGCCCGGCGAGGTAGTCGATCGCGAGCTCGAGCCCGGCCGCGATCGCGTAGCCGCCGCCGAACGGGTGCCGCCGAAAGTGCAGGTGAAAGACGCTGTCGCGCCCGGCGACGCCCGCCTTCCAGTAGCCGTACGCCATCGTCAGCTGGTACAGGTCGGTCAAGAGCGCCAGCGACGGGCGGTAGAGCTCGGTCAGGCCCATGGAAGTCCCCCTCGGCGATGCAGTTTCCGTGGCAACCACCGCCACCCGGCCCGCGAGCTTGGCACAATGCGCGCGCGGCATGTCGACGGTGGTCTTGATAGTGTATTTCTTACACGACTTCGCGCGAAGTCAACCGGTCACCTCGTGGTGATCGTGTGGGGCGAGCTGCTGTGGGACCGGTTCCCCGACGGCGACCAGCTCGGCGGCGCGCCGGCCAACGTCGCCTGGCACCTGGCGCAGCTGGGCACGCCGGTCGCGCTGGTGACCCGGGTCGGCGACGACGCCGACGGCCACGCCGCGATCGCGCGGCTGCGCGCCCATGGGGTCGACACCTCGCTCGTCCAGATCGATGACGAGCGCGCGACCGGCGAGGTCACGGTCACGCTGGCCAACGGCGAGCCGCGCTACCGGCTGGTGCCGGGCCGCGCGTGGGAGCGCATCGCGATGACCGACGCGATCGCGGCCGCGCTGGTGCCGGCGCGCGCGCTGGTGTTCGGCACCATGGCCCAGCGCACCGCCGACGGCGCCATGGGCCTGGCCGCCGCGCTCGCCACCGCGTCACCGCGCGTGGTCCGCGTGTGCGATCCCAACCTGCGCCCACCGTCGATCCAGGTGATGACCGCCGGCGCGACGCCGGTCGGGCCCTCGGCCGGCGACGACGCCGCGCTCCGGCAGGCGCTGGCCGCCGCCGACATCTGCAAGCTCGGCGAGAGCGAGGTCGCGCAGGTGAGCGCCCGGCTCGGCGTCGATCCGGTCGCGGCGCTGCTCGCCCGCGGCGCGCGGCTGGTCGTGGTCACCCGCGGCGTCGGCGGTAGCACCTGGCACGCGCCTGGGCTGACGCTCGAGCTCGCGGCCGCCGCGGCGCGCCCGGGTGGCGACAACGTCGGCTGCGGCGATGCCTACGTCGCCGGCATGGTGCACGGCCTGCTCGCCGGCTGGTCGTGGCCGCGCATCGGTCACCTGGCCGCGGCGATCGCCGCCGAGGTCGCCAGCGCGCGGGGCGCCACCCCGGTCGTCGACGGACCCGCGCTGATCGCAGCGGCCAGCACCGCGGCGATGACCCACGCCGCGGCCGCGGCGCCATGACCCGGAGCTGGCTCGACCGGATGCCGGCGATCCTGGTCGGCGTCATCACGCTGATCGTCGCGGCGATGTACGCCGGCGTGTTCCGCGGCGAGGTCGCCGGCGACGACAACACGTTCCACTTCGCCGAGACCGCGCGCATCGCCGAGGCGGTGAGGCGTGGCGACTGGGACTGGTGGAACCCGTCGGCCAACGGTGGCTTCCCGTCGGGCTACTACTACCAGCTCATCCCGGCCGCGGTGCCCGGCGTCCTCGCCGGGATCTTCGGGCGCGTGCTGTTCTGGTTCCAGCTCGGCGTGTACCTGCCGCTGGTGCTGCTGCCGGCGGCGGCGTACCGGTCGCTGCGCGTGCTCGAGGTCGACGGCTGGGGTGCGCTCGGCGGCGCGGTCGCGGTCGCGTTCATGGTTGGCGGCTCGAAGTGGGGTCAGGACGGCGTCCTCATGGTCGGGCTCTACACCCAGGGCTGGGCGCTGTGCGCCTACCCGCTGGCGTTCGCCCACGGCTGCCGGTGGATGAAGACCGGCCACGGCCTCGGCCCCGCGGCCGGCTGGGGCCTGTTCGTCGGCCTGTGTCATCCGCTGGCCGGCGTCGCGCTGGCGCCGGCCTTGTTCGTGGTCGCGCTGGTGCTGGTGCCGACCGTGCGCGCGCACTGGAAGCCACCGGTTCGCCTGGTCGCGCTCGGCGCGCTCTTGCTGATCGGCTCGGCGCCGGCCTGGCTGCCGGTCTTGATCCACTACGACGCGTTCGGCGGCTTCCCGCATCGGGTCGCCGACGAGATCGGGCCCGGCTTCAAGCTGCTCGGCAAGTGGTTCTACGACGGCTACCTGCTCGACGCCGACCGCGAGCTCGACGTCTACCGGCTGCCGATCCTGACCATCCTGCTCGGCCCCGCGTTCGTCTACGCGATCGTGGCGCGGGTGCTGCGCCGCGAGGGCGACCTGACCCTGCTGTGGGTCGCCGCGATCGTGCTCGCGTTCATCCTCGGCGTCGGGCGCTCGCTGCCCAAGACCCAGGACGATCTGTTCCCGGCGGTGCGGGTGATGGCGCCGATGCAGGTCACGCTCGCGCTCGCGGTCGGCGCGGCGGTCGGCAGCGGGGTGGCCTGGGCGATCCGTGCGCTCGACCGGGTCGACCTGGGCGAGGTCGCGCAGGGCGTGCTCGCCGCGATCCTCGGCATCACGCTGATCGTCTTCGCCGGGCCCGGCATCGGCGTGCTCGGCGGTCGGGCCCGGGTCGCGACCGACTACGACTTCATCTACCGCAGCGAGCTCGACCAGCTGCTGCCGGCGATCCGCGCCGCGGCGCCGGGGCGCATCCAGGCCCGCAACATCGAGAACCACTGGTTCATGCTGCTGCCGTACGTGTACGGCGGGAAGCCCGCCCTGATCGCGTACGGCGGCGCGTCACTGCAGTCGTCGCCGAACTTCGCGTACCTGTACGCGCTGCCGCCGCCGGCGCGCGCCGCGTGGATCTACGACGCGCCGCTGGTGCTCACCCGCCTCGGCAGCACCGCGATCGGCGGCGAGGTGCTGGCCAAGACCGCGCACTTCGAGCTGCGCCAGCTGCCGACGCCGGGGCTGGTCGGCCCGGTGCAGATCACCGGCGAGCTCCCGCCCGGGCGCAAGGCGACCCGCGCCGCCGGCCTGGTCTGGCAGGCGTCCGATCGACCGATGGCGAACCAGGTGCTGGTCCATCACGGCCATGGCGCCGCCGGCCCGCCGCCCGACGGCGACGCCTCGGGCATCCGCCACCACGGCTCACGCATCACCGCCCAGCTCGACGTGCGAGCCCCGACCACCTTCGCGATCCGCGAGAGCTGGCACCCGCGCTGGCGGGCAACGATCGACGGCCAGGCAGTCCCGGTCCGCCGGATCAGCCCCGACATGATGGCGATCGACGCCGGGCCCGGGGCGCATGCGCTGGTGCTGCAGTTCGACCGCCCGGTGTGGATGTGGCTGCTCTACCTGCTGATCCCGGCGACGATCGGCTTCGGCTGGTGGGTCAGCCGGCGGCGCGGCGGGTAGCAAGGGGGCGGCGCGCAGGACCGGCTGTGGTCACCGCGCGACCAGCAGATCGAACCGGGCCTGGCCGACCGCGGTTGCCCCGTCGAACAGGTCGACCGCGAGGTGGTGCTTCCCCGCACGCGCAAGCGTCATCGCGGTGCGGAAGGGGCCGGCCCGGACCGGGACGTGGCTCGAACGATGGACGACGGCATGATCGCGAAAGTAGCGCACGGTGACCTCCGCCCGCAGCGTCCCGCGTCGCAGCGCCGCCTCGACCACGGCGCCAGGCGCCTCGAGCTCGAGCACGAGCTCGAAGGGCACCGTCGCGGCCGGGTGGTCCGGACCGACCGATGCGTGCAGATCGAATCCTCGGGCGCGGACCCGCTGGCGCCAGGCGCCGTCGACCTGCGCGCTCGCGTCGGGAGCCGCGTCGGCGCCCGCGTCGGCCGTGGGGGCGTCGACGGTGTCGACGGCAACCGCGGCATCGGCTGATGCGACGTCGACGACGGGCGAGGCGTCGACCGGCAGCGCCATGGACGACGCGTCGCGCGCCAGCGCCGCCGACGACGCGTCGAGGGGCGGATCGATCGCGCCGGCTCGTTGCCCGCGCACGACCAGGAAGACGCCGAGCGCCGCGACGATGCCAAGCGCGGCCAGCCCGACGATGAGCGCGGTCGGCGAACGTCTGCCGATGCCGGCGGCCGCGAGCAGCTCGTCGTCCGACTCGGGGAGCACCGGCGCGGGCGGCGGCACCGGTCGACCGCCGGTCCTCGCTGCCACGATGCTCGCGACCAGCTCGTGCATCGTCGCGAACCGCTCCTCGGGGCGCTTGGCCAGGCAGCGCAGCACGACCAGGTCGAGCTCGGGCGTGATCCCGCGCGCGGTGGCGACCGACGACGGCGCCGCGGGCAGCCGGGCGGTGTGCTGATGGAGGACGGCGATCGGGCTGTCGCCGCGGAACGGGACCATGCCGGTCAGCAGCTCGTAGAGGATGACCCCCAGCGCGTACACGTCGGTGCGCGCATCGACCGGCTCGCCGAGGGCTTGCTCGGGCGCCATGTAGTTGGGCGTCCCGATCAACACGCCGGTCCCGGTCAGCTGGGTCTGTTCGATCGCGAGCTTCGCGATGCCGAAATCGAGCACCTTCACGCGCAGGGCACCGGCTCGGTCGTGGCTGACGAAGAGGTTGGCCGGCTTGAGATCGCGGTGGATCACGCCGTGGTCGTGGGCCTCGGCGACGCCGGCCGCCGCCTGGCTCACGAGGTCGAGCGCGGTCCCGATGTCGACCGGGCCCCGCGCCAGGTGCTGCTCGAGGTCCTCGCCCTCGAGCCACTCCATCGCCAGGTAGACGCTGCCGTCATCCGACTGGCCGAAATCGAGCACGCTGACCAGGTTGGGATGGCCGAGCTGACTGGCGGCCTGGGCTTCGCGCTCGAGGCGGGCGATCGCCTCCGGCTGGTAGGCGATGTGACGGCGGAGGATCTTCACCGCGACCCGACGCTTGAGGTTGAGGTGCTCGGCCTCGAACACCTCGCCCATCGCGCCCTCACCGACCTTCCGGATCAACCGGTAGCGCGCGTCCAGGACCCGCTCGCCGAGGAGGCGCGCCCCGTCGCGCGGGCAGAACGCCGCCGACTCGTAGTCCAGCCGGCAGATCGGACACGTCGCCACCCGGCCAGCCTAACGCGGGTTGCCCCCGTATGGGTTCACTCGGCCTTGCGCACGTAGTGCGCGTCGAGCCACCAGACGATCAGATCCAGCTCGCGGCGCGGCGCCTCGAGCCCGTTCTCGACCATGCGGCGCACCATGCGACGCGCCGCGGCCCGCGAGGTCGGCGGGTCCGCGTCGACGTCGCTGAGCTCGTGGCACTCCGAGCAGCGGCGGGCGAACACGGCCTTGGCCTTCGCGGGGTCGACCGGCGCGCCCGCAGCCTTGGTCGGGCCC
>JBKJLC010000225.1:0-43959 GCA_046597055.1 Kofleriaceae bacterium | reverse complement strand
GGCCGGCCTCGCCGTCGGCGAAGCCGAGGTCCCGGCGCTTGCTCGATCCGGGGTCCCCGGGCGTGACGCACGCCGGTGCCATTGCCCCAACTCGCCGACGCATGCACCACCCGGCCGGGGAAATTACGAGCGCGCCTGGGACCTCGTCCCCGCCTCGGCTCGTCCTCCGTGCCGGTCTCGAACACACGACCCGTGCTCGCACGGAGATGCCGCTCGTGCGACAGCCCGTACCGTGCGTCCTGTGTCCATCCACCAGTTGACGTGGGCGCGCTCTCTGGCAACGTGACTGCGACCGGCCACGCAGAAGCTTCAGTGCGAGCGGGCTACTTGGGCGGCATGCGCAGCGAGCCGTCGAGCCGGATCGTCTCGCCGTTGAGGTAGCCGTTGACGACGATCGCGGCGACCAGCTCGCCGTACTCGGCAGGATCGCCGAGGCGCTTGGGGAACACGACGTCGGCCGCGAGCGCGGCGCGCTTGTCCTCGGGCAGCGCGGCCAGCATCGGCGTGTCGAAGATGCCGGGCGCGATCGTGCAGACGCGGATGCCGGCGGGCGCCAGGTCGCGCGCGGCCGGCAGGGTCATGCCGACCACGCCGGCCTTGGGCGCGGCGTAGGCGATCTGGCCGATCTGGCCGTCGTAGGCGGCGACCGACGCGGTGTTGATGATCACGCCGCGCTCGCCGGTGCTGCTGGGCTCCGACCGCGCCATCACCGAGGCCGCCAGCCGCAGCACGTTGAACGTGCCGATGAGGTTGATGCCGATGACGGTCCGGAACAGCTCGAGGTCGTGGGGCTTGCCGGTCTTGTCGAGCGTGCGCGAGGCCCAGCCGACGCCGGCGCACGACACCGCGATCCGCAGCGTGCCCAGCATCGCGGCCTGGGCGATCGCGTCCTCGACCTGGGCGGGGTCGGTGACGTCGGCCTTGGCGAACACGGCGCGACCGGCGCCGAGCTCGGCGGCGAGCGCGGTGCCCTTGGCCTCGTCGCGATCGACGATGACGACCTTGGCGCCGCCAGCGGCCAGGCGTCGGATGGTCGCCGCGCCCAGGCCCGAGGCGCCACCGGTGACCACTGCGACCGAGTCTTCGAGCTTCATGCGCGGCAGGAGAGCCCGCCGTCGGGGGCGCGTCAAGCGCCAGCCGTGACGGTGCGCTGCGCCGCGCGCTGTGCCAAGCCAAGCCAAGCCAGGCCAAGCCAAGCGAGACGAGGCGGCCGGACGAGATCAGCGGAACCCGACCGCGACGCCGACCGCCCCACCGATGTACTCGTCGCTGAGCCCGCCGGCGCGCACCGCGTCGTCGGGCCCCACGTGCAGCGCGAAGCCGTAGCGGCGCAGCTCGCCGCGCACGAACCCGGCGAACCGGCCGTGGTGAAAGGTCAGGCCGGCGGTGCCGTCGATCCCGACCCCGGTCGCGCGCGGGAACCAGCCGGTCTCGTGGAGCTCGCCGGTGTCGACCAGGTGGCGCCAGCCGGCGCCGACGTCGGCGGTCCAGCGCCTGCTCAGCGCGAGCTCGGCGGTGACGCCGGCCCGCCACCACCGGTAGTGAACGTCGGGCACCAGCGCGGCCGGCCGCGCGTCGTCGTCGATCGCGAAGCGCTGCTCGCCGTAGCCGGCCTCGAGCCCGACCGCGCCCGCCGCGCCGCGCACGCCCCAGGCGAGCGCCGCCGACCACTCGGACCCGGCGGTCGCGTACATCGAGCCGTCCTCGGTCGCGGTGCCGGTGACGCCGACGGTCCGCTCGCCGGCGAGCGCCAGCGCGAACCCGGCGCCGACCCGCGCGCGGACGCTGACGCCGACCGCGCTGGCGAGCAGGTCGTGGTCGCGCAGCGCGTCGTCGAGGTCGTCGAAGTAGCGCAGCCGGCGCCAGAACGGCCGCTCGGCCAGGGCGATCGCCAGGCGCGGCACGCGCCGACCCCGCGCGCGTGACCGCGGCGGGGCCGGGTCGATCGCGTCGGGCGCGTCGGAGGCGTCGATGGCCTCGGTCGCGTCGACCAGGTCCGCGGCCGCGACCCGGTCCGCGGGATCGTCGATCGAGATCACCTCGATCACGACCTCGCCCTCGTAGCTCGCCTCGCAGGACGGGGCGCGCTCGCAGCTGACCGGCGGCGCGGGTGTCATCTCCGGCGCCGCCGGCCGGGCCGCCCTCGCGGTCGCGACCGACTCCCGTCGCATCGACGGGTCGGGCGCCCGGCTCGGTCGCTGCGCGCCGAGGATCGGCTGGCCCAGCCGTGGCCACAGCCGGCGCGTGATCAGCGGCCCGAGGCCGCCCGCGCGCCCGCGGACCTGCAGGGTGCCGCGGATGCGGCCGCTGGCGCCGTCGCGTACCGCCACCAGCGCCGCGGTCGCGGCGCCCTCGCGCTGCTCGACCGTGACCACCGCGTCGAGCCGGTGCGCGTACGCGCCGGTGACGATCCCATGCGCGTCGTCGACCTCGACCGGTGCGTCGACCAGCTCGACCCGACCGGCCAGCGCCCGCTCGACCGCGGCGACCAAGATCCAGTCGTCGCCGATGACGCTCACTCGGGGCCGACCGGCCTCGGCGACCGCGGCTGCGCCCGCCGACACCCCGATCGCGACCAGCGCGACCAGCGATGGCAGCGCGCGACGAGACGAGGACGGGCGGAGATGAACCATGGAGCGGGCAACCTCGCCTCGTGCAAGCACGGGACCCGCGAGCGATCAGTCTTCTCGCGCAGATAACATTGCGAGCCAGCGTACCGGCGAGGACTGGAGGCACCGTCGCCTGGGACCGCAGTCCCGACGCTGGGTCGTGCGCGCGGGCGGTCGGGAACAGACCCACATTCGCTGCGGTGTCGCGGGCGGCCGGGTGCGACCGCGAGCCCTCGCCGGCACCGGTCGCCCCGGGCACGCCGCCGGCTCCGGTCAGGGCCGACGCGGCGGCGGCGGACCGACCCGCGGCTCCGGCTCCGCGAAGCTGTTGCCCATCGAAGCGCGCTCGCCGCTGATCGCCAGCGCACGGGCGCGCACGCGGTTCATCAGATCGAAGCCGGTCGCGGCGGGCGCCTCCGGGGGGATCGCGGCCGCGGCCGGCGGCGCCGGGATGCGCCGGGCGAAGTCGATCCAGATCCGCGGATCGTCGCGGCAGTCGTAGGTACGGCAGACCCGCGGGCGGTGGGCGTGGACGGTGCACCGACGGCCGGTCGGATCGTGGTGCGCGCAGTAGCCGTCGCTGGCGCGCTGGCGAATCCGGTACGGCTGGCCGTAGTCCCAGCGGATCACGCCCTCGTCGAGGTCGGCGGTCGACAGCGCGAAGTCGAACGTGCAGCAGCGCGCCTCGCACAGGTGCAGGACCTCGTCACACGGCGGCGTCGACGGCTCGACCTGGTACTTGTCCTCGCCGACGTCGAGCCAGACCCGTCCGGGCGCCTGGATGTCGGCCGCGCGAACCTGGGCGAGCGTGGCGGCGAAGTTGGACGCCACCGTGACCTCGACGGTGTGAGCCGGTGGCGGCGCCGGCGTGTCGGGCGGGGCCGGCTCGGGCTCGACCTGGTCGAGGCGGCGGGTCAGCTCGTCGGTGAGCGCCACCACCCGGGCCCCGAGCTGCAGCACCGCGTCGCGTAGCTCGAGGTCGCTCAGGTTGAGGTGGCGCAGGGCGCGCTCGAAGTCGGCGCGCGAGACCGGCGCCTCGCGAGCGGCGGTCCCGTAGGCGTGGTCGTCGGCACCGGGCACGTCGATGGAATCGCTCACGCGACCAGCATCGCGTGCGCGCCGCCGAAAGGAAACGCGGGCGCGTGGTCCGCGACGGTCCCCACCCACCGCGGGCGCTACCCCGCGACCTCGGGCTGGGGGACGCCGCCGAACTTCAGCCGGCGGCTCGGCACCATCGCGACCAGGCCGTTGTCGAGCGCCACCACGTGGAGCACCAGGTCGCCCCGGCACCACTCGACGGTGAGCTGGTACGCGCCGCCGACCCAGGCGTCGGGGCGCGCGAAGTACGCGCGCACCCGGCCGGCCAGCGCCGCGAACCGGTGCACGACCACCCGCTCGTCGGGGCACGCGGCCGCGACCAGATCGGCCGGCGCGAGCGTCGGGGCCTGGCCCCAGCCCGGCCGCGCGCGGTCGACCAGCGCCGCCACCGGGACCCCCGCGCACAGCGAACCGTCCGGAAGCCGGACGAGGAAGGTGGGCGCCTCGCCCGGGTGGCTCGTCAGCGCGAACGCGCGGCCGCGGGTGAAGCCGCCGACCCGCGCCGGGTCCATGCCGTGCAAGTACTCGTCGCGGAGCTCGAGCTCGAGGGGCGGGATCGCGGCGTGGACGCGCTGGGCGTGCGCGCGCGCGGGCGCCACCACCGCGGGCCGCATGACCAGGCGCGCCGCGGCGTCCGCGATCGCGTCGTCGAGCGTGGCCCCGGCCACCGCGCCGGGATCGTCGCGACGAAACCCGCGCAGGTGGTAGCGCCAGCACGGCGCCGCCGCCTCGTCGCGCACGCCGGCCTCGTGCTGCCAGTCGAGGTAGGCCGCGATCACGTCGAGGCCACGCTCGAAGGCGGTCGGCGCCGGCCGCGCGCCCTCGATCTCCAGCCAGATCACGACGTCCTGCCGCGGATCGAACAGGTGCACGAAGTCGAGCGGGTTGCGCACGCCCTCGATCACGCACGGCCCGGCCAGCGCCGCGGTCGCGGTCAGGTGATCGATCGAGATCCAGGGATCGCGGACCAGCGCGTCCGCGGCGAAGCCGGTGATCGCGGCGGCGAACGCGGCCCGGGCCGGCGCGCTCGCGTCGGGTGGCGGCGCGAGCGCGGGACACGTCGCGCGCGCCCACGCCGAAGCCCGCACGTGGGTCAGCCCGACCCGACTGGCCAGCTGCGTGGCCATCGGGGTCTTGCCCGAGCCGCTGCGTCCGAGCACGAAGACCTTCATCAGCCGGCGCCCCCTCCTCGCCTCCAGCCTACCTCGCGGCGCGGCGCCCGTGGCTCAGGGCTTGCGCGTGACGATCAGGTGCGGCTTGCCGGTCCGATCGGGATAACCGAACCGCACCGGCATCTTGCGCCGGGCCGCGGCCTTGAACAGCTTCAGGAGCTCGCGGTTCGAGCCCCGGCCCGCGGTCATGTGGGCGCCCACGAACGTGCCCCAGACCTCCTGGGTCCAGCCCGCAGGCGCGGCGTACTTGAGCGGGATGCCGCTGGCGTCCGAGATCATCCACGCCATGTGGTCGAGCAGATAGCCGCGGATGATCGAGAAGTTGCCCCAGTGCAGGAGGTAGCTCGCCGCCTTGGTCATCGCCGCGACCGGGCCCTTGGCCGCGAGGTGCTTGATCACGCGGGCATCCTTGGACAGGTGCGCGTCGTCGAGGTTCCAGTTGATGTGGCGGTAGACCCGGGTCGTGGTCTCGCCGGCCTTGCGGAAGTGGAGCTCGACGTTGCCGAACCGCCGGTTCCGCGCGGCGGCACCCTTGCGGTCGATCGCCGGCATCGACGCCAGGTCGGCGTCGTCGAGGTAATCGAGGGTGCCCTCGGGGGTCACGTCGAAGAAGTAGGCGGCGGTGATCTCGTGGCCGTGGAGCTCGAGCGCCGACAGGCTGAACACGAGCTGGGTCGGCAGCTGCCCGCCGCGCATGGCGCCGATCATGTTCATCGTGTTCGAGAAGTTGATGCGGTAGAGGAAGTCGAGCTCGTCGGCGACCACGGTCAGCGCGGTGACCAGCCCCTTGCCCTGCAAGGTCGCCAGCGTCCGGGGATCGCCGGCCGGCTCGAGCGACAGCGTCGTGATCTCGACCGCATCGGGGAACACCGTGAGCGCGGTCGCGAGATCGCCGCCCGCGAACGGGTACACAACCGTGGTCGGCAGGCCGGGTGGGACCACCGTCGCCAGGAACGCCTTGGCCGGGGTCAACCAGCGATCGCGATACGCCTGCTGCAGCCGGGCGAGCCGCTGGCAGTGGCGGGTCTGGGCCGCGGCCGCCCTGGGCCAGGGCGCCTTGCTCACGCACAGCGCGACGTCGCGCAGCGCGCGGATCTCGGTGATGAAGTCGTGGCCGGCGGGCGCGGTCGTGGTCGGCGGCCGAGGCGGCGCGACCGGTCGACGGGCCGCGGCGACCCGGCGGACCGGCGGCCGGCCGGCCGAGGCGGTGGCCTGGTCGCGCGGCGGCTGCGCGCGCTCCCGGCTGCAGGCGAGGATCGTGAGCGAGGCGAACAGGAGCGCGGCGGTGCGCATGGACTGCAGGTGTAACGGACCGACCGTGCGAAGTCATCCCCCGGAGACCGTACTCCATGGCGCTCCTGCACGAGGCAGACCTCGCACCTGACGCGTGACCCCGCACCCCGGCGTCATTGTTGACCGCTTCGCTCCGCTCGCTGGGGCCTGGCCGTCGCAATCAGCGGAACTGGTAGGTCAGGGTCACCGGCTCGCCGCGGCGCTCGAGCACGATCTCGATGGTGTCGAGCGTGCGCAGGGCGGTGACCAGCGCCGCGTGACCATTGGTGCGCGCGTCGTCGGCGAGGTCGAAGCCCGCGACCACGCGCACCACGTCGGAGTTGGCGAGCCCGATCGCGGCCGCGAAGCTGGCCGGCCGGATCGCGAACAGCTTGAGCCCCTGCCGGCGCCCGCGCTTGAACGCGGGCACCAGCCGAGCCGATCGGGCCAGCGCGGCCGGATCGTCGAGCAGCTCGACCCGCAGCGCCGGATCGATCTCGAAGCGACCGGGCCCGGTGCAGCTGACCCGGCCGGCCCAGTCGTCGTGGATCGCCGGGCACGGCGGCGCTGCGGTCCCGGTGAAGCCGGCGATCGCGGCCGCGATCCCGAGGGTCGCCGCGTCGCTGCCGCCGGCCCCGCCGAGCCGGAGCGTCGCCACGACCGCGCGATCGTCGACCCGGGCCTCCAGCGCGGCGAACAGCGGCCAGGCGCCGCCGAGCCGGTCGTGATCGAGCCCGGCCCGCCAGCGCACCAGCGTCTCGACCGCGCCACCGGCGGCCGCGCGGTCGTCGAACCGGACCACGGCGTGCGCGTCGACGCCGCCACGGGGATCGAGGGTGGCGATCCCGCGCGCGACGATCCCGCTCGACACCTCGACCTCGCCGATCGCGCGCACCGGCGCGTCCGGGCCGAGCCCCAGCCAGCGCCGGCGCCGATCGGGGGTCGCGAAGAAGCCGGCGTCGTCCTCGGCCCGCGGCGGTCGGCCCCCGGCCAGCCACGCGACCGAGCCGGTGCGCGCGAGCGCGTCACAGCCGGGCGCGGTCGCGGTGCCGCCGGCCAGCAGCATCATCCAGGCATCGGGCCGCCACCCGAGCACGACCGCGTCGGCGCCGCGGGCGCGCTCGCGGGCACACGCGGGCACCGCGGCCGCGTAGACCGCCGCGCCGCGGTCGAGCCACGTGCCACGCACGCGCGCCGGGGCGATCGCGACCACCACCTGCATGTCGGCCGGGACCCGCGCGAGCAGGCGCGCCTCGGCCGGTGGCTCGCCCGCGCAGCCGAGGCCGGCCAGGGTCGCGAGGCCGAGCCCGAGCAGATGCCGCACGCCCTGGTATACCCCTTCATGGACCCCCAACGCATCCGCACGATCCTGTCGTCGAGCCCGACCATCGTCGTGCTCGGAATCCACCACGATCCCACGCGGCCCGCCTGCTACGTGCCGGAGTATCTCTACCAGCGCGGCTACAAGATCATCGGGGTCAACCCGGCGCTCGCCGGCGCGCAGCTGTTCGGCGAGACGGTGCGCGCCACGCTCGCCGAGGTCACCGAGCGGTACGACCTGGTCGACGTGTTCCGCCGGCCCGACGCGCTGCCCGCCCACCAGGACGAGCTCGCCGCCTGCCCGGCGCCGGTGATCTGGTTCCAGCAGGGGATCCGCAACGATGAGGTCGCCGAGGCGCTCGAGGCGGCCGGCAAGACCGTCGTGCAGGATCGCTGCACCCTCGCCGATCACCGCAACTTCGACCTGGGCCGGCCCTCGCGCGGTCCCGAGGTCCCGCCCGCCTGAGCAACCGCTGGCTCGACGCTGGCCGTGAACCATGCTCTGGACGATCCTCGGCACGCTCGGCATCGTGGTGGCGGTGGTCGCGCTCGGCGTGGCGGTCGACCGCCGGTTCCCGCTGCTGCCGCGGCCCCGGGTGCGCCGTCGGCTCGAGGCACCGGCGCCAGCCCCGGGCACCACGCCCGCCACCGCGGTGCCCGCCGGCGCTCGGCATGACCGGCTCGGGCCGCCGCGCTGCTGTGGCGCGGGGATGGCGGCCGCCGGTGAGGAGCCGATCGTCTACGACGGTCGCGCGCTGCTGATCGTGCGGCTCCGCTGCCCGCGCTGCGGGGCCGCACGCAGCCTCTACGTCGCGCCCCCCTGACCGGACGTCAGAGCGATCCCGTACTCGATCCCCCATGCGGATCTACTTCGTGGGCAGCCACGCGACCGGGAAGACCACGCTGTGCCGCTGGGCCAGCCGCCGCTACGGCCTCCCGATGATCACCGAGGTCGCCCGCGCCGTGCTCGCGGAGATGGAGAGCTCGCTCGACGCGCTGCGCACCGACATGGACCTGGTCGCCGAGTACCAGGACCGCGTGTTCGCGCGCCAGGTCGCGATCGAGCGGATCCACCAGGGCGCGTTCGTCAGCGACCGCGCGTTCGACAACCTCGCCTACGCCGCCGAGCACACCACGGTGGTCGCCGACCTCATGGGCGATCAGCGCTTTCGCGACTACATGAAGTGGGTGTCCGAGGGCACCGTGTTCTTCCTGCGGCCGCACCCGTCGCTGCTCAAGGAAGACGGCGTGCGCGCCGGCGTGTCGTGGGACTCGGTGCTGCGCATCGACGGCATGGTGAAGCTGCTGCTCGAGATGTACCGGGTCACCTACCTGCCGATCGAGAGCGTCTCGATGCAGGAGCGGGTCCGCGCGGTCGAGTTCGTGCTCGGTCGCGCCGGGATCCAGCCGGCGGCGCGCGACGCCGAGCGGGCGAGCGTCACGGCCACCGCCACGACCGAACCGACCCCGACCAGCGCGTACGAGACCCTGCGCGCCAGCCTGGCCGGACCGCGCCACGTCGCCAGCTGACCGGCGAGAGCTGGCAGGCTCCGGCACGCTCGGGCGCCCGCCGAGAGTTGCCACGTCCGCATGGCGCGGAAGCCGTTAGCGTGGCCACCTCATGACTCGCTTTTGTTCCAGCGTTCTTCCTGTCCTCGCGCGCTCGCTCGGCGCTGCCGCCGCCGTGCTGCTGGCCGCGTGCGGCGAGCCGGCCCCGGTCGTCGACGATGCCGGCCAGCCCGATGGCCCCGTGGTCGGCACCGATGCGGCGGTCGATGCCGCGATCGACGCCACGATCGACGCCGCGATCGACGCGCCGATCGACGCGTCGGCCGCGAGCGACTGCTCGATCGAGCTGCCGTGTCCGACGCCGCGGGCCAACCACCTGACCGTGTGCGGGCGCCTCTACGACCTCGAGTCCGACCGACCGATCGCGTCGAGCACGCCGGGGGAGGCGTGCAACCCGTACGCGCCCGCCGCCGAAGGACCCTGCTCGCTCGCGATCCATTTCTACGATGCGCTCGAGTACTCCAGGGACCCGACCGCCGCCGCGCCGGTGGTCCCCGGGAGCCTGGAGGTCGACGACTGCGGACGGGTCGTCGCCCAGGACCTGAACCAGCCAGCGTTCGGCTTCCTCGGGGTGGTCGTCGACGACGGTGCCGGTACGATCGATCGCCATCGTTCCACCGCGATCGCGCTGCTCAACGCGAGGGCGGCCCCGGCCCGCGGGACGCGACTCTATGTCACCCGCGAGACCACCAACCAGGCCTGGTCGACGTCGGCCGCGCTCGACGGCCAGACCTTCGCCACCCGTGGCGTCCTGGCGATGCGGTTTCGCTACCAGGGCATGCCTCGCAGCGGCGTGACGGTCCGCCGCTCCGGGACCCTGATCCCTGCCGACGACTTCTACTTCTCGGACACCACCGCGGAGCGCACGACGATCGCCCCCGACCAGCTCGCCACCGGCGCCAACGGCATGGCGCTCGTCATCAACAGCAGCGTCACGAACCACGACGGCACCGGCAACCTGCCGACCGCGAGCTGTCGGTGGCCCGAGCAGCTCGGTGGCACCATCCCCGGGGTCGTCTTCGTCCAGCCTCACGACGCCGAGACCGGCAGCGGCGCACCCTGCCCCTAGCCAAGAACGCGGGTCACCGGGCCGGCCACTCGCCAATGGCTGCTTCCACACCCGGTGCTACGGTGCCGAATGGCTGGCGATCGTGACGAGCTCATCGCTCGCTACCAGGCAGTGCGGGCGCGCACCGAGGCGCTGGCCGCGCCGCTGTCGCCCGAAGACCAGGGCCTGCAGGCGATGCCGTCGGCGAGCCCGACCAAGTGGCATCGCGCGCACACGACCTGGTTCTTCGAGACCTTCCTGCTGGCGCCGCGCGGCGTGGCCCCGGTCGACCCGGCCTGGGGCGTGCTGTTCAACAGCTACTACGAGGCGGTCGGCCCTCGGGTCGCGCGGGGCCGCCGCGGCCTGCTGAGCCGGCCGTCGGCCGACGAGGTCGGCGGCTATCGGCGCGCGGTCGACGCCCGCATGGTCGAGCTGCTCGCCGGCGCCGACGACGACGCCTGGACCGCGCTGGCGCCCCTCCTCGTGCTCGGGCTCGCGCACGAGGAGCAGCACCAGGAGCTGCTGGTCACCGACATCCTGGCCGCGTTCGCCGAGCACCCGCTGCGGCCGATCTATGGCGGGCCGATCGCGGCCGCGACCGCCCCCGCGCGGCCCGCGGCGGCCTGGGTCGAGGACCCCGGCGGCGTGGTCACGATCGGCGCGCCCGACGGCGGCTTCGCCTTCGACAACGAGCGCCCCCGCCACCGGGTGGTGCTGACGCCCTACGCGATCGCGACGACCCCGGTGAGCTGGGCCACCCTGCGCGAGTTCGTGCTCGCCGGCGGCTACACCACGCCTTCGCTGTGGCTGTCCGACGGGCTCGACTGGGTGCGCGGCCACGGCATCACCGCGCCCGGCTACGCGCGGCTCGACGGCGGGCGCTGGATCGTGTTCGGCGCCGCCGGCGAGCGCGAGGTCGCCGACGACGCGCCGGCGATGCACCTGTCGTTCTACGAGGCCGACGCGGTGGCGCGCTTCCTCGGCGCCCGGCTGCCGACCGAGGCCGAGTGGGAGCATGCCGTCCGCGGGCCCCTCGCCGGCGTCCCCGGCGCGGTCTGGGAATGGACCGCGAGCGCGTACGCGCCCTACCCCGGCTACGCGCCGGGCCCTGGCGCGCTCGGCGAGTACAACGGCAAGTTCATGATCAACCAGATGATCCTGCGCGGCGGCTCGGTCGCGACCCCGCCCGGCCACCTGCGCCCGAGCTACCGCAACTTCTGGCCGCCCGAGACCCGCTTCCAGCTGACCGGCGTGCGCCTCGCGCGCGACCTCGAGGAGTCCCGATGACCGCGTCCGATCGCGCCGTGCGCCCCCATCCCGATGACGAGCTGATCGCGGTGGTCCGCGCCGGCCTGCGCACCAGCCCGCGCAGCCTGCCGCCGTGGCTGTTCTACGACGCCCGCGGCTCCGAGCTGTTCACCGCGATCACCGAGCTGCCCGAGTACTACCCGACCCGCGCCGAGCGCGCGATCTTCGCGACCGCCGGCGAGGCCCTGATCGATCAGGCCGCCGGTGGCCGGCCGCTCACGATCGTCGAGCTGGGCGCTGGCACCGCCGACAAGACCCGCGTCTTGCTGGCGCCGTGGGCGGCCCGGGGCGGCGGCACCTACGTGCCGATCGACGTCTCGGTCGACGCGCTCACGGTGGCCCAGGACCGGCTCACCGCCGAGCTGCCCGGCCTGCGGGTCGTGCCACGGGTCGGGCGCAACGAGGAGGCCCGCACCCTGCTCGCCGAGCTGGACGGGCCCGGCCGCCGCCTGGTGCTGTTCATTGGCAGCTCGATCGGCAACTACGAGCGCGACGACGCGATCCGCCTGCTGCGGACGGTGCGGGCCGGCCTCACCGCCGGCGACGCGCTGCTGCTCGGCACCGACCTGCGCAAGTCGATCGCGGTGCTGCTGCCCGCCTACGACGACGCCCGCGGCGTGACCGCCGCGTTCAACCGCAACCTGCTCGTGCGCCTCAACCGCGAGCTCGGCGCCGACTTCGTGCCCGAGCGCTTCCGTCACGTCGCGCTGTGGAACCAGGACCAGTCGCGGATCGAGATGCACCTCGAGAGCGAGATCGATCAGCGCGTGCGCATCCCGCGGGCCAACCTCGACCTGTGGTTCGTCGCGGGCGAGCGCATCCACACCGAGTCGAGCGTCAAGTACGACCTGGCCATGGTCGATGAGCTGCTGACCGCGGCCGGCTTCGTGCGCGAGCGGACCGAGACCGACGACGAGGGCCGCTTCGCCGTCCACCTCGCGAGGGTGCCCGGCGTGCGGGGCGCGTAGATCTCGTCCCGGCTCGGCCCCGACGGTCGCTCGTGGCATAGTCTCCGAGCTTTCCGATCATGCGTTTCCCCCCGGCGATCATCCAGCTCCGTCGCGCGCAGCTCATCCTGATGCTGGCGGTGCTGGTGCCGACCGTGCTCATGACGGCGCTCGGCATCGTCTTGCTCGCGGTCGGCAGCTCGTCGTCGATGTCGGTGTTCCTCGGCGTGCTGGTGCTCGCGTTCACCACCACCGCGGTGACCGGCTACATCCTCGGCTCAATCTTCGTCGGCAAGGGCGCCTCGCTGGCCCGGGTCCAGAACGACTTCTTCTCGTCGGTGTCCCACGAGCTGCGCACGCCGCTCACCTCGATCCGCCTGCTGCTCGAGGGGCTCGCGACCAACCGGCTGGGCGACGCCGAGCGGGTCCAGGTCATCGCGTTGCTCAGCCGCGAGGTCAACCGCCTCGACCACCTGCTGGTCCGCACGCTCGACCTGTCGCGGATGCAGTCGGGCCGACACGCCTTCCACATGCGGCCCCTCGCGATCACCGAGCTGGTCAGCGAGTCGCTGGCCTCGTTCGACGCCGCGACCCTGACCAACCCGACCCGGATCGAGGTCCACGTCGACCCCGACCTGGTCATCAACGGCGATCGCGACACCCTGACCCGCGCCGTCCTCAACCTGCTCGTGAACGCGTGGAAGTACACCGGCGATGAAAAACGAATCGTGCTGCGCGCGCGCGGCGTCAAGCGCCAGGTCGAGCTGGTGGTCGAGGACAACGGCCCCGGCATCGACCCCGACGAGCGGGGCGTGATGTTCGACGGCTTCACCCGCGGCAAGGCGGCGGCCGAGAAGCGGGCGCCCGGGGTCGGCCTCGGGCTCACCCTGGTCCGCACCATCGTCCGGGCCCACCGCGGCAAGGTCGAGCTCACCTCGCCGCCCGGCCACGGCGCCTCGTTCCGGATGATCCTCCCGCGCTCCCGTCTCCCGCTCCACACCGCCGAGGCGCCGACCGCGGCCGCCCCGCCGTCCCCCGATCCCATCGCGCCAACCGCCGCCTCCGCCCACCCCACCCCGGCCGGCCCGTGAGCCCCAACCGCCAGATCCTGATCGTCGAGGACGACGAGGCCATCGCCACCGGCCTGTCCCTCAACCTGCGCCTCGCCGGCCACGACACCCTCGTCGCCCCCGACGGCGTGATCGCGCTCGAGGCCATCGCTGACCAGATCTTCGACCTGGTGCTGCTCGACATCAACCTGCCGCGCAAGAACGGGCTCGAGGTCCTGGCCGCGATGCGCGAGTCCGACAACATCGTGCCGGTGATCGTGCTGTCGGCGCGCGAGGGCGAGTTCGACAAGGTCGCGGCCCTGCGGCTGGGCGCCGACGACTACGTCACCAAGCCGTTCGCGCTGGCCGAGCTGCTGGCCCGCATCGACGCGGTCCTGCGTCGTTCGGCGGCGCCGCTGGTCGTCGAGCTCCCGCCCTCGCCGGTCGGCGAGATCGTCCGGTTTGCGGACGTCGTGGTCGACCACGCCCAGCGCACGGTCAACCGCAAGCAGTGCGCGGTCAAGCTGACCCACCTCGAGTTCGAGCTGCTGTGGTTCTTCGTCCGCCACCCGTCGCAGGTGTTCACCCGCCACCGCCTGCTGGCGACGGTGTGGGGCCAGAGCGCCGGCTCGCCGCGCACGGTCGACAACTTCGTCGGTCAGCTGCGCAAGCGGCTCGAAGAAGACCCGGAGCGGCCACGTCACCTGATCACGGTGCGCGGCTCGGGCTACCGGTTCGACCCGTAGCGCCGGTCGCGCGCGGCGGTTCGATCGGGCCGACATCCACCGCTCGTGCATCGTCGGCTACCATCGCGGCATGGCCGAGACCATCTTCACGAAGATCCTGCGCGGGCAGCTGCCCTGTCACAAGGTCTACGAGGACGACCACGTGCTGGCGTTCCTCGACATCTTCCCGCTGGCCAAGGGCCACACCCTCGTGATCCCCAAGGAGCCGGCCGAGACCCTCGACCAGCTATCGGACGCGTCGGCCGCCGCCATCGGCCGGGTCCTGCCGCGGCTGGCGCGGGCGGTGATGAAGGTCAGCGGCGCGACCGCCTATAACCTGTTGCAGAACAACGGCCAGGACGCTCACCAGGCGGTGTTCCACGTGCACTTCCACCTGATCCCCAAGCTCGCCGGTCAGGGGCTGGGGATCGTGTGGAAGCCGGCCAAGCTGGGCGACGACGAAGGGGGCGTGGTCGCCGCCGCCATCGCCCAGGCGCTGTGAGCCGACGCGGACTCGCCATCGTCGCCGCCGCCGCGCTGGCGGCGAGCGGCTGCATGATGACGCGCTACCTGGCCCAGGCCGCGCATGGGCAGCTCGACCTGCTCGCGCGGGCCCGGCCGATCGACGAGGTGCTCGACGATCCGGAGACGCCGCTGCGGACCCGGATCCTGCTCGCCGAGATCGATGGCATCCGGTCGTTCGGGACCCGGATGGGCCTCGACACCGGCCGCGCCTACCGCACGTTCGTCGAGGTCCCGGCCAGCGGCACCGTGTGGTTCGTGGGCGCCGCCCAGGCGCTGTCGTTCGAGCCGCGCCGCTGGTGCTTCCCGATCGCGGGCTGCTTCACCGGCCTCGGCTGGTTCGACGAGCGCGACGCGGTCGCCCACCGCGACCGACTGCGCCGCGAAGGCTGGGACGCGATGGCGCGCCCGGCCGGCGCCTACTCGACCGGCGGCTGGTTCGCCGACCCCATCACGTCGTCGATGCTGTCGCCCGACGACGACGCCCACGCCGAGCTGGCCAACGTCGTCCTCCACGAGTCGGTGCACGCGACCGTCTTCATCCCGGACCAGCCGTACTTCAACGAAGGGCTGGCCGAGTACGTCGGCGACGCCATGACCGACCTCTGGCTGGTCGAGCGGTTCGGGGCCGGCGCGGCCGAGCAGCTTGCCTGGCACGCCGAGCAGGTGCGCCGCAGCGAGCGGATCGCGCGCAGCCTGGCCGCCTACGGCGAGCTCGACGTGCTGTACAAGTCGAGCCGCGCCGACGCCGACAAGCTGCGGACCAAGGCCGGCATCATCGACCGGCTCGCCGACGAGCTGAAGCTGTGGGAGAAGCCCAACAACGCGAGCCTGGTCGAGCTGCGGGTGTACAAGGCCAGCTACGACGGGTTCGCCCGGGTCCACGCCGCCTGCGGGCCGGTGCGCCGGATGGTCGAGGTGGCCGACCGCCTCGACCGCAAGGACTTCACGCGCGACCTCGAGGAGGACCTGACCGCGGTCCTGGCCAAGATCGAGCGCGGCTGCCGGCCGTGAGCGAGCCCGGCGAGCCTGCCCCCCTGATCGGAGAAAACTGGATCCGGCCCGGCGATCGCGGCGACCATCGTCAGCTCGTCGTCGCAGTCGTCGTGGAGGACTCGTGCGCACCAGCCTCGCGCTCCTTGCCGTGATCGTCAGCACCGGTACCGCCGCCGCCGAGCTCCAGGCGCGGGTCAAGGTCGCCAACGGGCAGAGCCTCTACCAGATCGCGCGCAAGTACGACTGCTCGGTCGCCGACCTCAAGAAGGCAAACCGGCTCGGCTCGAGCACGATCCACCCCGGCCAGACCCTGAAGGTGCCGGTGTGCGGCGTCCGCCAGCCCACCCGGCCTCGGCCGGCGCGACGGGTCGCGGTGGTCGAGGTCGCCGTCGCCGGCCAGAGCGTCGGCCGGCCCTGGAAGGGCTCGCTCCGGCGTCCGACCCGGCTGCCCGGCGGCCGCGGCTACCTGATCCGGCGCCCGCTGCGCGCGTACGGCACCGCCGCGATGGTCGCGACCATCCGCGACGCGATCGCGCGGGTGCGCGACGATCACCCCGAGCTGCACACGCTGGCCATCGGCGACCTGTCGGCGATCCGGGGCGGCTGGATCACCGAGCACAGCTCGCACCAGTCGGGCCGCGATGTCGACATCGGCTTCTACTTCCGCCAGCGGCCCGCGGCGTACCCGCAGGCGTTCGCCCGCGCCACGCCGACCAACCTCGACCGCGCGGCGACCTGGGACCTGCTGGTCGGGTTCGCCCGCACCGCCGACGATCCGGCCGGGGTCCAGGCGATCTTCCTCGACTACCAGGTCCAGGGGCTGCTCTACGAGTGGGCCCAGGATCGCGGCGTCGACGAGCGCTATCTCGACCGGCTGTTCCAGTACCCGCATGGCATCGCCGGCGGCGGGGGCCTGGTGCGGCACGAGCCGCACCACGACGACCACATGCACGTCCGCTTCCGCTGCCCGCCGCGCGACCGCGCCTGCCAGTAGCCACTCCGGATGCGGCGAGCGCCGCGCGGATGCGCTGCCCGAGGTCGCCGGATCAGCGTCGCTGCCGGGCCGTGACCGGATCCATCCCGATGCGTTCGGTGATTGCCGTCCACTGCCACGCAACCGCGGGGGCAACGCGCCCACCCTGGTTTCCATGAGCGACGCCCGTACCGACTCGAATGCGCGTCCCGGTCCCTGGTCGGCGCCGCTCGTCGCGCGCTCCGAGGTCGGCCTGCTGCCGTGTCCAGACTGCGCGGCGCTGGCCCCGTCGCGCGGCGGTGAGTGCCCGCGCTGCACGGAGCCGTTGTTCTCCACCGGTTGCACGAGCTGCCCCGCGACGATGTTCGCCGGCCACGCCTTCTGCATGGCCTGCGGCACCGCGGCGGCGCCCAAGGGGTCCGCCCGCCCGGCCACCTGGGCCGAGGGCACTCCGGTCCCGACCCTGCCCTCGCCGGGCCCGACCGCGCCGTTCGCGCGGCTCGATGCCGGCGACTTCGCGGTCGACGACGACGCGCCCACCCGGATCCGGCGCGAGCGGTCGGCGCCGACCCGGCGGCTGGCGGTGCGGCCGTCGCGTGGCGGCTGTCCGCGCTGTCGCGCGCCGCTGGTGCAGCGCGCGCTGGGCAACCTCGACCTCGACGAGTGCCACGGCTGCGGGGGCGTGTTCCTCGACGTGCTCGAGCTGACCCGGCTCGTGTTCGATCCGGCGGTGGCGGGCGCGCTGGTGCCCGGGCTGCTGGCGCGGGCGGCGATCCACCCGGCCCGCGGCGGCACGATCAGCGGCTGCCCGGTCTGTCGCGAGCGGCTGGTGCTGAAGAACCTGGCGACCCCGGCCGGACGCGCGGCCGTGTGTCGGCGCCACGGCGCGTGGCTCGAGCCGTCGAGCCTGGCCGCGGCCGCCCGCGAGCTGGCCGACGGCATCCTCACTGGCGGCGAGCGCGAGCGCGCCGCGTTCCGCGACGACGTCCGCCACAGCCGCTACGAGGCGCTGCTCGCCCACGCGCGCGCCCTGCGCGGCCGCACGCCCGGCCAGAACGGCCCGCTCTCGACCCTGGCCGCGCTGCTCGCCTGATCTGACGCCGGCGGCGCTACCGGCCGCGCACCAGCGCGCGGATGGCGGCGCGCGCGGCTCCGACCCGGCGGCTGCCAACGACCAGCGCCTCGAGCTCGGCGGTCAGCGCCTGCCGCGCGGCCGGCGCCTCGCCCAGCCGGCGGCGTCCGTCGAGGCGCGGGCCATCGAGCTCGGGCACCAGCAGGCGCAGCGCGATCTCGAGACAGGCGTCGCGCAGATCGGTGGACGCCGGGATCAGCGGCAGCGCGGCGGCCAGCGCGTTGATCGTGCGCTTGGCGTCCCGCGGCGAGTCGCACAGCTCGAGCACCAGGCCACCGTCGGGGCCGTCGGGATCGAACAGCGGCAGCGCGGCGTCGATGTCGCGCCCGAGCCGGGCGGCGGCCCGGGCCAGCCCGCCGGCCAGCAGCCGCGCCAGCAACACCCGCTCGGCCGCGGGCAGCACCAGCTCGACCTGCACCAGCCGCTCGAACGCGGCGGCGTCGACCTCGCCGGCGCGCGACCGCAGGGTGTGGGCGCGCCGGTCGTAGGCGAGCACGAGCGTGACGTACGGGATCGCGCCGTAGAGCCGCAGCGCGACCAGCAGCAGGCCGAGCTCGCGCGCCGGCAACCGGTCGACGTGATCGAGCACGATCACGATCCGCTTGCCGAGCTCCTGGGTCATCTCGGCGATCTCGGCCCGCACGCTGTCGGCCGAGCGGCGGACCGCGCCGGCCAGGTCGACCTTGACCCCGGCGATGCGCGCGAGGTCCGAGACCACGCCGCCATACTGCGCGAGCGTGTCGCGCACCGACACCGATGCATCGACCACACCGGCGCTGCTGAAGAAGTCCTGCAGATAGGCGAGCATCTCGGCGATCAGCGACTCGGCACCACTGTTGTCGGCGCCGTCGATCTTCACCAGCGCGACGTCGGCCCGCTCGACCAGCATCGACGCGGCCAGGTTGAGCACCGAGCTCTTGCCGCTGCCGTCACCGCCGCACAGGGCGATCACGCGGGGCGCCGCCAGCGGCTGCGCACACGCGAGCTCGCACAGCCGGCGCGCGATCGGCGCGCGGCCGAGCAGGTCGGCGTCGGGGTTCGTGATCGGCACGTCGGGGAGCAACTCGACGGCGGGATCGAGGTCGGCCATGCGGCGCCGAGCTTACCTCCTCGGGCCGGTCGCGGTGCCCGAGGCACCCCGCCCGCCGACCTACCTGCCGCCCGGCGCGCCGCCGCACGACGGGCCGCCGCCGATGCAGCATCCGCGGGCGTGAGCTACCGGCCGCCGGTCGGACCCGCCGGGGGCTTGGGCGCGGGCGGCGGCTTCGGCAGCGACGTGCGGACCACCATGCCGAGCAGGAACGCGGCCCCCGCGACCACCCAGAACGCCCAGGGCGCCTCCCACTTCTCGAAGCCGTGCTCGAGGTTCATGCCGAGCAGCGAGCCGAGCGCGGTGATCGGGAGGAACAGCGCGGCGATCAGGTTGAGGCGGTGACCGGCCTCGCTGACGTGCAGCGAGTTGCGCGCGTTGTCCTCGGCGTTGCGCGCGACCGTGAAGTCGAGGCCGTCGCGGGCGTGGCCGTGGATCAGCTCGACCGTGCGCTCGACCTCCTGGGCCTGGTCGCGCAGCCCGATCAGCTCGCGGTCGGTCTTCACCAGCTCGCGGGCCTCCTGCAGCGCCTTGCTCAGGTTACGCGCGGTCCGCAGCAGCGGCGCCGAGTGGTACAGCACGTCGAACCAGTCCTGGGCGACGACCGCCTTGTCGGCGCGCGCCTCGAGCCCGTCGGCGGCGGTGTCGAACTCCTCGAGGTGCGCGCGCAGCCCGGCGATGCTGGTCGCGTTCGAGCCGGTCGACCGCCAGCTGCCGTCGGGCTTGCGCCAGAACAGCCGGGCGTTGCGCACGTCAGGCTCCGCCGGCGACGGCACCTCGTGGAGCACGATCAGGACGTGGCCATCTGCGCTCATCACGCGCTGGCGTCCGGCCCGCGCGCCGAAGCGATCGCGGAACCCCTGCGGCAGATCCCAGTTGTGCGGGATGGGATTCGACATGGGCCGCGAGGGTAGCCCACGACCAGCCGACGCACGCGGCCGCGCGCCTGCGACCCGGCGCGAACCACGGCCAGCGGCCGTGGCCCGCCAGGGCTGGCGCCCACCCCGTCCGCGGCCTCGTCGCCATCGAGGCAGCCGCGGCCCATGGTTGGCTCGTTCGTGCGAGCAGTCACAGGTCGCGTGGGCTGCCGCGCGCCGGGACCGGCTGTTGACAGTCGGTCAACAGTTGCGGAGCGTGGCACCGGGTGGCAGGGTGCGGGCGTGCGCAACCCAACCGCCTCCGTCGCCGTCTCGCTTCTCCTCGGCGCCTCGCTCGCCGGCTGCGGAAGCGATGGCGCCAGCGACGACGACGTCGTCCCCGACGCCGCCGTGGTGCGGCCCACCGTCTACGGCGGCGCCCGGCCGGCCACGCTGCAGACCCCGGGCGAGCTCGAGGCCGGCCGTACCTATCCGCTGACGCTCGTCCTGCATGGCTACTCCGCCAACGGCTTCGTCCAGCAGGCGTACCTCCAGCTCGGCGACCTCGCCCAGGCCGAGACCAGGTTCGTCCTCGCCCCCGACGGCACGGTCGATTCGAATAACCGGCAATTCTGGAACGCCGACCCGGCCTGCTGCGACTTCGGCAACACGGGGGTCGACGACGTCGCCTATCTTGGCGGCCTGATCGACGCGGTCAGCGCCGACTGGCCGATCGACCCGAAGCGCATCCAGGTGGTCGGGCACTCCAACGGCGCGTTCATGGCCTACCGCCTCGCCTGCGAGCGCGCCGATGTCATCTCGGCGATCGCGGCCCTCGCCGGTGGCGCCGCCTCGACCGCATCGACCTGCACGCCGTCGCGCCCGGTCAACGTGCTGCACATCCACGGCACCATGGACGAGACCATCTCGTACCAGGCCGGCGGCCGGGGCCTGGGCGCGGTCGCCAGCGCGACCCAGTGGGCCGGCCACGACGGCTGCACCGGTCCGCGCGCCGCGGGCGCCCGCAAGGATCTCGACGGCTCGCTCGCCGGGACCGAGACCCAGACCGAGTCGTTCGGGGGCTGTCCAGCCGAGGGCGCGGTCGATCTGTGGACGATCGAGGACGGCAGCCACACGCCCAGCTGGTCGAGCAGCTGGCGTCCCGAGCTGCTCGCCTGGCTTGCCGCCCACACGCGCTGACGTGCGCGACGGCAGCCAGCGCGAACGTCTGCCACCGCGCGAGCACCGCCCGGGACGTCAGTCGAAGCGGTGAAAGCCGCTGCGGACCGGCGGGCCGCCGCGGGCCCGGTCATGCTTGCGCAACGCGAGCACCAGTCGCTGATCGCGATCGACGTCGACGGTCTGCCGCACCGTCGCGTAGCCGCGCCGGCGCAGCTCGAGCTCGACCGGCGCCGCGCCCGGTGCCAGCCGCAGCTCGTGCGGCGTGACGCCGTGGGCCGCGCCGTCGATGGTGAGGTGCGCGCCTGCCGGCGTGGACTCGATCAGCACCACGACCTCCGACGGAACGGCGGGCAGCGGGATCGCCGCGACCTGCGGGCTCGCCGCCACGGTCGGCGCTGCCGCGGGCCGCGCGCGCGCCGGCGGCTGCGGCTCGATGATGCCGGCCGCGACCTGATCGCGGACGGCCGGGACCGCGATCACGCCACCGCACGCCACGAGCGCGATCGCGACCGCCGACAGCACGCGCCGGACCCGCCGGGGCGGACGCCGGCCCGGGATCGCCTCGACCACCGACGGCAGCGCCGAGCCGGTGCTCTGCGTGGCGACCGGCACCACCACGCCCTCGTCGGCCTCGGTCGACGGCAGGACCCCGAGGTCGGTGCCGGCCCGCACGTGCTGGAGCATCTGCCGCTTCTCGGCTACCCGCGCCTCGAACAACCGGTGCATCTCGGTCGCGAGCAGCTCGCGCGGGTCGGCGTCGCCGAGCAGCAGCTGGCGCTGCACGACCAGGTCGTCGTGCATCTGCTGCGCGCTCGCGTAGCGCCGGTCGCGATCGCGGTCGAGCGCGCGCAGACAGATCTCCTCGAGGAACGCGGGGTAATCGCGGCGATCGCGCGACGGGTGCGGGACCGGCGCCTCGCACACCGCCTTGAGCACGAGCATCTCGTTCGAGCGCGCGAACAGCCGGCGCTGCATGGTGAGCTCGTAGAGCACGATGCCGAGCGAGAACACGTCGGAGCGCGCGTCGAGTGGCTCGCCCCGGCACTGCTCCGGGGACATGTACGAGAACTTGCCCTTGAGCTGTCCGGTCGCGGTCTGGCTCAGGCGGTGGGTCGCCGTCGCGATGCCGAAATCGAGCACCTTCACCGCGCCGTCGTAGGTGACGAACACGTTGTGGAGCGAGACGTCGCGATGGACCAGGCCGAGCGGGTGCCCGGCATCGTGCAGCTGGTGCGCGGCGTGGAGCCCGAGGCACGCCTCGGCGACCACGTGAGTCGCGAGGCCGTACGCGAGCCGCTCGTCGCGCACGACCAGCCGACGCAGCAGGCTGGCCAGGTTCTCGCCGGCGAGGTGCTCCATCACCATGAACAGGTCGTGGCCGACCTGACCGAGCTCGTAGGTCTCGACGACGTTCGGGTGGCGGATCATCGTGCCGATGCGCGCCTCGTCGATGAACATCGAGACGAAGCTCGACTGCCGGGCGAGGTGGGGAAGGATCCGCTTGATCACCACCGGCTGTCCCGACGACGGCTCGCGACCGAGAAAGATCTCGGCCATGCCGCCGCTCGCGAGGAACCCGAGGACCTGATGCTTGCCGATGCGCTCGGGAACATCACTCACGACGTTCGATCTGGCAGTCATGGTCCGTGGCAGTATACGCAGCAGAAATGCGTGGTCCTCGACGAATCGTCGTGCTCGCGATCGCGCTGTCGGCGTCGGTGGCGGTCGCGCAACCGACACCGGACCACAAGGCGCGTGCACTCACGCTCTTCCAGCAGAGCGATCTGCATTACAAGCGTGGCGAGTTCGAACGTGCCGTCGAGTTGCTGCGCGCGGCGCACGCGCTCCATGCCGAACCATTGTTGCTCTACAATCTCGCGCGTGCGCTCGAGGGGCTGGGTGACCTGCCCGGCGCGATCGCGCAGTACGAGCGCTACCTGAAGGACGCGGTCAAGATCGAAGATCGGGGCGCGATCGAGCGTCGGATCGCGACGTTGCAGGCGCAGCTCGCTGCCCGCGCCGATGGCGGCGCGGCGCCCGAGCCGGGCGGCGCCGGCGCTGGCCCCGGCACGTCGCCACGGTCGGGCAGCAAGGATCTCTCGCAGGGAGCGCAATCCGGACCACAGAGGTCGGGAGGACTGGCGCCGCGCGGGGGCCGACGCATCGACGCAGGAGCGTCAGCCAGCTCACGTCGACGGCCGTGGTACGTGGCCGGCGGTGGTGTGGCCGTGCTCGGTGCAGGTGCCGTGTTTGGCTACCTGTCGCAATCCAAGAATGACCGTGCGCAAGCCGAGCCGGTGCAGGCCGAAGCGGTGCGGCTGCAGGATCGGGCGCTGCGCGACGCGCGGATCGCGAACGTGCTGTTCGTCGCCGGTGGCGCGATCGTGGTCGGCGGCGTGGTGTGGGGTGTGCTCGATCGTCGACAGCACGCGCGCGCACCGGTCACCGTCGCCGGCGCGCAGGTCTCGATCGCGCCGACGTGGGTCGGCCTGACCTGGGAGCTGCCGTGACCCGCGTCGTGCTGCTCGCGACGCTGCTCGTCGTCAGCGCCTGTCGCGTCGAGGATCTCGATCTCACCGACAAGCAGTGCCCGTGCGTCGCCGGCTGGCGATGCGCCCCCGCGACCGACACCTGCGTGCGCGCTCCGATCACCGAGCCCGACGATGGCGGCGGTGGCGATCGGCCCGACGGCGTCCCGGGCTCGAGCTGCCTCGGCACCGGCGGGGCGCCGCTCTACGCCAGCGAGTTCGCCGATCTGATCGGCTGGGTCACCGTCGGCGGCGCCTGGGCCGCGACCAGCTCGGAGGCGGTGCAAT
Organism: Kofleriaceae bacterium; assembly: GCA_046597055.1. GTDB lineage: Bacteria > Myxococcota_A > Polyangia > Haliangiales > Haliangiaceae > UBA2376. The sequence goes on along the minus strand of JBKJLC010000225.1, from coordinate 20,274 downwards.
CACAGCCGCAGAGCGCGCACGCGTATCCGGCCGGCACCGGCGACTTCGCCGCCTACCATGCCGAGGCGCGGATGCGACGGCTCGACGGCGCCGGCGGCGCGCTCGGGCTCGCGCTCCGCATCCAGCCCGCCGATGCCGGCCGCTACCGCTGCATCTGGGAGCCCGCGGTCGGGGGCCTGCGCCTGCAGTACATGCGTCTCAACGGCTTGCTGGGCGACACGGTCGCCGACACCGTCGTCGATCTCGGCACCATCGCCGGCTACGACCCGGCCGCACCGGTGGTGCTCGAGGTGCTGGCCGAGTCCAGCACGCTGCGCTGCTGCGTCCGCGATCTGGCGGGCGCGTCGATCACGGGCACCGATACGCGCTATCCGACCGGCGGCCCCGGCCTGGAGACCGTCACCCAGGCGGCCGCCTTCGACGACTTCCGGGTCGCACAGCCGTGACCGCGGCGGCTCAAGCGGTGTCGATCAAAGCCTCGACACCTCTTCAGCCGTCGTTGCGACGACGGCGCGCTTCTTCGATCGCGAACACCGGCGGGTTGATCCGCACGATGCCGGTCGCGGGCGCGCTGCCGTCCGCGGCCGGGTCGACCGCCACCGCCGGCGCATCGACCGCGCACCGATCGCCGGGCCGGGCCCAGGCGTGCAGGCTCCGCACCTCACCGAGCAGGGCCAGGCCCTCGGCACGGGCGATCGCGACCGCAGCCGCGGTCGGCGTCTGCTCGACGATCAGCGCGCCGGCGTCGCGGGCGCCAGCGACCAGCGCGACCAGCGCGCCGAGCCGGTCGCTCACCCAGATCGCGCCGGGCGGGAACAGCTTCTCGTCGGCCGCCATCGCCCACAGGATCACCAGCAGGTCCTCGACGTCGGCGGCCCGCCCGGTCGCGTCAGCGGCCCCGCCGCGCGCGGCCGCCACCTTGAATGCCGCCCGCGCGTAGTCGCGGGCGACCGCGTACAGCCCGGCCGCGTTGGCCGGCGCGGCGGCCAGCCGCTCGCGCAGGCGACCGTCGCAGATCATCAACGCCACGTCGTCGACCGCGCGCACGGCCTCGACGTCGCCGCTCTTGCGGACCCGCTTCACCACCCGATCGAGCTCGGCCGGCAGCCGGTCGAACGCCGCCATCACGTCGATCGGGCCCCGATCGACCAGCGAGGCCAGGGTCGGCAGCACCGCGACCCGGCCGGTGGCCGCGCCCGCGACCCGCACCACGCCGTCGAGCCGCGCCGTGCGCGTGTGGTCAGGCCGGCCGAGCCGACGCTCGATCCCCATCGTGACCGGCGCCGCCAGCGCGGCCGCCAGCGCGACCTCGGCGTCGGGGAACCCGATCCGGCCGCGCCGCTGCAGCACCATCACGCCGAGCGCGCGACCGCCGGCGATCAGCGGCAGCGCGGCGTAGGTCGGGAACCGCTCCTCGCCGAGCCCGGGCACCAGCTTGAACTCGGTCTCGTGCTCGGCGACCGCGACCGACACCGGGCGCAGGCACTCGGCGCACAGCCCGGTCAGGCCCTCCCCGACGCGCAACCGCACCGCCCCGACCGCCGCAGCCGGAAAGCCGTGGTTGCCGAGCATGGTCAGCTGATCGTCGCCCTCGCGCACGTACACGCTCACCACGTCGACCTCGGTGATCGCCGCGATCTCCTGGCAGACCTGGGCCAGCGCGATGTCGAGCGGCGCCTCCCCGCTCGCGATCTCGATCAGCCGCATGATCCCGTCGACCGAACGATCACCCGCGTGATGGATGCGGACGGTGGGCGTCGTGCTCATCCACCGATGATGGCAGGGAAACGTTTCGCCGAGGTTTCAGAAGCGCGGGCCGGGAGTGGCCGGGACCCGGGCGCTACCCGGCGGCGAGGTCGGTCGGGAACCGGGTCACCGTGGTCATCATCGACGCCGCCATCGGGTCGCGCGGCCGCCGCGCCGGTCAGTACGTGCGCGGGGTGGGGGCGACCCAGTAGCCGGTGGTCTGGCCGGCCGGGTAGACCGGCGCCAGGGTGCAGTTGCTGGTGATGCCGTTGGCGACCTGCGGGGTGACGTCGACGACTCGCCAGATGTCGCCGGTGCTGTCGCCGCCGGCGACGTCGAAGCCAGTGACCTCGGTCATCGCGCCCGGCAGGCCGTACGAGCCGCGCAGGAACCCGCCGCAGTACACGTTCACCAGCGGGTGGGCCACGACGGTGCCGCCGAAGTAGTTGACCATCACGCGGTAGACCGCGTTGTTCTGCGGCACGTCGACGTTGATGTTCTCGGGCACGCCGATCGCGCGGATGCTGTCGATGTCGAGGCGCGGGTTGCGGCAATACCCGAGCGCGGTCCACGCCGCGCCCGACGGACCGCCGACACACTCGGCCAGCGGGCTGTTGACCGAGCCCCAGTTCGGGGTGTTGGGGCCGGCGGGACCCGCCTTGCAGTTGATGTAGTTGCAGTCGTCGCGGCCGGCCGCGCTGAACCAGCCCTGGCTGACGCCGGGCCCGAGCGGCCGGTGCAGGTGGAGGTCGATGTCCGTCTCCGCCGTGCGATCCGAGCACTGCTCGATGCGCATGCCGGGGCCGCGGATGTGCACGATGAACGTGCACGTGTACGTCACACCGTCGGCGCCGACGATCGTGACCGTCACCGTGTAGTCGCCCGACAGCGTGGGCCGGAAGGTCAGGGTCGACGTGTTCGCGCCCGTCAGCGTGAAGGTGCTGCGGTTGGCGCTCGACATCAGCAGCTGGTCGCAGGGACCGCCGGTGACCGTCCACGACCAGGAGGTGACCGCGCCGCTGTAGAACATGGCGCCGTTGATGACGTAGTTCTGGAACGGCTCGCCGTCGGGCATGCTGCTCGGGCACGCCAGCGTGACTTCGCAGCAGTCGGGGTGGTCGTCCGCGCAGCCGTTGCAGTCGTTGTCGACCGAGTCGCAGGCCTCGCTGCCGGGCCGGATGCCGCCGGTGCACGGGCCCCACTCGATGAACTCGCCGCCGCCCTGGCAGGTCTGCATGCCGTCGACGCAACCGCCGACGTTGCGGCGGCCGGGCTGACCGACGAAGCACTGCTGCACCGCGCCCGGCGTGCACGGACAGCCCTCGTCGACCGACCCGTTGCAGTTGTCGTCGAGGCCGTTGCCGCACATGTCCGAGGTCCCGACCAGACAGCCGTCGTCGACCGGCGTGGTGCACATCCAGTCGGTGCAGGCCGCCGGCCCGTCGCTGTTGATCTGGGCGTCGGGGTACGCGGTGAGCGCGTCGATCGCGGCGTCGGCGTTCTCGGCCGCGTCGATCAACGCCGCGTCGGTGCCCCCGAGATCGTCGTCATCGTCGCCGCCACTACCGGGGCTGGCCCCGCAACCGATCAGCACCAGCGCGAGCGCGAGCAATGGGACGACCGGGCGGCGACGCATCATGATGCGGCGCACTCTAGACAACCCCGGCAGTGAATGGAACCGTGGATCTCGGAGGAGAACCCGGCGCTTTGTAGTCCGGAGCACAAAAGCTCGGGCCTTCGAGCGGGTCAGGCGTCGGCCGGCAGCGGAGCCCGCACGCAGGGGCGGCGGGTCGCCGGACGCCGCGGTTCAGTGCACGAGGAACCACCGGGCGCCGGTCATGAGCTCCAGGTGGAAGTGATTGCGGTGGGGCCGGTTGAAGTTGGGCGTCAGGACCACGTGGAAGAGATACTGGTCGACCGCCTCGCACAGCAGCGCGCGCAGCGCGCGGGCCGCGGCGGTCGGGCGTCGGGGGCGCGCCCGCGGGCCGCAGGTGGGCGCGCCGATCCGACCGTGGAAGTCGTCGAGCACCGACAGCACGCTGCCGTCGGCGCGCACGAGGCGACCGACGTCGATGGCGAGGGCTCCGTGGTGCTGCGACCGGGCGCCGGCCGCGCCGCGCGGCGGCCGGTACATCGAGTAGTGCACGACCTCGACCACGTCGTGCGCGGCGAGGATGACCGCCCACTCGTCGAGCGCGAGCACCAGCCGGCAATCCACGATGTCGTAGGGCGACGTGTCCGGGTCGCGGACGCCGCCGCGGAACCTGACGCCGCGCAGCGGGCCCTGCAGCCGGACCGGCACCTCGACCCCGGCGGCCAGCTCGGCGGCGTACGGGATGCCGCGGGTGTCGAGCTCGGCCAGGCACGCCTCGGCCGCCAGCGCGCCGAAGCGCGCCGCCGGGGTGGTGGCCGGATCCGGCGGTCGCGGGAACCGCGACTGGTCGTGCTTGACCCGGTGACGCCGGGCCCGACCCGGCGCCCCGGCGCCCCGGGGCCGGGCCTCCGCGACATCGGCGCTCACGAGGAGCGCCATCAGGACCAGCAGGGCACGCACCACCGGCGGACCCTACCAGCACCACCCTACCGGCCGTAGACGACCAGGTACTCGAACGACGCGCCGACGTCGTGCGTGTAGAACCCCACGTCCGCGGGCGGGACCATGGCGGCCAGCTCGACCTGATCCTTGGCCGAGCCGTACTCGACGGTCATCCGCGCCGGCAGTCCGCGCCCGATCGTCACGACGACGCTGGCGGCCAGCCCTTGATCGAACGTGGGCGGTCGACCGCCGGTGGCGCTGACCGGGCCCGGCGAATAGGTGAGCCGGGTGAGATCGGCGCGCAGGATGCCCTGCTCGAGGGCGATCTCGCCGAGCAGGCCGCCCGGAAAGGTCGGCCGATCGGCGGAGTCGTCGATCGCGGCCCACAGCCCGACCCGCCGGCTCTCGCCGTTCTCGGGCGGCATGAAGCTGGTGACGCGCATGCGGGTCGCCACCGTCACCGCGGACAGGCCGGCGGTCGCGAGCGGGAGCCGGGCGAGCTCGTCGACACCCTCGTTGGCGACCGCGTCCGCGAGCTCGTCGTTGACGACCACGAAGCTGGTCACCGCGCCGGTCGACTCGCGCACCAGGTCGGGTGGCATCGTGTCGAACGCCGCGAACCGCAGCAGGCGGTCGCCCGGCTGCGTCGGCTGCGGGTCGCACGCGTCGCCAACCCCGTCGCCGCCCCCGTCGCCGTCCAGCTGGTCGAGCTGCTCGGCGTTGCGGACGTGCGGACAGTTGTCACAGCCGTCGGCCACACCATCGCCATCCTCGTCGTGCGTGCCGCACCCGGCGGCATCGCCGGCCGCCACGGCGTCGACCGCGACCGCACCATCGCGCGCGGCCTCGGGCGGCTCGAGGCCGAAGACGAGGTTGCAGCCGCCGAGCCCGAGGCCGGTCAGGAGCAACAGCTGGCGCGTGCGCGGCACGCGGGCGATGGTGACACGACTCGGCCCGCCGCACGCGTCCTCGAACCCGGCCTGCCGCCGGATGGCGGGACCGGGTCAGGCGGTGCGCGGCGGTCGCGGGCCGGGGCTGTGGAGCGCCTTGGCCCGCTCGCTGCCGGCGAACCACCTGCCGTGCGCGGCGCATGGCCGCCGGCGCCGCCGGCAGGTATCCTGGCCCGATGCGACTGATCGCGTACTATCCGTCGAGGGAGGCCCTGGCCACGGACGTGCGCGATCAGCTCGGCAAGGGTGGGCTGCTGGTGAAGCTGGCGACGGTGCCGGCCGGCTTCGAGATGTACGCCACCGTCGAGCTCGAGATCGCGTGCGAGGCCGCGACCGTGGTGGTGCCGGCGCTGGTGCTGCAAGTGTTCGCCGGCGTCGGGGTCGCGGTGAGCGTGGATGCGGCCGGGCGCGCGCGGATCGAGTCGCTGGCGACCGAGCCGACCACCCCCACCCCGCCGGTCACGACCCGGGGCACCGACCCGGCGTCCGGCACCGCGACCGCCGCCCGGCCGGCCGTGAGCAAGCTGGGCGCGTCGACCGTCGAGAAGATCCAGATGGCGCTGCGCGGCGACCGCGACGACCGGTTCGCCGTGCTGCGCGATCCCAACCGCATGCTGCACGTGCACGTCCTGCGCAACCCGAGCGTGCAGCTCGACGAGATCTCGGCGATGGCCCGCATGACCACCATCTCGGTCGAGGTCCTCAAGGAGATCGCGGAGCGCCGCGAGTGGGGCCACCGACCCGAGATCGCGATCGCGTTGATCCGCAATCCGACCGTGCCCCCGGGCGTCGCGATCGGCCTGCTCGACCACGTCCACCCGGTCGAGTTGCGCCAGCTCGCCAAGGACACCCGCACCCGGGCGCCGATCCAGAAGGCCGCGCGGCGCAAGGTGCTCGATTGAGCGCTGGTTCCGGATCGATCGGGCGCGGCGTCCAGGCTCGCGCCCGGCGGCGCTGACGGCGGCGCCACCGGTGCTACGTTGCCGGCGTGTCGTTCCTCGAGAGCCTGCGCCACTTCTTGCCGGTCCGGGTGGTGGAGCACACGTTCCGCGACGACGCGACCGTGATGGCGGGCGGGGTCGCGCTGTTCCTCCTGCTCGGGTTGCTGCCCACGATGGCGGCGGTGGTCTCGATCTACGCGCTGGTCGCCGATCAATCGAGCATCGAGGGCCACCTGTCGGGCATCGACCGGGTGGTGCCCCAGGCGGTGTTCGACCTGCTGGTCGATCAGCTCAAGCGCGCGGCCGGGCGCACGAGCGACGAGCTCGGGCTGGCGCTGGCCACCAGCATCCTGCTCGCGATGTACTCGAGCCAGTCGTCGGCGTCGGCCATGCTCACCGGCATCGCGCACGTCGACGGGTCGCCGCCGCAGTTCACCGGCTGGACCCGGTTCGGGATGACGATCGCGCTCGCCTTCGCCGGGCTGCTCGCGCTGGTCACGCTCATGGTGGTCGTGATCGCGCTGCCGGCCGCCGCCGAGGCGATGGAGGTCACCATCGCCGACTGGGTGTTGACGCTGCGCTGGCCGGTGCTGGTCGTCGCCGGCGTGTTCAGCCTGTCGGCGCTGTACCGGCTCGGCGGGGGGCACCGGCGCCTGCTCCACATCATCCCGGGCGCGCTGATCGGGACCGCGCTTGGCTTGCTCGCCTCGCTGGGGGTGTCCTGGTACGTGCAGGAGCTGTCGGGCTACCAGGATCTGTACGGGGCCTTCGGCGGCGCGATGATCGTCATCCTGTGGTTCTACGCGGTGTCGCTGTCGGTCCTGGTCGGCGCGGTCGTCAACGTCGAGCTGCGCGCGCCCTCGCTGTGAGCGTGGTTCGTGTGGCCCTTCGACGGGCCCGGGACCGGCCCCGCGGCGGATTGACCCTTGCCGGACCCCGGCTGGCGCCCCAACCTGACGGAGACGCGCGCCGCCCGCGCGAGGAGGTTCCAGATGTCCGACGAACAGAATACCGATGCGCCGAAGGGCAAGAGCCCGTGGGAAGACCTGAAGCGCATGGCCGACGAGGTCAAGGTGAAGCTGCACCTGGCCGGCATGGAGGCCAAGGATCGCTGGAAGGCGCTGGAGCCCAAGATCCAGGAGCTGCAGACCAAGGTCGAGGCCAAGGGGGAGCAGGCCGCCGATACCGTGCAGACCCAGCTGACCTCGGTGGTCGACTCGCTGCGCCGCTTCGTCGACGACCTCCGCGCCGACCTCGACGTCGGCAAGAAGAAGGACGCGACCCCGGCGGCCGAAATCCCGCCGCCCGACAAGACGCCCGACACCTCGGGCTGAACCCGGCGGCCGGCGCGGGCCCCGCGTCGGCGCCGGTCACGGTGGATGACCCCGCGGGTCGACCCCGTCAGTCGTCGAGCGCGCGGTCCTCGCGACCCTTCTTGCGGGCGGCGGCGGCGCGGGTGCGGTCAGTGCCACGCTCGACGCCCAGGCCCTCGAGCTTGCGGCGCAGCGTGTTGCGGTTGAGGCCGAGGATCTCGGCGGCCTTGAGCTGGTTGCCGCCGGTCTTCTCGAGGACGAGGTCGAACAGCGGCCGCTCGACCCGCTCCAGCACCTTCTCGTAGAGGTCCTTCACCGGGTAGCCGTCCATGCGCGACAGGAAGCCGGCCAGCTTGGACTTCACCATCTCCTCGAACGACAGGTCCTCGAGCGGCACCCGCTCGGCGACGGTCGGCATCACCACGTCGAGATCGCCGGCCTCGATGCGGCTGCTCTGGGCGTTCACGACCAGGCGGCGCGCGATGTTCTTCAGCTCGGCGACGTTGCCCGGCCACGGGTACTTGACCAGCCGCTCGTGGGTACGGGTCGACACGGTCAGCTTGCCGCGCCCGACCTCCTCGGCGTAGTGGCGCACCCAGCGCTCGATCAGCGTGGGGATGTCGCCGCCCCGCTCGCGCAGCGGCGGCACGTCGATGCGGCGCTCGCTCATCTGCTCGTACAGCTCGCGCGACATGATCTTGGCGGCGACCGCGCGCTCGAGGTCGAGATCGGCCGAGCCGACCACGCGGACATCGTAGACCTCGCCGGTCGAGTCGCGCCGCGCCGATTCCTTGGCGGCCGGCTGCTCGGGGCGATGCATCGCGCGGCGCAGCGTGCGCTGGCTCGCCGCCGGCACGTCGCACACGTCCTTGACCAGGAGGGTGCCGCCCTGGGCCGCGCGCAGGGCCCGGCGCGCGCGCTGATCGGGGTCCTCGTCGCCGCCGCCGACGTCGGCGCTGTCGAAGGTCGGCCGCACCGCGATGAAGCGACCGGAGCGGCGCGCGCTCTTGTTGTGCAGCACGCGCGCGACCAGCTCGCGGCCGGTGCCGTGCTCGCCACACACCAGGACCGGCGCGTCGGTGGCCGCGAACCGCTCGACCAGCGCGACCACGTTGCGCATGGCCGGGCTCTCCGCGACCAGGTAGTCGCTCGGGTTCGCCGACTTCTTGAACACGCTTACGCCGCCTCTTCGAGCGCGGCGCCATGCACCTCGGCCCGGTCGGCGTCGGGCGCGAGCCCGAGCTCGGTGCGGCGATCGATCAGCCGCCTGAAGTACGCCTCGGTCGCGGCCCCGGCCGCGGCCGCGTCGGGCGCCGACCACACCTCGAGGCGCAGCTTGTTGCAGCCGAACAGGCCGCGCGCGTACCACGCGCACGCCTTGCGCACCTCGTGCAGGACCCGCGGGCCGCTCTTGAGCTGGTGGATCAGCCCGAGGTGGCGCCGGAACACGTCGCGGCGCTGCTCGAGGGTCGGCGGCCCCGGGTCGGGCCGGCCGGCGGCGAGGGCCGCGATCCGCGCGAACAGCCACGGGTTGCCCTGGGCGCCACGCCCGATCATCACGGCGTCGCAGCCGGTCTCGGCGCGCATGCGCAGGTAGCCCGCGACGTCGACGACGTCGCCGTTGCCGACCACCGGGATCTCGGCGGGCACCGCCGCGCGGACCAGCCGGATGATCTCGAGATCGCTGGCGCCGGAGAAGCCCTGGGTGCGGGTCCGGCCGTGGACCGTGATCATGCGGGCGCCGGCCTCGACCATGGCGCACGCGAACTCGGGCGCGTTCTTGTGGGCCATGTCCCAGCCGGCGCGGTGCTTGACCGTCACCGGCACGTGGGCGGGCACCGCGTCGACCACGACCCGGACCAGCCGCTGCGCGACCGCCGGCTCGCGCATCAACGCCGAGCCGCATTCACCGGCGACGACCCGCTTGGCTGGGCAGCCCATGTTGATGTCGACCAGCGAGGCGCCGATCGAGACCGCGATCTCGGCGGCCTTGCGCATCGGCGCCTCCTCGCGTCCGAAGATCTGCACGCCGAACCGGCGGCCAAGGCTGGCGGTCAGCTTGCCGAGCGTCTTCGGATCACCGACGGCGAGCGCGTGCGCGCTGAGGAACTCGGTGATCGTGAGGCCGACCCCGTGCTCCTCGGCGACCGTGCGGAACGGCAGATCGGTGACCGCGGCCATGGGCGCGAGCAGGACCGGCGGATCGACGACAACAGAACCGACGCGCATGGGCGGTGGAACATAATGGATCGCTCGCCGCAGGCAAACCCAAGAGTGGGCTCCCGCCAACGGTGACCGGCGCGCGCCGGCGCGCGCTGGCGCGCTGGCGCTCGATCAGAGCTGATCGGGATGGTTGAGATTGCGAAAGCTCGCGAGATCCGGATCGATCGCGCGCACGGCGCGCTCGTCGAGCGCGACCGTGCGCAGCTCGTCCAGCAGGCCTTGTGCCGAACGTTGCCGGCTCGCCAGCCGCCGCGCGATGACCGGCGCGGCGGCCTGGCCGTACAGCGCGAGCAGCGGCTCGGGGTACCCGCGGATCCACGGCACCACCGCGTCGACGTCGGGGCCGGCCGCGTCGAGCAGGAGGTCGAGCACCCCGCCCGCGATCGCCGGCATGTCCCCGGCGACGACCAGCAGCCACGGCCGGCTGCTGGCCGCGAGGCCCGCGGCGATCCCGGCGAGCGGGCCGGCGTCGGCGACCGCGTCGAGGACCGCGCGCAGCCCTTGCTCGGCGAGCGGCCCGGGCCCGGCCACCGCGATCACGATCTCGGCGACCCGGGGCGCGAGCACCGCGCGCTGACGATCGAGGATGGTCCGACCGTCGACCACCAGCAGCGGCTTGAGCGCGCCACCCATGCGGCGAGCTCGGCCGCCGGCGAGGATGCACGCGGTGACGTCAGCGGGCGCGATCACGGGCCGAGGGTAGCGCCCAGCCGCCGGTCTGGCGCGCCGCCGGGACACCAGGACGCCGCCGCCGGGCACCGCACGGACGGGCGCCGGGGTGTAGCGTGTTCGCCTGATGCTCGAGGCTGGCAAACCGGTGTTCTCGTTCGGCGAACTGCTCGTCTTGCTCGACGTCGACGGCGTCACCGCCATGTCGGCGCCGCTGCCGACCCCGGCCGAGGCGTCGACGCTCGCGCCGGATGCGCTACGCGGGACCGCGCCGTGCGTCGAGTTCCACGGTGCGTGTCGGTTTCGCACCGGCCTCGCGCACCTCTACGAGCCCCCGCGCACCGAGCTCGTGGTCAGCCCCGCCCACGTGATGCTCTCGATCACGCGGTTCCCGGACGTGGACATCTGGAACAACATGTTCGAGTGGGTGAGCAGCTACCTGGGCGATACCCTCACGCCCACGCCGCGCGGCGCCGCGGTGGAGGGCGTCCGCGAGTACGCCGGCCAGGGCGTGATCGCCACCCTGCGCTACACGCGCCCCAGCGCTCGCCTGGACTCGCGCGACCTGCTCATCGAGGTCGGCCTGCGGCACGACGAGCCGCCGCTCGCGACCGTCCGCCGCCTGCTCGGGCTCACGGCGGACGCCCCGATCGCGCCACCGGACGACGGGAACTGGCACGAGCTGCCGACCCGCTGGCCCGCGCACCTCGAGTATGCCCGCCACGGCGCCGCCCTGCGATTCCGGATCAGCGGGCCCCACCACGACGGCCAGACCTCGACCGCGAACCTGTGCGAGGAGTGGTGCTGGCGCTGGCTCGACCTGTCCGCGGCCACCGGCCTCGGGCGTCACGATCGCGCCCAGCTCGCGTGGGAGCTCGGCGCGCTCGGACACGCGTCGATCGTCCGCGGCAATGGCGCGCACCGTCGCGACGTGCACGAACTCCACGTCCCGTCCGCCTGGCTCGCGAGCTGAGCCGGGCACGGCGGGCAGCACCGGAGGCTCGCGACGACGCGCAGGATCGCTATTACAGCGCGAGCCGCGACCAGCCGCTGTTGTGCACGCGGGAGACCTGGATCCAGTCCGCCCGGCCATCGCCGTCGATGTCGGGGAAGTAGTTCGCGTACGCGTGGGCAGCGTCGAAGGCCGTGGAGTGGTGGTTCCAGTGATCGAAGGCGCCGGTCGGGAGCCCCAGGCCCACCCATCCGCTGTCGAAGGTGCGAGCCACCTGGATCCAGGCGGCCCGGCCATCGCCGTTGACGTCCGCGAAGTGGTGCTTGACCAGGTTCCTCTGGGTTGTCCGCGCGAGCCGGAGATGTCCGGGCTCGCGATGACCTGGAGGGGCCCTGGCGAAGCTGTCGCGGAGAAAAGCGACCGAGGTGGCGATCGGACGGCGATCAGGGCCGGACGAGCAGCTCGACCTGATCCTGCACGGGCGTGGTGACCTCGAGGCCGTCGCGGCCGAGGTAGACCGAGACCTCGGCGCGGACGCCGAACTCACCGGCGTAGTAGAGGCCGGGCCCGATCGTGAAGCCGGTGCCGGCGACCAGGTTGCGGCGGTCCTTGACCTCGAAGTCGTCGAGGTCGGTGCCCGAGCCATCGAGATCGGCGTCGAGCGAGTGGCCGGTGCGGTGCAAGACCCGACCGATCGCGCCGGCGCGGGTCAGGAAGTCGCGGGCGGCCTTGTCGACCTCGAAGCCGCGCACGGCGCGGCGGCGCTTGACCCGATCGCTGACCAGCGCGAGCGCCTCGTCGCGGGCGAGCGAGGTGGTCTCGAACGCCTTGGCAAGCACGGGCGGGACGGAAGCGTCGGCCACCGCGACCCAGGTGGTCGCCGCGAACACGCCGCCGTCGAGCTTGCCGGCGAGCGAGATCACGACCACCTCGCCGCGGGCGAGGGTGGCCGCGCGGGTCGGGCCCGGCACGTAGTCAGGATCGGCGGTGTTCTTGCCGAACGCGACCACCGGCGGTGGGCCGATCAGCCCGCGGGTGGTGAGGCCTTGGGCGAGCCGGGTCTGGACGTCGCGCTCGGTGACCGGCAGGCCGGCGGCGAGCTGCCGGGCGATGAACGCCAGCGCGTCCTTGCGCAGCTCGGTGAGGTGATGGACCGCGATGTAGTGCTTCTTGCGGCCCTCGGGGCCCCAGGTCGCCTTCGCGAACTGGACCAGGCCCTCGCTGGGCTTGACGGTCACGCCGGCGGCGCGGATCAGCTCGATCGTCCCGGCGTCGACCCGCGACAGCGACGGCAGCTCGCCGCGCGGCGAGTATTCCATCGCCAGCGTGCGCTTGCCCTTGAGCAGGACCTTGAGCGCCTGCGCGAGATCGCGATAGCCGGTGTACGTGATGCGGTGGCCGGCGACCGCGGTCGCGAAGCTTGCGGCCTCCGACGTGTGGCAGAGGATGGTCGGCTCACCCGTGCGCGGCACCAGGTAGAACCAGCGGCGCGACGGCGTGCCCTGGACCGCGACCAGGCTGCGGGCGATCGGGTTCTGGCCGGCGAGGTCGACCAGGAGCCAGCCGTCGAGGTTCTGGACCGCGAGGAGGCCCTGGACCGCGGCGAGGTCGAAGCGAGCGTTGGCCGGATCCGGCGGCGGGGTCGGGGTTGCGGCAGGGGTTGCGCCGGCCGCTGGCGCGGCGCCGGCCGTGGACGCCACGTCGGTCGCAGGCGCGGCAACCGGCACCGGCTCCGCGTACGGATCGAGCGGGGCCGGCGCCTTCGGGACCTTGGGCTTCTTGGCCGGCTTCTTCGCGATCGGCTTCTTCGCGGGCTTCTTGCTCGGCGTCGCGTACGGATCGATGGGCGCGGTTGGCGCGGGCGCGGTTGGCGCGGCCGGCGCGGCCGGCGCGTACGGATCGACCGGCTGCGCGGCCGCCGCGTGGGCGAACAACATCGAGGCGGCGAGGAGGCGCAGGTTCATGATCGTTCCTTGGGCCGGGCGCAGACAGCCAGCTCGGCGACGATGACGTCATGAATAGCACCGTTGGACGCGACCACCTCGCCCCCCGACGGAGTGAACCGGCCGCCCCGTGTATCGGTCACACGCCCGCCCGCCTCTGCGACGATGATCGCGCCGGCCGCGACGTCCCACGGCTGCAGCTTGCGCTCCCAGTAGCCGTCGAAGGCGCCGGCCGCCACCAGGCACAGATCGAGCGAGGCCGCGCCCAGCCGGCGGCACGCGCCGGCCGTCCGCTGGAAGTGCTCCCAGGCCGCGAAGTTGTTGTCGGGCGAGGTCGCGCGGTCGTACGGAAAGCCGGTCGCCAGCAGCGCGTTGCCGATCGACGTGACGGCCGACACCGCCAGCCGCTCGGCTGCGCCGCCGCGCCGCGCGAACGCACCGCCACCGCGGTGCGCCCAGAAGGTCCAGTCCAGCACCGGCGCGGTCACCACGCCGACCTCGCCGCCGTCCGGCCCCTGCAGCCCGATCGACACCGTCCACACCGGGAGCCCGTGCGCGAAGTTCACGGTGCCGTCGATCGGATCGACCAGCCAGTGGCGGCCGGCGCCGGGGTCGCCTCCGCCCTCCTCCCCGACCATCGGGAGGTCGGGCGTAAGCGTGGCCAGCCGCGCCCGGATCAGGTCCTCGGTGCGGGTGTCCCACTCGGTGACCAGGTCGGTCAGCTCGGTCTTGGTGCGCACCTGGCGGGCGCGCGCGCCGCGCAGGAAGCCGGCAGCCTCGGCGGCGACCGTACGTGCGATGCCGAGGGCGTCGTCGAGCTCGGTCATCGGTCGCTCCGGTGGGTCAGAGATCGAGGCGCATCGCGACGAACTTGGAGTCGGTCGAGCTGCGGAACGTCACGGTATCGGCGACCGCCGGCGACACCGTCGAGCGATCGACGACCCGGAAGCCGAGCTTGGCGGCGAAGAAGTCGCTGGCGGTCTGCGTGAGCAGATAGATCCGCCGGCAGCCGCGCTGGCGGGCGCACTGCACGGCGACGTCGGCGAGCATCCATCCGTAGCCGGCGCCGCGCAGCGCCGACGCGACCGCCAGGCTGTGCAGGATCGCGTCCTCGCCGATCACCGGCAGCGCGACCACGCCAGCGACGCCGTGCTCGTTGCGCAGGTAGAAGAAGTTGCCGCTCTGATCGTCGCCGGCCTCTTCGGTCGGCATGTGCACGCCCGCGAGCAGCTCGCGGATCGCCGGCATGATCGAGCGCCGCGCCGGCACCACCGGGTCACCGATCGCGTCGAGCAACTTGTCGTGGAGGCCATCGAAGCTGCCTGACGACAGCATGACCACCACGTCGCCGGGGCCGGCCGCCGCGGCCAGGTGCTTGACCATGGCGTCGGTCTCGGGGAGATAGGTCGCCTTGGTGCCGCCGCGATGCAGATCGAGCGCGAGCCGCTCGGGATCGAACCGCTCGTCGCGCGGGATCTTGTGCGGCTGGTAGAGGCGACCGACCACGACCTCGTCGGCGTGGGCGAACGCGGTGACGAACTCCTGCTGGAACGTGTGCCGGCGCGACGTGGCCGAGCGCGGCTCGTAGGCGGCGATCAGGCGCCGCTTGGGGAACCGGCGGCGCAGCGCACGCAGGGTCTCGCGGACCGCGGTCGGGTGATGGGCGTAGTCGTCGAGGACCCAGACCCCGCCCGCGATGCCGCGCAGCTCCTGGCGGCGGCGAACGCCGGCGAAGCTCTGCACCGCGCGCCGGACGATCTCGATCTGGACGCCGCGGTCGACCGCGACCGCGATCGCGGACAGCACGTTGGCGACGTTGTGGCGGCCGACCAGCAGCGTCTCGAACCGACCCAGCGACTCGCCCCGGCCGACGACCTCGAACGAGACCCGGCCGCTCTTGAGGTAGTCGAGGCGATGCGCGCACCAGGTCGCGTCGGCGAGCGGCTCGCCGCCGTCGTCGACCACGGCGTAGGTCTCGATGCGGCAGCGGGCCCCGGCGGCGACGCCGAGCGCGGCCGGCGAGTCCTGACACACGACCAGCAGGCCGTCTTCCGGGATCAGCGCCACGAAGCGCCGGAACACGTCCCGGACCGCGTCGAAGCTCGGGAAGATGTCGACGTGGTCGAGCTCGACCGAGGTCAGGATGGCCGTGCGCGGCCGGTAGTGGAGAAACTTCGAGCCCTTGTCGAAGAACGCGGTGTCGTACTCGTCGCCCTCGACCACGAACTCCTCGCCGCGGCCGGCGTGCCAGCCCTTGCCCAGCGAGATCGGGATGCCGCCGACGAACAGGCCGGGGTCACGCCCCGCCTCCAGCAGCACGTGGGCGAGCAGCGAGGTCGTCGTGGTCTTGCCGTGGGTGCCCGTGACGACGATCGAGTGGCGTCCGGCGAGGAGCTGCTCGCCGAGGACCGCGGGGAACGACGTCAGCGCGATCCCGCACGACTGCGCGGCGACCACCTCGACGTGGTCCTTGCTGTTGACGTTCCCGACCACGACCAGGTCGGGGCGCCAATCGAGGTTGGCGGCGCTGAAGCCCTCGAATACCGGGATCCGGAGGGCGGCGAGCTGCTCGCTCATGGGCGGGTACACCGCGGTGTCCGAGCCACGGACGTCGTGGCCCGCCGCGGCGAGCAGGCCGGCGACCGCACCCATGCCGGTGCCCCCGATTCCGATGAGGTGGACCTTCACGGAGGCGGGAACTTACTCGGTCGAGGCGGGTCGGTAAAGGCGCACTACCCAGGTCTTTTTTGCGATGCGGCGCGCACCCGCGGTATCCTGGGGCTCGGCCGCGAACCGGCCGGAATCAATGGGCGAGCCCAAGACCCCCGAGCGCCGACGTCATTTCCGTGGGAAGGCGCGTACCGGCCGACGCGTGCGCGTTCGTTATCGCGTGCGCGATGCCGTTGCCTGGATCCCCGCCGACACCCGCAACATCGGCGTTGGCGGCGCGTTCCTCCTCGGGCTCGACCTCGCGCCGCGCACCGAGATCGAGGTGCAGATCGATCTGCCCGATCGCGACGTGCCGCTCGCTCTCACGGCCGAGGTGCGCTGGCGCGCCGACGGCACCGGCGACGACCCCGCCGGCATCGGCGTGCAGTTCCACGATGTCGACATCGACATCATGCTCGACCTCAACGGCTACCTCGCGTCCCTGACCGGCACCGATCCCGAGGGCACGCAGGTGCAGCCGGACGACGACGCGACGGTGCCGACCGATGGCACTGGCGAGTAGGTGGCTGAAGGTGATGGTGGTCGCGGCCGCGACCATCACCCCGGCCGCGGTCGCCACCCTCGCCGCCGCCGCGCCCCCGACCGCCCTCGCCGCGACCTCCGCCCCGACCGCGGCCGCCACCGTCGCGATCGCCCCGGGCCAGGGACCGGCGCTGCTGGCGCGCCTGCGCGGGCAGCGCGCGCGCGTGGTCGACAACCACTTGGTCATCGACGACATCGCCGGTGAAGGACGACCCTGGATCGGGGTCGTCGAGCGCCGCGGCCTCGCGCTGTGGCTGGTCGGCGCCCAGTTCGCCGCGGAGCTGGTCGGCCCGCTGGCCCGGCCCCGCCTGGCCGGGCCCGGGTACACGGTGTGGGTCACGGGCGCGCTCCGGATCGGAGATCGCGCCGGGTCGGACGTCAGGCTGGTCGTGCGCCGCCTCGGCGTTCTGGTCCCCCCTGCTGTTCGTTGAGCACCGACCTCCCAGAGCACCGGCGACAGCATGCTAACCTCCGGCGGCATGGGGACGCGGCTTGCGCTCGCGACGCTCGCGGTGCTCGCCGTCTTGATCGGCGGGTGGCATCGCGCGGCGGCTGACCCCTCGGAGTCCGAGCTGAAGGCCGAGTTTGTCGAGCGCTTCACCCGGTTCGTCGACTGGGAAGCCAAGGACCTGCCGCCCGGACTCACGATCTGCGTGGTCGGTGACACCCCGATCACCGTCCCACTCGACAAGATCGCGCGCCGCCAGAAAATCAAGGACCGCAAGGCCCGGGTCGCGGTGGTCGCGCCCGAGCACGTGCTCGGCTGCCAGCTGGTGCTGGTGGCAGGCAACGACAAGAAGCGGCTGCGCGCCGTGCTCGCGCGCACCGAGGGCCGGCCGATCCTCACCGTCGCCGATGCGCCGGGCGCGGCGGAGGCTGGCGTCATCATCAACTTCTACCGAGATGGCAAGCACGTGAAGTTCGAGATCAACACGACCGCGGCCAAGGACAGTGGCCTCAAGGTGCGGGCGAAGCTGCTGCGCCTGGCCCGAGTCGTCACCGACAAGGGGGTCCCATGAACCTGTCGATTCGAACCCGGCTGATCCTGGTGATCGCGACGATCACGCTCGGCTGCCTGGTGGTGGGCTTCACCCTGGTCGGCGTCCGCCAGGTCGACGGCCTGCGCGCCCAGCGGCTCGAGGCGATGGACGTGCTCGCCGACGTGGTCGGCGACTCGTCGGTGTCGGCGCTCGCGTTCGGCGACGTCGAGGACGCCGGCAGCGTGCTGGGCCGGCTCGCCGAGTTCACCGACATCGAGGCGGCCGCGCTCTACGACGGCGACGGCAAGCTGTTCGCGACCTACCAGCGCAAGGGCCACGAGGCGCCGCCGTGGCCGGCGGCGTTGCCGCGCGACGCCGGGCGCATCCGCCAGATCCGCGAGCAGCTCGCGCGGGTCCGCACGCCGGTCATCTACGAGAACACCCGCTACGGCACCATCGAGCTGACCGCCTCGAACGCCGCGCTGCGCGCCGAGATCGACGCCTTCATCAAGACCCTGGCGGTGATCGCGGCCGCGCTGATCGCGGCGTCGATCGCGGCGGCGTGGCTGCTGCAGCGCCGGATCACCCGCCCGGTGCTCGAGCTCGCCGAGGTCGCGCGTCGCATCACCCGCGGCCACGACATGCTGCTGCGCGCGCCGACCGGCCAGTCGGGCGAGCTGCGCGTGCTCGCCGACGGCTTCAACGCCATGATCGAGAAGCTCGCGACCCGCGAGCACGAGACGATGGCGTCGCGCGACACCCTGCGCGCGGTGATCGACGCGTCGCCGGTCGCGATCGTCGGCGTCGACGCGTCAGGCACGGTGACCCTGTGGAGCGCGCGCGCCGCCGCGCTGCTCGGCGTGGCCGAGCCCGAGGCGATCGGCCGGCCGATCACGCTGGTCGCCCCCGATCCGGCGCTGGCCGCGGTGTGGGCGCGGTGCGCGACCGTGCCGCTGTCGGCGGTCGAGATCGACGTCCGCGATCGCGCGCTCGCCTTCTCGACCGCACCGCTGCCGGCCGGCGGCGCGGTGGTCATGGTCGCCGACATCACCGAGCGCCGACGCGCGGCCGAGGCGCTGGCCGAGCGCGCCGCCCAGCTGCAGCGGGCCCAGAAGATGGACGTGGTCGGCCGGCTGGCCGGCGGCGTCGCCCACGACTTCAACAACCTGCTGACCGTGGTCCAGGCCTCGGCCCAGATGCTGCGCACCCGCGCCGGGATCCGCCCCGATCTGGCCGGCTACATCGACAACATCCAGAGCGCGTCGCAACGCGGAGCCGCCCTGTCGCGGCGCCTGCTCGGCTTCTCGCGCCGGCAGGCCGTGGACGAGAAGACGATCGACGTGCACGCGGTGCTCATCGATCTCGAGAAGATGGTGCGCAGCGTGGTCGGTGAGAACGTCGAGGTCGAGCTCGACCTCGGCCACACGCCCTCGACCGCGCACCTCGATCAGGGCCAGCTCGAGCAGGTGCTGCTCAACCTGGTGCTCAACGCCCGCGACGCGATGCCCGGCGGCGGCATCCTGACCTTGCGCACCCGCTCGGTCGACGGCTCCGACTCGACCGCGCCGCGCAAGAGCCCGACCGGATCCTGGGTGGCGGTGTCGGTGCAGGACACGGGCAGCGGCATGACGCCCGAGACGCATGCCCGGATGTTCGAGCCGTTCTTCACGACCAAGAGCAGCGGCACCGGCCTGGGCCTGGCCACGGCGCAGCAGATCGTCCGCGACCTCGGCGGCGAGATCACGGTGCAGACCATGCTGGACGTGGGCACCACGTTCACGCTGTGGCTGCCGCAGACCGGCGTCAGCCTGGCGCGCCCACCGCTGGAGATCGGCGGGCCGAACCCGTCGGGCACCGACAACGTGCTCCTGGTCGAAGACGAGCCGGCCCTGCGCAACCTCGTCCAGATCTTGATCGCCGAGGCCGGCTACCACGTGCTGGTCGCGGCGAGCTCGCGCGAGGCGCTCGCGATCGGCAGCGCCCCCGGGATCCAGATCGACATCCTGGTCACCGACGTCGTGATGCCCGGTCTGTCGGGCCCGCAGCTCGCGGGCGAGCTCCTCCGGCGCCGCCCCGACCTGCAGGTGCTCTACATGTCCGGCTACGTCGGCGACGCGCTGACCGAGCAGGGCCTCGACGAGGGCGCCAACCTCATCCACAAGCCGTTCAAGCCCGAGCAGCTCCTGCGGCTCATCCGCGACATGCTCGATTCGCGCCCGCGACGATCGCGCCGCCCGTCCGAGATCACGATCAGCCGCGAGCCGTCGCCGGCCTGACGCGCGCGGGCGTTCGTCGCGGCCGTCGTCGACGACACCGAGCGCGCGGCCACCGCGGGGCCGCTGTGGCCGGCGCATCCATACGACGGCCACGGTGACGGCCCGGCCACCGGCCGTGTACCTCGGCGCCGCGGGGGTGTGCTGGGCGCTCGATCGGCTGGCAGCGCGCGGCTGGGCCCAGCTGTCAGCGCCCTGGCGCGAGCGCGCCGGTGCGCTGCTTGAGCCCGCCCGCGCGACCCCGGAGACCGGCACGCGCGCGCCGTCGTACTTCGTGGGCGAGTCCGGTGTGCTCGCGGTCGCGCGGATCGGTCGCTCGCCTCTGTTCTGTGATCGACAGCGCTCCCTTTTCCGGTGGCCCTGAGCCGGCGCGAAGCACCGTGTCGAAGGGCAGCGCTCGGGATTGATCACAAGTCTTCAGGTGATCGGAAGCGCTCACCTTTCCCGGTGGCCCTGAGCCGGCGCCGCAGGCGCCGTGTCGAAGGGCAGAGCGCCA
>JBKJLC010000030.1:0-7138 GCA_046597055.1 Kofleriaceae bacterium | reverse complement strand
GCGGTGTACAGCGTCTCGCTCTCGCCGAACCAGATCTTGAGGCCTTCGGGGCCGATGGACGCCATCCGCGACGGGCTGGACCCGAAGAAGTAGCGCTCGGTCCCGGCCGGCCCGGCGGCCTCGCGCATCATGCCGTTGCCATCCCAGACGAACGTCTGGAGGCGTGCGTTCACGTTGCGCCGCACCATGTTGCCGGCGCGGTCGTAGACGAAGTCACCCACGACGGCGCCCGTCTGCACGTCGGTCAACCGATCGACGGCCTGCGGGTCCATGGCACCGTAGGCATAGAAGACGTTGCGGTCCGGAACGTCGGCGGCACCGCGGACGGACGCAGACTTCACGTTGCCGGCGCCGGTGTACGTGAAGCCGGCCTCGTAGCTCATCGGCCCCTGCGCGTGCTCCACGCGGTGGCGCGCATCGTAGTCGTACACGGCGTCGGCGCTCATCCCGTGGGTGGCGCCGGCGACGAGCCGGAGCTCGCCGTGGCCGTCGTAGCCGTAGTCGCGCTCGTGGTAGGTCAGGCTGTTGCCGGTGCCCCAGACCCGGTCGTACTTCACGCGACCGAGCACGTCATACCGCCAGTCGCGCTGCACGGCCGAGTAGCTCGACGTCCGCCGGTACGGCTGGCCGGCGACCCGCCGATCGTAGTGCGCCAGGACCACATCCTGACCCGTCGCCGGATCGCGCCAGGACACGTCACTGACGGCGCCGGTGGCGTCGTGGGCATAGCGCCATTCGGTGCCGTCGTCCCACTTCACGTGGGTCGGGTTTCCCACGTCGTCGTAGCGTCGCTCGACCCACTGCGTCGCCGTGACGGCAACACCGGGGTTGAAGGTGAGCACGCGCTCCTCGCGACGGAGCTGGCCGGCCGCGTTGTAGGCCAGCATGATGCGGCCGAAGGGCAGCTCGATGCGCTCGGGCTTGTTGGCGTCCATCCAGCTGTACGTGGTCGTGGTCGGGCCGATGCCGAGCTGGGCGCGCCGCGCCGGATCGGTGATTTCGCGGATGGCGGGCGTGCGCGTGACCGGCCGGTCGAGCTCGTCGTAGGTCGTCGTCGACCGGTAGTTCGCCGCGATCCCACCCGGGGGCAGCGGCTCGTTCTCCGCGATCAGGTTGCCGTTCGCGTCATACTCGTAGGTCCAGGTCCGGGTGCCGCGGGTCACCCCGGTGCGCAGGTCGCGCCAGTCGTGGGCCATCGTGGTCACGTTGCCGTCGGCGTCCGTGATCACCCAGCTCCGGCCCAAGGCGTCGTAGCGGTGGCGGGTGATTGCGGTCTGGCCGGCCTGCGGGTTGTCGTGCTCGTGCACCTCGATCAGCTCGTCGCCGGCGTTCTTGCGCAGCGTGGTGCGCGCGCCAGGTCCATCGATGTCGGAGGTCTGCAGCACCTCGGTGTCGAGACCCTTGTACGTCATGGTCTCGCCCGAGCCGTCGGGGCGCACCATGGTGATCGGGCGCCCCAGGCCGTCGCGTGTGTACGTGGTGGTCACCGACTGGCAGTCGCTGACGGGATTCGGCGCCGTGATCTGGCGCAACGCACCGCTGGCGTCGTAGGCGTAGCTGGTCACCGCATCGCACTGCCCGGCGACCTGCCGACGCGCGGTCTCCGTGATCACGCGACCGGCGCCGTCGTAGCGCTCCTCGCCGATCAG
This sequence comes from Kofleriaceae bacterium, assembly GCA_046597055.1. Lineage (GTDB taxonomy): Bacteria > Myxococcota_A > Polyangia > Haliangiales > Haliangiaceae > UBA2376. The sequence goes on along the minus strand of JBKJLC010000030.1, from coordinate 5,489 downwards.
CCAGCTGCCTGCGGCTGCGTCGCGCAGGGTACGGATCTCGCGCCGGTTCGGTAGCTCATGGTCGGCGTACAGCGTCGTCTCGACGAGCTGGTACAGGTAGCCCTCGACGCCGGGCGCCGGATCGCGCGAATCGCGATGCTCGAGCACGCGTCCGAAGCCGTCCACCTTCCAGCCCTCTTCCTGGGGAACCGGGTTCCAGCAGAACCACCCGCAGCCGCCCGCCGGCGGTACGTGCCGCATCGCCGGGCCGACCCGACGCACGAGGGCGCCGGTGGCCAGATCGTACGTATCGGTCACCACCTGGTAGTTCTGGTTGGTGGTCGTGGTCACGCGCAGGCGGTACGCGTCATAGCCATAGGTCTCGGCGTACGCCGGGCCGGTGGCATGGTTGGGATTGGTCACGCTGGTGACGTTGCCGGTCTGCGCGTCGAACGTCCGCTTGGTGGTCGCGAAGCGGGTGTGGTCGATGTATTCCCGCGTCTCCTCGGGCAGGCCGGCGGCGCTGTAGACCGTGACCGTGCGCGCCCACGGCGCGTCCCAGCCCAGGGTCGCCCACACACTGCCGCGCTCCTCCTGGCTCTGGAGAATGCGGTAGTCGCCGACCGCATGCGGCGCTTGCATGTACCGCACCTGGTAGTCCGACCGCGTGAATCGCGGGTTCTCACCGTCGTGGAACGATTCGGCGGCTCGTGTGTGGAGCATGAGCACGGCGATGCCACCGGTGAACGGCGACCACGGAGTCCAGGTGTCCGTCGTCTGCTTGAGGTTGACCGTCTGCGTCGCGCAGCTCGCCGCGCTGGCGCCGGGGGTGCATGTGCGCTCGTACGCCTCCGTGCGGAACGTGACGCTCGGCCCGCTCGCGCCACTGCCGAACAGCGCGGCGGAGCCGTAGCGGTAGTCCACGTGGCGCACGGGCGCCCAGGCGCTACCGCTCTTGATCGAGGTCAGCTCGGTGGCCAGCTTGCCGCGCCAGTCGGCGTGGAGCCGGTTGTGCAGGTACGTCTTCTCGACGCGGTTGCTGGCCTCACCTTGCACGCCCGAGCTCTCGATGGCCGTGCTGGCGAACCCGAGGAACCCCGCCGGCCCGCGGTCATGGGGGCTGTCGGTCCCGAACACCGGGCGTGCGTAGCGGTAGCGCGTGGTCATCGGTGGCTGACCGGCGCCCGGCGCGACGGTGACCTGGGCCACCACCCAGCGCGGCGCCAGCGGGCGTGCGCCAGCATCGACGGTGACCGTGCCAGGATCCTTCGACTGCACGTAGTCGAAGCGGGTGGTGCTGCCACGACCATTGTCGACGGCGGAGAGCAAGCGCAGCGGGCCGTCGCTGCTGGCCTGACCGGACCCGGCCCCACCGGCGGTTGAAGCCAAGGCGTCCGTGGTCGCCGTCCCGGTGCTCGCCGGGCCGTCGGTGCGGATCGTCGCCGTGCCGTCAGCGTGCCAGGTCACCGCGTCGGGCAGGCCGTCGCCGGTGAGATCGATCAGATCGTTCTTGCGGGCCCACTTTCCGTCCACCGCCGAGACCAGCCCTTCGGCGGCCTCCCACTCGGCCCCGGCCATGGCCCACGAGTCGATGCGACTGCCGCCACCGACGATGCGCCAGGCATGTCGTGACGACGCCGGGGCCGCGACCGATTTGTCGGGGACCAGCACCACCAACTCCAGATACCCGTCGTCGTCCAGATCGACCAGCCGTCGGAGGAACGCCCGCGAGCCGGTGACGAGCTGCTCCTGACCTTCCCACCAGCCGGTCACGTCGGAGCGGGTCTCTTCCACCGGGCTGGCCAGCCCCATGGGCACCAGCGCCGAGAAGGCGCCGCCGGCCAGTTGCCCGGCGGCGTTCCTGGCGCCGGCCATGTTGTAAGAGACGCCGAGGCCTCCGTTGGCCTGCACGAGGAAGTCCGGGAGCCCGTCGCTGTTCACGTCGCGGAACGACAGGGTGCTCGGGGTAGTGATCTGGACACCTCCCTGCACGGTGACCCTCGATGCGATCTCGAGCTGCTGCAGCCACGGCTGGGTGGCGCCCGCCGGGAGTACGAACGGCCAGGTCTGCTGAGCGCCGAAGCCGGCGCCATTGCCTGGCCAGACGTAGAGGGCGGTCACGCTGCCGGGGGCCATCTTGACCGTCGGGGTGCACACCGCGGGGACGGCGGACGTGCACACCAGGTCGGTCTTGGGTCCCATCGGCGCGAGCGCGATCGCGTCGAGATAGCCGTCGCCGGTGATGTCGACCAGCCCCGGGATGCCGGGCACGGTCGCCGCCGCCGTCGACGCGAGCTGTACATCGTGTGCTGCCGACGGCAGCCGCACCGGGGAGATGACCTTCCAGCTATCGCGGCCGGTCGGTTCGCCGACGGCCGCGAACGTGCCGCCGAGGTTCCGCTGGACCTGCCAGACGTAGCGGAGCCCGGAGCTGACGTCGAGCTCCGGTGTGGGCAGCGGCGTGCAGATCGGACCCGGACTGAGATCACCGGGATTGCGGTCGATCACAAGCCCACAGCTGTTGGGTAAGTTGTCAGAAAAACTATCACCCCCCATCCTGTCGCAGCCGACGTAGTGGCCCTCCCCGATCATCCGCGAGAGAGTTCCACCGCCGCCACCCACCGGCCGGTACACCGACGTCAGGATATCCGTCCGACCGTCGCTGTCGAAGTCGACGAAGTGGTAGCTCAGGGCCGGCAGCGCCGGTCGCAGGCAGTAATTCGTGGCAGGAATATTCTGCCCGTTCAGCCGACAGTGCTCGAACGGCGTGGACGGCGAGACGCCGTTCTGCCACGGCATGGTGGGCAGATCGATCGTCGTCGCCGCGGCGTCGAACGTGCCGTTGCCCTGGCCCTTGCGCCAGACCATACGGCACTTGTCACCGGTCTTGACCTCGATGAAGTCGAGGCGACCGTCGCCATCCATGTCGAGGAAGCCCGTCTGCGGACCGGCCATGTCGCCGGCCTCACGCGGCAGGGCCGGAACGGCGAGCTGGCGGGTGAGACTGCGAGTCTTCATTCCGTAGCTCAGCCGCGTCGTCGGCGCCTTCGTCGGGCTGCCCAGCGCATCGTAGGCAGTGACATCGAGCTGCGTCAGATAGCGCAGCGCAGACCCGGTACAGGCGAGCTCGGACTGGTCGTACGTCAGTCCGTACAGACGCGCCAGGCGCGGCTTGTTCACGGTGTCCATGGCAGAGACGCGGATCTCCTTCAGCCGCCGGCTCCCGGTCCAGCGCTTCCGTCCAAAATGGTAGTCGACGGCGGCCCCCTTGGGCGTGCCACCGCAGGTCTCGAGCGACTCGTACACGAAGTCCACGCGCGCATGGGCGTCGAGCCCCGCCGCGGCGTTGGAGGTGTAGGAGATCGTCTTGGGCACGCCGTCGACAAAGCCACCGGACTCGACGCGCTCGTAGCTGTACATCACCGCGTTGCCGAGCTGATCGATCTCCCGGGTGAGGTACCAGCGGTCCGCTCCCATGTCGGTGAGCTCACGCACGACGCCGTCAGGTGAGGACACCCGCCAGGTCGTGACGCCCGCGCCGGTCGTGCGCACGTAGTGCGTGAAGCTCTCGTCGACCTCGGCCCGGTAGGCCACGCTGACCGTCGTGGACCCGGACGGCGCGAGCGTGTCCGGGTTCTCGACCAGACCGCCGGTCCCGGAGCTCGAGGCGGCCGGCGTCGGGACCGGAAGCAGGCGCTGCCAGCCGCCCCGGACCGACGAGCGATACCGCTCTTCGGTGGGATAGGAGGGATCGCGCTCGATCGTCGGCAGATGGAGGCTCCAGCCCACCGCGACTCCGCCGCGCAGCGCGCCCGTCGAGGAGTAGCTCAACCCGAGCGACGGCTTCATGCCGTTACGCCCCTCGGGCACGTCGATCGGGAAGTTGTAGCTCGCCGAGCCGAGGCGCTCGGCCACCGAGCCAGCTCCGCCGCCAGACGTGCCGCCCTCCGGCCGCTTGCCGTCCCGGGCTGGCAGCGCGGTGGCGAACGGGTCGGTGGCCCCGGCGAAGGCGCGCGGTCCGCCAGCGATGGTCACGCCGAGAACGAGGCCGGTGATGGCCACGGGTATCGACAGGCGACGCGGCGCTTCGCGCTCGCGCGCGTCACGGTACAGCTTCAGTCTCATGCCGCCGCTATCGCCGCTCGCTCGTGTGGTTGCGGAAATTCTTCCGGGCGGTGCCGGCAAACTCCAGCAATCCATGAGCGGCGCTCGCTTGCGGTCAACAGCCGCGCGGCCTCGCAGTTGGTGACGCGCCGGCGCTGCAGGCGTTGGAAGCGCTGGAACACAGGGCTCGGCGTCGCTCTTCGGCGGAAGATTGCTGCCCTTCGAGCGCGGTGCACTACGCTCGCCGGGTGATCGACACCCACTGCCACCTCGATGTCGCGGCGTTCGACGACGACCGCGCCGAGGTGCTCGCGCGCGCCGCGAGCGCCGGCGTGGTCGGGCTGCTGGTGCCGGCGATCCGGCCGCGCACCTGGGCCGCGCTGGCCGCCCTGCCCGCCGCGCACCCGGCCGCGCCGCTGGCAATCGCGCTCGGGATCCATCCGCAGGTGGTGCCCGCGCTCGCGCCCGACGAGCTCGCGCTGGTCGATGACCTGGCCGCGGCGATCGCGCGGGCGCGGACGCCGCGCGTGGTCGCGGTCGGCGAGTGCGGGCTCGACGGGGCCACCGGTGATCACGCGCTGCAGGAACGGGTGTTCCGCGCGCACGTCCGCGCCGCGCGCGAGCTCGGGCTGCCGCTGGTCGTGCACGTGCTGCGCGGCCACGATCGCGCGATCCGGCTGCTGACCGAGGAGCGCGCCGGCGAGGTCGGCGGCGTCATGCACAGCTTCTCGGGGCCGCCCGAGCTGGTCCCGGTCTATCGCGATCTCGGCTTTGCCTTCTCGTTCGCCGGGCCGATCACGTGGGCCAACGCGCGCCGCCCACTCGCGGCCGCGCGCGCGGTGCCCGACGCGCTGCTCCTGGCCGAGACCGACGCCCCGGATCAGGCGCCCGAGCAACACCGCGGCGGTCGCAGCGAGCCGGCGATGGTCGCCGACGTCATCGCCGGTCTGGCCCGCGCGCGCGGGGTGGAGATCGCCGAGCTGGCGGCGCTGACCACCGGCAACGCCCGCCGGGTGTTCCCGGCCGCGACCTGCTGGTCTTGAGGCGCCAGCCGGCCGGCGGGGCTGCACTCCAGCCTTTGCCACACTGCAGGGCCCTCCCGCTGGCGGCGGAGGGGTCCCATGCCGGCCGCCCGATGATGCTTGACGCCCCTCGGCGGCAGGCGCTACAGGCGTGCTTCGAAGTCGTCGTCGATGGTGCGGAACGATCCAACCTCCCGGCCACCAGCACGCGCGGAGACGCCGTCGCGGGCACGCAGACGTTCGAGCCGCGGTCGCATCACCTGCAGGGGGCGGGGCCGGCCTCCGAGCTCGCGATCCAGCGCGGGACCCGCATCGATCGCTACGTGGTCGAGGAGCGGCTGGGCGCCGGCGGCATGGGCGTGGTCTACGCGGCGACCGACCTCG
>JBKJLC010000182.1:0-13971 GCA_046597055.1 Kofleriaceae bacterium | reverse complement strand
GATGCGGATCTGGGCCAGCGCATTGTTGAAGTCGTGGGCGACCCCGGCGGCCAGGGAGCCCAGCGACTCGAGCCGCTCGCGCTCGCGGGTGCGCGCCTCGATCACCCGGCGCTGGGTCGCGGCCTCGACCTCGGCGGTGATGTCGGCGAACGCGATCACCACGTGGGTGATGTCGCCGCGCTCGCCGGGCTCGGCGAACAGCGGGCGGGCGTGGGCCCGCACGTTGACGCGGCGACCATCACCACGATGGATCACCAGATCGTCGACCATCACGATCGCGCGCGCCGCCAGCGCCCGCGGGAACGGCAGCCGGTGCTCGGGGTAGAGCTGGCCGTCGGTGCCGTAGATGCCATACGGCTCGCTGTAGCCGCCGAGGGCGACGTCGCCGCGCGCGTCCATGCCCATGATCTCGCGAAAGACCTGGTTGACGAGCAGCAGCTCGCCGCCAGGCGCGCGCGCGATCCAGATCCCGTAGGGGAGCTGGTCGATCACTCCGGAGAGTGGGACGTCGTCCCCCATCGCCCCATGGTATCAGCCGACCGCGCGCCGCGGACTCGCTCGGGGACAATCCCGCCGACAGAACCGCGCGGCAGGGCCGCCGCGGGATAGGCTACCGCCATGACTGGCGTGGTAGCGCGGCGCGCGGGGGGCGCGGCCCTGGTGGTCGCCGTGGTCGGCGTCTACGTCGCGGGCGCACAGCTCGCCGCCGGTCACCCGCTGCTCGGGCACGTCTGGGCGGACGCCGGGTGGACGTTGACCAGCCTGGTCGCGGCGGTCGCCTGCTACCTCACCGCACGGCGCGCGACCCTGCCCCACCGGCGCGCGGCCTGGCGCTGGTTCGGCGCCGGCGCAGCGTCATGGTTCGTCGGCATGTTGATCTGGTCGGTCCACGAGCTGGCGCTGGGCCGGCTCACGCCGTTTCCATCGACGGCCGACCTCGCCTTCGTCGGCCTCGCGCCGTGCTTCGTGCTGGGCTGCCTCCGCTACGTGGCCGATCGGGCGTCGCCAGCCCTCACGCTCAAGCAGCTCGGCGATCTGGCCATGATCGGCTGCGTGCTGGTGGTGGTCGCGGCGTTGACGCTGTACGGCCCGGTGGTCGCGTCGGCCGACGACACCGTCTACGTGCTGGCCGCCCTCGCCTACCCGGTCCTGAACGGCTCGGCGCTGGTGTTCGGCCTGGTCTGCTGGTGGCAGCACGTCGGCACCGGCCAGCGCTGGGTGCTGGGGCTGCTGCTCGCCGGCATGGCGCTGCAGGCCTTCGTGACCACGCTCTACGCCGAGTCGCTCCTGGGGCGGCGCTACCACGCGGGGGCGTGGATGGACCCGCTGTGGATCGCCGCCTTCGCGATGGTCACCTGGGCCGCGCGCGAGGAGCTGCGCGAGCCGGCGCCGGTCGACACCGCGGTTCGCCCCGACGATGCGCCGGTGTTCGATGCGGTGCTGCCGGCGTTCGCGGTGCTGGTCGCGGTCGCGGTCGCGCTGGCGTTCCGCGATCGCCTGGTCGGGCCGACCGTCGCGGTCACCGGGAGCGCCGGGCTCGGGCTGGCGGTCGCGCTCGGCGTGCGGCTGGCTGCCAGCCAGCGGCTCGAGCGCTCGCTACACGCGCGGGTCCGCGCCGATGACGAGCGCGCGCGCCGGCTCCAGGTCGGGCTGCTCCAGGCCCAGCGCCTGCAATCGATCGGCGCGCTCGCCAGCGGCGTCGCCCACGACTACAAGAACCTGCTGCAGGTGATGATCGCCGGGCTCACGCTGGCCCGACTCCGCATCGATCGTGGCCAGCCCGCCGCCGCCGAGCTCGACGACATCGAGCACGCGATGTGGCGCGCGACCGAGCTCAGCGCGCGGCTGCTCGATCTCGCGCGGCAAGGCCCGAGCCGCGCCACCCGGATCGATCCGGCGCCGCTGGTGGCATCGGTGGCCGGGCTGCTCGCCAAGGCGCTGCCGGCTGGCATCCAGCTCGAGGTCATGCCGACCCCGCCCGACCTGCCCGCGATCGAGGTCGACGCCGCCGGGCTCGAGCACGCCCTGCTCGGCCTCGGGCTCAACGCCCGCGACGCCCTGAAGCCGACCGGCGGCACCATCCGCATCGCGATCGAGCGGCGCGCGGTGCCCGGCATCGCCGGCCGCGCGGTGGTGCTGCGGGTCGACGACGACGGTCCCGGCATCCCGCCCGCGATCCTGGCGCGGGTGTTCGAGCCGTTCTTCACGACCAAGCCACCCGGCGAGGGCACCGGCCTCGGGCTGGCGACGGTCGAGGCGCTCGCCGCCGAGCACGGCGGGACCGTGCGGGCCAGCAACCGGGCCGGCGGCGGCGCCTGCTTCGAGCTCGCGTTCCCGGCGGCTCCGCCGGCCCCGGCCGCGCCATCGCGAGCCGGCGCGACGGTCGCGGCCCGCGACGTGCACACCGGCGGCGGCACCGTGCTGGTGATCGACAGCGGCGAGGCCAGCGGGCTCGCGGTCACCGGCGCGCTCGAGCGCTCGGGCTACGCGGCGATCGTGGTCGGCACCCGCGCCGCCGCGCTGGCGGCCGCCGCCGCCCCGGGTCCGCGGATCGCGGTGGTGATCGCCGACGCCAGCTCGGGCATGGTCGGGTCCGACGCGCTGGCGGCGTTGCGCGCGGCCGGCTGCCTGGCGCCGGTGGTCCTGGTCGCGGCCGCCGACGCCACGCCATCGGGCGACTACGCGGCGATCGTCCACAAGCCGCTCGACCCGCACGGCCTGGTCGACGCGGTCCGCGCGGCGATCCAGCCGATGCCCGCCGCCAGCGACCTCGCCGAGAGGCGGTGAGCGCGAGCTACCCGGGTCGGCCGTCGGCGTGGGCGCCGCGGTCCAGGCAGTCGCGGACCAGCGCGGTAAGCTTGTCGGGGTGATAGGGCTTTTGCAGGAAGTTGGTGCCCTCGACCAGCGCCTCGCCCGACCGCTCGGCGCTGTAGCCGCTGGTGAAGATCACCTTGAGCGTCGGGCGGTCCTGGCGCAGGCGCGCCGCCAGCTCGTGGCCGTTCATGCTGCCGGGCATGACCAGGTCGGTCAGCAGCAGATCGATGCGGTGCTGGTGGCGCTGCCAGATCTCGAGCGCGCCCTCGCTCGACTCGGCGTGGAGCACGGTGTAGCCGCTGCCCGAGAGCAGGCGGACCAGCAGCGTACGCACCCCGGCCTCATCCTCGACCACCAGGAGGGTCTCGCTGCCGGCCAGCGCCCGGGCAGCCGCCGGGGCCGGCGCCGGGGCCGGGGCCGGGGCGTCGAGCGCGAGCAGCGGCAGCGTCACGGTCATCGTGGTGCCCGCGCCGGGCGTGGTGGCGACGTCGACCCAGCCACCGTGCTGCTTCACGATGCCGTAGACGGTGGCAAGCCCGAGGCCGGTGCCCTTGCCGACGTCCTTGGTGGTGAAGAACGGCTCGAACACGTGCGGTAGCACCTCGAGAGCGATGCCGGCCCCGGTGTCCTGCACGGTCAGGCAGACCCACTGGCCCACCACGGCCTCGGGCCGGCGCCGGGCCTCGGCCTCGTCGACCGCCCGGAGGTGGGTCCCGATCGTCAGCCGTCCACCTCGCGGCATCGCGTCGCGCGCGTTGACCGCGAGGTTCAGGAGCACCTGCTCGAGCATGCCGACGTCGCCGCGGAGCAGCGGCCGCTCGGCTCCGTAGTCGGACACCATCTGGATGTCCTCGCCGACCAGGCGCTTCAGCATCTGCGACATGTTGCGTGCGAGGTCGTTGAGATCGACGGTGGTCGGCTGCAAGACCTGCCGGCGACTGAACAGGAGCAGCTGGCGGGTGAGGCTGGCCGCGCGCTCGGCCGCGACCATGATCTCGTCGGCGTGGACCTTGACCTCGTCGGCTGGCACCCCCCCGCCCAGCAGCGTCGCGTTGATCTGGATCACCGTGAGCAGGTTGTTGAAGTCGTGGGCGACGCCGCCCGACAGCTGCCCGATCGCGTCCATCTTCTGGGAGTGGCGCAGCTGCTCCTCAAGCCGTTTGCGCTCGGTAACGTCGCGGCCGACCGCGAGCACGCCGACCACCTCGCCGTCGGCCTGCCGCGGCGTGATCGTGAACTCCAGGCCGACCGGCTCGCCGGTGCTGGTGAGGAGCCGGAGCTCGACGCACGACGCCCGCTCGCCGCGCAGGACCCGCTGGACCACGCCGTGCGCGAGGTCGCGGTCGGGCTCGAACACCAGCGCCAGGAACGGCCGCCCGAGCCAGCGTTCGCTGGAGCCACCCAGCGCGGTCACGGCGGCGCGGTTGACCGCCGTGATCGCGGCATCGGGGCCGAGCGTGACGATCACCTCGCGGACGTCGTCGACCAGCTCGCGATAACGCGCCTCTGATCGCCGGACCTGGTCCTGCGCCAGCTTGCGGTCGGTGATGTTCTGCATCGCGCCGATCATCCGCACCGCCACCCCGGCAGCGTCGCGGATGACGTAGCCGCGATCGAGGACGTCGGCGTAGCTGCCATCGCGGCAGCGGAACCGGTACTCGTCGGTCCAGGCGGTGCCGTCGTGGTCGATGACGTGGTGGAGGTCGGTCTCGACCCGCGCCTGGTCGTCGGGGTGGAGCCGCCCGGCCCACGACTCGATCCCGGGCTCGACGTCCTCGGGTCGATACCCGAACTGTCTCTGGAAGCCGTCGTTCCACCCCAGCGCGTGGGTCCGGAGGTCCCAGTCCCACACCGCGTCGTTGGTGGCGCGCGCGATCAGCTCGAACCGCTCGAGCCCGTGGCGCACCGCGGCCTCGGCCTGCTTGCGCACGGTCAGGTCGCGCAGGAAGCCGGTGAACCGCGGCGGCTCGCCGCGCCCGATGCGCACGAGGGTGAGCTCGACCGGGACCTCGTGGCCATCGGCGTGCAGCGCGGTGGTCTCGATCCGCTGCGGCAGCACCGCGCGGTCGCCGGTCGCCAGGTAATCGGCCAGCTCGCGGCGGCGGCGGTCGCCCACCGCCGGCGGAAAGATCAGCGCGGCCAGCTCGCGCCCGAGCGCGTCGGCGCACCGGTGGCCAAAGGTCGCTTCGGCGACCTGGTTGAACTCGACGATGCGCCCGCGATGATCGATGGTGACCAGGCTGTCGAGCGACGCCTCGACCAGCGTTTGCTTCTCGGCCTCGACGTTGCCGAGCGCGCGCGCGGCGCGATCGCGCTCGACCCGCTGCTCCGTGGTCAGGCGCCTCCGGAGCTCGAGCTGCGTGACGACCTGCCGGCTCAGCGCCTGCAACGCCTTCCGCTGGCGGTCGTCGAGCTGGCGCGGCGCGTAGTCGATGACCGCGACCGAGCCCACCGCGAAGCCCTCGGGCGAGACCAGCGGCGCGCCCGCATAGAAGCGGATGTGGGGCGGCCCGGTGACCAGCATGTTGTCGGCGAAGCGCGGATCGCAGCTGGCGTCAGTGACGACCAGCACGTCGGTCTGCAGGATCGTGTGCGCGCAGAACGCGATGGCCCGCGGCGACTCGGCTGGGCCGAACCCGCACCGACACTTGAACCACTGACGGTTGCTGTCGACCAGCGAGACCACCGCGGACGGCGTCCCGCACACGTACGCGGCCAGCTGCGCGATGTCGTCGAACGCCGGCTCAGCCGGCGTGTCGAGCACCTCGTACCGCAGCACGGCCTGCAGCCGAGCGGCTTCGTTGTCGGGGATCGGTGCCAAGCTCATGACCGTGGGTCCTGGTGAGACAGCCGCCGGAGCCAGTCAAAACTACCATGGCAGCGCTCGGCGCCCCCGGCGGTAACTTCGGCCCGGCCGCGGCCGCGAGGTCGACGGCCACCCCCCCGGTGTGACCGCGCCGCGCCGTGGCACCCAGGCCGCGGCGCGGCGGCCGCCGGGCGCGGCAACACCAGCCGTCAGTCGAAGAAGCCGCCGCAGTCACCGCCGCCGAAGTCGCCGCCCCCGACGTCACCGCCGAGGTCGCCACCCGCATCGCCGCCAAGATCGCCGCCGGCGTCGGCCCCGACATCCCCGCCGACGTCCGGGTCGGCGTGCTCGATGCCGGGCGTATCGGCGGTCCCCACCGGGTCGCCCGCGTCGTTCACGACCACCACGTGGGGATGGCTGGGCATCGCGAAGATCGACGCCCACATCATCATGTTCATGGCGTCGCCCATCGGGCTCGGGTAGTACGCGTCGTAGGGGTCGTAGCCGGGGGCGGTCGGCGCCGGGGCCGCGGCCGCACGCTTGCCCGGCCGTGCGATGCGCGCCTCCGAGGTGACGACCTCCGCGCGCGCCTCCGGCATCGCCGCCGCGATCGCCTCCTTGACCCGCGCCACGAAGCTGTCGAACTGCAGCTTGGCGATGTCGATCGTGGTCCGGTCGCGGGTCAGCGGCTCGATCCGGGTTAGCAGGTCGGGGCGGTGCCGGGGCGGCCCGTGCCGAGGTCTACCGGACGCCGCCGGGCGCCCGGGCCGCCGCGCGCGGGCGATCCGTCAGCGGCGCCGTCGGGCGCCGGCCGGGATGCCAACGTAGTCGTCGGCGAAGTCCATCACGCAGACGACCGCGTAGCGGGTGTGGGGTGCGCACGCGACGCCGATCTGCGTGTACGCCTTGTCGAGCAGCGCGTCGCGATGGCCGCGATCGGGGACGCCGTCGTCGATCAGCAGGTGGATCACGACCAGGCGCGGATCGCGAAAGCCGACGTCGATGTTCTCGCCGCCGGCGCCCTGCAGGATGCCGTAGCGCTGCACCCGGTCGATCGGCGACGAGCCGTCGCGCGACGCGTGATCGAGCACGCCGCGGGCGCCGATGTCCCTGGCGTGATCGGCGGCGGCGCGGGCCAGCCCCTCCTCCCAGCGCAGCGGCTTGCGCTTGCCGGTGGCGGTCAGCGCGCGGATCGCCTCGTCGTGCGCGGCCACGCCCTCGCGGGTCCGGATCGGATCGCGGCCGGGCAGGTGCAGGAGCCGACCGTCGTACTTCGCCCGCAGCGCCTTGAGGTGCGCCGCGTAGGCCTTGGGGTTGGCGCGCAGCCGGTTGACCTCGGTCGCCACCTGACGCCCGAGCGCGCCCAGCTTGGCGTTGGCGGCCTTGATCGCCGCCTTGCTGGGCCGGGCCACCGGCGGGGCCGGACGCGCGACCGCGGTGGCGCGGGGTCCGGCCGGCTGCGCGCCCAGCGGGCCTGCGACGAGCCCGAGCGCGGTCACGACCAGGACAGCGAGCCGCATCCCTCGATCATAGCCGCTCGCTGGCTACCGCGCTTGCGTGGTTCCCAGCGCGGCGGCGCCGTCGGGAGTGACCGGATAGACCTCCTCGCGCGGCGTCTCGAGGGCACCGGGGCCGTCGGCGCGCAGCCGGGCGCGCTGGGCGGCGACCAGCGGCGACACGTCCTCGATCGCGACGATCCAGTCGCGGGCATAGCGGCCCAGCACCGCGCCGCGCATCCCGAGCTGGACCGCACGACGGACCAGCGGCTCGCCGCCAGGGCCGTGATCCGGATCCCATTGCAGGCGCACGTCGGACCCAGCGACCGCGCGTTGCCAGGCGGTTCGATCGGCCCACCGGTCGGGGTCGTGGCTCGACGGCACTGCCTGCGCGAGGATCTGGTCGAAGGCGGCGCGGCGCAGCCAGATCGCCAGCACCACCTCCTGGCCGTCCTTGGTGCCCCAGCCGGAGCGATACATCATCCACAGGAAGTTGGGCTTGATCCAGCTCATGCGCGCGCGCGAGAAGTCGCCGCCGAACCAGCCGTGGTGGGCCGCGAAGTGTCCGATCGCCGGACGATAGGCCTGGTAGACGACGACGGTGTCGGCGTCGAACTGAGCGAGCACGTGCCGACCCTCGCGCGGCCAGCGCGCGGCCTGGTCACGATGCGGGGCGAGCACGAGGCGGGACGACATCGGCTCACCTTCGTGTATTATAAACACGATGTCAACCCTCAAGAGGGTTCAGCGCGGCCCGCCGCGCCCGAGCGCGAGCACGCCGTTGACCCGGACGAACACGGTGGCGTCGCCCAGCTCCTCGGCCTGGCGGTTGCGCACCGCCAGCTCGATCGAGCTCCAGCGCAGCGCCTGGTAGCGCACCCCCCAGCCGATGGTCCAGCCCAGCGCCGGGCCGGCCGGCGCCACGGTCGGCGTCCAGGTCACGTCGGCGAGCAGCACCGTGCGCGGATACGGCGTCGGGGTCCACGCCAGACCGCCGACCGGACGCACCCGCTCGCGCAGCGCGCCGAGCCCGCTGCCGCCGCCGTGGCGCGCGGCGTGGAGCGTGGCGCCGCCGTGGACCTCGACCCCGCGCCAGGCCAGGCCGCCGACCAGGTAGAGCTCGACGGCCTCGAGCTCACCGGCGCGCGCGCCGACGGCGACGGCGCGGGTCGCGAGGCTGCGGCGCAGGCCGAGCGCGACCCCGGCGCCCAGCCGGCCGCCACCTGGACGGCGGGCCAGCCCGATCTTGAACAGCGCGCTGCGCGCGGCGAGCGCGGTCGCGGTGCGGTCGCCGGCGCACGGCTCGCACGCGACCAGCCGGTCGGTCAGATCGAGATCGACCTCGGCGAGGCCGCCGATCCCGAGCACGAGCGCGGCCTGGGCACCCGCGCGATGACTGATCCCGGCAGCGGCGTGGAGCTGCCCCGACGGCTGCAACCAGGCGGTCGGCGCGTGCAGCAGCCGCGGCGCGGTCGGCGCGGCCGGCGGCACGACCTCGGCGACCGCCGGGCGGGCGGCCCCGAGCACGACCGCGATCGCGAGGACGGCGCGCATGGGTCGGGCGACGTGCATGGCCACCTCGCTTCGCCCGGTTCAGCGCAAGCTCGCGATCGCGCGCCGGACCCGGTCGGTGCCCCACGACAGCTGGCCGAAGATCTGGGCCTCGAGCAGGTCGGCGTCCTCGATGCCCTGGATGCGCACCCCCGACTCGAACGCGAACAGCGTGGTGATGCGGTAGCGCACGCCCCACGCGAGCAGGGCCGACAGCTTCGCGGTCGACGGATTGCGCGCCAGCTCGGGCACCCACGACAGCTCGACCATGATCTGCGAGCGCGGCAGCGGCTCGACCTCGAGCGCGCCGAACGGCCGCAGCTGCTGGTTCAGCCCGCCGTCGTGCAGGTAGAACGTGCTGCCGTCGGTCTCGCCGAGCGACGCGTCCCACATCACGCCACCGCCGTGCAGGGTCAGCCGCGAGCCGATGCTCTTGCTGGCGATCAGGAACAGCCCGGCGGTGCGGACGGTGGCGCCGTGCTGGTGATGCTCGAACGACTTGCGGAACGCGAGCGCGATCGCCGGCTGGTGTCGGACCAGCCGGTCCTCGCCGACGCCCATCTTGAACGACGCCTCGACGAACGGCGTGACCGCCTCGGGCTCGGCGTCGGGCCCACCCTTGACCCGGATCAGATCGGTGATGCTCAGGCCAAACTCGGCGACGTCGCCGAGCCCGACGTGCATGTCGCTGTAGACCGAGCCGCCGGTGTGGACGCCGGTGGTCGACCAGATCACCGCCGCCGGCAACAGGTGCCCGCTCGGCGCGCGCAGGATGTTGGGGAAGTGCATCTCGAGCCTGGGCGCGACCGTGCTCGCGACCGCCGCGGCCAGGTTGCCCGGCGCCGGCACCGGCGGCGGATCGGGGGCCACGTCCGGGTCGGCCGGGGGCGGCTCGGCCGGGCGCGTCGGATCCTCGGCCGCGCGCGCCGGATCCTCGACCGCCGGCTCCGGCTCCACCGGCGGCGGCAGCGGCTCGGGCATCGGCTCCGGCGGGATCGGCTGCGCGAGCGCGCCACCTCCGGCGGCGACGAGCACCAGGGTCACCAGGCAAGACGTGGATCGGAGCTGTCTCATGGGTTCCTCACGAGCAAAAGGCGCCCAGGCTCCGGCAGGCGATCGCGCCCCATGGCACGAACAGCTCGCCGCCCAGGCGGATATCCCAGTCGACGACCGCGCGCACGCCGCCGGGAGCGGTGGCGTCGTCGCGCTGGTAGCCGAGGCTGATGTCGAACGAGAACGCGGGATGCAAGAACCAGCGAGCGCCGAGCCGTCCCATCACGCCGGCCTCGATGGTCGGCGCGCCGGCGCCGTCGAGATCGAAGGACGGCGCGAGCCCGAGCTCGACGATCGCCAGGGTCTCGTCGGTGACCGCGACGGTGACGCCGCCGGCGGGCAGCCACTGGCGCCGACGCGCCTCGCCGGTGCCGGTGCCGCCCAGCTCGATGCGCGCTGCCGACAGCCGCACGCCCCCGTGCAGGGTCACCGGCGTGAGCGGTCCCCACAGGTGGAGCCGCGTCATCAGGTACAGGTCGGTGACCGTCTCGTCGACGGTGAGCCCCTCGACGTCCTCGCGACGCGGCACGCCGAGCCGGAACGCGAGCGCGACTGCCGGCCAGCCCCGGCCCGACGGCAGCGGCGCCTCGAGCTGGAGCCCGACCGCCGGCACCGGCGCCTGGGCCTCGTCGAGGCTGATCGCCGAGGTGTGGCGGTACTCGAGCTGGGCGATGTCGCCGAACCCGACCGCGACCACGCCGGCCGACGACAGGATGCCGGGGTCCTCGAGCAGGCTGCCGTCCCAGCTCATCGCCAGGACGTAGGGCCCGACCGTGTCGGCGACCGGGGTCGCGAACAGGCGCGACGACCAGAACGGCCCGCGCATCAGCGCGCGCCAGGTGCTGTCGGGGCGACGCGCGTGCTCGTGCGGCGGCTCCGCGTGCGCCGCCGTGGCGACGCAGATCAGGATCCCGAGGAAGACGGCTCGCACGCCTCCGGTTATGCACCGGCGGCGCGTGAGGCTCCCAGCGCGGTCACGTGAGGTTCACGTGAAGCGCGCGGCCGGGCGGGTCAGGGCCTGGCGCCCGGCAGCGCCTGCAAGTCGGGGAAGCTGGCGACGACCGCCTGCACATCGGCCGGGAAGTCCTCCATCTCCTGGACCTGGCGCACCTCGATGAGCTCGTTCTCGCCGGCCGGGCAGCGCGATGCCCACGCGATCGCCTCTTCGCGCGACTTGACCTGGATCATCCAGTAGCCGCCCAGCACCTCCTTGGCCTCGGCGAACGGGCCGTCGGTGACCTTGGGCTTGCCGCCGCCGAAGGTGATGCGGGCGCCCGCCGAGGGCGGGTGGAGGCCCTCGCACGCGAGCAACACCCCGGCCTTCTGCAAGGCGTCGTTGTACTTCATCATCTTGGCCACGCCGTCGGCCGGTGGCATCGTGCCGGGCGCGGCCTGCTCGTAGCCCTTGGGGATCATCAGCATCATGAAACGCATCGTCGTGGCTCCTGGGGGTCGGGGGATGAGCGCGTGGGCGCGGGCCGGTGCTGGCCGGGCGACGCGTGCTCGTTGTCTTCACGACGAACGCCGGACCGCCGGATCGACACGCGCGCTGGCCTTTATGTCCCGGCCCGGCAACCGTCCGCAATTCCTGGGCGCACCGTCGTGAGCGCCCGCCGCTGGCCGTGGCTGATCCCGCGTCGCACCCTGCGCGCGGCGCTGCCGTGGAGCCCGGGCGCCAACGACGAGGAGGTGCGCGACTACGTCCGCGACCGGCTCGCGCTGTTCTCGAAGGTCATGTTCTGCATCTTCTGGGCGCTGTTCGGCTTCGTGCTGGGGATGTACGAGGTCTACCCGGAGACCCGCCCCGAGCGCGCCGACCTGGTCCACACCCTGGCGACCGGCGGGTTGCTCCTGCTCGCGGTGATCTGGCAGGTCACCCTGCCCCGCCGCCAGATCTCGCTCGAGGCGCTGTACCGGGTCGACGCGCTCTACGCGCTGCTGATCGGGATGCTGTTTGGCATCGCCGCATACTTCCAGTCCGATCAGCGGGTCGCGATCTACACCGCGTTCATCTGGAACATCTTCATGGTGTTCAGCCGGGCCATCATGATCCCGTCGAGCGGGCGGCGCACCGCCGTGGTCAGCGGCCTCTCGTGCATGCCGCTGCTCACCGCCGGCGTGGCGATCGCGGTCGATCAGCCCGGGCGCACCGACGTGCCGCCGGTCGCGTTCGTGATCGGCTTGCTGTTGTTCCTGCTGATCGCGTGCCTGCTCGCGACGTTCGGGTCGCGCGTGATCTACGGCCTACGCCGGCAGATCAGCCTGGCCCTGCAGCAGCAACTCGGCCAGTACATGCTCGATGAGGAGATCGGCAAGGGCGGCATGGGCACCGTCTACCGCGGCCGCCACGCGCTCCTGCGGCGGCCCACCGCGATCAAGGTGGTGCCGCCCGACAAGTACGACGCCGAGAACCTGGCCCGCCTCGAGCGCGAGGTCCAGCACATGAGCCAGCTCACCCATCCCAACACGGTCGCGATCTACGACTACGGCCACAGCCCTAGCGGCGTCTTCTACTACGCGATGGAGTTCCTCGACGGCGTCAACCTCGAGCACCTGGTCACGCTCGACGGCCCGCAGCCGCCGGCGCGGGTCATCCACGTGCTGCGCCAGATCTGCGGCGCGCTCGACGAGGCCCACGGTCGCGGGCTCGCCCACCGCGACATCAAGCCTGCCAACGTGATGCTGTGCCGGCGCGGCAACCAGCCTGACGTCGCCAAGGTGCTCGACTTCGGCCTGGCCCAGGAGATCGCCGCGCCCACCAGCGGCGGCGGCCGCCTGCTCGGCACGCCCGACTACCTCGCGCCCGAGCTGGTCACCAACCCCGACCAGGTCGGTCCGGCCAGCGATCTCTACGCGCTCGGCGCGCTCGGCTACTACCTGCTCACCGGCCATCGGCTGTTCAGCGGCAAGAACGCGGTCGAGCTGTGCCTGCACCACGTGACCACACCGCCGCGGCCGCCGTCGACCCGCACCGACCGCCCGATCCCGCCGGCGCTCGAGGCGCTGATCATGACCTGCCTCGCCAAGGATCCGGCGGCCCGTCCCGCCTCGGCGGCGGCCCTGCGCACCGCGCTCGGCGCGCTGCCGGTGCCGGCCTGGGACGAGGACGGCGCGCTGGCCTGGTGGCGCAGCTTCGAGGGCCAGCGCCGGCCGCCGGTGACCTCGGACACCGCGACCCAGCCGCTCATGATCACGGTCGACCTCGGCGCGCGGCGCTGACCGGGCGTTGCGCCACCATCACGGCGAAGCGGCGCGGGCGGCTCGGGATTGATCACAACTTCGCCAGGCGAACAGAAGTGCGCTCCTTCCCCGGTGGCCCTGAGCGAGGCGCGCAGCGCGAGGTCGAAGGGCAGACCATGCCTCTCGAAGTGATCGGAAGCGCTTCCCTTTTTCCGGTGGCCCTGAGCCGGCGCGAAGCGCCATGTCGAAGGGCGGACCTCTGGATTGATCCCAAGCCTCCCGGTGATCGGCAGCGCTCGCCCTTTCCCGGTGTCCCTGAGCCGGCGCCGAAGGCGCCGCGTCGAAGGGAAGAGCGGCGAGGAGCCGCACGCCGCTCCGACGGGCTGCCGGCTGCCCTTCGACGGCGGGCTCGCGTGCGCTCGCCCTGGCTTCAGGGACACCGGGAAGATGTGCGCGATCCAGAGGGCAGGCCTGCAAGGTGCAGCACACGTTCTTCGACGGCATGCCCTCGACCGCGGGCTCCGCGCTTCGCGAGCCTGGCTCAGGGCCACAAGAACATGTGCGGGGTGCTGAGGGCAGACGCCCAGGGTGGTGTCCGCGCTCGTGGACTGACTGACTGACGGCGGACGGCAGGCGGGCGCCGTGAGCAGCACCGGCCCGCGCCCGCACCTGCGCCCGCGCCGAGCTGACGCCTGCGCCCTGCGCCTGCGCCCGCGCCCGCGCTTGCGCTCGTGCCCGTGCCGGCACCTGCGCCCGCGTTCGAGCCCACGCTCACGCCCACGCCGTCGTTCGGGGTCCGCGGCCGAGCGCGGTGCCGGCGCGCGGCCGGGGGCGGTCAAATCACTGCGCGGTGCAGCGTAGGCCCCAGAGCAGCGCGATCATGCGGCGGGCGGTGCGATGGATCGCGGCGACGTCGCCGATCCAGCCCCAGTCGTCGGCGGCCTCGAGCGCGCCGCGCACCTCGAACGCGCTGCCGGCGGCGAACTCGAAGAAGCGGCGGCGATCGCCGCCCTCGCGCCCCTGTGACTCGCTGAGGTTGAGGTGGACGCTGCTCGCCGCGCGCTGCAGCTG